>NZ_JBAGJD010000001.1:0-923745 GCF_036864815.1 Paenibacillus sp. A14
CCGTTCACCCTCTCAGGTCGGCTACGCATCGTCGCCTTGGTGAGCCGTTACCCCACCAACTAGCTAATGCGCCGCAGGCCCATCCGTAAGTGACAGATTGCTCCGCCTTTCATTATCCCACCATGCGGCAAGATAAATTATCCGGTATTAGCTACCGTTTCCGGTAGTTATCCCAGTCTTACGGGCAGGTTGCCTACGTGTTACTCACCCGTCCGCCGCTAACCAATGGACTCCCGAAGGAATCCATTAGTCCGCTCGACTTGCATGTATTAGGCACGCCGCCAGCGTTCGTCCTGAGCCAGGATCAAACTCTCCAATAAAGTTGAAACTTATTGAATAAGCTGATAGCTCATTTTGAATCTGACGAGAAAACTAATTCTCATTTTAATACTCACTCGTTGTTCAGTTTTCAAAGATCAACTTCGTTTCTTTCGTCATCGCCTCATCAGCGGCAACTTTTATATCTTATCATATCAGCAAGCTAGATTGCAAGAACTAATTCTTACCATTTCGCTTGCCACCATGCCGTCGAAGCGGCAGGAATAATAATATAACACGCTCAGGATCAAATAACAAGGTGTAATTTCTTCCATCGCCTTATTCCCCGGTCAATTCCTGACTGGATTTATAATATAACACGTAGGTTGGAGGAAAGCCAAATGTAAATTAATCCACAAGTTTGTTAAATGTATGCTCGATACGGCTGAGCTCTCACTTTACGACATCCGCCCTTACCCGATCCATGGCACGATAAATACTTAAGCATCAAATATGTCCCCTCGGTAAATAATAAACTCGTATGGTAATCCAACAAGAATAAAGGAGACACTTAATATGGGTATTTTGAGCGGGAATCCCAAAGATCAACCGATGCACTACGGCGAGGTTATCGGTATTTGGGAAACCTCTATGATGGCTAAAGGTACGATTTCATGCTACCAGGCGTACTTAAATCATGCCGGAGATAAAGATCTGAAAGAAGTGCTGAAAGATTTGCTGGATCAAGCCAAGCTTGAATCCAAAGAGTGCGACGCTCTGCTGACGGAGCATGGGATTTTACCGGCCCCCGGATTTCCGGAAAGACCGGCGGTCTCCTGGGAAGACATTCCTCCAGGAGCTCGATTCTCCGATCCGGAGATCGGTGCCAAAATCGCGGCCGATTCCGTTCTAGGCCTTGCCGCCTGCAGCAAAATGATGGGGATGTCCTTTCGCGAAGACATCGGCGCATTGTTTGCGAAGTATCACACGACAAAAACGGCGTTCAGCCTTCGCATACTCCGGTTGAACAAAGACAAAGGTTGGCTCGTCCTTCCTCCGCTGCACTTCAAAAGATCCGATGAGGATGTGGAGTAACAAAAAAGATCCCGCCACAGGCGGGATTCTCTCGTTTATTCACTCTAATTTTCATAATCCAGGTTCTCTTTAATTTGGTCGATAAGCGCGGCGGCGTTCGGATCCTTGGAAGCCAGCTTTATAAATTGCTCCATGTTCTTTGGCAGCGTCTTCTCGATCTTCTTCAGTTCCTTCATATCTTCGGTTGACAATTCAAGGGCGTCTGTGCTGCCATCCTCCATCTTCCCATTTTTGCCAGTTCCGTACCGGCATTAATGATTTTCCGAATCATGCCGCCGCCCGTCCCGATATAATAATAGGTGGCAAGATCATTCGTGATCGCTCTGACAAGCTGTTCATACTGCTTCACTTGACTTGCCAACTCTCTATTGGATGCCAACCCCTGGATGCCAACCCCTGGATGCCAACCCCGAACTTCTCGCCTCTCCCAAACGTTCGGCAATAGCATAAGCAATGTAACTTTCCGAAAAAGTGTTCCTTCATTCAGAAAAAGGATCACCGAGTCCGAAGGAGACGCGTAATCCCAGCCCCCGGATTGCTGAAGCTGAGGTGTACATATAATAAGTGGATAATTTGAGGACTGAATCCGTTTGAGAATCTCCGTTCCTTTTTTCTCCAAATTGGCAATCGTCAGGTTCTTGACCGAGTCGCTCAGCACGTCATTATACCAGGGCAGCACAGTGTAGGATTTTTCTTGGGAAAAATAAACGGCCGCTCGAGCCGTAGACTTTGGTCCGCTATTTTTGTTCAATTCTGTGTACTCGTTAATAATCAGAATATCCTTCATGTCATCCCCATTCATGTCTTTGAAGCCGATCGCAAGAATGCCTTGGAACCGCAAATCTTCCGGTGTGGAGTCAGACAGAGTATAAACGATCCGTTCCTGGTCATCCGTAAACAGAAAGACCGGTTTCTTTTCGTCCCCCTTCATCTAATAACCGGATGTAAAGTGAACCTTTCCCCAGAAAGCCGTTTCCAAATCGAAGGACTGCTTCGCATCCCGCTGGAACCCGCGCTCCTTCCAGTCACTTAGGCTTGCCAAATGGGCGGCTCTTCCGCGCCGGAAGAATCATCCCCGCCCTCATCCTCGGCGGTCATGCTTCATCCGCTGTCACCGCCTCGGAGGCGGCCTTGAGTTCTTTCGTATAAGGCTCCACCTGCACCTTAAGAGTAGTTCCCGTATCTTCGGCAGCACCGGGGATTTCCAATTCTATAAAGCCATCCCCTATAAAGCCTGAGAACACCTCAGCCATTTTCCCTTTATATTCATACCCTTTTTCCTTCAATATGGGAAGGATCATGTTCTCCAAGGTCCGGTTAGCTTCTTCGCCGCTCATGTCCTTCAAATTAGGAATGGAATCCGCATCAAGAAGCAGATTATAAAGCGGCATCCCGCTAACCCCGTCCACTACTGTGCCGGTTTTAACATTGACCTTATAAATGGCCGCTTCCATCCCTTCCGGAGCATCGGCGTAATAGGTCAGCATCTCGGCGGAAAGATATTCGGCCGTATCTTTCCCCCGATATTTCAGCCCCTTGTCAAAATGGCGCTGCATAAGTTCGGTGAACTTCTCTATATCCGCGGTAACCGGTTTTTCTTGAGTCACCGCTTTGGTTTCCGGTGCTCTTTCGCCTTTCGCTCCTTCGGAATTGCCGGAACAGCCTGAAAGCACCAGACCTCCGGCCAGGAGCAAAATCAGGCTCCAACTCCCAATTTTTCGCGATTTCTTCATCCTTTTTCTCCTCTCTGAATCCAACATTCCATATTTAACCACCCCCTGATAAAACGTGTCAATAAGGAAAAAAGTATACAGGCTGCCGACAAATTAAAACGCCCGGTTTCCCGGGCGCATTATCGCTGGACAGACCTCAAGCCCTATTTGCTTCGTATTGCTGCTTAAGAAGTGCAAATATGACAGCGTCGGCGAACTGATTTTTCTCATAAAAGCATTGTTTCAAGTAGCCTTCTTCATGAAAACCCGTCTTTTCCAACAGGTATCTGGAACGGATGTTATCCGGGTCGATAAAGGCCTCGATCCGATTCAGCCAGAGATCCTCGAAGCCGAAACGCAGGGTCTCCTGCAGCACCTCGGTCATCACGCCCTTACCCCAATAGGTGGGGTTCAGCTCATAGCCGATCTCGGCTTTGAAATGCTCTTTGGACCAATTATGAAAGCCGATCGTACCGATGACCTTGTTGTTCGGTTTCTCGGTAATGGCCCAGCGGAATCCTCTCTTCTCAGTGAAACGGCGGTTCCAGGATTGAATCAAATCCTCGGCCTGCCGAAGCTCTACAAAGCTGTCCAAGTCGTAATATTTAGTGACTTCATCATTGGAAAAATAATGGAACAAATCGCGGGCATCCTCGGAAGTCAGCTTGCGCAACACAAACCTTTCCGTCTCCAATTGCGGGAACAGCTGCATGGCATTCGGTCCTTTCCTACGGAATTCGTATTCCTTATTATAGGCGAAAGGACGCGGCGGAGAAAGTGGAAAGCGCATTTTTTTTCGATTTATTCGTGATCGGAAACCTTCAAGCGGATGCCGATCCCGAACGGGTCCTTCATAACCATTTCTCCGGATAGGCGTTCAAGAGAAATCCCCCCGGCGGCCAGACGCCGCTCCACCGCGTCGAGCTCCTGGGTGCTAGGGACCATGATGGTAAAATAACGGATGCCTACGGCGTCTTCCGGCGCGGCAGGAGCCCCCGCCCCGGCCCAAAGGTTCAAGCCGATATGGTGATGATAGCCGCCGGCGGAAACAAACAATGCGGAGCTGCCATAATGCGCCGTAATCTCAAAGCCGAGAATATCGCAGTAAAAATGCTTGGCGGTTGGCAAGTTGCCTACATGAAAATGAACGTGCCCGATTTTTGTTTTGTCCGGCAACCCCTCCCAAATTGCCCCTTCGGAGGCGGATAACAGCCCGTCGACATCCACCGGGTCCGTAGTCATGACATACTCGCCCCGTTCATTTCTTTGCCAGGTCTCGCGCGGGCGATCGGAATAAATTTCAATGCCGTTCCCGTCCGGATCGTTCAAATACAGCGCCTCGCTGACCAGGTGATCGCCTTGGCCGACCGGAACCTGATGGCGCGCCAAGTTTCGCAGAACCGATCCCAGAGATCGGCGATCCGGGACAAGCACCGCAAAATGATACAACCCGGATACCGATCGCTCCGGCAGCCTGCGGAAATTTGGATCGGCCTCCAGAATCAGCAGTGGATTTTTTCCATCCGCCGTCAGGACGGCTGTGGCTGAGGCTTCATCCCGGCTCAAAAGGTGAAAACCTACCGCCTCCCGATAAAATTGCAGCGATTGCTCCAAATTCGTGATTTTGAGGGAAACCGGTCCGAGTCCCGTATCCGGGTGAAGTTGTGCTTCCATAAACATGACCAACCTTTCTTAAAATAAGTTATTGAAATAAAGTAAGTTACAGTAGATGTAACAATTATAGTTACAATAAGCGTTCCCGTCAACGCTTCTCTTTAAAGCTTTCCGATTATCGATATAAAAAAAATGCCCATTACAGGGCATTTTAATCAGAGTTTTAGATTTTAACGCTCGAACAGGTTACCGAGTCCGCCCAGCAGACCGCCTTCATCCTTGCCGCCGAATCGGGCTGCCGAAAGAACACGGTCCGCCATCCGGCTGAACGGCAGGGATTGTACCCAGACTCTGCCCGGACCGCGCAGCGTAGCAAAGAACAGGCCTTCGCCTCCGAAAACGGCGGTTTTAACGCCTTTGACGAATTCGATGTCGTATTCCACCGAAGCGGTCATTGCCACCAGGCAGCCGGTATCCAGCCGGAGAATCTCGCCGGGGGCCAGATCGCGCTCAATCACAAGCCCGCCCGAATGCACAAAGGCCAGACCGTCCCCTTCGATCTTCTGCATGATAAACCCTTCTCCGCCAAAAAAGCCCGCACCCAGACGGCGCTGAAACTCGATGCCCACGGAAACCCCTTTTGCCGCACAGAGAAAGGAATCCTTTTGGCAGATAATTTTTCCGCCGAGCACCTGCAAATCCATCGGGATGATCTTGCCGGGATAAGGTGAGGCGAAAGTTACACTTTGTCGATGATGGCCCGCGTTCGAGAAGACGGTCATAAACAGGCCTTCGCCCGTAATCAACCGTTTGCCGGCTCCCATTAACTTGCCCATCAGGCCGCCGCCCTGATTGCTCCCGTCCCCGAAAATCGTCTCCATCCGGATATCCTGGTCCATCATCATGAAGCTGCCCGCTTCAGCGACTACACTCTCGCCTTGATCAAGCTGAATCTCCACGCACTGCATTTCCTCGCCCATAATCCGGTAATCGATTTCATGTGCATTCAATTTGAACGCCTCCTCCTAAGAATGAGTAAACCGTATTCATTATGTAAAAAAGCCGCTTACAGCTTCTCCAACATCAATAGCATATGCTCCAGCATTTGCGGCAAGTCCGCCAGGACCTCTTCACCGAACCTGCGGTTGAAATAAATCATAATCTCGTCCAGCGGCATTTTCTCCGCTTCGCCGTAAACCGTAATAATCCGCTGCATTTGATGGATATGATTTCCCCAGATTTCCGTCGTCAGCGCTTCAATTTGGGGGCATTCCACCTCCGGTTTCTTGAGGCGTTTATAAAAAACGGGCTGCATTTGGCAACCGAGGGTTACGGTGTCAAGCTCCAGGATCTCCCCCGCCAAGTCCTCCGTATCCGCCCATAGCCTTAACTCCGCCCAAACTTCGGGCTTGTCCGGCAGCGAGAACTGAATGGCATAGTAACGAGACATCGCCGTCAACTCAATCCGGTCGTTGCGGCCGATCACTTTCAATTCACCGCGCATATCCAAATCGTAGACCGAACCTTCCAGAACGACCTTTAAATTATCAAAGACGGTTGGATCAAACATCCCTGTACTCCTTTTCCAAGATGGACATCAGATAGAGAGATTCATACCCGCTTTCGCTTTCGTCCCGGAGACATTCGCGAAGCACTCCTTCCTGCACGAAGCCTTCCGACTCGTACAGGGCCTGCGCCCTCAAATTTTTACTCTTCACGTCCAGTTGAAGCCGGTGAGCGCCAGCTTCGTCAAAAGCCCATCTTTTTACCAGCCGAAGCGCTTCCCGTCCATACCCGTTGCCCTTGCTGGCGATCACCAGCCGGGTGATATCCACGCAGCCTTCCGCTAGAATAACGCCCTTTAATAGTAAATAGCCGACGAGTTCGTTCGTCTCCCGCGTCTCAATCACCATATGCAGATGATCCGGATCGCTTCGGAACGTCTCATGCTGCTGTCGTTCCCAGAGACTTATAAAACTGCGGTTCTCCTCGACATGCTCCAGCGTCATGACAAAATCCAGTTCCGCTTCCGCACGGGTCGGTCTGATCCGTAAACGGGAACCTTCCAGAACCAAAGCCATCGAATCCATTCTGTTCCTCCTCCAAATCGCCGGCAAGTCGCACAACTATAACTACATGTCAGTACTCGCTCATTACATTATACACGGAACCTAAGCCGCTGAAAAATAGATTGACCCTGACACTAATGTCAGGGTTTATAATGTCCTTACGGGCCACTCCGAAACAAAAAGGCAGGTGAGCATACAACGTGAAGATTGGCGAACTATCCAAACTAACCGGAGCTAGCATCCGCTCTCTCCGTTACTACGAACAACAAGGGTTAATCGCCTCCAAACGGCTGGATAACGGATACCGCGATTACTCCGCCATGACTGTGGAGCAGGTCCGGACGATTCAGTTTTATTTACAACTGGGCCTTTCAACGGAACAGATCTCCGGTTTTCTCAATTGCGTTATGACTAGCAAGGAGGCTTTTTGCGAGCAGATCCTGCCGATTTATCGCAGCAAATTGGAGGAGATTGACTCCCAAATCACCTTGCTCCAGTCCATCAAATCCAACCTGCAGGAGCGCATCGCCTTTTTGCTGGAGGAAAACCCGAAACTAAAAGGAGGAATGAATTTATGAGTATACAAAGAGTTGTTACCCCGTCCGAGTTTGAGGAGCAAGTCCGTCCGGAAGGAATTACGCTGGTCGACTTCGATGCCCCTTGGTGCCCGCCCTGCAAAGTATTGGGGCCGATCCTGGAACAGCTCCACGCAGACTATAATGGCAGTCTCAACCTGGTCAAAGTCAACTGCGACGAAGCTATTGAACTCGCCTCCCGGTATGGGATTATGTCGATGCCGACCGTAATCCTGTTCCATAACGGCGAGCCGGTGGAGAAGCTGGTGGGGCTCCGGCCGCGGGAAGCTTATGATCGTCTGATCGAAAAATACAACTAAAGCTAGGGTCAGCTCCGGTATCAAATGAATAACCGGAGCTTTTCTGTTAGGTTAACCAGATGACCGGTGGCGATAACCCTGCTGATTTCCATTGAACAGCATATAAAAAGGCACCTTCGCAAAATGCGAAAGCGCCAGGTCTTTCTTCAGGCATGTCATTTCCCTGTTCATTCGTAAACGGGCATACCCCGAACCTGCTTGGCCAGTTCGATGTAAGGTCCGTCCGCCAGATTGTTGAACGCCAAGTGCGTAGCTCTTAAACTGAGCAGCTTCTCCCCGGGCGTTACGCCGAATTGGTCCCAGGTTTCAAGCGGCAGCCGGATATATTGATCACGACCCAGATAAGTCCAGCAGAATAACCGTTCTTTGAAGCATATCGTCCGCCCTTCAGGAATGGAAAAATTCCGCAGTTGCGGCAAGCTCGCAAAGATTTTCGCCAGGGGTGAATTGTCGATCAGTTCCTTGCAAACCACGCTGAAACCTTTGGCGGTATTTCGACCCGACATGAGAATGACGTTTGAATCCATGCGAATGTGATATTCCTGCAGGGCTTGATCCGGCAGGTAAAAGGATCCATCCGGGAGTATCTTGCTCCAAGCATAAAAATACTTCCCGTTTTTGGCGGTTACTGCCATGTGTTATCATCCCCCGAGAGTTTATGATCACCCTTTCATTAGGTTAATCATCTCGCATGGGACTGGGCCGTCGATATGATTTTCATCACCATTTATAGGTCTATGGAAAACATTTGAATCAGGTATTCAACTCTTCGACTTTGTCCGACAAAAAGATCTGATATACGCGCACAACGATGATCTTAACCATCATGTAAACCGGTATGGCCAAAATCATCCCCAGGATTCCCCCGAAGTCTCCGGCAATCAAAAGCAGGACAATCGTCGTTAGCGGATGAATATTTATGGTCTTTCCGTAGATGTAAGGCGAGATCAAATTCCCTTCCACTTGCTGGGCAATCACCACGATAACGATCGTCCACAGCACCATGGAGGGCGAAATCGTGAAGGCGACGATTACGCATGGAATGGCTCCCAGGAGCGATCCGAAGTAGGGAATGAAGTTGAACAACGCGCCGACAATGGCCAAGAGCAGCGGATACGGCAGTCCAATCAGCCAGAAGCCGATGAAGCACATAATGGCCAACACGACCGCACTGATCATACGTCCGGCAATAAATCCTTTCAGCATCGTGTCGATATCATGGATGACGGTTTCCCCGTCGTGGCGATAGCGTTTAGGCACCATCCGTACCAGAGAAGGGGTGACCCGGTCATCTTCCTTCAGCATGTAGTACAGCATAATCGGCACCGTGCCGACCACAATAAAGAAGTCGTTAAGGAACGTAAACACATGCGATATGTATCCGGTGGCCTGTTGGATTCCCTTGTTGACATACTCGGTGATTTTGTCCATCAGTTGGGTATCCTGGTTATCGAACATGGAGAAATATCGATTCTTGCGAATTTCGTTCATCTGGCTTTGCAAACCGTCGATGAGTTTCGGCACATTGTTGATAAACTCGGTGATCTGCTTCTCCAATGGCGGCCAGACTACCATAAGAAATATCGTCACAACACCGGCAAATAGCAGATAAATGAACAGAATCGACAGCATCCGGTTCATTTTCCGCGATTCCAGATATTGTACGATCGGTCGAAGCAAATAGTACAGAAATCCGGAGATCGTTAAAGGCACGATCAGAATCTGGACTAAAGTAACCAACGGATTAAATATAAAATGAACCTTGTGAATCAAATAGATGATGGTTAAGAGCATGATCGCTCCCAGGCACCTTCTGTAAAAAGGTTTTTCCATCAAGGGCATTCCCTCCTTGTTAGGGCGAGCGTTAGAGTATCCGGTGCGCTTGAAGGCCTACTCGGCCAGCTTGGATTCGGCGGCCTCCAGAAGCTCGTCAAACCAGTCGTCATCCTCCTCAAGCTTCGCATCGACGCTTAATAGCTGGGCTTCGATCCCCGATTCCTTGGCGTAGTTCAGACTGTAATCCCATTCCTTTCCCTTCTTGCTGTAAAAAGTGATCTCGTAAGCGGCTTTATGCCCTTCGACTTCAAAAACAGTGCTGCCTACAAATGCTCCCTCTTCGTCTTTGTGCATGCCGGCATCCATAATCGTAAACTTCATTGGGAAGTACTCTCCTTTAGTCCGTCATTTCTTTTGTGCTTCCTTCTCATTTGCGTTTTCCCTATAATGGGGATATTGCCCCTGTAATCAAGCTATCCTATTGCAATATCGTATCATTTTTTTGGTCAATAGCAAGAACCAGTCTGAGGTGAACAAGTGTTGTCCAACAAGAAAAACTCGATTCAAGCGCTGACGCCGGCAAAATTCCTCGCATTTGGATTCGGCATCATCATTATTTTGGGAACCTTCCTTTTGTCGCTTGCTCCCGCTTCCGCCGACGGAACGCCTATGCGGGTGATCGACGCGCTGTTTACGGCGACATCGGCCACCTGCGTGACCGGGCTGGCCGTAGTGGATACGGGAACGCATTTCTCCCTGTTCGGAGAAATTGTTATTCTATCCCTTACCCAAATCGGCGGGTTGGGATTCATGGCGATCGGTACCTTGATCGCTCTGGCCTTTAACCGGCGCATCTCTCTGCGGGACCGGCTGGTCCTCCAGGAAGCTATGAATCATAATTCCATGGAGGGACTGCTTATCTTGATCCGCCGGGTCATCGTCTACGCCGCGGTCATCGAGGGGGCGGGCGCCCTGCTGCTCGCTGGGCGCTGGGCGCAGGACATGCCTTGGCATCAGGCGGTTTATTTCGGCATTTTCCATAGTATTTCCATCTTTAACAATGGCGGATTCGACCTGTTCGGATCGATTCACGGCAAATTCAGCGGATTGGCCGAGTATGCCGGCGATCCGTTCGTCAATGTGGTGGTGATGATCCTGATCATTCTGGGCGGGATCGGGTTTATTGTGATTTCAGATCTGCTGCATTATCCCAAAACAAGAAAGTTGTCCCTACATACCAAAGTGGTGCTGACAATGTCGGGAATTCTCATTGTTGTCGGAGCCGTGCTCATACTCGCACTGGAAGCAAGCAACCCGGCAACACTGAAACCGCTGAGCTGGGGGGACAAAATCATAAGTTCCTTCTTCCATTCCATCAGTTCCAGATCGGGGGGCGTCAGCACCTTAAGTATGGCGGATATGCAGAACTCCACGCAGTTCCTGTTCATTCTGCTCATGTTTATCGGCGCCGCCCCGGGCTCCACCGGCGGCGGAATAAAAGTAACGGTGTTCGCCATTCTACTGGGAGCTATGTATTCCATGATCCGGGGACGGGAGGACATCGTCTTTTTCCGCCGCCGTTTGTCCAAAGTGTCCATTATGCGCGCGATCACGCAGACCTGGCTGGCCTTGTTTCTCGTCATCTTCGTGGCGATGGTGCTCTCGACTCTTGAGGATCGGGAGTTCCTTCCACTGCTGTTCGAAACGACCTCGGCGTTCGCTACGGCAGGCCTGAGCCTCGATTTGACGCCACGGCTAACGGACTTAAGCAAAGCCATCCTGTGCGCTGTCATGTTTCTCGGCCGGGTTGGCCCGGTTACACTGGCCTACGCTTTGGCCCCCAATAAAGAGAAAGAGCTGTACAAGCACCCCGAGGGAAAAATAACCATCGGTTAATTGGAACGTCAGCCGTAATCGTAGTATGATGTAGGAACAACCATTTTTTAGAATATGGAGGAGCGAACATGTCTGATTTTCATAATAAGCTGCAAAAATACGCCGAACTCGCCGTTAAGATCGGGGCGAACGTTCAGCCGGGCCAAAATTTGATTGTTAACGCCACGGTGGATTCGGCGGAACTGGTCCGCCTCATCGTGAAGCAAGCCTATGAAGCCGGAGCCCGGTTTGTCAAAGTGAACTGGAGCGACGATACCGTCACCCGCTTGCGTTATGAGAAGGCCGCGAATGAGTCTTTCCTGGATGAACCGAAGTGGTATGCCGGAGAGATGCTGGAATATGTGGAAAACGGAGCAGCTGTCCTGCACGTCATCTCCTCCGATCCCGATTTGCTGAACGGCGTGGATCCGCAGCGGATCACCAACCATCATAAAACCTACGGTAAGGCGATGAGCAAGTATCGCGAATTGCAAATGTCCGACAAATTCAGCTGGTCGATCGTCGCCGTTCCTTCCCGAGCCTGGGCGGCAAAGGTGTTCCCCGAACTGCCGGCTAACGAGCAAATTCCCGCGCTTTGGGAAGCGATCTTCAAGACCGTTCGGTTGGATCAGCCGGACCCGATTGCCGCTTGGCGGGAGCATATCGATGGCCTTACCCAAAAGTCCGATTACCTCAACGCCAAGAGATACAAGAAGCTTCATTATATCGCTCCCGGCACCGATCTGACGATTGAACTGCCGAAAGGCCATCTCTGGGTCGCCGCGGAAAGCATCAATGCGCAGGGGAAGACGTTCCTGGCCAATCTGCCTACTGAAGAAGTATTCACCGCACCGCTCAAAACCGGCGTCAACGGTACCGTCTCAAGCACGAAGCCGCTCAGTTACAACGGAAACATTATCGACCGTTTCAAACTGACGTTCGAGAACGGAAGAATCGTCGACTTCTCGGCGGAAGTCGGCGAAGCAAACCTGAAGCAGTTGATTGAATTGGATGAAGGTTCCCATTATTTAGGGGAAGTGGCGCTCGTGCCCCACGGTTCGCCGATTTCCCAATCCGGCATCCTTTTCTACAATACACTGTTTGACGAGAATGCATCGAATCATTTGGCAATCGGCAACGCTTATGCCTTCAACCTCGATGGGGGAAAATCGATGACGCGCGAAGAACTTGCGCAAAGCGGCCTGAACGCCAGCTTCGCCCATGAGGATTTCATGGTTGGCTCCGCCGAAATGGATATTTACGGCGTTACGGAAGACGGCAAGGAAGAACCGATCTTTGCTAAAGGAAATTGGGCTTTTTAATGTCAAGAACCCACCGGAAGGATTCCGGCGGGTTCTTCTTTTTTTCATGTTCTCCATCAAGACTAGAAGTCCAGTATAACAGCCAGCAGCAACGCAATTACCAAGATGGAGCCGCCATAAATCAAGGTGAGCTTCGCGAGATTTTTCTTGGTCCGTTGATCGTAGTCGGGATTGCCGGTTCGATTTTCTTTGGAATTCCCAATCATTAACGTCCCTGCCGCCGCAGCGGCAACCAGCACAATAATCAACACGTACAGCCACATGGTTGCGTCCTCCCTTTCGCGGGCATAGCCCTTATCCTATCCTTCAATAATGATTCCAAATATGTTTAGCCTTCGCTTCCCGTAACGGTCCTCATCCTTTTGACCACCATCGCCGCGATACTGAACAGAACCAGCGCAGCCACAAAAGCGGAAAGCGACCAGGAAGACGCCCCCGCTCCGCCCCAGTCCATGCTTTTCCCCATCCAGAGCGGCAGGAAGGCTCCTCCTACCCCGCCGGAAGCGATCAGCAGACTTGGGGTCATTTCTTCCGCACCGGGCAGCAGCTTATTGGCAAACACCAGAGCGATGGAAAAGAGTCCCGACATAAACAGTCCCAAAAGCACAATGAACACCATTAAGACCGTGAGGCCATGAACGAGAGCAAACACGGAGATCATCAGGAAACTACCGAGGCAGCACATGATGACATATCGGCTATACGATATTTTCTCCGCAATCACCCCGGCGAACAACCGCCCCGCCGTCATCGCGATCCAGAATACCGTGACGCTTAAAGCCGCTGTGGCCTTGTCCGTTCCCGTTTTCTCGATCATCAGGGACGGCAGGAAATTGACAAAACTCCCGTAATGTTCCAGCAGGTTGGGCATAATCGACCCCACCACCACATGAGCCAATCCTATCAGCAGGTAGGCTAAGCATCCCATCCACAACAATCGCTTCATCTATCTCTCCTCAAATGTAATAGCCGAACCTAACCTCTATTGTAAGGTATTGCCGGTCTTGCGTCACCCTCCAATCTAAAAGGGTAAAGCAAGGATAGGCGGAAAATCCAGGCGATACTTTAGAAGGAGGGAAACATCATGAACCATCTCACGAAAGAACAACTGCAGACGTTGAAAGATATTCTGGTCCGGGAAAAACGGGACTTGGAGCATCATTTCGATAAAGGAAATGAGGAGTCCGTCTCGGATGAATCGTTGCGCGTTTCGACCGGCGAGCTGTCCTCTTACGATAACCACCCTGCCGATGTAGGGACGGAAACCTTCGAAAGAAGCCGCGACTTGGCGGTCGACGGGAATTTAAGAAGCCGCTTGGACGAGATCGACCGCGCTCTGGATAAAATCGAGGATCACACCTACGGATCCTGCGAGGTCTGCCATCGGGAAATTCCGTATGAGCGGCTGGAAATTCTCCCGTACACTTCCTTTTGTGTTGAGCATACGCCGGAGCGGAACATTTCCAATCACAGGCCGGTTGAAGAAGACGTGATGACCACGCCACCGAAAGGCGCGGGCGAACACCGTCAGCGCGATGCCGGGACGTTCGATGACGCAGGCGCGTGGCGCTCCCTTGAAGAATACGGGAATTCCGATTCACCGGCTATGGCGGCCAAGCGGAACGCCACCGACTACAACTCTCTGTCAACGGATGGGGATTGAGTCTAAAGACCTGATAACCATCGGTGAAAATACCTAATAGAAAGGCATTTTTCCTATCTGGAAAGATGCCTTTCGTTGTATTTGCCATGGTAAAACATTCCTTTTCCCTGTGGGTTATAGTAAAATCGAGGTATTGGTTTTTTTTAGATTCAAAGTGCCTAGCGGCTAGAGAGGGGAGTACCATGCCGGATCGGTTGGAATGGCTGCTCGGAGCCGAATTTCAGAATCTGTCGGATACGATTCAAGAAGATGTCTACTACGCTTTTTATGATCTTGTCTATGGAACCATCTACTATCTTGTTAAAGACCATCAGGCTGCCGAGGATATTATTCAGGAAGCTTTTATAAAAGTGGTCACCAAAAAACCGGAGTTCGAAAGTGTCAGCGGCATGAAGGCTTGGCTGAAAACCGTGGCGCGAAACACGACCATTAATTATTTTCGAAAAAACAAAAAATTTCGTAACCATCTGGATGTTGAGAGTGTTTATATGGATATAGAGCCGATTAACCTGCAAGTTCCCTCGGTAGAACAAACCGTGGAGACCAAAATGATGGAAGAAGCGATCCACGCTTATTTAAAGGGGCTTAAACCGGAATACCGTCTGTTGATTGAACTTCGCTGGAAGCAGGGATTGAGTTACCGGGAAATCGGAGAACGCATGAAGCTCTGTGAGAATATTGTCAGGCAAAGGTTGTTTCGAACGCGGGAAGGGATCAAGAAGATGCTTTATAGAGAGTGGGGTGGCGATTATCAAGAAGGTGAGCACCAAAAGTCGGGTATATCCCGCTGATTTTGAAACCCAATTTGATCAAGCCTTCCAACAAGCCGTCGACGCCCTCCCCTCTTATACGGATGCCGACCGCCGCAAGTCTTGGGAAAGAATACACCAGAAGCTCTTGAGGGACAAAATCCGGCGCAAGCAGCTTAAGCAAATGCGGCTCGTCGGCATCGTAGCTGCTTCGATGCTGATCGGCGCTGTATTATTCAGTCCTCCCCTGGCTACCCAAGCGATCTCCCCCATTTATCAGGAGTTAAAAAACTGGGGTAACGGCGTCACGCAACTCGTTTTTGGAAACGGAAGGCAGACCGATGCGACCGGGGTAAAGTCGTCGCTTCCCCCGATGGAACCTAATGCGGAGGGAATTCAGAATGTAGGCAAGTCCGTCCATCTCGCTGCTTCGGATGTAAGCGAAGTCGTTGAAGTAAGCGAGGAACAAGCAAGGAAATCCCTAGGCTTTCCCCTTCCGAATCTGACCTACGTTCCGGAGCGCTTTACGCTTCAAAGTATTGAGATCGTTATTCCGGCCGATATCCGGGAAAATCCTCACCCGTTCGGAACAAGCGCCCACCTCCGTTATAATTCGGCCCAAGGCCACTATTTAAGGATCTCTTTCGATTTGTTGCTGCAAAATGAAATCATGACGATGACAAGTTTCTATACCGAAAAGACGGAAGAGGTTGAGTTGGATGACGGGACTCTTGCTTATTTGGGAACAGGGAACAACAAATCCGAAATTAACCTGATGTTGGGGAATGTTCATTTTATGGCTTATGGCGATGTGAGCCGAGAAGAAATTTTGCGGATTGCAAACGGCATAGAATAAGCTGTTTCAAGCCAAATGGAGATGGAAGAAGGGCAGCTCCGACGGGGAGCTGCCCTTCTTTACTAGTTTATTAGTTAAGCGCCCGCCTCCTCGATCGGAAGAAGCTGTTCTTTGAGCAGCTTGACGCGCGAAATTCTCTTGTTGTCGGTTTCTTCAACCACGAAAGTGTAACCTTCGTGCTCCACGGTCTGTCCCGTCTGTGGAGGAAGAATGTCAATGCGCGAATACAACCAGCCGCCGATCGTATCGTAATCATCGGAATCCAGTTCGAAGCCGAATCGGTCGTTGATCGATTCGATCAGCATCAGCCCGTCGATGGAATACGTCATTTCATCCAACTGTTCAATACCGGGCCGCTCTTCATCGAATTCGTCCTGAATCTCCCCCACGATTTCTTCGACGATGTCTTCCAGCGTCACCATGCCGGAGGTTCCCCCGTATTCATCAATCAGGATCGCGATCTGCGTCTTCCCGCGCTGCATCCGCTTCATTAAGTCACTGATCGGTAGAGATTCGGGGACCGCCATGATCGGCCGCAGCAGATCCCGGTAATCCTGCGTATTCGAACGAATCAAATCTTTAATATGAATAAATCCGATAATATGGTCTTTATCGATATTGCATACGGGATAACGGGTTCGAGTGCCCTCGAGGGCGATAGTCAGGTTCTCATCCAATGTGTTCTGCGTATATAAGCAGATCATTTCCGTCCGGGGAATCATGATTTCCCGGGCCGTGGTATCCGCAAATTCAAAAATGTTGTCGACGAGCGACATTTCTGTACTGTCGATCAGCCCGCTTTCCGAACTTTCCTTCATCATCACGCGGATCTCTTCCTCGGTATGCAGAGAATCCTGCTCCGTGACGGGGGCCATCCCAAGCAATCTCAGCAGACCGCTCGAAAGGCGGTTAAGCAGCCAGACGAATGGGAACATCAGCTTGTAAAATACCCGCATCGGCCGTGCCGATAGTAAGGTCACCTGCTCAGCTTTGCGTACGGCGATCGTTTTGGGAGCGAGCTCCCCAAGAACGATATGAAGCACGGCGATCAGCAAAAAGGAAACAAACAGAGAAACAATATGCACCAAACTTTCGCCGAATCCCGCAATCTCAAACAGCGGGCTCATCATACGCGCGACTACCGGTTCTCCCAACCAACCCAGCCCCAAAGAGCATAAAGTGATTCCGAGCTGACAGGCGGATAAATACCCATCCAGATGATTCAGCAAACCTTTGGCAATTACGGCGCTTTTCCGGCCCTCTTCGACCAGCGCGTCGATCCGTCCGCTTCGGATTTTAACGATGGCAAATTCGGCGGATACGAAAAAGCCGTTCAGCAGGACCAGCAACAGCATGAGTCCCAAAGATAATAGACTCGGTAAAGGGTCTGTCAATACGATTCCTATTCCCGCGCGATCTGCGGTGAATAGGTGCACCTCCTTCGCGGTTTAAAATGATAGTGATGTTGGATACTCGCATATATCGTCAATTTCCCAATGGATTCATCTCCTCTGCTAAGAGCATTTGCATCATGAAACAAAAAGTACATGCTTAATTACTTTTAATTATATAATTATAAACTACACAGTCAAACCCGTGTGTATGACTGTTATACGGGCCGTAAGAATCAGCTTTTTTCGAAACAAAAAACAGAACCTTTTTTTTGAAAGGCCCTGTTTTTGAGGTTCTTTTACACTCTGCGCATTGCCGGCAGCGTGCCGGGTGTTCCCGGATATTGATAGTTAAGCGGTTGGTCGAAGGTTGCGTAATCCAGATTCACCATCAGCAGCAGGGTTCTTTGCCCTGTGCTGGGATTACTGATAATAATGTGGTCCCGGCCCGCGGCTTCCAGAACGCCTTTAAAGATCTTCGCGTTCCATTCGGAGTTGTTCTCATAGGTCATATAGAACGTGCCGATTTTCCCGAGGTTCAGACGTAAAATGTTCTCGATGTAAGATTGCTCGTAAGTAGGGATTTGCACGGGCATCACGGTGCCCGAAGGGGTCATCGGACTGCCGCTGGGAACCTGCGGAGGTTGTTGATAGGTTCCGGTTCCCATTCCCGCTCCGGTTCCTGCCCCGCCTCCCATGCCCATTCCTGTTCCGTTTCCCGTTCCCGTCCCGGTTCCCGCGGGATATTGTCCGGAGCCTCCGACTCCAATCGTGTAAGTAACCGGCCGATATGATGGATTAAACATGCCGTATATTCCTCCTTAATTATGTTCTTGAATCCTTCGTTTATGAAAAGCCCAGTGGGTGGATTCCCTTGCTTGAGTACGCCTTAGCATTAACCTTAATACACGTCAGGACAATCTTCCGCGGATGGAGCAAAGAAGCAGTGCGCTTTAAATCTGCCCGTATTTTGCTGGTTATACCATGTAGCGGGGCAGTCGCCCGCAGGCCGGAAGAACCACAGCGCATTGGTAGCGGGCCTAACCCGCTCGCCATTGATGACCCGCCGGGCCAGACGAATTTCCCGTTCACGGGCACCTTGATAAAAATATCCTTTTTGCGTCGCCTCATACCCGCCAGGTGATTGAAAAACCATATCCCTCATGTTCCGGATATTGCGAAAGTCCAGACATCCCCCCAAAATCCGGTTTACACCGACGTTACCGACCATCATCATCCCTTGCTCGCCTTCTCCCTCGGCTTCTGCCCGCATTAACCTGGCGAGAAGCTTCACATCTTCGGAATTAGCTTTAATGACTGCCAAATACCGTTCCCCCTTTCCTCTCGACTGAACGATACATCATATGTGCGAATGCCCATCCAGGTGCAAACGCCCAGATAAAAAAGTCTGTCAAGCGAATCTTGTCGAAATGGAAGTGTATGCGATTGCAAAATTGAATATTTCGTGTCCATTTCTATGGACGCGCTTACATGAATAGCATATACTGATAACAGAACAAGAATTTCTTCCTTAACTTAAAACCTTTTAGGAGGTTCTTCTCATGAAAATCGCAATCATCGGCGGCGGCTTGGCCGGTTTGACAGCTGCCGCGTACTTATCTGCTCAACCGGACACGGAAGGTATCGTCTTTGAACGCAGTCCCCAGCTTGGAGGCCGTGCTTTTACTTACGAGAAGTCGGGTTTTACCCTGAACTATGGAGCGCATGCCGTCTATGGAATCGACCGCCATACCCTGCAGCATATGGAGGAAGAGCTGAACCTGAAGTTTCAAAGCAAGCAAGTGGATAAGCGTAAGGTCGTTTATGCCAAACACGGCCGTCTGACCCCCGCTCCGCTGGATTTCGTCAATATTATGAAGACCGGAGTCCTTACCGCAATGGAGAAAGTACGATTCGTTGCCGAAGTCGCCGCCGTGATTAGCCATATTCATCAGTTGAAACATTACGGTACGCTTGGAGAATATCTCGACAAATCCAATTCCGCCCCGGATGTGAAAGAACTTTGGGAGCATCTGGTCAGCTCCAACTTTTTTATTACGCCCGAAGACGCGCGTAAAGTATCGGGCGAGGTCATTGCCGAGTACTACCATAACCTGTTTCTTTCCGGCAAACCGGTTAACTATATCCTCGGCAGCTGGGCGACGATCACGGATCAGCTTGTAAGCAAAATTCGGGAGAACGAGAAGTGGGACATTGCCGTCAAAGAACCGGTAGAAACGATTGTGATGGAGAAGGGGAAATACCTCTTGAATACGAAGAGTCGCGAAGCTCTCGAATTCGATCAGGTCATTTTCGCGATGCCGGTACAGCAAGTATGTAAAATGCTCGAGACCACACCGTGGAAAACTCAGCTCGATCCTTACAAAGACAACACCTGCACCGAAGTCCTGGTCTACGATGTCGGGTTCTCCAAAGTGGTCGCACGTCCATTCCACTATATCAGCGATATGGATAACAAGGTGTTCATCAGCGATGTTTCAGCTACCGATTACACTGTAGTACCTGTGGGCGGCCAACTGCTGCAGGGAATCGCCTACTTGAACGACGATTTTACCGATGAAGAAGAGAAAAAGCAATATCTGGATAATAAAACCCGGCAGATGGAAGCCCTCTTCGATACGTATTATCCGGACTGGCGGGAACACACGGCGGTGAAGCGAGTGTCGAAAAAGGCGATGGTGGCAAGCGTCAAAAATATTTACAGCAACAAGCTTCTGCCCAACAAGCTTCCGGGCGTCCCCTTCCTGTTTTGCGGCGACGGATGCGAGGGCAAAGGCGAGCTGGCGGAACGCGCCTTTTCCAGCGGACGCGCCGCGGCTCAGATGCTGCTTAACCAGAGGCTGGAAACCAAAGCACTCGCGCTGTAGGACTAAAATTGAAAGGAGCCGCCCGCTGGCAGCTCCTTTCAATTTCCGGATTAGTAATGTCTGTACTCCTGCAGCCCCGCCCGGTAGGTTGTTAAGCGTTCGAAGCCAAAGTACCTGCTCCCCTGAAAGGTCAGCTTTCCCTCATCCCCTTCCGAGCATTGACCGTACTCTTTTCCGCTAACGACGAATTCCAGGCGATCTCCGCTTTCCACCTCAAACGTCAAATAGTATGTGCTGTCCGAGCGGTTTACCGAGAGGTCCGTATCATGTCTGTGGGAGACTTCGGTCCGTTTTCCCACGATGACGGAGCGTACGGTAAGCACTGGCTGCCGGTTGTCGGACAGATAACGCGTGAAGCCCCTTGCCCCTGTTAGAATCAGCATTCCGACGGCGATGACCAGAAAGACCGGAATCGCCTGATTCATCACCCCGAACAATTCTACCCCAGACTGCATCCTTCTCCCTCCTTGTCACAAACTACCTGACGGTGGCGAAAGCCTGTATCGTTTCTTACTACCCTATGTATATGCCGCCCGGAGCAAAACTTGTTATTCAGGTGGTGGAGAAAATATGCCTCCTTGTCCTACTTTTTTTGGACAAAATAAAATAACCTCCGATCCCTGGGCCAAGAATCGAAGGTTATTGGAAAGTGGTTATAAATGAAGAGCTGGAATCATGCATAGTAGAGTTGAAGCAATTCTTGAGTTTCATCGGCCGCTTGCGTATCCCGTTCGCACAGTCCTTGCTCCGCCCAGCATGCTTGGCAAGCTTCCTCTGTCGTGCACAGATGAGCGTCTTCGCAGGTGTAGCAGAATTGGAGGAAGTTGCGGGTTACGGTTTCTTGATTTGCTGTTTTCATGAGGATCCACTCCTAATGTTTTATTAAGAACTTGCGTTCCTTTGTGGTGTTTCCTTCTTACAAGTTAAATATATCACAAAGTCGAAATAGTGCACGTGATAATTTTCACAAATTAATGAACATCGTTTTTTTTCTGCTTTTTCTTACAAAACCGGTATTCGCGGTGTTTAATAAAGCGCATACCGGTTTATTTCGGACCACAATCGCTATTCACATAAAATCATATCTCGCAAGGTATCCCCTTGTCGGATCATCGGCAGCACCAATTCGTCTTTATCCACCACGAACTCCAAAAGTACCGGGCCCGGATGCTCCATGGCCGTCGCCCAAATCCTTTCGGCGTCCTTGGGATTGTCCGCCCGTAAACCTTTTACCCCGTACGCCTGCGCCAGGAGCACGAAGTCCGGACTCCCCGACAGGTCGATATGGCTGTAGCGTTTATCGTATATAACCTCCTGCCACTGGCGGATCATCCCCAACGTCCGATTGTTAATGACGACGATCTTGACCGGGATTTGGTGAATCGAGCAGATGGCAAGTTCCTGAGAGCACATCTGAATGCCCCCGTCTCCATTGATCGAAATGACGAGCCGGTCCGGGTTGCCGATTTGAGCGCCGATCGCGGAGGGAAACCCGAAGCCCATCGTTCCCAAACCGCCGGAGCTTAAGAAGCTGCGCGGGTGCTTATAGGTGAAAAACTGAGCAGCCCACATCTGATGCTGTCCGACGTCGGTGGTCACAATGGCCTCGCCCGAAGTTGTTCTGGACAGCATCTCAATTACGAATTGTGGTTTAAGCACTCCCTCCTCTTCCCGATACCGCAGCGGGTACCGCTCTTTCAGGCCAAGGAGATAATCTACCCATTCATCGGTTCGCGGCGCTTCGGAATACCGTTCATTCAGCATCGCCAGGACCTCCCTGGCATCGCCCACCACGGAAATGAACGTTTCCACCAGCTTATCGATCTCGGCGGCATCGATATCGATATGCGCAATCTTCGCTTCCGGTGCGAACGCATCGAGCCGCATCGTTACCCGATCGTCGAACCGTGCTCCGACCGCGAGCAGAAAATCGCACTCCGTCAAGGCTCGATTCGCGCTGACCGTTCCATGCATGCCCGGCATGCCGAGCCACAAGGGATGACCGCCTGGAAAACCGCCCAGGCCGAGCAAAGTGGTTGTCACCGGGATACGGGCGCGCTCGGCGAAAGTGAGCAGCTCCGCAGAGGCCTCGGCATGGATAACGCCAGCACCGGCGACAATGACCGGCTTGCGGGCAGCGCGGACCGCTTCAAGCAGCCTGCCGATGACGGCGGCTTCCGGCCGGTCAACAAGCCGATAACCCGGCAGTGACACCGTTTCGGGGTACTCAAACGGAGCCAAAGCCGCCGAAACGTCTTTCGGGATATCGATCAGCACCGGTCCTTTTCGCCCGGTGCCTGCGATATAGAACGCCTCCTTGACGGTTTTGGCCAGGTCCTCCACCCTGCGTACAAAGAAACTATGTTTGGTGATCGGCTGGGTAATTCCAACAATATCGGCCTCCTGAAACGCATCCGTGCCGATCAAGTGGCTGGCGACGTTGCCGGTAATCACCACAAGCGGAACGGAGTCCATATACGCTGTCGCGATGCCGGTCACCAAATTGGTCGCCCCCGGGCCGGAAGTCGCCAGGCATACCCCCGTTTTGCCGGTTGCTCTCGCGTAACCGTCAGCCGCATGAATCGCCCCTTGTTCATGGCGCGTCAGCAAATGCCGGAACTCCTCATTTCCGTGCATGGCATCATAGATATATAGCACCGCGCCGCCCGGGTAACCGAATACGCATTCGACCCCTTCCTTCAATAAAGACTTTAGCAGGATCTCCGATCCCGTCACAAGTTCCACTTCTTCGTTTAGATTCATCCGTTCTCGTCCTTTCGCTGACTAATGCACAAAAAATATCACATCACCATCCCCTCCCGTAACTATCCATTCGTGGATTTTGATAGTATACTTCTAGATAAATTATGGAAGGAACCGGAGGTTTGAAGCGTGATAGAGCGAAAAGACGTCAAATCGATCGGCGATATTCTGCATCGGGTTCAGGAACATGGATTCGTTGGAAGAGCCCGCGAGCAGGAGACTTTTCAGCGATATTTAATAAATATGGGGCAACGTAACGAACGGATTCTGAATGTATACGGTCCCCCCGGCATAGGCAAAACCGAGCTGCTGGGCCAATTCAAAAGACAGGCCGAAAGTATGGGATTCCGCCAGGTTCTGCTAGACTTCCGTGAGATCGGTCCAGGTGACGGGGAAACCGGTTTATGGTGTCTGCATGAATCCGCTGCAAGCGGCCCGCTCCTTGTTGTCTTGGACCATTACGAGGAAGCCGGTCCGCTGGACAAATGGGTACGTACGTCACTGATACCCAGGCTCCCTGTCGATACCTTCATTCTCATCGGGAGCCGTTACCCTTTGCTCAGGTCCTGGATTTCGTCACCGGCCTGGATTTCTATGATTGTGTCCATGACGTTAAGCGAGTTAAGCCGCGACGAAGCGGAGGAATATATGAAGCGAAGCGGGATCACCCGTATGACGGATCTGGATCAAGCCTGGTTGCACACCAAAGGCCATCCGCTGATGTTGTCCCTGTGGTCCGGAAAGATGAGCCGAATTCTGGATTCCGCGGAAGAAGTGGGAACCCCCCGGCTGGAGCCCCTGCTTGACTGTTTGCTGGACTACGGCCTGGAGGAAAGCCATCGCCAGGAGCTAACGGACGTTCTGGAAGTTGCCGCCTTTCTGCGGCATTTTGACCGGGAGCGGTTGGAGGCCTTATTGCGAAGGAGCCTTCCCTCCACCGCCTTCGATCGTTTGATTCAGCTCTCCTTCGTGCGGAAGTATAGCCGTGGCTGGCAGATTAACCGGCTGATTCGGGAGGCGCTGCGAAATCGGGTTAAAGCGAGAACCCCTGAACGGTATGAACAGCTCCGAAATGCGACGGTGAATTATTATACCAGCCGCCTGCAGCAAAAGCTCGTACAGGCTCACGACGTTACGGAAGAAGTGGAGGAACTGATGCAGTACCTCGGCAATCCCGTCTTGAGAGCCCATTACAGACATGTCGAGGGAATTCACTATGTTCTGGAACAACCGGATCCCGGCAACCTGGAGGAAGCCAAAGCCTACATCCGGCAGCGTCAAATAAACGCCCGGCCCTGCCGCATCATCTGTGCGGACCCGGAGACGGGGGAAGAATATCGCTACCGGCTCACCCGGGAGGAGAGCCTGCTCCGATTCAATCCGGCTCAACCGATCTTGCTGGTTGAGAGTTACCCGGACACCGTGAAGCTGTTTAGAAACCACGATGGAGAACTGTTCGGGCTGGCGGCCGTCGTGCCGGTGAACCGGGAGCATATCTCCCTCCTGGCCTCCTCGCCGGTTTCGCGTGCCTATATTGAAAGCTTGGCGTCCGAGGAACTTGCGGAGATCCAGCAATTATCCGGGCCGGACTGCCATAAGGGCTATTTTCTGCTCGCCATGGATATGGAGAACCTGGAAGACGATCATCAGCGCTCCATCCTGGTGCACTTTACGTTAAAATACTTGTTGTCGGGGGAGCGGCTCTTTGTTTCTCCACCTCCGCATCCTTATTTTCAGGACGCTTACCGAAACCTGGGCTTCGAAGTTATTCCGGGTACCGATCATACCTACTATGACAGCGAAACCAAGGCGTTTACGTTCGTAGCGGACAGTCGAGGTTCGGGCTTGTTTCAACTGTTTGAAAAATGGATGACCCGGCCTCTACCCCGGCCTGACAGTTCGGTCCCATCTTCGGACGCGGGCGAGCTCACTCTTTTTACCGCCAGGGAACGGGAGGTAGCCGACAAACTGCTGAGGGGGATGACCAACCAGCAAATTTCCCAAGCTCTTTATATCAGCGAAGCGGCAGTTAAAAAACATCTCACTGCCATGATGCGCAAAGCATGTGTCCAAAATCGAACACAGCTCGTTTCCGCCATGTTGAGGGATCTGCCGGACTCCAAATAAAAAGTCAGTTGGCCATGCTCCTAGAGCACGTGCCAACTGACCCCTCCATCCTGCGTTTGCATAAGCAATGATCTTTTTTTATCATGGTTGGCCACCAACAGCCATCCGGTTTTTTGGGAGTGGAATTGCAATTTCACGACCTCCGGATAGTCCGCAAGAACCTCCCGCAACTTCCTGCTCTCCGGCAAAGGTGACCATGTTTTCCCTTGATCCACGGTATGCATTATAACCGATTTCTGCAGGGTCCACCCCTCCTGGGAATTTAAAAACGTGGTGGACAACCCCCCGTCCTCTTCTCTCTGCCACGGCAAACCCAGCAGAGCCAGACTCCAGTGCTTTCCGGCATCCTGCGTAAAATATCCGTTATATTTCAAAGCGCCCTCTCCTCCGCAGCCTACGGCTACCCATGCCGCCGTCCCGGACGCGTTCAGTCCTTGGGGCGCGGTTGTCGTAAAGCGGGTACATCCCGTAATTTTACTCTCGTCAAAGAATGAGGCGCTCTTGGTCCAGCGATGTCCCCCGTCCACAGTGACATAAAGGGTGGGAGCTCCATCTTCGATCAGAGTGGCATACCCGTTTTTCTGATCGGTAAACATCATTCCATCCGGTTTTCCCAGCTTGGGCAGCGTGTGATTCGCCGCGGATGTATCGGTCGGAAGCAATGGAGTGCTCATTATCTTCTCCCATGTCGCCCCGCCGTTCGCTGTGGTATATACCGCCTTGGCTTCAATGCTGTCCGCACCGTCACCGACGGTCAAGATCCAGCCCCGCTGCTCGTTGACGAAATAGATCGAAGAGACGTCATCGGCTTTCGGTAGCGAGGTCATCTTCCAGGTTCCTCCACCGTTTGTCGTCCGAAGCACGATGGCCTCCCCGGAGCCGAGCGAATCTCTTACAACCCAGCCATGGTCCAGGTCCTTGAAAAACAAGTCCTTGCCATACTGCGGGTTGTTCGGGAATTGAATCGAAGAAGAAGGGGATATATTAGTCCAGGTTTTCCCGTTATCCCGGGTCGTATATAAGCGCAGCTCGCTGCGTGTCGACCCCCAAGCCAATCCGGCCGTGTCGCTCATTAATTTAAAATCGGTCAGGCGCGTCTGTATTTGATATTCTCCCGTCTCGGCCTCCGCCGGAGATGTAGTATTGGGGCTTGGCGAAGGTTCGGGGTTGACGATAGTTAGGGTCTGCCCCTCTTCTGCCATTCCCTCATCATGCTGCGTTTGGAGAGAGGAGACAGGATCCGCAGGTTGTTCCGAAGCGCAGGCGGTAAGCAGCAAACCCGCCGTCAAAAGACATCCCGCCAAGTTGCACCACCACTTGAACAAACAATCACCTCACTGTCCTAATTCTAGATGATGAGACAAGTATAACATATCTTTTATAACCGCTGGTCCTTCGAGAAGTTGACGACGACATGCTGGTCCGGTTTGTAGACCGCAAAAGAATAGCCCTTCTTCTCCAAAACGGAAATGATCTCCGGCAGCGCCTGTACGGTCTGCGCTTTCTCATGCATCAAAATGACTTCGGTGTCCCGATGAGCCTGCCGTTTGACTTCCTGGATAATTCGATCGGGTTTGCCCGGGTAACTCCAGTCTTTGGAATCCACCGTCCAATCCCACATTTTAAAGCGTTCGGCTGCGATGTCATCGCGGAAGGTCTTCCCTATAAAAGGATGGCTTCCGTATGGAGCGCGAATCAACCAAGGGGTAGTGCCTACGATTTTCTTGATCATAGCTTGCTCCTGCTTGTATTCCTTAAGAAATTTAGCGGAGCTTCCGCTCTTGTACAAAGTTTTCTTGTTGTGGGTCATGCTGTGCATGCCGATGTAATTTCCGGCCTGCGCCGCAGTTTTGACGGCCTTTTCGTTCCCCTGCAGTTGATTCCCGATCATAAAAAAAGTGGCATGGATGCCTTTTTGATTTAAAATATTTACAATTTGGTTGGTGTATTTGCTGGGGCCGTCATCAAACGTTAAATAAACTACTTTTTGGGCCGCAGTCTCCTTGGTCTGGACGGCTTGCTTCTGCTGGTTGGGGGCCGGATTGCTGTTTTGGGCCGGCGTTCCCGGCTCTGTCGTATTCGCGTCGTCCGCCTTGTCAACTTCCGTTGCGGGGGGCTCAGCGGCCTTCTCCGGAGAATCCATGTCCGTTTGCGTCTTCGCCGCATCCGTTTCATTGGCCTCCAAATACTTGGGAGCCGTCACTGTTACCGATCCGGACGTCTTGGATTTCTGAATGACGGAGCCGGCGGCATAGACGCAGAATGCGAGCGACGTGGACGACAGAATCAACGCTGCTATGATCAATGTTTTCATTTTGCTCTGCGAAGCCTTCCCGTGTTTGGACGATCTGGATTGTCTCGCCGCTTGTTCTTCCATTCTCTCTATGTAGGACATTCCCTCTCACCAAAACCTCTCTTCCGTTGTTATTAATAGAATAATATAAAAAGAGAGGTAGTGTCCTTACAATATGGTTACATCCTGGTTAATCCGCCGTTACAAAGCCACGAAAAAACTTAAATATTTTTAATTCCATGTTTTACTTTAAATTTTCATTGTTTCATGTAAAATGTAGGGAGTAATAAATACATATCCGCATGTTTTGTTGCGGATTTCTCAAGTTCCGGCCATCCGGGCGTGCTGATTAAGGTCGTCCTGTTCTGCACAACCTAAGGTATGGAAAATATCACTTATTAGGGAGATGAATCAATGAAAACTCAACTTCGTTCCAGTAGAGTCGTGATTATTGGGACAGGCGCAGTTGGCGCAACTACCGCTTACACCCTTTTGCTTCGCGAAAGAGTTTCGGAACTCGTACTTATTGATGCGAATAAGGATAAGGCGCTTGGTGAAGCCTTGGATATGAATCACGGGCTTCCGTTTACCGGAGGGGTTAAGCTCTGGGCCGGCGATTATAGCGATTGCGCGAATGCCGATGTCATTGTAATTGCCGCGGGCGCTTCCCAGCGTCCGGGGGAAACGCGAATCGATCTCCTGAAAAGGAATGCGGACATTTTTGACACGATCATTCAGAACATCGTCAAATACAACGATCATGGGATCATTTTGGTCGCTACGAACCCGGTCGATATTTTGTCCTATGTGTCCTTAAAAAAGAGCGGATTCCCTTCCAATCGCGTCATCGGCTCCGGCACCCTGCTGGACAGCGCCCGTTTCCGTTACTTGATCGGACAGAATAAAGGAATCAACCCGCGCAGTATTCACGCGCATATCGTAGGCGAGCACGGCGATTCCGAGGTTCCGCTGTGGAGTCTGGCCAATGTGGCCGGCATCGGTCTGGAATTCTCCGAAGAAGATCGGGAAGAGATTTTCAACAGCACCAAAAATGCGGCTTATGAGATCATCAACGCCAAAGGCGCGACTTCTTACGCCATTGCTCTGGCCCTGGATCGGATTATCGTCTCCATTCTGCAAAACGAGGGCTCCGTTCTCAACGTATCTACGCTGCTTAACGATTACAACGGCGTATCCGACGTTTATATCGGTGTACCGAGCATCGTAGATCGCACCGGCGTTCGCCAGGTTCTGGATCTCACGCTGAGCGGCCAAGAGCTCGAAAAATTCCAGGCATCCGCGAACAAATTGAAATCGGAAATCGCCAAGCTGGAGCTGTAATACACATAATAACGCTTGAAAGCAAAATCCCCTGCAAGCAGGAATCAACTGCCCAGGGGATTTTGCTTTACCTCTTCCTGCCAATCCTAATGAAGCCGGTCAATAGATCACGATATTGCCGTCCCGTTCCTGATCCGGCTTCCGCTCCGGATGCTTCCGGCCAGCCACGCGATTGATCGCCTCAAGGAAGGCTTTGGCGCTGGCTTCGACGATGTCGGTACTGGTTCCCCGGCCGGAGAAAGTTTCACCTGCCGCCTTGATGACAACATGCACCTCGGCTTGCGCATCCGTCCCCGGCGTCACGGAATGGATACTGTAATCTTCCAGTTCCACCCGCCACCCCGTAGCTTTGGACAGTGCGCGATACACCGCGTCCACCGAACCGTTGCCTACGGCGGCTTCATCGACGATGGTGCCGTCCTGCTTCAAGATACGGACCGACGCGGTAGGCAAAGACCGGTTTCCGTAAATTACCTGGAGGTTATCCAGGGCAAACAGCTTCGTCTCATTCGAAATGTTCTCATCCAAGAGAGCCCGAATATCCTCGGACAGGATATTCTTTTTCCGGTCGGCCAACGCCTTAAACTTGGCAAAAGCGATATTCAGCTGCTCCTCGTTCAGGGAATAGCCGAGATCGACCAATTTTTCCTTAAACGCGTGCCGTCCCGAATGCTTGCCGAGCACCAGCTTGCTGGAACTGGCACCGATGGTTTCGGGAGAGATAATTTCATAAGTGCCGCGGTGTTTAAGCATCCCGTCCTGATGGATCCCCGATTCATGGGCAAAGGCGTTAGCCCCGACGATCGCTTTATTCCCAGGGACGCTCATCCCCGTATATTTGCTGACCAGCCGGCTGGTTTTATAAATCTCGCTCAACACGAGCCCGGTCTTGGCACCGTAGAAATCGCTGCGCGTTTCGAGCGCCAAGGCCACCTCCTCCAGGCAGGTATTTCCGGCCCGTTCCCCGATGCCGTTTATGGTTCCCTCGAATTGATCGACCCCATTGGCTATCGCCGCCAGCGTATTTGCGGTCGCCATTCCCAAATCGTCATGGCAGTGCGTGCTGAGCTGAATTTTCTCGATCCCCGGAACGGAAGATCTGATGGTCCGGAACATGGCCCCGAATTGCTCGGGCGTGGCAAATCCGACCGTGTCCGGCAGATTGACCACCGTCGCCCCGGCGGAAATCGCCATCGCCGTCACTTTACACAGAAAGTCGATCTCGGTTCGGCTGGCATCCTCGGCGGAGAATTCAACTTTGCTGAAAAATTTCCGGCCATACCGGATCGCCGCCTCCGCCGTCTCCAATATTTTGTCCTGACTCATCCGGAGTTTGTGCTCACGGTGAATCGGCGAGGTGGCCAAAACAAGATGCAAACAAGGGTCCTCCGCTTCCTTCAGCGCTTCCACGGCCGCATCGATATCCTTCGTGTGGCAGCGGGCGAGACTCAACAGCGTTGCGTGCCTAACCCTTTTCGCGATCTCCCGGATGCTCTGCAGATCGCCGGGAGATGTGGCGGCAAAGCCGGCCTCGATCCGGTCGATGCCGAGCCGTTCCAATTGAAGGGCAATCTCCACCTTCTCTTCCGTCGTCAAGCTGACTCCCGGAGACTGCTCCCCATCCCGCAGGGTTGTGTCGAATACATAAATTTTGCGCATGTTCATTCCCACCTTTTCTAAAGTTATTAAAAAAACCTCTTTCGCTCCCGCCAAGCCGAACAATGGCTTTGGCAGGGGCGAAAGAGGTTGCTTTCACGGTACCACCCTGATTTACCTCCGATGCTCCCATCGTAGGTCTCAACGGAAACCGCGGGAGCCCGGAACTCCGGCGGTTTCCTGTACGATAACGGGTACAATCCGGCGCTTCTTAAACAGCCGGCGGATCCGGACGATATTATCCGATCCCCGGTCTGATTCGGGAACGCGGCTCCAAGGCGAGTCGGTCACGGGATTAAGACGGCGATTTCAGCCTGCTCGCCGCTCTCTGGACATAAGAGCCCGTAGGACCTGCTCCTTTTCATAGCCGATCATTCATTATTTGCAACTAAAACTAAAAAACCCCTCTCATCCCGTACGCATCAAACGTACAATGGGACGAAAGGGGTTGCTCTTCCGTGGTACCACCCAAATTCACTGTGCTTCCGGAATAAACGAAAACACAGCCTCGGCGCCAAGCAATACAAAAATCGCTTAAGCGAGCATGTTAACGGGTGCTTTAAACCCGGTTGTCCTTACAAGATCAAGTTCGGGACAACGGCTCCAAGGCGAGTCGGCACTCGGGATTAAGACGGCGATTTCAGCTGGTTCGCCGCTCTCTGGACATAAGAGCCCGTATGGCCTGCTCCTTTTCTTTGCCTTTCAATTTGAAACTTGGTGCTATTATATGCCATTATCAAAAATTAAGTCAACCTTGATTTTTTGTTGCGTTGGCTGCACTCGTTTAGTGTCCCGCTCCCATCTCATCCACATGGCTTACATGTCGGCGATTGGAAAGAATTATCAGGACGGAGAGCAGTACGAATCCGGCACCGACCACAAAAGGAATGTGCGGGTTATACCATTCCGCCAACTTTCCCGCCAAGAACGGGGCAATCGCGCCGCCAAGAAAGCGCAGGAAGCTGTATGCGGCGGAGGCCGTTGATCTCTCCACCGGCGAAGCATTCATCACCCCCGCGGTGATTAAGGTATTATTGTTCCCCAGCAGTGCACCGGCAAAGATTACACAGGCGATAACGACCCACTGGATCTCGGTCCAAATCCCCATGGCCAGCAGGGTTAGCGCAAACAGAAACAGCATGAATCCCATCGAGCGGACGGTCCCGAACCTGCGCTGCAGGCGTGGGGCCGTAAATACGGAGGTGAAGGCCAGCAGAACGCCCCAGCCGAGAAATACGTAGCCTAACCCGTGTTCGTCCAGGCCCATTACAAAGGGAGCGTACGCCATCAGCGTAAAGAAACCGAAATTATACAGGCAAGCGGTGAGGCCGAATACGACCAGAGGGCGATGCTTTAAGGCCCGAAACGGCTCCAACGGCGAAGTGCTGCTTTGTCCTTGGGAAGCACCCTCGGATTTGGGCATCAGGGTGATGAGACCGATAAACGCAACGACCATCAAAGAAGCTACGCCCAGAAACGGGCCTCTCCAGGTGATGGCCCCCAGCCACCCGCCGAGCAGCGGGCCGACAGAAATGCCCAGACCCACGGCGGCTTCGTATAAAATAACAGCCTGCGTTGTTCCGCTCTGGGATAAGGATACGATCGCCGAAAGCGCCGTAGCTACGAACAAGGCGTTTCCGAGTCCCCATCCCCCCCGCAAACCGATAATGGTCCAAATATTGTCGGACAATCCGCCGAGTGCGGCGAATATAGCGATCACAATAATACCGGCGAGCAGCGTCCGCTTCATACCGAGCCTTGAGGAGAGCGTCCCCGTAATCAGCATGGCAACCGCCATGACAGCGTTATAGCTCGTAAACAACAGCGTGACTTGGCTCTGGGAAGCATGCAGCTTCTCCGCAATCGCAGGCAAAATCGGATCCACGAGACCGATTCCCATGAAAGCGATGATTCCCGCAAAAAACACAGCCCAGACGGCACGCGACTGATTCAGAATTCCATGCTTCTCCCCGATCGAAGTCGATCCCGGCTTCGGATCGGAGTATACTTGATTTGACATGCTTTTCTCTCCTTGCCTTACGGAACGTAGATGTTTTTGAATTTGGTTCCGGATTAATTAGTTGTATTATGAAAGTACATTATTGTATTATACAACTACATCCAACGGTGTCAACTTATTTTAAATTTAATGTGAACTGAGGTCTTAGTCATGGACGAACAAGCTTTGGAAACGATTGAGGTGGAGCTTGCCATCTTGTATCGGCGAATAACGAACCGGAAACACGGGAATCTGGACAGATCGGCCTATTTGCTCCTGCATCAAATTCACGCTAACGGCGCTGCCGGCGTTAAGGCGCTCGCCGATGAGTTCCGGCTGGACATCTCTACCGTAAGCAGACAAACGGCGGCTTTGGAGAAAAAAGAATATGTCGTACGGATTCCCGATCCTACGGACGGACGGGCCTATTCCCTGCAAATCACCGAACTCGGCAAACAGGAGCTCGCGGTCTCCAAAAAATCGCGCACCGACCGCATCGCCCGTTTGATCCGGGATTGGTCCGAGGAAGAGAAGGTGATATTCGGCCGGCTTCTGGCCAAGCTGAACCGGACGTTTGACTAATCCGCTATTTTTCTTCGGGTTTGCGGATATGGAGAGAAAAATGGTGAACTTGGGGAACTGTGATAGGGACGAGGAATATAAGGTTTACTATTTTGAATTTTTCATATAATGAAATTTTGAAACAAAAGGCACTATTTGACAACCTCGTCGTTGTCCTCTATATTCGAGTTGAATTAGGAACGCGGAAAATAGGTTGACGGAGGTGCTTGAATTGAACGATTATGACAGCCCTGTCGAGATCATTGAGCGAGCCGAGACGCTGCGGGGGGAAATACAGCTTCAGCGCAGGGGCGAGCATTTCGAGGTAATCAGCAATGGAACCTTTCTGATGGCGACGTACAATGGAGAATCGGAACAACTGCTTGTCCGAAGCGCCCTGAACTCTGCCAAATGCTGCGAGTCGGTATTGATCGGCGGCTTGGGCGTAGGTTTTTCGTTGCAGGAGGCCTTGAAGGATGATCGTGTTCGTACGGTTACCGTTGTGGAAATTGAACAAAAAGTGATCGAATGGAACCGTTCGGTACTGGCCCCGGTGTCCGGCAATGCCCTCTCCCACCCGAAAACGAGGCTGATTCATGACGATTTGGTAAAGTGGCTTTTCCAAACGGATGAAATTTTTGATCTGATATGCCTGGATATCGATAACGGACCGGATTGGAAAGTATTTGACGCCAACGGCTCCCTTTATGATGAAAACGGGCTGGCCCGGCTTCGGAGCCGGCTCAAACCGGGGGGATGTGTGACGTTTTGGAGCGCGACGCCCTCTCCGGAGTTTGTTGCCCGGCTGGAGCGCTTTTACGGAAATGTTCAATCTCTTGAGGTCCCCCAGCAAAACGGAGTACCGGACTACATATTTCTGATTCAAAACTGATTCGTCCGCCCAAGCGGCTTATCGGTTCAAGGAGGTGTAACCATGACGATTCAAAAAGCGATCGACCGCAAAAAACTCGATGAACGGGTCGTGGATATGCCCTGGTTCGTCCAGCAATTTATCGACTATAAGCTGCCGGACCTTTCTCCCTCCACCCTTCTGGAATATGTTCGCGATTATGAGCAGTTCTTCAACTGGCTGCGCGCCGAGGGTCTTTCGGAGGCGGCCGGCAACGCGCAAGTTACGCTGTTGGAATTGGAGCGTCTGCGGATGGAGAGCATTGTAGGCTACCGAATTCATCTGACGACCCGGACCGAGGGTACCAATGCAAGAATCACGGTCTCCCGGAAGATGTCCTCCCTGCGTTCGCTGTTCCATTACCTGAGCCAAATTGCCGAGGATGAGAACTTTTATCCATTGCTGAAACGGAACATCATGGCGAAGGTGGAAATCAAACGGATTCACAAGCCCAAGGACACCGCCGCCAAATTAAAGGGGAAAATTTTGGAGGAAGACGAGCTTCTGGAATTCATCGGCTACATCGCGGAGGGGTACGGCGCGGATATTCAAAACAACAAGCAGGCGCTCCATAGCTACGAGCAGAACAAGGAACGCGACGCCTGCATCGCCAGCCTGATCCTGAATTCGGGACTGCGCGTTTCGGAGCTGGTCAACCTGAATGTCGACGATCTCGATCTTGCGAACAAGTTGCTGTATGTGTACCGAAAAGGGAACAATGATGAGACTTTCAAAACTCCCGTCTATTTTCGCGAGCAATCCAAGGACGATCTGACCCATTATTTGATGCTTCGGCAGACCCGGTACAAGACGCCAAAACGGGAAAAGGCCCTTTTCGTCACGATTCCGAACGGCCAGAAGGAAGGCAAACGGATGACCAAGCGGGCGATACAGGCGATGATTATCAAGTATGCCAAGCGGTTCGGCAAGCCTTATTTGACGGTGCATAAGCTGCGCCATTCTTTTGCCACGGACTATTATTTGCAAAACGATATTTACAAAACGAAAGAACAGCTCGGTCACGCTTCCACGGAAACGACCGAGGTCTATGCGCATCTGACCGATAAAACGATGTCCGAAGCGATCGAGCGGCGTAACGAGGCTAGGGCGGATATCGGCTCCTGAAAATACGGAACCTTGTCAAAAAAGGTGGCCAAGAGCATCCTTCTCTTGGCCACCTTTTCGTTTATTTACCAGGATTAACGAACATTTGCCCGATCCATCGGGCTATCTCTTCCACGTTCTCCGCATGGAACACGGGAACACCGTAATCCCGATGAATGTCCTTCATAGCGGAGTCAACCGCTTCCCCAGGATCGCCGCCAGAGCAACTGTGACCCGGACGGTAAATAACCCCGATCACATCACTTAGCGAATCCAGCAGGCCAAGGTCTTCCCCTTCATCGCGAACCAGTACCAGCTTGGGATAAGGCTCGCGCTTAAAACCTTCGATCACGATCAAATCATACGTCTGAAACCGTTCGATCAAATCGGTCAGCGGGGACTCCCGCTCCTCGACCACTGCGGTCCGCCATGGAGATGTAATTGCGGTTGCCGCGGCCCCGGACATGCGAAATTTATGGGTGTCGGTCCCCGGCACATCGCCTTCGAATCCGTGCACATCATGTTTGATCACGGCTGCACGCACGCCCTTCTCCCGCAGCAGCGGCAGCAGACGGCCGATCAACGTGGTCTTCCCGCTATTTTTGTAACCGACGACCTGGATGACGGGGATCATCGGGCACCCGGCAGGCGCAGCACAGTAACCGTTTCACCGGCCTTAACACCTCTGCTGGACGGCTGAATGACAATCAGACAATCGCTGTCCTTGATCGTAATCATTACGCTGGACTCATCCAGCGAAGCCGGATAAGCGTACAAGCGCCCTTCCCGAACCTCAAGCCGTCCGCGCACAAAACGGGTGAAGTTGTTGACCTTCGTATAATCCCGGCCCAATTCCGCCTCCCATTCAGGGAGAAACGGCTCGTTTATGCCGAGCATCCGGCCGATGACGGGCCTTACGAACAGTTCGAAGCCGACGAAGCAGGCCCCGGGATTCCCCGATAAGGCGAACAAATGCTTGCCGTCCTTGACCGCGGCGGTCGTCACGCTTCCGGGACGCATCATCACTTTGTTGAACAGCATCTCCACGTCACCGCTCTGGACCAAATCCGCCATGATGTCAAAATCGCCGACCGAGACCCCGCCGGTCGTGATCACGAAATCGTACAACGCGAAAGCATCCTGTACTTTCTGCCGGGCCGTGGTCAAATCATCGGCGATCGCTTCAAGGATGACCGGCTCTCCGCCCGCCTCCCGGACCTGGGTCGCCAGCATATACGTATTGCTGTTGCGGATTCGCCCGTCCTGCAGCGGTTCTTCGACACCGAGCAGTTCCGAGCCCGTGGAGAAAATCGCGATACTCGGACGCTTTGTCACCGGGACGCGGTGCACCCCGAATGTGGCCAGCACCGAAATCTCCCCGGCCGAGATTCGCCGCCCCCGCTCCAGAACCAGCTCCCCGGCGGCCAGTTCCAGACCCACCGGCGTTACATTGCTGCCCGGCGCGATTTCGCGTTTCAGCATAATCATGTCTTTCCCCTGGGATACCCCGGCCTCCGTCATTTCAAACATGACGACGGCATCGGCCTCGTCCGGCACTTTGGCTCCGGTCATAATCCGGGCGGCCGTACCCGGCACGAGCGCGACGGAGGGAAGACTTCCGCAAGGGATCTCATCGATCACTTCCAAGTATACGGGCTTCTCGGAGGTGCAGCCGGCCGTATCCGCACTCCGAACCGCAAAACCGTCCATCCCCGACCGGCGGAAATGCGGATAGGGATGCGGAGCCAGAATATCTTCGGCGATAATCCGGTCCTGCGCTTCGTGAAGGGGAATCCATTCCGTTTCCGCGATCCGGGTGTGGGCCAGAACCTTCTCCTGTCCCTCTCGAACCGAAATAGCCCGACGCCGGAACTTATCCTCTTTTTGGCTCAGATCTGTCATCATTGTTCGGCCCCTTCCTGTGTTTGCGCGCTTCTTAAGAACTCATTCATCCGTTCATCCGTTATGCTTGAAATCCGTTGGATTTCTTCCCGGGACAGCCCGTCATAATGAATTCCCATCACGACAGTTATGGTACACGACAACGCCGCCGCTGCCCGTTTGGCCAAGCTTTCCGTCAGGACATGCTCCTTGTGGCCCGGGACGGCCGAGGTCTGAACCTCGGCCCCTCCGGCGACCGGATAAGCGGTGGATGCCGCACCGATATGGGCTTCCCCACCGGTGATCATAATCAGGAGGTCCCGTCCCATCGGCACGCTCACCAGCCGAATATCCTCAAAACCGTGGTTCATGTGCGAAGCCTCCTTCAATAAACATGCTTGGCTTCTATTTTAAAGGATTCCGCGGATTTCGTCCAAAGAGGAGATCCCTTCCTCGCCCATTAACAACTCCAAATCCTCGATCAGTTGGATACCGGCTCGCGGGTTCACGAAATTGAAGGTCCCCACCTGAACCACCTCCGCCCCGGCCATGATAAACTCCAGAATATCTTCGGCGCTGCTGATGCCGCCCATCCCCATTACCGGAATGCTCACGGCCCGGCTAACCTGATGGACCATGCGGAGCGCGATCGGCTTGATCGCCGGGCCGGACAGTCCGGCATACAAATTGTCAAAGACACTGCGGCGCTTGCGGATATCGATTTTCATCGCCGAGAACGTATTGACGAGGGAAACGCCGTCCGCCCCTTCCTTCTCGCACATTTCCGCCATCTCCACGATATTCTCCGCGTTTGGCGACAGCTTGACCACCAGCGGCAACGAAGTGGCGGCCCTGATTTCCCTCACCACTTCTCTTGCCGTTTCCGTTTGAATTCCATAGGCCATCCCCCCGGCCTTCACATTCGGACAGGAGATGTTGAGTTCGATCATATCAAATGCCGTACGTTGCTCCTGCGCCCGCTCCCAGGCCGCTTCCTGAAGCAGTCTGGCGCCTTCCACGTAGTCCTGGATCGTGTTTCCGCCCAAATTGACGATGCGCACAAGGTCCAGCGCTTCCCAACGCGGACACTCATCCCTTAAAAAGGCGGGAATGCCCGGGTTTTCCAACCCTACGCTGTTCAGCATGCCGGACGGTGTCTCATAGACCCGCAGTCCGTTGTTCCCCTGTTTGGGATGAAGCGTCAACCCTTTCCCCGAAATGCCGCCTAAACGGCTCAAATGATACAAGGCACCGTATTCGTTGCCGAACCCGAACGTTCCCGAAGCCATGACGATCGGGTTCTTGAACGGGATGCCGGCGATTTGGCAAGTGGTATCGATCATGAGAAGACCACCTCCTCCGCGCGAAAAACGGGACCGTCCGTACACGCTTTTTTGCGTTTATCCCGGCACTGCACGCTGCAGACCAGACATGCGCCGATCCCGCAGGCCATCCGGTTCTCCAGGGAAACGTACACGTCGGCTTTGGTGCCCGAAGCCAGCTGCCGCTGTTGAGCGGCTTCCAGCATTTTGTGGGGACCGCAGACGTAAATCGTGTCATAGCTGTTAAAATCAACTTGATCCAATATTATCCCCCCGACATCCACGACCACATTTCCCGTTGTTCTCGGGCGAAACTCGTCCACAAGATACGCCTCTCTGCTAAAACCCAAATACAGATCCGCATCCTTGATCCGCTCAAGGGCGTAATAAAACGGAGCCGTGCCGATCCCTCCGCCGATCATGGCCGTCTTTCCTGCAGGGGCGGGAAACCCGTTGCCGAGCGGACCTTCGAGTTGCACCGAATCCCCTCTGCGAAGCGAGGAGAGAATCCGCGTTCCTTCTCCAACAACCAGGTATAGAAACTCTATACTGTGCTCCGTAATGTTAAAGATACTAAGTGGCCGGGGAAGCAATGGATATTGCTCCCATGCACGCAGCATGTAAAATTGCCCCATGTTTCCTTCAAACCGGCCCCCTACGGTCAATCGGTATACGCCTGCGGCAACCTGTTCGTTCGCTAAAATTTCCGGCAAGGCCCTCTCCCCTTCCGTTGCATTTATTCCATAAGCGGTATGCTTCATTTAAGATGCATTTTTTGGGGCCTCACAGTCTGTGACATTTGTCACTTTGAATAGGGGTGGGAAATTTAGGGCATACCATTACCTGACCGATGTCCTGATGAAGGAGGGCTTTTTTATGTCCAGAATAATCACACTTTCGCGGATCGCCTGTGGAATTTCGGGCCTGCTCGCCGTTTTGCTGCTGGGGTCACCTGCCGGTGCTGTCGCAGCCATGGAACCCGCCGCATGGAAAGAGACCTCCCAAACAGCAACCGGGGCCGGGGTTTTTAGGTGTGTTCCGGCGGCTCCCGAATCGATAGAAACCACCGCCAAACCGAAAAATCTGAGAGAATTGCGCCGTCAATATTCGGAGACCTTTAAATTTCGCGGGCCTGACGTCAAGAAGATAGCTTTAACTTTTGATGATGTTCCAGATCCCCGCTTTACTCCCCGGATTCTGGATATATTAAGCCAGTACCATGTGAAGTCGACCTTCTTCGCCGTAGGCCACCGGGTCAAGAAAAACCCTGATCTCGTTCGCCGAATCCACCGGGAAGGCCATATCCTCGGCAATCATTCCTTTAGTCACCCGCAGTTTAGGAACCGGTCAGTAAAACAATTCCAGCAAGAAATATTGCGTACCGAAAACATACTGAGCGGAATCATCGGCTACCGCCCCAAGTTTCTTCGTCCGCCATACGGGGAAATCAATGAAGAACAGGTGAAATGGGCCAAGAAAAACGGGTACACGATCGTAAACTGGAACGTCGATTCCTTGGATTGGAAAGGAATTGACAGTTCCAAGGTCAAATCCAATGTGTTAAACGCCGCGGGGCCCGGCTCCATCGTGCTGTTTCACGCCGGCGGGGGGAACGGCTCCGATTTGACCGGTACGATCGAAGCCCTGCCGGAAATCATTAAAACGCTAAGAGCCCGGGGGTATCAATTCGTCACCTTGCCGGAGCTGCTCAACCTGCCAAAATTTAAATGAACCTAAAAAAACAGCAGAACCATACCAGTTCTGCTGCTTCCGTGCAATTAGGCTTATTTTAAAATGTATAAAGTGACATCCTGAAATCCGAAAGTTTTGACATCATTCTGTTTACCCGGAATAAAAATATCGATTCGGCGGCCCTTGATGGCGCCGCCTTGATCCGTGGCGGTCGCGACGAAGGCTTTTTTCGGCAGATTCGCATGGCTATGGCCTGTAACCAGCACTTTGGTTCCCATCGGAATCACCTTCGGATCGACCGCAATCGTCCCGAGCTGCAGCGGGTTGCCGAAATAGTCCACGGCCCCCCATCCCCCGTTCTCCGCGGCCGAGGCGGAGTAGGCGCTCGCCTTCACGTCCACGGTCTTGGAATAATTGAAAGATTTCCCCCATGCCTCCACGACCTTGTCGTTTTCAGCGACCTTGAGCGTGGGAAGCGCTTCCTCCAAATTGCCTTTCACCGTCATGGAACCTGCGGCTTGCGGGGGATCCGTTTCCCGTCCGGGAATGACGATATCCAAACCGTCATAGATGTTCGTGGCCGAGATCGACGGATTCGCAAGCTTCAGTTGGTTCACCTCTACCCCATATTGCTCGGCAAGCAGGTAAAAGGTGTCCCCCTCCTTTGCCTTATGTATAGCGTTCGCTTCCGCAAATACCGGAGCGGCTTGCAGCGTCCCCGCGAGTCCGATCGCGATGGCGGCGGCTCCTATCATTCGCTTCCAATGTATCTTATGTCTATGATGTTGTTTCATGCTGACGTCCTCCTTGAAAATGCCTGCGGCGATAGTCTCCTGTCATACCAGGTTCTGGCCTACTCAATATATCACAATTTTGTAACCATATGACCAAGCAATTGTTTCCAAGGAGCTGAAAACCGCGCTTTAAAGCCATTTTTTTATCTTATGCCAATGACAAAAATGACAAAAAAGCAAGAAAAAGAGGCGGCCTCCCGCTTCTGCGAAAGCCCCGCCTCTTTTTAGGCTGTATAAGATTTACAACACCTTGCTTAGAAAATCCTGAGTACGCTGATGTTTCGGTGCGCCAAACACTTCCTGAGGGCTCCCCTGCTCCACGATCTGCCCCTGATCCATGAATATGATCCGGTCGCCTACCTCGCGGGCGAAGCCCATTTCGTGCGTGACTATAACCATGGTCATGCCCTTATCGGCGAGCTTCTTCATAACGTCAAGCACTTCGCCGACCATCTCCGGATCGAGCGCGGAGGTAGGCTCGTCGAACAGCATGACGTGCGGTTCCATGGCCAAGGCCCGCGCAATGGCAATGCGCTGCTTCTGTCCACCGGACAGTTGGGTAGGGTACGCATTGAGTTTGTCCTCCAGTCCGACCGTTCGCAGCAGCTCCACCGCCAGCGATACCGCGCGCGCTTTGTCCATCTTCTTCACCCGGATGGGAGCCAACGTAATATTGTCGATAACCGATTTGTGCGGGAACAAATTGAATTGTTGAAACACCATGCCCATCTTTTCCCGGGTTTGATTAATGTTATGCCCCCTGGCGGTAATGGATTTGCCTTCGAACGTAATTTCGCCTTCGGTCGGCTCTTCCAGCCGGTTCAGACAGCGAAGAAACGTACTTTTGCCCGAGCCGCTCGGTCCGATGACGACAACAACCTCACCCTTGGAAATTTCAAGATCAATGCCCTTCAAAATATGAAGCTGGCCGAACTTCTTATGCAAATTTTTAACGGTGATCACTGGCTTTCAACTTCCTTTCGAACAACCCCAGAATGCGGGAAAGTGTAAATGTCAAAATAAAGTACATCACCGCAACGATCAGATACGGCGTCATTCCGTCATAGGTAATCCCAACGACAGCTCCGGATTGGAACATAAGCTCCGTGATGCCGATAAACGAAACGATCGAAGACTCTTTGATAATGGTGACGAACTCGTTCCCGATCGCGGGAAGCACCGATTTGATTGCCTGCGGAATGATGATGAAGCGCAGCGACATCCCCCGCGTCATCCCCAAAGAACGCGCCGCTTCGCCCTGCCCCCGGTCCACTCCCTGGATCCCGGCCCGAAAAATTTCGGCCAGATAAGCGGAACTGTTGATGGAGAGCGTAATGGCTCCCGACTGGATCGGAGTGAAATTAAGATCGAACGCGTTGGCAAAACCGTAATGAATAATGAAAAGCTGGACAAGCATCGGTGTGCCCCGCAAAAATTCAACCCAGGCATGCCCGATGAACCGGAGAATCCCCCAAGGGGCCATCCGCAAGAGCGTGATAATAAGACCCAGTACAAATCCGAACAGAACGCCGAGAGCCGCCAGTTGCAAGGTATAAAGCAACCCGATTAAGAAAAAGCTGCGATACTCCCAAAACATTGTAAAAAAATCCATGTTCCCATCATTCCTCCTAGTTTACCTCAGTCCTTCACAAAAAAACAGAAAATAGCGAAAGAGATCCGCTATTTTCTGCAAACTCGATCCGCGCTTATTTCTTCTCGGCAAGCGCGCTTGCTTCCGTTACGAACTTGTCGATCGAACCGTCTTTGAGCAGTCGGTCCAGCGTCGTGTTCACCTGGTCGAGCATTTCCTTGTTGCCTTTTTTGACACCGACTACATACCCTTCATCTTCCGTTACCGGTTTGGCATCCGTAATGCTAAGGCCGTCGACGTTCTTGACAAACGATTCGGCAACCGGGCCTTCCAAAATCGCTATATCCACTCGTCCGGATTTCAACTGCATAATAATATCGGAAATTTTGGCCAGAGAAGTCAGCTTGGCGCCTTTTACCGTCTTGGCCATATCTTCCTGGATCGAACTGGTTTGCACGCCGATTTTCAAGCCTTCCAGTGATTCCATAGTAGCGTATTTATCTTTGTTTTCCGTAAGCGATACAATCGCTTGCTCCGCCTTGTAATAAATCTGGGACATATCGATCTGCTTCGCTCGTTCCGGCTTCGGGCTGAGTCCCGAAATAACGAGATCCACACGTCCGCTTTCCAGTTCGTTCAACAGCGAGTCGAATCTCATATCCTTGATTTCCAGCTCGGCCCCAACGTCCTTGGCGATCTCTTTGGCGATTTCCACGTCGAAACCGACGATTTCGTCCTCACCCTTCTCGTTCTTAAGATGGAATTCGTAAGGAGGGAAATCCGCGCTCATCCCAACGATCAGCTTTTTGGCGTTTCCGCCGCCAGCAGTTCCCTGATTGGCTTCAGCCGCGCTGCCTTGTTTCGCGGGCGCATTTCCCGCGCCGCTGTTCTTATTTTGTCCGCAAGCGGCAAGTACGCTCACCATCATAAGTGCTACAATTAAAATACCCCATTTTCTCATCTGTCTCTCTCCCGTCGGTAAAATAAATGTTTAGCGAATCGTTTTAATGGGCTAATTATAAATCAATATGCATATATATGCAAAGCTAATTTTGTCCTTTTCATGAAGGTTTCAAGAAAACCCGCATGAAATAGGTATTTTTGCTTTCAAAAATATAACGTCGGTCAATTCGACAAGCCGTCCTATAGTATCATGTCTCGCGTTCCGAAATATTATGACCGATGGCCGCTCTCATTCATACAAGGGTAAAGGTTGGGAATAATGGTTCATGTCAGGCCTCATTTGGTTATTAATTAGCGGAAAACCCGATTTGAAAATCCAAGCAATTATTAGGAGGTGGCCCTAATGCTGTTGGAGGCATTATACCATGTGCCGCGTGATAAATGGGCCTATGCCTATGATTCCGCTACGATCCATTTGCGGGTAAGAACCAAGCGCGATGATGTAGAAAATGTATATGCGATGACGGGTGACAAATATGATTGGGACGGAACCTACCTTGAAATCCCTATGGAAAAAGCCGCACACGATCATATGTTCGACTATTGGGAGGTTGCGGTCAAACCGAAATTCAAACGCTTATCCTATGCTTTCAAATTGACGGCCGGAACCGAAACGGTCTACATGATGGACACGGGGATTTCCCATGACGGACCTACCCCGCCGGGCGAATTGTATGAATTCCCGTATATTCATGACATCGATGTGTTCAAGGTTCCCGAATGGGCCAAGAAGGCCGTCTTCTATCAAATCATGCCCGAGCGGTTCGCCAACGGGGATCCGGCCAATGATCCGGAACATACGTTACCGTGGGGCGGACAGCCGACAGGGGAGAGTTTTTTTGGCGGCGATCTGAAGGGCGTTCTCGATCATCTTGACGATTTGACCGATTTGGGCATCAACGCGATTTACTTCACTCCGCTCTTCGTCTCTCCTTCCAACCACAAGTACGATACGGTGGATTACAAGCAAGTGGATCCGCATTTTGGCGATAACGAGTTATTGAAGCAAGTCGTGGAGGCCTGCCACAGCCGCGGTATCCGGGTAGTGCTTGACGCCGTGTTCAATCATTGCGGGGAACAGTTCCCGCCCTTCCAGGACGTACTGAAAAACGGCGCGAACTCCAGATATGCGGACTGGTTTCATATCAACGAGTTTCCCGTCCGGATCAAAAACGGCATCCCAACCTACGATACGTTCGGCTTCTTCGGTAACATGCCCAAATTCAATACCGCGAACCCGGAGGTCAAGGAATACTTGCTTGGCGTGGCGGAGTACTGGATCCGCGAAATCAAGCTGGACGGCTGGCGGCTCGATGTGGCCAACGAAGTCGACCATCACTTTTGGCGCGATTTCCGGCAGGTTGTGAAGAGCGCCAACCCCGAAGCCTATATCATCGGAGAGGTTTGGAGCGACTCCCTGACCTGGCTGTTAGGCGACCAATTCGATTCCGTGATGAACTATCCGTTTGCGGATAAGGTACTGGAGTTTTTTAACGGGGGGATGGACGGCTACAACTTTTCCAATGAGATGGGCGCGCTGATTATGCGCTACCCGCAGCAAACCAACGAAGTCGTGTTCAACATGTTATGCAGCCATGACACGCCGAGACTGCTGACCCGTGTCGGAGGCGATAAGCGCAAGCTGAAGCTTTGCGTCGTATTCCTGTTTACGTATATCGGGACACCTTGCATTTTTTACGGCGATGAGGTCGGAATTACGGGGGGCGGCGACCCCGATTGCCGAAAATGCATGGAGTGGGACCCCGCCAAACAGGATCGGGAGCTGTACGATTTTTATAAGATGATGATCGAGCTTCGCCGTCAGCATGACGCGCTCCGCCAGGGCCGCTTCCGCTTCCTGCAGGCGAACGTCAACGATCCGTGCATCGTTTACGAACGGATGGACGAGCATATGCATTTTACCGTCTGGATGAACAATACCGGGAAGTACCGTACGCTGTCCCACCCGATGGAGACCGACGACTGGCGCGACGCTCTGTCCCAGGAAAGAGTCAAACCGAAGGACGGCGTCATGCACATCGGCCTTGATCCTTACGGGTTTCGCATCTTGTACCGGCAGTTGAAGTAATTGCGGCGAAGCTGATCCTCTTCACTTCCGAATGAGAAAAAAGCGATAATCAGGGAGGGCCCCCTCCCTTGACTCCCGCTTTTTTTGCATTCGGTCATATCAGCGTTCTGTCCCCGTAATCCGCCGATAGATCTCTTCATACTGGCCTGCGGACCGGCTCCAGCTGTAATCTCCGGCAAACGCGTTCGCGGCTATTTTTTTCCACTCGTCAGGCTGGTGATAAAACGACACTGCTCTGCGAATCGTATAAAGCAGATCATGCGCGTTGAAGTTCGCAAAACTGAACCCGTTCCCTTCGCCCGTAAACTCATTGTATGCCTGAACCGTGTCGTTTAGACCGCCCGTTTCCCGGACCACCGGGATACTGCCGTACCGCAGCGCCAGAAGCTGGCTGATTCCGCACGGCTCGAATCTCGAGGGCATCAGAAACAGATCGCTGCCCGCGTAAATCCGCCGGGACAATCCGTCATTGAACCGGATATTCACGGACAATTTATCCGGATGACGGTAAGCCGCTTCCTTGAACCAGTCTTCATAGGCGCGATCCCCCGTGCCGAGTACCACAAATTGCACCTCGTCAAAATGCAGCCATTCGTCCATGATCCGGGCAATTAGATCCAGACCTTTCGGCTCCACCAAACGCGTGATCATTCCGACCAGCGGTACGCCGGAAGCCACGGGAAGACCCAGCTCCTTTTGCAATGCGACTTTGTTCTCGCGTTTTTTGCTTAGACTCTTGCGGTAACGCACGGCGATTTCCGGGTCGGTCGACGGATTGTACAGCTTGACGTCAATCCCGTTGACGATCCCCGACAGGCGGTTGCCCAAGGAGCGAAGCAGGCCGTCGAGCCCATAACCGTAATGCTCGGTCCGGATTTCCGAGGCATAGGTTGGACTGACGGTTGTGACATGATCGGCAAACACCAGACCGGCTTTCATAAAACTCACATTGCCGTAGTATTCCACCCCGTCCGCCGTAAAATACGAAGAGGGCAAACCCAATAAATCACCAAGCACCTCATACGGAAATATGCCCTGGTACAACAGATTGTGAATCGTGAACACCGTCCGGATGCCTGCATAAATCGAGTTATGTCCAAAGTGTTCCTTCAGCAGCAGCGGGATCATCGCCGTGTGCCAATCATGGCAGTGCAGCACATCGGGGATGAAATCGATAACCGGCAGAATCTCGAGAACGGCCCGGTTCAAAAAGGCGAACCGTTCGCCGTCGTCCCCATACCCGTATACGCCGTCCCGCCGGAAATAGTATTCGTTGTCGATCAAATAAACCGGAATTCCATCCCAGACGAGATATTCGATCCCGCCATATTGCCGGCGCCATCCGACCGGCACCTCGGTCTCTCCCAAATGCTGCAGGGCGTCCGTATAAGCGGCGGGAATATCTTTGTACTTGGGCAGCACAATCCGCACGTCATGACCTGCCAGCTTTAGGGCTTTCGGAAGCGCGCCGATGACGTCGGCCAGGCCGCCCGTTTTGATGAAAGGCGCCGCTTCTGCGGCCGCGAACAAGATCTTCATTTTTTCTTCCTCCTTTGCGGGGCCGCTTGGATAGCGGACTTTTTCCAAATCGATAGGCTTAGCCCAGGCAGCGGTATTTCAATGCTGTCGTTCTGCTGATGCCAGGGGATTTTTTCACTTGGCACCCGTTTGGCTTTGCCGCCCGTACTGTCGATTCCGCGGTAAGCCGGATGCTCCGAGTTGAAGATTTCTTCGTAAACCCCCGCACGCGGTACACCGATGCGGTAATTCTCGCGCGCCACCGGCTGAAAATTGACGATAACCAGCAGCGTATCCTTCATTTTTTTTCCTTTGCGCAGGTAACAGATCACGCTCTGGTTGGCATCATCCGCATTGATCCACCGGTATCCGTCGTAGGTGTGGTCCAGCTCCCATAACGCCGGTTCCTCGAGGTACAGCCGGTTAAGCGCCGCCGTGTAAGCCTGGATGCCGCGATGCGAGTCATAATCCAGAAGGAACCAGTCCAGCTCCCCTTGGTCGCGCCATTCGATAAACTGCCCGAACTCGCCGCCCATGAACAGCAGCTTTTTGCCCGGCGAGGTCATCTGGTAACCCAGCAGCAGCCTTAGTCCGGCAAACTTCTCCTCATAGGTCCCCGGCATTTTATCCAGCAGCGATTTTTTGCCGTGGACCACTTCGTCATGCGACAGAGGAAGAGCAAAATTCTCCGAATAGGCATAACATATGGGGAATGTCAGGAGATGATGCCGGTTGGGCCGTTCGGCGAACGGGGTTTCCATATATTTCAGCGTATCGTTCATCCAGCCCATATTCCATTTGTAATTGAACCCCAGTCCGCCTTCATGAACCGGCGCGGTCACGAGCGGCCAGGCACTGGACTCCTCCGCCATCATCAAAGCATGCGGATAATAGTGGAATACCGTCTCATTCAACTGTCGCAGAAAAGCCACCGCTTCCAGATTCTCAATACCCCCGTGCTCATTTTGTACATATTGTCCCGAAGGCTTCTCAAAATCGAGCCGCAGCATACTCGTCACGGCATCGACCCGCAGACCGTCAAAATGATACACGTCCATCCAGTACAGGGCATTGGAGATCAAGAACGACCGGACTTCGGGCTTTCCGAAATCAAAGCTGAGCGTCCCCCATCCCGGTTTTTCCGCCTTTAACGGATCGGCATATTCAAACAAGGGCGTACCGTCAAACCGGCGCAGGCCGTGGGCATCCTTTGTAAAGTGACCCGGAACCCAATCCAGAAGCACGCCGAGATCCGCCTCATGGCACCGGTCGACGAATTCCATTAAATCCTTCGGCTCCCCATAGCGACTGGTCGGAGCGTAGTATCCGGTCGCTTGATATCCCCAGGATAAATCATAAGGATGCTCGGTGAGAGGCATGATCTCAATATGGGTATATCCCATTGTTTTGACGTAAGGAATGAGCAGGTCGGCCATTTCCCGGTAAGTATAGAAGCTGCCGTCCGCCTTTTGCCTCCAGGTGCCGAAATGCAGCTCATAAATGTTCAGCGCCTTGTGATACAAGGCCCGTTTCTTTCGGCGCCAAGCCCCGTCTCTCCAAGGGTAGCCGTCCAGCGATTTCACCACCGAGGCGGTCGCCGGCCGGACCTCCGCGCAGAAAGCGTAAGGATCGGCTTTCAGGAATCGGCCCCCGTCCGGTCCCGTAATGTCATATTTGTAAAAAGTTCCTTCCGCAACACCCGGGAAAAAGCGAGTCCAAATTCCTGAATCGGGTATCCTATATAACACATCATTGTCCCCGTTCCAGCCGTTCCAATCGGTGGCGAGGGAAACCCGGCGCGCGCCCGGTGCCCAAACGGTAAAACGGACTCCCCGGCGGCCGTCCTCTTCCGTGACGTGCGCGCCAAACGTACGGTAACTGCGATACAGCGTTCCTTCATGAAACAAGTAAATGTCCGTCTCGGAAATGTCCTGTGTTTTCACGGGTTCCGTCAATTGATCACCTGCTTTATGTAGAATTCCAATTAACTATTTACCCAATTCTCCTTCGAATGGAACAGAAAAAACATGCCTGAAAAAATATATGTAATATTTTCTGTTGTTTTCCATAATTCTAGTTTCAACTACATTATATCTCGTTTATGTATGTACTACACAGACGAAACCTTACGGGAGGGAAACGAAATGAAAAAGAAAGACTGTATTGCAATGCTGTTGGCCGGAGGGGAAGGCAGACGTTTGTCGCCACTTACGTCCAGGCTTGCGAAACCCGCAGTACCCTTTGGCGGACATTATCGGATCATCGATTTTCCTCTCAGCAATTGCGTAAATTCGGGAATCGACACAATCGGTGTACTTACTCAATATGAAGCAGAGTCCCTTCATGAACATATTGGAGAAGGAGAAGCCTGGAAACTGCCGCGATCGGAAAACAACGGAATTTCTTTGCTCCCCTCCTACAGTGCTGGTGTTGAGGAATACGCCGGAACTGCGGATGCCATCTTTAAAAATATCGCCTACGTGGACAGCCACGCGCCGGAAAATGTGCTGATCCTGTCCGGTGACCACATTTATCACATGGATTATCGCGAAATGCTGGAGTTTCATGCGTCATCGGACGCTTGCGCCACCATTTCCGTGATGCCGGTGCCATGGGAAGAAGCCCACCGTTTTGGCGTCATGTCCACGGATGAGCAATTCCGGATTACCGAGTTTGCCGAAAAACCGCAAAATCCGCCCAGCAATTTGGCATCCATGGGGATCTACCTCTTCAAATGGGATTATCTGAAGCAACATCTTATTGAGGACGCCATAGACGAGAATTCGAGCCATGACTTCGGTAAAGATGTTATTCCGAAAATGCTGGCCGGAGATCGTCCGCTTCACGCCTACGAGTTTAAAGGCTACTGGCGGGATGTGGGCACCGTGCAAAGCTTGTGGGAAGCGCACATGGATCTGCTGGCCAAGGATTCAGACTGGCAGTTGATCAATGAAGCTTGGCCGATGTACACGCGGGAACAATGGAGATCGAAGCCCCGACCGTTTAAAAACCGCAGCATCCAGGCGAAAAGTTCGCTGATCCATGATTGCTGCAGCCTGGATGGCGCATCAGAGCGTTCCGTCATTTTTGGCGGCGTGGAGATTGGCCGTTTTACAAAGATCAAGGACAGCGTCGTCATGCCGAACGCCCAAATCGGACGCAACGCGCATATCGAGCGGGCCATTATCGGTGAAGGCGCGGTGATCCACGATGGTGCCGTCATTAAAGGGACGGCCGAGGAGATTATGGTTGTGGGGCCTTATGAGACGGTGGTGGCGAAACCTGCGCTCCGTCCTCAACCTGCCCGTCTGCTCAAGGAAGTTTACGACAAAACTGCCCGGCTTCGCGCGGAAGGTTTGTCCTCTTAATCGGTTTTGCAGCGAAAAAGGCGTCCGTCAATTTTGATTGACGGGCGCCTTTTTTTGGGGTAAGTCACAAGGTTTGAAACAGTTCCCCGTTCATTTCATACAAAATATACTGTCTTCCGTTGAGGCGGCCGATCCCCTTCTCCTCCATCCCGAGCTCGCGGTAGTAAGGATTCAGTTTGCGGTTTTGGTCCCAGCAATCAAACCTTAAGCCTTTTCGCCCCGTTTCCCGGCTGTGCTTGGCCGCCCAGTAGATCATTTCCTTTCCCAAGGCCCGCCCCCGGAAATACGGACGTACCGTTAAGCGGTGAAGGTAATTGTATGCCTCGTCATTCAGCGCGCCCCAATAATCCGGGTCGCCAGCCTGCAGGGTAAACATGCCGGCCGGTCCGGTCTCGGTAAGTATCATATAAATTTCCCGACCGGCAAAATAAGAGGCGATCACTTCCTCGGTAAATTGTTCGGGCGACCATTGCCCAATCCCGTTGGCCCGCATCCACTCGGCCGCTTCCGTCAGCAGAATCCGAACCGTTTCGGCATCTGCGGGTTCGGCCAGCGCGACTTCAAAAGTGCCCGCGGACGAAGCAAGCTCACCCCGTCGTTTCGCCATTCTTCTCTCCCCCCGTTTCATCCAAGCCCGGCTCTGATGGTTCTTCATCAGCTTCCGAGGCGCCTGGCTCGGTTCCGTTCCCGTTCTCTTCCTCCGAGAGCGGCAATTTCACCGATACCGTCGTACCTACGCCCAGCTCACTATGCAGATCCATCGTTCCGTGATGCAAGTCGACCAGTTGCTGGGTAATCGCCAGGCCAAGCCCGGTCCCGCCCCCTTGATGGTTGACCTGAAAAAACCGGTCCTTTACTCTGTTCAAATGCTCTTCGCTGATGCCGATCCCGGTATCGACAACCTCCACGAGGACATACCCCGGCTCGGTCCGGCTGATGACAAGGTGAATCCAGCTGTTCTCGTCCGAGAACTTAATCGCGTTATCGACCAGATTGAGAAAAACCTGTTTCAGCCGGTTCCCGTCGCCGATGACGGTGACAGGCTGGGTCGTGCGATCCTCCAGTTTGATTTTAATTCCCTTCTGCTCGGCTTTCGCCCAAACGTTCAACATCGTCTCCTGCAGCAGTTCCTTCAAATTAACCTGTCCAACCACCAGCTTCATCTCGTTCCGCTGCAGCTTGGAAAAGTCAAGCATTTCCTCCACCAGGCCGATCAGCCGATCCGTCTCTTTGGCGATGATGCCCATACCGATCTTCGTTTCCTCAGGATCGAAACCGCCGAGCGTCAAGGTCTCACTCCAGCCCTTGATCCCCGTCAGCGGCGTGCGGAGCTCATGGGAGATCGAAGAAATGAAATCGTCCTTGACCTCGTTGCTGCGGACGATTTCCTGCGCCATGTAGTTTAGCGTCGCCGCCAGTTCCCCCAGCTCGTACCTGTAATCCCCTTTGATCCGCGCATCGAATTTGCCCTTGGCCATCTGCGCCGAAACGGCGCGAATGTTGTTAATCGGCCTCACGATCGAGTTGGCCAGACCGATGCTGAACAGGGTGACGAGAGCCAGGACGGCCAGACATACGGCGGCGGAAAACAACGTCAGCTTCATCAGGTTGGCGTTCACGGCTTCCAGGGAGGTAACGAAACGGACGATGTACCGATTCTCGCCCCGCTCCAGCAGCGGGGTCGAGACGGCCATGACCATCTCGCCGGTCGACGTTTGCCGCCCCACCCATTTGCCTACGTTTCCGGCCGCCGCCTGCATCACATCACTCGTCTGGATCGCCTTGTCCGCCTGAAACATATTGCTGCTGGCCTGGACCTCGCCTTTGCGGTTCAGGATCATCAATTCCGTGTTGTCCAGTTCAAACGTGCGCAGCATTTCGGTGAAATAAGCGGGATCCCGTTCCGAGCTGAGCCGGACGAACTTTTGAAAAAAGTCGGAAGCCCACGTGGAATGCGTGGACATATGGTTATAAATCGTGTCGTAATAATAAACCCGAATGGCCAGGGAAAAAATAACCTCCACCATAAACAGGGTCACGAATACGACGATAAAATACTGCATTACAATTTGCCGGCCGATGCCTTTCTTGATCATTGTCCCTCGCCTTTCCACTTATAGCCGTGTCCCCACACGGTCTGCAGGAACGCCGGCTCGGAAGGATTGCTCTCAATTTTTTGCCGGAGTCTGCGGATATTCACGTCCACAATCTTCGGGTCTCCCATATATTCCTTGCCCCAGACATGGTCAAGCAGCAAGTCGCGGCTAAGCGGCGTATTCTCCTGCTCCAGGAAATACTGGATCAGCGAGAATTCTGTAGGCGTAAGCTCGATCAACTGGCCGTTCTTTTTGAACTGCTTGGAGATGAGGTCCAGGGTGAACGGCCCCGAGGTGAAAGAAACTTTGGCGCTGCTTTCCCGGTATACGTTGACTCTTCGCAGCAGCGATTGAATCCGGGCGATCAACTCGGTGGGACTAAAAGGCTTGCTCACATGATCGTCCGCTCCGACCGACAGGGCGTATACCTTATCCTGTTCCTGCACCTTGGCAGTTAAAAAGATAATGCCGATCCGCTCGTTCGTTTCACGGACTCTCCGACATACCTCGAACCCGTCGATTCCCGGAACCATGACATCGAGCAGGGCGATGTCGATATCCGGCACGCTTTGCAGTTTGCCCAGCGCCTCGTTGCCGTCGGCCGCCTCCAATACCTCGAAGCCGTTGCGCTTCAAATTAATGACGATAAAACTGCGGATTGACTCCTCATCTTCCAATATCAAAACTTTGCTCAACTTGGTCTCCTCCCTCAACTTCGCAAAACATTAGCGCTTGATTTCTTTCTCGCCTTTATTGAGTTTCACATCGGTGTGGCTCAAAAAGCCGATCACCTTATCATTATCCCTGGCCAGCAGCTCCCAGTCCTCTTTGTGGTTCTCCCATTCGGACAACGTGAAGAAGGAAATTTCCGCGACGACTTCGCCGGTATCGATCCGGGTGAACCACAGGTGCTCATTCTGGTTCGATTTCGGATCGATCGTCACATTCCCCCACCAGTCCTTCGGAAAATTAAAGTAGAAGCGGCCCGCTAAATCCATATATTGCTGGAGCACAAATTTCAGACCCTTCTCTTCCTCCCATTGATAAAAAGAAAACAAGGGGATATCGTCATAAGGGCGATTCTCCCAGCCCTTCGGCTTTTCGGAGCGGCCGACCTCCAGAATTCCATCCCCGTCCACGTCTCCGCTGAGGACGGGATAATTCTTAAAGGTGGCGTCCTGGGACGGCAGCAAATCGACCAAATTTCCGTCCTTCATGGCGATCATGTGGGAATACGCATAGTGCGTGCCGAAGGCGGCGTCCAGCACGATCCCCTTCAGCTTGGGCGTGATGTTGCCGCTGACTGTGTTGTAATACTCCCGGATCGGATCGTCCAGCTGGATATGGCTAAGCTCATTGAAAGAACCGTCGTATTGGTACACGGTGACCATGGCGTTCTGGTCCCGCTTCAAGGTAACGACCGTCAAATCCAGTTGACCGTCCTGATTCAAATCGTCGATGAGAAAATCATTGTAGGGCAGCGTAAGGATGTTCTCCACATCGCTCCCGTTATACGTATATACCGTCAATCCCCGCTGCGGATCCTCTTCCCCGCTGGAAAATCCGGCGATAATCTCCAAATGGCCGTCGCCGGTAATATCCCGCAGTTGAAACGTTTCCAGCACCTGGCCCTCGCCGTCAAATTTGACTCTCGGCTCCCACGTGTCCCCTTGCTGCTCCAGGATCAACCCGTGAATCCGCACCGCTTCGTCCGGCGTTTCATAGAAGACGATCGCTTCCTTCACCCCGTCGTTATCCAAATCGGGCGTACGGACCGAGCTGATGTCGCTGACATCGCGGGGGCGGATTGGCTGGGCCCCTTTGATTTCCTTGTTGATCACGCTCATCAGCGATTCCCGGTCCGAGGTCAACTGCGGCGTCTCCATCAGCGACTTCGGATCTTTAATTATGGTGCAGCCGCTAAGGGCCATCATGATCATACCCCCGGCCAACATCGCAAGCCACCGATTCAAAAGCAAAATCATCACTCTCTTCATACTAGGTCGATGGACCGTTTCTCTTCTCCGGTCAGTCGTCTACCCGAGATATCGAGCTTAAGCTCTCCTTCATAGAGTCCCCAAATTCTCGAACAATAACGTTCCGCGAGCTCCATCGGCAGAGCGGCGACGACGATTTTCCCTTGTTCGGCGCAAAGCGTGCGCAGCGTCGTCAGGACGCGCTCCGCCGATTGCGGGTCCAGGCCGACGACCGGCTCGTCCGCCGCGATAAATCCGGCCCCATGCACCAGCGCGCGGCAGATGGCGACCCGCTGGCGTTCGCCGCCGCTCAATTTGCCGGCCTTCACATGGGCCTTATCCAGCAGGCCGAACTTCTCCAGTTCGTCCATAGCGCCCATGTAATCGTCCGAGCGGACCATGCCCGTAAGCCGTCTGACCAGCGGAGTCTGTCCGGCTTGTCCGATCAGCACGTTTTTGAGCGCCGTCTTCTCGGGGTAGAGCGACGGATTTTGTTCCAGATACGCGCAGCGTGAGCGGTATTTCTGCGAGCCGCTTCCGCCTCCGCGGATCACGGTTTCTCCATCCCAGGTGTATTCGCCGCCGTCCCATTTCTCGCGCAGGGCAAGGCAGCGCAGCAAAGTGCTCTTCCCGCTTCCGCTCGGTCCCACCACGCCGATCATCTCCCCTTGCTCAAACCGGGCGCTTACCTCGCGAAGTACTTGCTTCTTACGGCCATCCACCGATTTATTCAAACGGTTTACATTGATCATAAGTCCGATTCTCCTTTGGATATTCCTGCTTCTATTCTTTAGTGTATTGGAATTGTTCATGAAAATCCATTACAGCCTGTTCATATTTGCCGACAAAAAAGAAGAAAATCGCTGGTATCCCGGCGACCTTCCGCATAATGGCAAGTTTGCTAGTTAATTGAAAGCGATGGACCGCTTTCAATAAATCGTCCATAAACATTATAGTAGACAAGCCCTGCTACAACAAGCCATAATGAAATTGTGTGCATTGATATAGAGGAGGGCTTGTCATGTTTTATGACGTGAAAATCGACGTATCTCCCGTGTACGAGCTTCTGAGCGGCTTTATGATATATACGACGCAAAAATGGGTAAACAATCTCGATATCGGGCCCGAGTGGATTGCCGACATCGAATCCCGGTTGGACGAGACGCAGCGTTCAGCGTTTGAGGCGGCGGCCCGGCGGCCGTTTTCCGATTATGATCTGCTGTATGCCCTGGCTATCGAACATCATCCCGATCAAGGGATCGAGCGTTATCTCGAAACGCTTGCCTCCGCCGATGAAGAGCTTCTGCTGCACAAGCTCAGCGCCTATGTCCCCGCCGTAACCGGCCGGGATATTGCGCGGCTGCGCCAATATGCCGCTCCGATACGGATTTGGCACGAGGTGTATTTTCAGCCGATCGAAGCGCAGTATGTAGACTTGCTGGAGGAAGACGCCGCCGAGAAGCGCGCCCTGGTCCGAAAAATGGATCCCGACGCCTTGGTGGAATACGCTTCCGGCGGTTTGGTTCTCGAACCGGAGTTGCCGATCGACCATGTCGTTTTAATTCCCTCGATTCATTTTCGGCCGATTAATACATACTGTTTCTATGAACGCAGGCTGCTGATTCAATATCCGCTCGATTTGCCCGAGCTTGACGAGGACGAGCCGCCGATCAGCTTACTGCGCTTTACCCGAGCCCTGGCCAAACCGGAGCGCCTCCGTCTTCTTCGATACGTGGCGAACCGGCCGAAATCGCTGCCCGAGATGATGGAGGAATTGCAGGAAACCGAAGAGCACTTGATGCATCATTTGATGAAGCTCCGCGTTGCCGGATTGCTACGGGTGCATCTCGTTGACCGGGACACCGAGAAATTCAGCATTCGCCCGGACGGAACCTCCGAACTCAATATGTTTCTTGAATCTTATATCCGGCTGTAATTGTTTAACTCTTGCCGTTTAGCAAAAGGAGTGACCCGTGATGAAATTGCCGCTGCGGCAGCAACTTATTTTTGACCTGGATGATACACTGGTGCATTGCAACATTTACTTTGAACGCATTCTCGATGAATTTGCCGGGCTGATCGTCTCTTGGTTAAGCGATTCGCGGATTTCGGCCGACGAAGTCCGCGGCAAGCAAATCGAAATCGACGTCGCCGGCGTCCAGAAAATCGGATTCGTCAGCACCCATTTCCCGCAATCCTTGATTGATACGTACCGGTATTTCTGCCGGCTGCTTGGCCGGGAGATTCGGCTGGCCGAAGAAGACAAGCTTCTCAAGCTCGGGATGAGCGTCTATGACCAGGAGGTCGAACCTTATCCCGGGATGGAGCTGACGCTGGAATTGCTTGAGCGCCAAGGGCATGAACTGTATCTTTATACGGGCGGCGAAACGGTCATCCAACAACGCAAGATCGAACAGATGAAGCTGGCCAATTACTTTCAGGACCGGATTTACATCCGTCGGCATAAAAATATCGATGCCCTGGAAGAGATTTTGTCGTCCCGGACTTTTGACCGTAAAAACACCTGGATGATCGGCAACAGTTTACGTACCGATATCGCTCCGGCCCTCTCCGCGGGAATTAATTCGATATACATTAAACACCCCACCGAGTGGTCCTACAATTTGATCGATTTGAAAAAGACGACGGACACGCAGATGTACACCGTCTCCTCCCTGACGGAAGTGCCGTCGATTATCGCCGAAAGCGTCACGGTTCGCCAGCGGAGGGTTAACTTCGCCTCTTCGAAGAAATAGAAAAGCAGCAACCCGGAATCGTTAAACAATAGTCCCGGGTTGCTGCTTTTGTTATGCGGTTGGCGATGCGGCGCGCTCCACTTCCAGCTTCCCGGTCGAACGATCCGCAAGCCGGATCCGCGCCTTAACCTCCCCGTCCGGTTGCTTGAAGGTCAGCAGTTGGGTCTGGCCCTTTTCCAGCAGAGCGTTTAGCATCGGGAGGGAAATTTGCTTGCCAGCGAATTCCTTCCAGATGACGAAGCCGCAGCCCTGCTTGAAATGCGTACAGCCGTATCCTTTGCGGCCTTCGATCAACTGGCCGCCGCAGCCTTCGCGCGGACAAGGCGCCAGCGGCTGCAGCGCGCCGGAACCCGAAGGCGCCGAACGGCGGGCTGCAGCCGCCGGCTTATCGCCGGTGTCTTTCGCGGCGGTCTTCCTCCCGCCGGCAGCGCGCCCGCGCTTGCCCTTCTCCGCTTCGCCCGGCTCGAACAACGAGGCGTCCGCCTTCGGCTGGGTGCGGACCTTCTCGATGATCGAACTGGTGAATCGCTTCACGTTCTCCATAAAAGCCTCCCGGGCGGCCTCCCCCTTCGAGATCTGATGCAGACGGCGCTCCCAATGCCCGGTCATCTCCGGTGAGGTCAGCAGCTCGACGCCGGCATGGCGGATCAGTTCGATCGCCGTCCGGCCCTTTTGTGTGACCGTGATCCGTTTGCCCTGCATTGTAATGTAGCCGACCTTCTTCAGCCGCTCGATTGTAGCTGCCCGCGTCGCGGGCGTTCCAAGCCCCGCTTCCTTCATCGCTTCGCGAAGCTCCTCATTTTCGAGCTGCTTCCCCGCGCTCTCCATCGCTTTCAGCAGCGTCCCTTCGGTGTAAGCCTTCGGCGGCTGGGTCGCTTTCTCCTTGGCTTCGGCCTCGGCGCACCGGACCGGCGCGTTCCGATCGATCGCAAACGGTTCGCTGACCAGCTCTTCCGCCTCTTCGTCCTCTTCCTGCTTCTTGCCGCGTCCGGTGGATTTCCCGGCATTGTCCTCCCCCGGGAGACAGACTTTCCATCCCAGCGAGCGGAGTTCCTTGACATTCGTTTTGAACGTTTCTCCTTCAACTTCCGTCAAGACCGTATGCTGTTTGTATTCCGCCGGGGGATAGAAATGGGACAGAAAGCGGCGGACTACGAGATCGTAAATGTTCTGCTCCTCTTTCCCCAGCGCCCCCGGACGGCGCAGCGTAGGCAGGATGGCATGGTGATCCTCAACCCGGGACGGATTGCAAACCGCCTTGTTGTTGACGTTCACGATCCCCGGGTTGCCGCCCTCCGCCAGCTCTTTGTAAGGCGTTGATTTCAGCATGTGCAGCGCTTTGTGCATGCCGTCGATATTTTGCTCCGTGACATAGTTGGAGCTCGTCCGGGGATAAGTGATCACCTTATGTTTCTCATAAAGCGCCTGCGCCAAATCGAGCGTTTTTTTGGCCGAATAGCCGTATTTGGCGTTGGCCTCCCGCTGCAGCAGCGTCAAATCGTAAAGCCTGTAAGGATATTCCCGCGTATCCTTCACTTCGTATTCCGCGATCCTGCCTTGCTTTCCGCGAACCTTATCGGCGATGGAGGCGGCGCGATCCTTATCTGTCAGCCGGTCCCCCTGCCAAGTCCCGGTGTACCTGCGATCGCCCTGCTCGAATTTGGCTTTGATTTCGTAGTAAGTCAGCGAATCAAAGTTTTCGATTTCCCTCTGGCGGTCGTAAATCAGCGCCAATACAGGCGTTTGTACGCGTCCGACCGACAGCAGGGTCCGGTGCTTCGTCGTAAACGCCCGCGAGGCGTTCATGCCGACGAGCCAGTCCGCTTCGCTGCGGGCCCGGGCCGCCAGCGTCAGATTCTCGAACTCGGCGCCGTCGCGGAGCTTCTCAAACCCTTGGGCGATGCTCTCCGCCGTCAAATCGGAGATCCAAAGCCGTTGAACCGGCTGCGTCAGCTTCAACTGTTGCTGGATCAAGGCGAAGATATACTGCCCCTCCCGCCCCGCATCGCACGCGTTGACGATTTTGTCGCAGCGTTTGGCCAGCTCGCCGATCGTTTTAAGCTGGTCCTTGGTCCGCGGGTTGGGGACGATCTTAAATTGTTCCGGCAGGATTGGCAAATCGCCGAAATTCCACCGCTTATATTTGTCGTCGTAGGCGTCAGGCTCGGCCAGACCAAGCAAATGACCGATCGCCCAGGTAATGATGCAGCGTTCCCCCTCCAAATAAGTCCGGTTGTTCTTCGCCCGCGGCTCGATGACCGCGGCGATCGTCCGCCCCATGTCCGGTTTTTCGGCGATAACGAGCGTTTTCATTGGTACGGGCCCCACTTTCCTAGCTTCCAAAGCGTTAATGCTTCCAGAATATAATAGAATTCATAAGTCTGCTCAAGAAAAAGGGCCGCGCGCCGCGCAGCCCTGTAGCTGAATCTATTATATCATATTTTTGGAGTCCGCTGAATACCGGAAGCTCGAAAAACTAGGCGAGAACGGTGGCGCCCATCAGGAATTTATCCACTTCGCGCGCCGCTTCGCGGCCTTCATGAATAGCCCATACAACAAGGCTTTGCCCGCGGCGCATATCGCCGGCCGCAAACACCTTATCGACATTGGTGTTGTACTTGCCGTAGCGGGCTTTGACATTGGACCGCCGATCCGTTTCCAACCCCAGTTCGCCAACGATCCCCTGCTCCGGACCGTCAAAACCGATCGCGATCAGCGCGAGCTGAGCCGGAAACACTCGTTCCGTGCCGGGAATCGGCTGGTAAATCTTGCGTCCCGTCTCGTCCACAATACGCTGGATCTGCACCGTGTGCAGCTCCTTCAAATTCCCCTGCTCGTCCCCGACAAACTTCGTCGTCATGATGGAGAACTCGCGCGGGTCGGAACCGAACAGCGCCTTGGCTTCCTCCTGGGCATAGTCCAAGGAATAGACGTTCGGGAACTGCGGCCACGGATTGTTGACAACGTCCCGCTCCAGCGGCGCTTTGGCATGCGTGCCGAATTGAGTGACACTGCGGCAGCCGTGACGCAGCGATGTCGCCACGCAGTCGGAACCGGTGTCCCCGCCGCCGATGACGATGACGTCCTTGCCTGCCGCCGACAAAAACTGGCCGTCCTGAAGCCCGGAGTCGAGATAGCTCTTGATCGATCCGTTCAAGAACGGCATCGCATAGTTCACACCGTTCAGGTTGCTGCCTTCGATATTGAACTCACGCGGTTTGGTCGCTCCTCCGCAGAGCACCACCGCATCGAATTCGTCCACGAGCTGCTTGGCCGGAATATCTTTGCCGATTTCCGTATTCGTGACGAACTTTACGCCTTCCGCCGCAAGCAGGTCCACCCGGCGCTGCACGACGGCCTTGTCGAGCTTCATCGTAGGAATCCCGTACATCAAGAGTCCGCCGATACGGTCGGAGCGTTCAAACACGGTGACTTCATGTCCCGCCTTGTTGAGTTGAGCGGCGCAGGCCAGTCCGGCCGGGCCGGAGCCGACGACGGCGACCCGGCGGCCGGTACGCTGCTTCGGAGGCTCGGGCACGACCCAGCCTTCCTCGAAGCCTTTATCGATGATCGCTTGCTCGATCGTCTTGATCGTCACAGGCTGTCCGATTAAACCTACCGTGCAGGAGCCCTCGCAAGGAGCGGGGCAAATTCTTCCCGTAAATTCGGGGAAATTATTCGTTTTATGCAGCCGGTCCAGCGCTTCCTTCCAAAGGCCGCGATACACCAGATTGTTCCACTCCGGAATCAGGTTGTGCACCGGACAGCCGGAAGTGCCACCCGTCATATCCATTCCCGTGTGGCAATAGGGCGTGCCGCAATCCATGCAACGGGCGCCTTGCGTCCGGAGTTCCTCTTCCGACATATGCTTATGGAACTCCTGCCAGTCCTGAACCCGTTCGGACGGGCTCCGGTCCGCCGGAAGCTGTCTTTTATATTCCATAAACCCTGTTGGTGTTGACATCTCAAACTTCCCCCATCCGTTTCTGTGAGAGTCCCCAAAAGCGGGGAAACTCTCACATTTCAGTGTATCTTGATGTTAGCATCCGGGGGAAACGTTATTAATGGATTATTGATATGATAATTTGCACTATTGCGCAGCAGGCTTTTGTCGTTCATAAGTCAAAAAGCGGTAATGGTAAGGATTCTTCTCATCACGAATTCCCTCTTTTTCCTGAACTAGCCTAAACTCCGACCCATCGAAATGCGGAAAAAAAACATCCCCTTCCACCTCTTCGTCGATCCGGGTCACAAGCAGCTTGTCGGCATACGGAAGAAAATGCGAGAAGACGCCCGCACCGCCGATCACCATCAACTCTTCCCCTTTGGCGAATTCCAACGCTTCCTCCACGGAATGGACGATTTCCGCCCCTTCCGCCCGGTAAGCATGGTCCGCGGTCAAGACGACGCTGCGCCGGTTCGGCAGCGGCTTGCTCCCCATCGACTCCCAGGTTTTACGGCCCATGACCATCGTCTTCCCGGTGGTCTGCTCTTTAAAAAACTTCAGGTCGGCCGGCAGCCGCCACGGCAGCTGATTATCGCGGCCGATGGCTCCGTTCTTTGACATCGCCCATATCAGTGTAATTCCCATCGGTCTTGGCCCCTTTCTCTCGGATTTCGGCTATACGGCAACGGTCGCCTTAATCGTTGGGTGATGCTGATAGCCTTCAAACTCAAAGTCTTCGTACACATAATCAAAGATCGACTCCGGCTTCCTTTTGATAATGAGGCGCGGCAGCGGATAAGGCTCGCGTGTCAACTGCGTCTTCACCTGCTCCAGATGATTGCTGTAAATATGGACGTCCCCGCCGGACCAGATGAATTCTCCCGGCTCCAGTCCGCACTGCTGGGCCACCATGTGCGTAAGCAGCGAGTAACTGGCGATGTTGAACGGCAGCCCCAGGAACGTATCGACGGAGCGCATCGTCAGCATGCAAGAGAGCTTCCCTCCGGCCACGTAAAACTGAAATACGAAGTGGCAGGGCGGCAGCTTCATGTTGTCGATCTCGGCCACGTTCCAGGCGCTGACCAGGTGACGCCGGGAATCGGGGTTCTTCTTGATCGCTTCGATCACATTGGCAATCTGGTCGATCCGGCGGCCGTCCGGCGCCTCCCAGGCCCGCCATTGCGAGCCGTAAACCGGTCCCAAATCCCCGTTCTCGTCGGCCCATTCATCCCAGATCCGCACGCCGTGCTCCTTAAGGTAGGCAATGTTCGTTTCCCCTTTCAAAAACCATAGGAGCTCATGAACCACCGATTTCAAATGGATCCGCTTGGTCGTCACCAGGGGAAAACCTTGACTGAGATCAAAACGCAGCTGTCTGCCAAAAACAGAAATCGTCCCCGTCCCCGTGCGGTCCTCTTTCGGCGTTCCGTTATCTAAAACGTCCTGCAATAAATCCAAGTAATTTCTCATTTCGACACCCTCTATCGATCAAATGACATCTTGTTTATTATAGCAAAGGCTTTTCTATTTCCCAATCCGGATATGTTTTAAAGTAAGGATGGCCCGGTCCCAAGCCTTCTTGAGTCGGGTTCGCTCGTCGGGCTGGAGCCGGATGCCGCAGTCGGCGGCAATCCGGACGACCACCTCTTCCCGGCTCAGACGATCGGTGTCCAGATGCTGCTCGAACAACGGATTCGCAAGCTCCTCCAGACAGCGTTCCACCTGCCGGGCCGGCCAGGAGTGTTCGCCATCGCCCCGCCTCTTCAACCGGGTCAGCAGCACTTCCCGTGAGGCCCATAATGTAAAATGCCGAACGGGTACGCCCTCGGTCCTTAATCTGCCCACAATTTCGCTAAAGTACGTCGCATTCGTTACGGTCATCGGAACAATCAGAATGCCGTTATATTCGGCGGCGATATTTTTCAGCATCGCATAGTTCATCTCACGCCACATCGGATAATCTTGAAAGTCATCCCTGCTCATCCCGCCCGGAAGGCGCTTCCGGATAAAAAACCGACCTCCTCGGGATCATAAACAAAAGATCCGGGAATTCTCCGGTGCAGCGCATAAGCGGCCGTAGTTTTGCCGGAGCCGAAAGCCCCGTTAATCCACACGATCATTCGGATCTCCTCCGTCTAGGTCCCCTTTTCTTTGCCTTCATCGCAGTAAGGGACCTCGTCCCCGTTCCGTACCAGCCCGCTGATCCCCGCCTCGTAATACGGCATCAGAGCATCCGCCCGGTCGATATCGATCCACGAGACCGCGGATATTTCCGAAGGGACGTTCGTTTCTTCTTTCCCGCCGAGGTGGTCGGCATGGAAGGTAAGCAGCAGGTAATGTTCCTGTTTCTCCGGAAAAATCACTTCATTCACCGCGGCCACCCCGCGAACGGCAATGTCGACGCCGGCCTCTTCTCTCACTTCGCGGATAAGTGCCGTTTCCAGCGTTTCGCCGGGCTCCACCGTACCTCCGGGCAACGTCCACGTATCGCGATTGTCCAGGTTTTGAACCATTAACACTTTTTGGTTGTCGGGACTTACGATCAAGGCATACACTATATCGATTCTTTTCATCCTATGCCATCCTTTTTCGAGGGATTCATCAAGCAGCCCTTCCCGGCTACCTCTTACAACGTCAAATAATAATGATAGAACCTCGTATCCCGGACATACCCCATGCTTTCATAGAGTTTCTGCGCAGACAGATTGTCCAAGGCGGTTTCCAGGGCAATGCCTTTCGCTTCGGTTAGCCGCGCCATTTCGGCCGCCGCCTTCAGGAGCTGCCGGGCGACACCTTGATTGCGCCAGTCCTCAAGTACGAACAGATCGTTCAGAATCCACGAGCGCTGCATGGAAATCGACGAGTATGCCGGGTACAGCTGGGCAAAACCGATAGCTTGTCTGTCGGCTTCGGCTCGGGCCAGCAAAATCACGGACTCGCGATGCTCCATCAATGTAAACAGAAACGCCTCGGCCCCCGCCTCATCGGAATCTTTTCCATAGAAAACCCGGTAATGATCAAACAGCCGTGCCACATCGGGCAAGTCACCGAGAGCGGCTTGGCTAATTCCAAATTTTGCGCTCATCAAAGCACCCTTTCTCTCTTCCCGTATTCTTGAATTAACCTCTACTATACCATCAATGTTCACTTCGTATAAACTATATAGGTTGAACTAAAGAATTGGCGTTGGTAAGGATGTGAAATGGTTTCGGAGATAGGTTGCCAACATCCACAATTGTAGATTTAAAGCGCCCCCGTCCGAGTCTACACATTAACGGGAAAAGCTCCCGTTAATGTACCGCTCTTGGTTCCTTAATAGGATTTAGCTGGAAAAGCTCCAGCTATTTCGCAGCCATTTTGCCGATATACACCATTTCAGACGGATTAGCGGGAGGTTTTCCAGCTAATTCGCCTCTGCAGCCGTTACACACCAAATTAACGGGTAGAATTCCCGTTAATTTGAACCAAACCATGAGTTGTAGGCCAAACTTGTGAAAAGAAACCTTTACACCGCTGTCTAATATGCAATTCAATAGTTCAACCTATAAACGAAAAAACCCAGGCCGAATACAATCTTCGGTCTGGGCCCGATCGGATCCTGCTAGTGGAACAAGCCGGCAATCCCGGCGATCAGGACGATAATCGCAAAAATCATCCGATAATAAACAAACACTTTCATCGGTTTCTTTTGCAGGTATGAAATAAACTTGCTGATGACGGCCAGCGCGACGAGAAACGAAACGACAAAGCCGACGCCGAGGGATATCAGTTCGGTCGAGGTCATCGACGAAAACCCGCCGATCTTCATGATTTTCAGGAAGCTCATGCCGACCATGACCGGAATCGCCAGGAAGAAGGAGAACTCCGCGGCAGCCACCGTAGTCAAGCCGGCCACCCAGCCGCCGATGATGGTCGAAGCGGAACGCGACATCCCCGGAATAATCGCGAGGCACTGGAAGGCGCCGATGATCAACGCCTGCTTGATCGTGACGTTCAACTCGTCGCCGCCGCCGTTCAATCCGTTGTTGCGGAATTTTTTCTCCGCGTAAAGCATCCACAGCCCGCCAAAAAACAGCGTGAACGCCACGACGACCGGCGTAAACAGATGTTCATCGGACCAGTCGTTCAGCAGAACGCCGAACACGCCGCCGGGGATACAGGCGATCGCCAGCATCAGCCAAAAGCGGAACCCCGATCTTTCAAAGCCGACCTTTTGCGGGAAGAAGTTGACCAGCGTATCCTTAATTTTGCCCCAATACAGGACGATGACCGCCAATATAGCCCCCAGTTGGATCACGTACGTATACATCTCCACATAAGACGGGGTCGTCCCTTTAAAGCCCAGCAGGTTTTCAAAGATGACCAGATGGCCTGTGGAAGAGACCGGCAAAAATTCGGTAACCCCTTCCACAATCCCCAAAATAATCGATTTCAGGATTGAAAAAATAGTTTCCATGCTTTAGAACTCTCCTTTTCCAGAACACATTCCGTTATTAAACAGTCTTGCGGTTAAAATAGACTGGCGTTGCTGCCAAGCCGCACATCGAGGCAGTAAAGATGACGACGAAAGACCGGACAGGTCGTACGGGTTGAATCCCACGGTTTTCATGCATCTTTTCAGCAGCCTGCACAGCTCCGCTTCGTCATCGACGATCAAAACAATCCGTCAAAGGTTCCCCCCAATCATGCAAGCTGTCCTCTATTATATACCTATCCAATACCAAGGTTCAAAAAAGAGTTTTTCCCTGGCCGATTGACATCAAAATCAATATATCGTAATATTCGAATATAACGATTTAAATTTTGGAGGTGTCCGGTTTGGACAACAACATAAAAGCTTATCATGACGCGGCCGAGATGCTGAAGGCCTTGGCGCATCCCGTACGACTCTGTATCGTGAAAGGACTGCTGGAAAAAAAGGAATGCAACGTCACATACATGCAGGAATGTTTGGATCTCCCTCAGTCCACGATCTCGCAGCACCTGCAAAAGCTTCGCACTCTCGGCATAGTAGTGGCCGAAAGGCAAGGTTTGGAGGTTAATTATCGGATTAAAAATCCCAAAATTGAGCAATTGATTACTATTTTACTTGAGGAGGAACTCTCTTGAACAACAACAAAGTGATCATCGTCGGAGGGGTCGCCGGCGGCGCCACCGCCGCCGCAAGATTACGGCGTCTGGATGAAGATACGCATATTATCATGTTTGAACGCGATGCCTATATATCCTTCGCCAACTGCGGTCTGCCTTATTACATTGGGGAGGCGATTAAGGACCGCTCCAAATTGCTGGTCCAGACCCCTGAGGCCATGTACAAACGGTTCAACATCGACATTCGAACCGAAAGCGAAGTCATTGGCCTGAACCCTCGCGAAAAAACGGTAACCGTACGCAGCAAATCGCGTGGGGTATACGAGGAATCTTACGACTCGGTTATTTTGTCGCCCGGCGCCAAACCGATCGTGCCTTCCCTGCCCGGGATCGACAGCGAGAAAATTCACACGCTGCGCAATATTCCCGATACGGACCGGATCAAGCGGAAAGTGACGGAGGAAGGCATTTCATCGGCCATCGTGATCGGCGGCGGATTTATCGGCGTGGAAATGGCCGAAAACCTGATAGAGGCCGGGCTGGAGGTGACTTTGATCGAAGGGGGACCGCAAATTCTCGCCCCATTTGATGCGGAAATGGCCTCCTTGTTGGCCAAAGAGCTGGAAGAGAAAGGCATCGGCCTGCTGTTCTCCGAGAAAGTTACGGCTTTTGAGGAACAAGGCTCAAGGATTGTCGTGAAAACTGCCAGCGGACTCGCGCTTTCGGCCAATATGGTCATTCTGGCCATCGGTGTCTCCCCGGACACGGAATTTCTCCGGGAAAGCGGGATTGAATTGGGGCCGAAAGGTCATATTCTCGTTAATCCTTACTTGGAAACGAGCGAGAAGCATATTTTCGCCGCCGGAGATGCCGTTGAAATCGTGGACTATGTCAACGGGACGAAAACGGCTATCCCCTTGGCCGGACCGGCCAATAAGCAAGGACGGATCGCCGCGGACAATGTATGCGGTTTGGGAACCCTCTACAATGGGACCCAGGGGACATCGATTATCAAAGTATTCGGTCTGACCGGGGCCGCGACGGGCAACAATGAGAAAACCCTGCTGCGCCTCGGGATTCCGTACCACGTTACTTATGTACATCCGAATTCCCATGCCGGATATTATCCGGGGGCCAAGCCGCTAACGATCAAACTGCTCTTTAACGGCGAAGGCAAAGTACTCGGCGCCCAAGCGATCGGAGCTGACGGCGTCGACAAGCGAATCGATGCGATCGCCACGGCCATCCGGCTGCGCGGCACGGTTCAGGACCTTACCGAGCTCGAACTCGCTTATGCTCCTCCGTATTCCTCCGCGAAGGACCCGGTGAACATGGCGGGATATACGGCAGAGAATATCCTCTCCGGCCAAACCTCCGTTTTTGTTCCGAAGAATTTGGACTTGCGCGATCCCGAACGGACGCTGCTGCTTGATGTTCGTACGGAAATTGAGCACGGAAACGGGCATATTCCCGGCTCGCTCAACATTCCTGTTGACGATTTAAGGCTCCGTCTTTCCGAACTGGATCCTGACAAGGAGATCTGGGTTTACTGCCAGGTCGGACTACGCGGTTATACGGCTTCCCGGATTTTGCGGCAAAAAGGTTTCCAGGTCCGCAATCTGACCGGCGGATACAAGACCTATCTGATGGCGACCTACCGGCCCAAGCCAGCCGGTGGAGCTGACAATGCCGGAACAGGGAGCGAAAGCTTACGCAGCTTCTCACCGGTCGTGGCTGCCGCCGAAACCGCAGCTACCGCTCAGGAACCGGTCGGCAACGAACCGAAGGCGGACGCCGAGCTGGATGCCTGCGGCCTTTGCTGCCCCGGCCCGCTCATCCGGGTGAAGCAAACTATCGATCAGCTTCAGAGCGGTCAAGTGCTGCAAGTCACCGCCTCGGATCCCGGATTTTACGAAGATATCCGGGCGTGGGCCGGTATGTCCGGCAACCGGATGCTGAACCTCCGCAAGAATCCGGACGGTATGATCGAGGCGTCTATTCAGAAAGGGATGTCAACAACCTCCAATCTTCGTTCCGATGGTGACACAGTTGTAACTCCGACGCCGGAAGGAACCTCGATGATCGTGTTCAGCGGGGATCTCGACAAAGCGATAGCCTCTTTTATCATTGCGAACGGAGCGGCGGCCAGCGGCAAAAATGTAACGATGTTCTTTACATTCTGGGGTCTGAATATCATACGCCGGCCGGAAAAGGTTCGCGTTTCGAAATCTCTCATCGGCAAAATGTTCGGTCGAATGATGCCGCGCGGCAGCCGGAAGCTGTCGCTTTCCAGACTGAATATGCTGGGACTTGGATCAAAAATGATTCGCGGTGTGATGAAAAACGGCAATATTTCCTCACTGGAAGAACTCATGGAGACCGCCCTGGCGCAAGGCGTCGAACTTGTGGCCTGTCAAATGTCCATGGACCTCATGGGCATCGACCGGACTGAACTGATCGATGGTGTTAAACTGGGAGGTGTCGGGTATTATTTAGGCAAAGCCGATCAGTCGGGCATTAATCTCTTTATTTAATTTAAGAATTGCGGAGAGGCCGACCCTTAAGCCGTCAAAACGACGCTGGGTCGGCCTCTTTACGTGCAACTATTCTACTTATTGGGCTCCACTTTCAGCTTCATCTGTCCCGCCGGGCGCCGGATACCGGTCATTTGTAGTGGGGGGCTGTGATATCACCAGAAACTCCAGATCTTCGCCGGATTTATTGAACACTTGGTGCGGCAGGTTTGGCGGGACGTTCAATCCCTCATGGGCCTGCAGTACCGTTTCGACTCCCCCGGCCTCGAGGGTCATTGTACCGGACAGCACAAAGAAAAATTGTTTCGCCTGTTTATGAAAATGCCGGGTTTCACACGTTCCCGGGGGCATTTTTTCATGGATGATGCTTCGGTCCTGTTCATGTACCAGCCGCCACCCATCGCAGCGGTCTCCCCAAATATAATGCTCCGCGTTCTTTTTACTAATCAATCACGATAGCTCCTTTATTTCTGCTCTACAAAGCGGGTTCCGTCAAAACGAAAGATCTGGAGTGTCGTTTCGCGCTGGCCCTTCATCGTCTCGTCATCATCTTCAAGCAGGGTCAAGGTATTCCAGCTGTACAGCGTATCGTCAATCACCTGATAACCTCCCGCGACAAGCGAATGTAACCCGGTTATCATCGCATTCCGCTCCTTGAGAACTCCTTTCCACGCTTCAACCCATTTTCCGTTTTCCACATGCCACAGGTGGACGTACTTTATGTCTAATCCCGTTCCGCCCGTACGTTCCACCGTTTCAAACAATTTCTTGGAATTCATTTCGATTGCCGGCCCCGGATGCAGCCGTTCCACTTTCCAATCCTTTTCTGCAATGAGCTTGTAAGTACCTGCTTTACTCCGATCGAAAACGAAAAATTGGCCCAAATGCGAGGCCCCGTCAATCCCCGCGATCACCTCAAGCTCCTCGTCATTATCCAGTTGCATTTCGACAAAAGACAAACCTTCAAAATAATAGTTTACCTTTCTTGCCCCTTGCTTTTTAATCCATTGCGTCACTTGTTTCTTGGACAGTGTCGTTTGCGTCTGCGGCTTACCGCCAGATTTGGCCTTGCTTGTAATTTCAGCCTTCGCCGGTCCCGATAGCGTCGTACCCGCGGCGAACATCATAACACAGAGAGCCAGTTTCCAACCTAACGATTTCCAATTCTTCATCTCTTCCTCCCACAGTACAATTCTATTAATAACAAAACGTATCAAATAAAGGAAAAGTTCGGCCAGACATAAAAAAGAGGGCAAGACCCAACATGCCGGTCCTGCCCTATCCATTTGCTTAGGAGAAATCCGCGTCCGCCGGAGATCAGGAGGACGCAAAAATGAGAGTTCAAAAATTAACGGGAGATTACGTGGATCGGATGACCTTCAACGAGTTCAGCCGTTTCCATGACGATTTCACCCAAGGTCGGGTGAGCGTGAATCGTCAGCGAAATGTCTTCCAGCGTAGCGCCCATTTCGATGGCGAGACCAAGCTCGGCAATCAGGTTGGAGGCTTCGATACCGACGATTTGCGCGCCGAGAACCACGTTGTTCTCCTCGTTAGCCACGATCTTGATGAAGCCGTCGGGCTGGTTCAGCGAAGTCGCACGGCCGTTACCCGCGAACGGGAATTTGCCGGCTTTGACTTTGAAGCCTTTTTCCTTCGCTTCTTTTTCCGTATAGCCTACGCTCGAGCATTCCGGATCCGTGAACACAACCGCAGGGATCGCTTTGTAATCCACAACGGATGGAAGACCGGAAATTACTTCGGCCGCCACTTTACCTTCATAAGAAGCTTTGTGGGCCAGCGCAGGTCCGGCAACGATGTCGCCGATCGCAAAGATGTTCGGGTTGCTAGTACGTCCTTGATGGTCAACTTCCACCAGACCGCGGTCGGTCAGCTTAACGCCGGCCAGTTCCAGACCGAGATCCCCGTCCGTATTTGGGCGACGTCCAACCGTAACAAGCAGGTAATCGGCGGTCACTTCTTTGGTTTCGCCGTTTACGGAGTACTTCACGGTCACGTTCTTGTCCGTTTGCTCGGAACTTTCGGCTTTGGCGTTGGTGATGATTTCGATGCCCGTTTTCTCCATGCTCTTCGTCACGAGACGGGTCATATCCTTGTCAAACCCTGCAAGCACGGAATCCATGCCCTCGATGATCGTTACTTTCGTGCCGAATTTCGAGAACATTTGACCGAGTTCGGCGCCGATATAGCCGCCGCCGATAACAATCAGGCTGCCGGGGATTTCTTGCAGATCCAGAGCTTCCGTGGAGGACAGGATGCGTCCGCCGAACGGGAATGCTTTCAGCTCGATCGGACGGGAGCCGGTAGCCAAGATGCAATGTTTGAAACGGTAGCGCGGCGATTCGTGTTCGTTGAACGCACGGGCTTCGTTTTCATTGATGAACATCACTTCACCGCTGAAAACCTCGATTTTGTTGCCTTTCAGCAAACCGGTAACGCCTTGGGTCATTTTCTTAACGACGCCGTTTTTGAATTCTTGCGTTTTCTTGAAATCAACCTTCACGTTTTCGGCAGTTACGCCGAAAGCGTCGGCATGCTGTGCGTTTTCGTAAGCATGCGCAGCGGAGATCAGAGCCTTTGAAGGAATACAGCCGCGGTTCAAGCACACGCCGCCGAGCTCCGATTTGTCCACGATAACAACTTTTTGACCCAGTTGGGCGGCACGAATGGCCGCCACATATCCGCCGGGACCTGCACCTACAACCAGTGTATCAATATCCAGAGAAGCGTCTCCTACTACCATGTTGTATTACACCTCCATAACAAGCAGCTCAGGGTTCGCGAGCAGTTGTTTAATATAATTCATGAAGTTTTGAGCCGTTGCGCCGTCGATCAGACGGTGGTCGAAGCTGAGCGACAGAGCCATCACCGGAGCGACGACGATTTCACCGTTCTTCACGACCGGTTTCTCGCTGATGCGGCCCGTACCGAGGATCGCCACTTCAGGATAGTTAATGATCGGCGTAAAGAACATACCGCCGGCGGAACCGATATTCGTGATGGAAATCGTGCTGCCCTTCATTTCGTTCGCGGACAGCTTGCCTTCACGGCCGCGGGCCGCCAAATCGCGGATTGCATCGGCGATCATCCAGATGCTCTTACGGTCGGCATCCTTGATCACAGGAACGATCAAGCCGTTATCCGTATCGGTAGCAATCCCGATATCGTAATGTTTCTTGTAGACGATCTCGTTGTTCTCTTCGTCGATCGATGCGTTGAGCGCAGGGAATTGACGGGAAGCGGCCACGAGCGCTTTTACGATAAACGGCAGGTAAGTGACCTTGATGCCTTTCTTCTCGGCCATCGGTTTCATGCGGGTACGGAACGCTACCAGCTCGGTTACGTCCACTTCGTCCATAATCGTAACGTGCGGAGCGGTGTAAGCCGATTTAACCATGGCGTTGGAGATCGCTTTACGGATTCCCTTGAACGGAACGCGTTCTTCTTCCGCGCTCACGCTAACCGGAGCCGCCGCTTGCGCTGCAGGAGCGTCCGCAGTTTTCGCCGCGCCGCTTGCCGCAGGTGCCGCCGCGCCGCCGCCGTTTTTGAACGCGTCGACGTCTTCGCGGGAGATTTTACCGGCTTTTCCGGTGCCGCTCACTTGTGTGATGTCGATGCCTTGCTCGCGAGCATATTTGCGCACGCTAGGCGTAGCCAGCACTTCACGGTTAGGAGCAGCCGGTGCTGCTGCGCCAGCGCCGCCTTCTTTGGCGTCAGCCGGGCTTGTTGCAGCCGGGGAATCCTTCGTTTCGGCTCCGCCTTGCGCCGCGTCGGCTTCTTGCGAGCCTGCTTGTTCCGGAGCGGGTTCCTGCTCAGGAATATCGCCTTCCGCGTCGATCACAGCCACAACTTGGCCCACGCGGAAGATCGCGCCGTCCGAACCGAACACTTCAAGTACTGTACCGTTTACCGGGCATGGAACTTCAACGACCGCCTTGTCGTTTTGTACCTCCATGACGATATCTTCATCTGTTACTTTGTCGCCGGCTTTGATGTGCATTTTAATAATTTCGCCTTCATGCAATCCTTCGCCGAGCTCTGGGAAGCGATATTCAAATTTTGCCACCTGGAAGACCTCCTGTTTTTCAATTTTTCGTATGCCGTTTCATTAAAATTCAAGTACTTTGTTGACGCCCTCGATGATCCGGGCCGGAGTCGGAAGCCATTGGTCTTCGATTTGCGCGAACGGATAAACGGTATCCGGAGGCGTAATGCGGAGCACTGGAGCTTCCAAGTGCAGGATCGCTTTTTCATTGATTTGAGCGATAATTTCAGCGGCCATACCGGCGGATTTTTGCGCTTCCTGTACGACGATAGCGCGGTTCGTTTTCTTAATGGACGCAAGAATCGTATCGATGTCCAGCGGCACGAGCGTGCGCAAATCGATCACTTCGGCTTTGATGCCTTTGCTTTTCTCCAGTTCTTCCGCCGCTTTTACCGCGGTATGAACCATCATGCCGTAGGCGATAATCGTTACGTCGGACCCTTCGCGGACCACGTTCGCTTTGCCAAGCTCTACTGTATACTCGCCTTCAGGAACTTCCGCGCGGAAAGCATGGTACAAGTTCAAATGCTCCATGAAGAATACCGGGTCATTGTCGCGGATCGCGGAAATCATCAGACCCTTTGCATCATACGGATTCGAAGGAATTACCAGTTTAATACCCGGAGTTTGCGCAATCAAACCTTCCAGGGCATCGGTATGCAATTCCGCCGCTTTAACCCCCCCGCCGTAAGGCGTACGGAATACAACCGGTGCATGATAGCGTCCGCCGGAACGGTAACGCATGCGGGCAGCCTGAACGAGAATTTGGTCCAACGCTTCAAAAATAAAGCCGACAAACTGGATTTCCGCAACAGGACGGAACCCTTGAATCCCCAAACCGACGGCCAGACCGCCGATGGCGGATTCGGCCAGCGGCGTGTCGAAGACGCGCTCTTCGCCAAATTCCTTTTGCAGTCCTTCCGTTACGCGGAACACCCCGCCGACATTACCAACGTCTTCCCCGAAAAGCACGACGTTCGGATCCCGATTCAACTCCACGCGCATCGCGTCGCGAATAGCTTCTTTCATATTCATTTGTGCCATTGCTTCATATCCTCCTCATTAGAACTTCTTCAAGGCTTATTTAAAATCGGCTTTTTGCTCTTCCAGATGCTTAGGCGTTTGTTCGAACATGCTGTCGATCAAACCAGGAACCGTCATCTTCTCGGTTTGTTCCGCCTTCTTGATTTGCTCGTTCACTTTCGCTTTCGCTTCCTCTTTCACGCGAGCCGTATCTTCTTCGGTCCAGAGGCCTTTCTTCTCCAGATACTTGGCAAGACGGGCGATCGGGTCCTTCTCGCTCCATTGTCCTTCTTCTTCTTTCGTACGATACTTACTCGTATCGTCGGACAAGGAATGCGGACGGAAACGATAAGTGACCGCCTCGATCAAAGTAGCACCTTCGCCGTTACGGGCACGCTCAGCGGCTTCTTGAACCGCGCTGATGACCGCGAACACGTCCATACCGTCGATCTTCACGCCGCGGATACCGGCGGCAACCGCCTTATGAGCAATGGATAATGCGGCGGTTTGTTTCGAGAATGGGGTCGTAATGGCATAGCCGTTATTTTGCACAAAGAAAATAACCGGCAGTTTGTAAACTCCAGCGTAGTTAAGCGCTTCGTAGAAATCGCCTTCGGACGAACCGCCGTCTCCCGTGTAAGTAATGGCAACTTGTTTTTGCTTCTTCAATTTATAGCCCATGGCGATCCCCATGGCATGAAGCACTTGAGCGCCGATAATGATTTGAGGCATAAGTACGTTGACGCCTTCCGGAATTTGTCCGCCATGCTGATGGCCGCGAGAGTACAGGAAAGCTTGATAAAGTGGAAGACCATGCCACACCAGCTGCGGCATATCGCGGTAGCCCGGGCAAACGAAGTCGTTCTTGTCCAAAGCGAACTCACTGCCGACCATCGTGGCTTCTTGACCGGATACCGGCGCATAAAAGCCGAGGCGGCCTTGGCGGCCCAGGTTGATGGCGCGCTCATCCCATGTGCGGGTGAAAACCATACGGTACATTAATTCTTTCAATTGATCATCTGTCAAGTTCGGGGCTTTATCTTTGTTGACAATCTCACCATCCAGTGAGAGGACGGTTAAAGCCTCGACTTCCTCGGTATATACTTCATAAGGAATCTTGCTCATTTTCTTCACCTCGACAAAATATTTGATTATCATGTTCCGCTGTTATAGAATTATTATACAACTGTTTCAGTCGTTAAGTCAAAGGAATTGCGCGTAAATGACTTAATTTTTTATCTTTGTTTATATAACAGCAGTAACACAATTATGTAACACAATCGGGTTCTGGTAGTGAATGCGTTTACCTCTCCCAGGGCTATCTTAACGTAATGAGGGGTCAAAAGCAAAATATCAAGACGATAAGGAGCGAGCCGAATTATGACGGATTCACGCTATTTAAAGCGGACTATTGTCAGAGAGGAAATCGACTGCAACAACTTGGGGGAAAAGCGAAAACTGCGCATTTACCTCCCTCCGGGCTACAATGAAATACTTAGTTACCCTGTCGTCTACTGTCAGGACGGCGAAGAGTTTTTCAACTTCGGGCGGATTGCCACCCATGCGAACAAACTGATTCTGGATGACGGTCTCGAGCCTTTTATTATTGTAGGCATTGAAGTCGACACTGCTGTCCGAACGGAAGAATACGCCCCTTTCGGCCATCGGTTCGAAGCCTATTGCCGCTGTATTACAGAAGAGATTATACCCTTTGTCGAACGCAATTATCCGGTACGGAAAGAGCCGGAGGAACGCGTGCTTGCCGGAGATTCTTTGGGCGGGTCCTTCTCTCTTCATCTGGCTATGAAAAATCCCGAACTGTTTTCCAAAATTATCAGCCTGTCCGGAGCCTACTATGACCGAACGCTCGCCATGATCGAAGCTGAACCGGATTTGTCCCATCTTTCCTTATATATGGTCGTCGGCCTTCAAGAACAGCAATATACCACCGACACGGGGACCTATAATTTTGTAGAGTTGAATCGCCGGGCCAAACAATTACTGGAGGAACGGGGCGCAAAGATAGTTTATTACGAGAGAGACGGCAAGCACCTTTGGGGCTTTTGGCAGCAGGAGTTACCGGGTGCGTTGACGCATTTTTTACAATAAGGTTTCATAGTCTTCTGACGAAAAAAAAGGATACCGCCTTATCCGGGCGATATCCTTTTTCTATTAATATGAAGTAACCATAATTTCGGGCTTACCCCTGTTCCGATTTGGTCCCGATGCTTCCCGTGCGAAGAGACCGGCTAGGCAGCTTCCATTTATAATGAACGGAAAGCATCCGGAAGAAGACAACCAAGCCGAACAGCAGCAGCAAACCGACGGTAGACGTAAAAAACTTCAACCCTACGGCGAGCCCGGCCAACATCGCCCACACGGCATAAATCTCATCCCTCAGTACGAGCGGCTTGCGTCCGGCCAGCAAATCCCGGATAATCCCGCCGCCGATTCCCGTTAGTACCGCAGCCACCAAAATGGCGCTGACCGGATGATTCATGCCGTTGGCATACAGCGCTCCCTGAATGGCAAAAGCGGACAAACCGATGGCATCAAACAGCGCTTCTGTCTTCTTCCAATGATGAATCCATTTCAGAGGCAGAACGAAAGCGACAAGGACCGATAAAACCGCAAGCATGATTAAATCCCCTTGAGCCCATAACGTCGTGACGGGAACTCCGATCAATACATTGCGGACAATTCCTCCGCCAAAGGCCGTTACGAGCCCGAGTACAAGCACGCCCAGAATGTCATACTCCTCTTCCATTGCCACAAACGCACCCGACATCGCAAACGCGATAGTTCCGATAATACTAAAAATGTCAAATAAGTGCATTTCTTACGCTCCGGCTCCTCTCTTCGGCGTTCAGTAACATTTGACCAGTCCATTGTATGCTTGACCCGTTCAATTGTGCAAGAGAAAAAACTGAACTATACTGGTAATAAGCGGGCCTACAACAGAAAGGGAGTTTTCTTATGGTAGCGAAACGAGTGGTTATTTTTGCCGGCGGAACCATCGACCCTGATTTCATTAAGGAAATTCGCAAGGAGGACCTGATTATCGGAGCTGACCGGGGAGCTTTATTCCTCGTCCAACACGGAATCCGCCCCGATATTTCGGTCGGAGACTTCGACTCCGTCATCCCGGAAGAATTGGAGCTAATCAAAGCGAATAGTCGGGAAATGATCGCTTGCGATGCGGTTAACAAAGATCTGACCGATACGGAGCTGGCTTTCGACCTTGCTATTGAAAGGCACGCTTCCGAGATCGTGATGACCGGCGTGATCGGCACGCGGATGGACCATACGTTATCCAACATACAGATGATGCTGCGAGGCATGCAGCACCAGATTACCAGCGTAATTTGGGACGCCAACAATTATATTACCCTCACCGGAACGAGCTGCGTCGTCGAGAATCGCGGTTATAAATATGTTTCCCTGCTTCCTCTGACCACGGAGGTAACAGGAATTCATTTGGAGGGATTTATGTACCCCTTGGACAACGCGACGCTTAAAATGGGGCAGTCGCTGGGAGTCAGCAATCGTTTGAAGGGCGACAAGGGAACGGTCCGAATTGAAAGCGGACTTCTCCTCGTGATTCAAAGCAAGGATTAAGGAACTTCACACGTTTAAATTAATACAAAGTTGTAACCTTTGTGCCGCCTTATTTTTACTAGTCAAGCACAAAAAAAGCCTTGATATATCAAGGCTTTTTTTGTGCTTCTTTACATTTACCCATCATTATTTCTTACTTTTTTGTAAACTTTAATTGTATTTTAATAATCGCCCTGAAACTCGCGCGGGCCCTGCATTTATAGGCGGCTTGCCAAAATTTAGGCAGTTAAAAACCTGTTATACTTCAATTCGAACCGGTCGACAAAAAAATTTGGAGGTACTACAACATGAAATTGCACAAACTATTCCAAAAAGTATTGACGGTAGGGATTGTCTCAACTATCGGATTCAGCACTCTGCTTGCAAGTGGAGCTGGAGCCGCACCGGCCCAAGCTGCGGAAAGCGTAGCGGTATCCAAGGGAACTCAAGTTGTTAACTACGGAAAAACGTTTATGGGCACTCCTTATAAATTTGGCGCATCAACATCGACAACCCGGGTTTTTGATTGCTCTTCCTTTATGAAACGGATTTTCGCCAAATACGGCGTAAATCTGCCCCGGACTTCCGTGGCTCAATCGAAAGTGGGACGTGCCGTCTCCAAATCGAATTTGAAAGCCGGCGATCTGGTCTTCTTCTCCAGCGGCAGCCGCGCTAACGGAAGAAACGTGACCCATGTCGCGGTTTATATGGGGAACGGCAAGATCCTGCACACTTACGGCAAACCGGGTGTTACGATTTCCAATCTGAATTCCGGAACCTGGAAAAGAACTTACTTAAAAGCTCGCCGCGTCCTCTAGTTTAAACAAACTTACCGAATTACGTCCAGAAACATCTTCAACCAAATCAGTAAGTTAACCGATGCCCGATAGCCTCTCTATCGGGTTGTTTGGTTTCTTGGGAGAATTCGTTTTATTGAATCACGTAGCCCGTTCCCCGGACCGTGTGAATCAGTTTACGGGGCCTCCCCTTATCGATTTTTTTGCGAAGGTGACGGATGTACACATCGACTACATTGGTCCCCGTTGCAAAATCGTAGCCCCAAACCTCTTGTAATATCTGATCCCGCTGACAGACATGCTCCGCCCGTTTGACCAAATATTTGAGCAAGTCGAATTCCTTCGGAGTCAGCTTAAGGAGCTCGTCGCCCCGGTAAGTCTTTCTCCCCTTTAGCTCGATCTTAAGGTCCTCGTAGTTCAGTTCCGAGACGTAGTCTTCGGTAAACCGGCCATAAAGCCGAATCAGGCTGCGGATCCGCGCCTTAAGTTCAACAAAGGGAATCGTTGCTTCAACAACTTCGATCATCCCGGCTTCCAAGGCGGTTACCAGTTCTTCGGAGTTCCATTCCTCCAGCATTACCAGGACGGGAAAACTGGAATATCCCCCCAACCGCTCCATCTCCCCATATAATTCACCGCCCTCTTTTTCAACCTGAAGCAGCAAAATACCGGGCATGTCGTTGATCAACTCGGCGGCGGTGTCCTCAAAATTAAAACACAAGCGAACCTTATACCCCGCTTCTTCCAATTTATTTTGTAACTGTATGCCGGCGGCATCGTTTTTGTGCATCAAAAGCACGCTATCCTTCATATCCTCCCGCCTCGCCCTAAACTTGTACAATCTTCGTAGTACTAACATGGTCAAAAAAAAAACAAACCATTCCGTCTGAACCGCGAAATGATTCGTTTTCGATAGAAAGTCAATCAACAGCTTACCTAACCCAAATACCGGTCATAGAGGGCTTTAGCCTCGGAAATATCCTTTGTCCCGTGAACGAGCGCTCTTCCGTCCTCGAACAAGACCATACGGATGTTATCCAGCGAGAAGGAAAGCAGAAAGGGATTGACCTCCACCTTTCCGTCCGACAGCTTCCCAAGCTTACCGGCCATGTCCGGAAGCGAAAGCGTGCGTTTGGAAGCGGGCCGGATTTGTACCGTATCCCTGCCGCACAGAACCTCGGTTTTGCGGGAATGGGCTGCGGATAAATAAGGGAAAGTTTTGTGCTCGCCGCAGGATAAACAATCCGGTCTTCTGGCTGCTCCCACCTTCATTTCCGTCTGCTCATTGCGCCACAGATCGAAGGTAAGCAGCGTCCCGCGCAGAGCTTCCTTATGACCTGTGAGCAATTTCAGCGCTTCCGTTGTCTGATGGGCCACGACCAGTTGAACCGCCGGTGGAATGACTCCAGCCGTATCGCAAGTGTCGCCCCCCAGAGGGACGACGCCAAGCAGACAATTTAAACAAGGGGTTTCCCCCGGCAAAATGGTCAACGTCATGCCATAGCTGCCGACGCATCCGCCATAGATCCAGGGAATTCCCTGTTTCTGCGAAATGTCGTTAATCACCAGACGGGTGTCAAAATTATCCGTAGCGTCCATGATCAGATCTACACCGCGGGAAAGTTCGTCCATTTCCTCATGCGTCACGTCCATGACATGACTTTCTACAATAATCTCGCTGTTAAGCGCCCGCAAGTGTCGCTCGGCTGCGACCGCCTTGGGAAGCCTCTGGGCGGCATCCGCCTCATTATAAAGTTGCTGACGCTGCAGATTGCTCCATTCCACATAATCCCGGTCTGCCACAATCAGGCGTCCGACGCCAGCGCGAGCCAGCGTTTCGGCGATCCCGGTTCCCAGCGCTCCCGCCCCGATAATCAGAACCGAGGATTCCGATAATCGCTGCTGACCCGCAGGGCCGATCGGCGGGAACAGCTTTTGGCGGGAATAGCGATCATGCCGTGCTCCATTCATCTTTACCTCACTATCCTTCCGCTCAGATATCCGGCATTATACACTTGACGTACGGACTACACTTTGTCCAGGTTATGCCCGGGTGGACCAGGCCTCAACGTCCCAAATCTTAGTGACCCAATCCTCATAGAAGTCAGGTTCGTGGGATACGAGCAGAACCGTGCCCTTGAAATCCTTTAAAGCCCGTTTCAATTCCTCTTTAGCGACCACATCCAGGTGGTTGGTCGGTTCGTCGAACAATATCCAGTTCGTCTCCCGCATCATCAGCTTGCATAGACGGACTTTGGCCTGCTCTCCACCGCTCAATGCCCTGAGTTGACGGGTAATGTGCTCGTTCTTTAGTCCGCATCGCGCCAGATGGGCACGGACCTCATGCTGGTTCAGATGAGGGAATTCGTTCCACACATCGTCGATCGGCGTCCCGTTTCCGGGACGGACCTCCTGCTCAAAATAAGACGGAAAAAGGAAATCGCCTTGATAGGTTTTCCCGCTTACCGGCGGGATTTTGCCCAGAATCGTTTTCAGCAGGGTCGATTTGCCCACCCCGTTGCAGCCGACGATAGCGATTTTTTCGCCCCGCTCGATAGTCATGGACATTTTGGGCAGCAAAGCATGCGTATAGCCGATCTCGAAATCGATGCCTTCAAATACGGTTTTGCCGCTGGCTCTCGCTTCCTTAAAACCGAAAATCGGCTTGGCCGCTTCCTCCGGCTTATCGATCCGCTCCAAGCGGTCCAATTGTTTCTCCCGGCTCTTGGCGCGTCCGGACGTCGAATACCGCGCCTTGTTGCGCTGGATGAAGTCCTCCTGCTTTTTGATGTATTCCTGCTGCTTCTCATAAGCATCGATATGCTGGCTTTTATTGATGTCGGCCATTTCCAGAAACTTATCATAGTTCGCAGTATAACGGGTCAACTTGGCGAATTCGAGATGGTAAACGACATTGACGACTTGATTCATAAACTCCGTGTCGTGGGAAATCAAAATAAACGCGTAAGGGTAATTTTGCAAATAATTCGTCAACCATTGGATATGTTCCACGTCCAGATAGTTGGTCGGCTCGTCCAGCAGAAGTACGTTCGGTTTCTCCAGCAAAAGTTTCGCGAGCAGCACCTTGGTCCGCTGTCCCCCGCTTAAAGCGGCAACATCGCGGTCGAGACCAATCGCGGAAAGCCCGAGGCCGTTGGCCATCTCCTCAACCTTGACATCGATGAGATAGAAATCGCCGATCTCCAGCTGCTCCTGGATTTCCCCCATCTGATTCAGAAGTTCCTCCAGCTCTTCCGGCGTAGCGTCCGCCATTTTATCCGTAATTTCCATCATTTCCTTCTCAAGCTCAAGCAGCGGAAGAAACGCGTCCTTCAATACATCCCGAACCGTTTTCCCGGGGGTCAGCTTGGAGTGCTGATCCAGGTATCCGTAACGCACCTTCGGGGTCCATTCCACCTTACCCTCGTCCTTCAGAAGTTGTCCGGTCAAAATATTCATCAGTGTGGATTTGCCCACACCGTTTGCTCCCACTAGTCCAACATGTTCCCCGGCAAGCAGCCGGAATGACACATTTTTAAACAGCGTTCTTTCACCAAAGTTGTGGGAAAGGTTCTCTACGGTCAATAAACTCATAATTAACGCACAAGCTCCTTCTATATGAAAAATAGGTTTGTTTCTTTCAAAAAGAGACATTCAAGAACCTATTTTAACATACGGAGAAGACGTCCGTAACCTCTCCGGATTAAATGATTGTAAAAGTTCGCACGCCTGGGGTCAAGGTGCCCGCAAAGGACAATGGGCTTCAAAATAACCTTTCCCCGCCGCATCCCTTTGGCTGGCGAATATTTCTAACGGCACAGTTCCGGATCCGTAATAACATGGGCTACCGCCGGCGAACCGGATTCCGGTCTCAGGGTCGCTCCACCCGTATACCGGCCTTTGTTTTGCAACCCTCCCGCCACCTAGCGCGTAATTGTTATAATGCTTGCTTCCGACCGGAATGCCCTGCAGAAAAACAAGGATTCCCACATCATCGATCGTATTGTTCCACGCCTCCCGCGGAATCGTCGGGAGCGTAAATATATAGTTGAAGCCAAGACTCCTCGCAAACACATTGTGATTGTCGATGACGCTGGACAAATCTGCTTCGATGGCGGAAACGATGACCGATCTGCGGACATTCTCAAAGGTTTCCTTTTGCTTAAGAAGCTCTATGGACAAAGCACCCCCGAGTTCTTCCCTTAAACCACGGTGCACTTCCCCCGAAGCTGTGTCGATTACCGTAATCTGCTCATCCAGGGTAAAATATATCGTGTTCCCTTCCGCATCGTGATAAACGTAGGCTTTCTTGGGCCACCAACGATGCCGAGCCAAAAGACTTCCGTCCTCTCCCGCTATCTCTTGTACTGCGTAAACATAGTATCCGTCATAATCGATCACTATGACCGCCGGGATGTAAGTCATCAATTGATCGCGGGATATCGCATCCTCATGCTCGCCCAAATTCAACATCAACGTTTCCAGCAGAGCGGATAGAGCCGCTTCCTTATCAGCCCGCATAAATTTGGAAGAACCGTAGCCCGATTCATAGCGCTGAAGCTCGTTTAGGCTTAGCATGCTTCCCGCGTCTTGAACCGCCGTCCTAAGCGCTGCCGTGTACTTGATCTGCAGCCGATTCGCCTCCCTGAGTTGCTCCGAATCCCAATGCAGCATAAACAGGGCCGGAAAGGCGAGAAGGACAAAAACGACGGCCCAATCAGTAATCTTCATTCAGCACCATCCCCCCGTAGGTGATCCGCTTGCCCGCCTCACTCCTGTTCCCCGGGCCGTAGACGAGATCCGCCAATGCATGAGAAGTGGGCCGGGTTTTGGGCTTCAAGGTGACTTGAACGAAGTCCCCCGCTGCCAGCTTGTATAATCTCTCTTCCGCTTCGGTTCCGCTCGCGTTCGCCGGAAAAAGAACCTCGAGGATCCGGTCAGTATAATAAGAGTCGTAAACCACGGAATACCGCCCTTGAAAGGTTGCAGGATCGGCCGGATCGCCGTATTCCGGATGGTATTTTTTTCTCCGGTGCTCGATTTCGATGTCGTACACGTTCCCGCCCATCTCCAGGTCCCGGGAAAAACCACGGTACATCTCCGGTGAAAAATATCCCTTATTCCTTACCGCGTCCGTAAATTGAACCAGCGAGTTGTACGCCGACAACATCTCGAAATCCGCCTCCCGCTGGGCAAATTCCACAGCAGGATATAAAAACAGGAGGATCAGGGCCAGCAGGGCAGCCGCGATTTTGGACAGCGGGTTACTCAATCCGCAGACCCCCTAAATTTTAATAAACGCAAGCTTATATAGTCGCTCCTGATGATCGTAATAACAGCGCGCTCTGTAATCGCCCTGCAGGTCGAGCACGGATAAAGCCAAACGTAAATCCCGATCCCCGTTCCCGCCCGGCTCATACACCGGTTCTCCATAATAAGGGATCTGTTTGGAATCCACGGTGACCTCCACTCCTTCGCCCGCCCACTCTCTTAAACCATACAATATATGCATCCCCTTATACCTCACCGCCTTATGCAGCCCCTCGGCTACCCTGCCGAACGTTGAAACGACGCTCACTCTCTGACCTTGAACAAAAGGGACTAACTTTTGCTGGGCCATGTCGAAATGCCGGCATTGTTCCAGCGTAAGGATGAGCGCGGTAAAACAAACGGATACGGCCGCTCCCAGCCATAGCATTTTTTTCAGGGAATCCAGCATAGGTTTACGACGCTACCGTCGTCTGCGTGAAAATGATCCCTCGCACTACGTTGGAATTGTCCTTAATGACCTTCGCTTTAAATTTCCCGCTGGGATTGACGTATTCGTTGAGTTTTTCATTCCATGTATTTCCGATATCGGCCGGGCTCCGGCCGCTCACCGAACCATACTCTTCGTTGGTAAGGGGTCCGCTGATGCGGAGGATGTCCCCGTACCATTGCCCTCCCGAGTTTTTCCCTGTTTTGATTTGAATTCCGAACTCTCCCCGGTCCTTGAATTTCCGCAATGCGTTGGTCACCTGTGATCCGCTCACCGTCGTGTCGTCATATACCGTAAAGGAAGCTTGCGACAGCTCGGTCTGGATATCCGAAAAATTGTTTTGGGCCGTTTTGGTTGCCTCCTGGGCGGATACGAACAAAATCACCACAATCGTGATGAGTGCGATAGTCAAAAAGATCCCTGCCGCCACCTTCAAGGCGGACGATGCGTTATTCATAAATTACAGCCTCCCGATTTTTAAATGTGCTGAATCTGCTTGAAATAAATGTCCATCTGTTGAAAACTCATCCATATTAGCGGGATAACAAGATAAGCAAAAATCAGGCAGTACATCGGGCAAAAACCGAGCATTCTTCCCCATCCCGCTTTAACATCCAGCGATTTCTCATAATCGAGCCGCCTCCGCTCGAATTGGTAGGACATATCACTTTCCAATTCGTCGAATGCGTCGCGGATCGTGATCTTCTCCGCGGCCAAAAGCAGCTTATCGCAAAGCTGCCTAAATTCGTCCAGCACTGCTTCTTCTTTCATTTCCCGCAACGCGTCTTCTCCTCCGTGGCCGTAATGGAGTAAGCATTTCTGCAGCGGTGCTTTAAAGATAACGGCATAGTTATGCAGCCAATCGAGAATCTCTTCCACCGAGATGCGCTCAAGCTCCCGTAAAATCGAAATCATCGTTTGAAACTGGTATACTTCATGCCGCATATCCATAAGCCTCATCCTGCGCTGAAATTTCAAAACCCAAAGCGGCGTAAAATAACCGGCGCAGCCCGCAAGAACGGATAAAAGCAGCTCCCACCATTTCATATACTCCTGATTCCAGCGATCCATTTTATCTAGAATTCGCTGCGTGATCGCGGCAAGCTGCTTCTCGTCCGGCTTCCCGCCGACAGCGGACCATCCCGTCGCCACGGCCTCCGCGATTTCCTTAGATTCAAGCTCCGCCTTCATGCCAAGCTTCAGCATGATCTGCCTATCCTGTTTGGCCTCCTTTGCGGCCGTTCGGCTGTCCTCTTCGGACATTGTTCCGAAGAAGACAGTATTGGCTGGCGGTTCACGCATAATCCACCCCCGGCTTTGCCCGTGCATATAGAAAAGGGAGCCGGTCGCCAAAAGCGTGCATATTCCGAAAACGGCTATCCTTCTGATTTGAAACTGCCCAACGTTGAGGTGATGATTGTTATCTTTCAATAATTGCTCAAGCCGGGAATAGGCTGCCGTAGACGAGCTTGGCGTGAATATTCCCCCCAGCTTGCGAACAAAGCTCAAACGCTGCAACTGAACTTCCCAAGGCAACCGCCGGCTTTGTCCTGCCCGGTAAGGCGGCATCACCCGGTCGCCCTTCAGCTTTTGCAGCAGAACATAACAAAGCAATATAACCACAAAAATGCCGATCTTGACGACCAATCCCAACTTGCTCAAATAAAACTGGTTCATCAGGGGAAAATTCATTCTCGCCCACCATTCAATCGGCTTGGTGAAGAAAAAAGGCACAAGTGCGATGATATTTAGCCCTTGCAATAAATAGTCCAATTTCTTGCGGCGAATCAGCTCCAGTTGAATTTCCTCGGCGAGTCCGGAAATTCCCCGCAAATATAGCGATCTGCGCTCTGTTTTTCGGTCCCCGAATTCCATGACAAGCCGGGATATTCCGGCAAACACTTTAAGGAAACGATTTGGCGCCGTTTCATAGTACTTATCCAACGCCTCATCCGGCTTGCTGTCGGTCAGAGCCGCATAAAGCATTTCCGCGTGGATGCCGATCTCCGCCGGAACCTGGTCAATCGATTCCTGAATGGAATCTTCCACCATGCCATGCCGATGAAAAGCATGCCTAACCGCCGTAAACCAGTCCAGCATTTGTTCCAGCAATTTTTGCTCCAGCCGATTCACGTATCCGTCGAGGAGATTCCCCTGAATCACGGCGATGGCGAGCAAAAGCGACACCGCAAAGACCAAGCCCGGATTCCAGGCGGTCAGCAACCCGAAGGCAGAGCCAAACAGCAAGGCAAGCAGAATCACGAACTTCATGGTGGCTCTTCTTAAGCTGAACTCATCATATCGATGAAGTAATGAAAGGCGCTGGCGAACTTTCATTACTTCATGGCGAAGGAGCGGGATTTTTACCGCTAACGCATAGGATCTCAGCAATATCGCGGAAAGTGTATTCCGCAGCCTTGACGGTATATTTTGCTCCGGCGTCCATGCAAGTCCCCGTTTTCGCTCCCTAATGCTTAACAGCCGGCCTAATCCATAAAGCAATGCGAACAGACAGAGAGACAGCCCAAAGATGACAACAAGAAAAGATTTAAGCTCCAAGCCGCTCCCCCCAATGCTTGTCCAAAAACTCCCCGAAACGAGCCGCTTCCCTTGGGGGCATCTCCCGAAGCATTTCTTCCTGGCACCTCATGGAAAGAGGTTCGGCCGGGAAATAACCGCCGTTGCGGTATTCCACAATCACTCTTTCCCTATACCCTTTGGAGCCCCCCGAAAGTCCGCCCAGGTTGTGCCGGCCTGCACCTTGTTTACTGCTCCCTCCAAGCTCATCATGCTTGCAGCATTCCGAAATCCGTTCGATATACCTGTTTCCTTGACGATCCTTGCAAAGATGAATATCGAAATCGAGCACCTTGGCCACCTGTGCCTCCGCGATCCGCTCATCCCGGAAAACACCCGTTTTAAGGAGTGAATTCCGTAGCGAATCCACCAGATCACGAAACGTTTTGGCATGGTGAGTAAAAATAGTAAACAGGCTGGCTACCTGTCCCATCTGTATCATCCAGGCCGCAACCTCATCTGTCGCAACTTCTCCCAGAATATTGACGGTCCCATCGGTTTTTTTCTGTACATCGAGCCCTTCCTGACCGGAGACGTACTCCGTTTCTCTAAAGCTCAAAATATTCCTTGCGGTATACATATGGCGGAGATGAAGCTCGAACGACATCTCTTGAACCCGCAGCGTGTAGGAGGGATCGATATGTTTTACAAGCGCCATGAGCAGCGTCGTTTTGCCGGAACCCTGGGAACCGGTAATAGCGGTAATCCGGTTGCCCTTCATCAAGAATTTCAATAGCTCGACGGGCAACTCCGCGTTTTTCCCTTCTACCAGACTTTCCACCGAGGCGCTCTTGACATCGAATTTGCGGACAAAAAACGCCCACGTCTCGGCAAAGGGAGGACGTACGACGACGACTCTCGAACCGTCCTTCATTTCGTTGACTTTAAAGCAGTTCGCCTCGGACAATTGGCCCGGCAAATTGAACTTGTAAATGTTTTGACATACCCGCTTTAGTTCGGCTTCATTTCCGAAGGAAAGGAAGGATAAACGCAGGCTCTTTCCTTTGTAAAAAATCCATACGCTATCCCAGGCGCGCGTCACCTTTCTCCCGTCCTCATCCAGCGGAATTTCCGGCCACTCTCCCGCAAACTCGGATACCGAGTCCCCCCACGCGGCGCTGTTTCCCGGCATCCCGCTGACTCCTCCACTGACCCCGTCGATATGCTGCTCCCGTATGGTATCGATTACGGAAAAGCCTTTATACATTTGATAGATCCGCTGCACGACCAGGTCAAGCTTTTCGGGGAATGAAAGCAGCCGGAACTCCCGGTAAAAAATCCGGTCCACATCGTCGGCCGTAATTTCAAAAACCTCCCCGCCCCCTTCCTGTGGGACCGGTTTCGGCCGATCGAGCCCATACTCTTCGATCATGGTCGATAGCCCGTCCGGACCATGTCTCTTCTCGTATAAGTAAAGTAAGATATCAAATCGGTCCTGAGCAGTCAGTTTTTCGCGCTCATCGAAAGGAATAATCCGTCCGATATTGCTTTCGTTGATACCGTAGCTTCCTTGCAGCAGATCGCGTATAAACATTTTCACATAACGTTTATCCTGCATATCGCCATGCACACATCCCTTAAGCGCCTGACGCAATTCGGCACGGGATTTCACTTTTCGCTTCCATGCCTCTTCGTTCATCCCCCAATCGTTGGCAGGGTTGCGGCTCAGCTCATGAATCTGATGTTTGATACAAGCAATCAGTTCGTCCATTGAATAGCGGTTTCGCGCATTCGTTTCATTCCCGGGCTCATCTTGGGCAATTCTGGCTCTAAACCACACAGCCAACAAGCAAGAAAGGATCAGCGCTAAGCATCCTAAGACGTTCACGGCTGCTCTGTCCACAGTTATGCCCCCTTTTCGCCGGACAATGGAGTTCCGCGTCCAGCCAACGTATATATCGCTTGGCAAAAGGGCATCAGCCCCCGCAGCATTTCATCCCTCACCTTTTTATACTGAGGCGCCGGGCAGTGGAGCCTGAAAAACTTCAGCAATTCCCGGTTATTCCACGCATCCGCGAATTTGGTGCTGTAGGAAATGCCATACACGGGAAGCGTGCATGCAAACCTCCGGCAAATATTGCGCACCGTCCACTGTGACCCGGGATCATAAGGATAAACGACGAGAATTTCCGCGACAGAAGAGCAGCCGGCTTCGCACTCCATTCCCAGAAAAAAAGCCTCGAGCTCCGACCGATCCTGGCGTAAAACCGCTACCCTCAAAGGGGCTGGCCCCCTTCTATACAGTTCCTTGGATTCGGTGCCGAACTTACCGGAGAAGGGGGTACGGGACAAACAAATATCGTAGACTTGTTCCGCGACCGAGTAGATGTTTTCCTTTTCCTCCATGCCTATATACGGATCAGGTCCACCCCGAGAACATCCGGTCAAAAGATCCAGTCTTCCCGTAACGACGGGCAGCGTATAATCCGGGAAGTTGTGCTTTGTCAGCTTTTGATTCGCGGCAAGTCTTCGTATCGCATCCATCCCGTTTTCCGCAAGAGGCGAAAGCGGAGCATAATAGTTTGCTTGAACGGAGAATCCTGCCTCCACCCCTGTCCCGCCGGGCTCTCCATTTAAAAGCAACAAACGCCCCGGATAAGTCAACGCCATGCCTATTGCGCTTGCCGCCGCCAATTGCGATGAACCTCCCCAGCCGGTATCCCCAAACACAATCCGGCTCATGCCCTTCTCCTTTCCGCTTGCCGGAGCGTCTTTCTAGTATCCCTGCCGGTCCATCCGGCCAATTCCTCGAGCATGATTCGCAGCGCCTTTTTATAGGACCTCGATAACCTGCCCATCCGCAAAATGTGGCGATGCTCATTCTCCAGCTGAACCGCCAGATTGCCCTCACACCACGGGATATCAAGCCCCTCCCTGGACCATTGAACCGGCAAACTCTCCATGCAGCTCAAAATATATTCCGGCTTCAAAAAACTGTCGACAGTCCGGATAAAAACCGGCCAAAGTTCGAGCCTCGACAACTCGGGCCAGCGTAAAAACAACTGCTTAAACCACTCCACCGTACGTTCCACTTCAAATCTGTCGAAAGAAGTGACCCATATCGCCTCATCTGCCTTGCTCCAGAGCTCCCTAGTCCCATAATGCATCGTTTCCATATCGTACAAACAGAAGTCGTACTCACCGGCAGGTTCAGCCAAAATCCCGTCACAAATGTCAAAGCCGCAAAACTCGGTGATCGGCATTCCCGTAGCGCCGCCACCAAGGATGTAGCGGTATTTCCCGCCATCGGTCAAATCCACCAGCAAAGCCCGCTTCCCCGCCTCGCTCAACGCTTTGCAAATATAAAGCAATAAATCCCTCTTATCGCTCTTTCCGGTAAAAACTATGCGTTTCAAAGCTACTTTCCCCCCTTTAATCGGATGGCCGCATAACAAACTGCTCTTCCTTCCCGACGGCCGTCGCCCCCGGGGCATTGCCGGACGCCTGGAGACCGGCAAATTCCGCTGCCGTCTGTGCCGACATTCCGGCCAAATCGGCCTCCAGTCCCGCGCGCGCGGATCGATTTAATGCTTGTTCCGCTTGACGTACGATGTTGGGGTCCTTCCGGATTAACCCAAGCACCGCATCGTTTGCCGGATATGTCGGTACCGCTTTGGCCTGCAGTCCCGGTTCCACATACAGTAAGGCGTAGATCGATGCTTTGTGCAGATAGGCATCGACGATGGCGCTCGATAGCGACAAAATCTCGGCTTCATTTAGCGTCATCGTGACCACGCCATTCGAGAGGGAACTCACCCGCTTCTTGGACAGTAAAATATAATCCTGACCCGTTGGAAATTGGATCCTTACATCCACGGTATCCTGTTTGGACAAAGTTCCGGGAAGTTGAATAAACCCCATCTCCCGGTAGCGCAAATCGGCGGATGTCGGCTCTTCCTCATATATCAGCGATTCCGTCAGCAACGTATTGGCCTGAAGCGGGAGCTTGACAGCTTTGCCGACAACCATGTCCCTGGAATTTAACAAGTCTGCGGGGACGGCTTGAGCCGGTAGCTCGATCGGGACCACATCCTCGGCCCGGATCATATACCCGGCAGGGAGGGGCCGGGAAGGGGCCCACCCGCGAATCTGCCGTTTCTCCGAAGCAGCTTCCTTCAACCGATTGATTTCGGCTTCCATAGCCTGTCGTATGGCGGCCGTCTGTTTTGCATGCTGATTGGTTTGAATAATCATCCAAGCTGTAAAAATAGCGCCGGTCACCCCCGCACCTATAGCGGCGGCCAGCATCAGTTGCTTCGTCTTTCTTCTCCATGGAAGCAATCAATCACGTCCCTTCCGTAGTTTTCGATTCCAGCGGATTCCATTGATCCTCCCTTTCTTTCCCGGAGGTGGAACCATCCCTTCGCACACCTCCATGAGGGCTTGTTCCATTAATTGACCTGGAGAAAACGGGCAGTTGTCGGCCGGAAGCCCGTACACCCTGACATCCCCCAATTGTTTGCGGAGAAATCGAATGACGTCCGGAGAGGCCATAGGGAGACAGCACGTCCAATTTCCTTTGCCAGCCAAGGGATACTCCATAAAAGCGAGTAAATCATCTTGCCTCCACCCCGCCCCCGGTGTAACCAATATCGACAGATCCGCCCGGGAAAACTCCTCCATCATTTCCTGGCGTCTGCTGGATCCCAGATCGCAAACGACGAACTCGTAGTGATTCGAAAAAATTTCTAGCAGTTCCATTTTGCTAGAAATATGAATGTATTCCACGCCGTGAAGCCTGAAGCCCCGAAAGTTCCCAGGGTGCTTTTGGCTTTCCTCTTCCCCGGCCCATCGGGCAATAGCCCGGAATGCCGTGGATCTCTCATCCGCCTCCACGACCGCTACGCTTCGTACGCTGCGGGATAACACGTGGGCCAGACTGATGGAGAGATGCGTGCCTCCGGAACCCGGAACGGTGCCCATCACGGCGATGATATGCGGGCGGCGGCCCCGCGACAAAGCTCCCGCCACCTCCTGAGGTCCGGGATGGCAAAGCCTCTTTAAAGCTCTCCCGGCTTCCTCGGCAGAAGCGAACCGTTCCTCCGGATTTTGTTGGAGCAGCTTAAAGACCGCCTCTTTCAGCGCCCCATATCCCCTGCCCCGAAACTCCCGGTCCGCGGCTTCCGACCAGGAACTGAAGCGGCAACCTGTCCCCAAATAAAGAAGTACAGCGCCAAGCGAGTACAAATCCGCCCTCCCGTCGCTTTGCCTCCCCCCATACTGTTCGGGAGCCGCAAATCCCGCCGTCCCGAGTTGAATCGTATCCTCAGACCGCTCCGGCTTATACTTGCGAGCGATTCCAAAATCGACGAATCGAATTTGTCCTTTGCCGTCGACCAGCAGATTGGATGGTTTTAAATCCCGGTGCACGATCGGCGGCCGACGGCTATGAAGGTACTGCAAGCCTTCGCAAATTTGCGACCCGAACCCGGCCAATTGCTCCACACTAAGCGCTTTTCTCTGATCCAGCACAAACCGGTCCAGATGAACCCCTTCCACTACATCCATGACCAAATACGAATGACCGGATTCTCGGAGTTGAATAAAATCCACAATTTGCGGCAGCCGCGGATGACTCAATCCGATCAAAAGCTTGGCTTCTTCTTCCGGACGGACCCCAATTCCCTCCATGCCGAAGCTTTCCTTCACGGCCCACTGCTTTCCCGGCAGCTTTAAATCGGAGGCAAGATACACCCGGCTCATCCCGCCTTCACCGATCACCCTCTCCAATCGATATCTGCCCGCCAGAACATCGCCAACACCAAAACCCGGAACGGACGGCACTTGTCCCCTCCTTTCCCGACGAAAAAAAAGCATCCCCTGTCCCGATCCGGTCAAAGACCGGACGGACAAGGGATGCTTTCCCATACGTCAAATTTGTATAATTTTGGAACTATTATAAACCAAAATATCCCAACCTGTAAAGAGGTTTTTTGTCTACTATTAATTTATCACATTAATATTTTATCATATACAATGTAATTTCATCACGGTTGTGAAACAGCTGCTTGGCCCGCTGGATCTGAAGCCGGGAAGCTTCAAAGGTTGCGGTAATCTCTTGGATGAGCGCCATAGGTTTCTTGCTCAGCAGCTTTACCGTCACAATGGCCGTTCCTCCGGGAACAAGAGCATAGAGCAGCTCCGTCACAAGTTTGGCGGTCAGCTTTGGATTCCAGCTCATGTCACAAACGAGGAGATCAAACTGGTGTTCGCGAAACTTAACGCTGTTCGCATTCTTTCGCAGATGGGTGAGCCGCGGATTTCGCAGCACATCTGGATGCAGTTTGGCCGGATCGACGGCAGTCACCTTCATCCCCCGCTCAAGCAGAAAAGAAGTCCAACCTCCCGGCGCCGCTCCGATATCCACAGCTTCCTGAAAAGAACTAAAGTCAATGCCGAAAATCGCCTCGGCCTCAAGCAACTTGAATTTGGCCCGGGAGATTTGCCCTTCCTCCCGCTGAAACCGGATCGCTCCGCCATTCCAATCGGATAAATTGTCCGCGGGTGCGGTTATGCCGGCCAGTATCCGTTCCTTGGCGGCAAACACGGAAACAATCCAATCCGCCTCTCTGACGACGATTTCCGCATCAATACCGTCCAGGCGCGCCTGGAGTGCCTCCTTCAGTTCGGCGGCGCTGCCTTCCCAGACCGCTTGCTCTGATTTACGCGTTTGGATCGCAATCTTGGCTCCATGTAGCCTAGCATCCGCCCGCAAAAAACGGGCAAGTTCCTCTAGCCCGCACTCGCTGTTACCGGATGGCTCTTCCTCCCCGCTAACCCACTCCCATTGCACGGCGAACAGATGGCGCAAAAATATCGGTTCTTTCTGGCGCAATGACGCTGCCACCTGCTGTTGTCCAGCCTTCAGCGACACGAGGAAAACCTCCCCGGGCACCAGCATCGTGCTTTTGACAGCCCCGAATTGTCTGCGAAGCTCTTCCTGCGCGTATGGAGCAAAGCCATGGTTGGCCGAGCATACCCATCTTGTTATAAATTCCGCTCCCGAATCCGTCCCGGTTTCCCGCTCTATCTCGTTGTTCAAAGCTTGCGCCCTCCCGCTTTACGTTCAATTTCCTCCAGCAATTCGAACGGAATAGGCCCGTTATGCAAAATGACATGCTCAGGCTTGTTTTGGTACAAAATTTCGTACATACTCTTCTTTCCGTACATGCTCGAGGTATGGAGGTAAATTTCGCGGGCGTACAGCCCTTCCCGCGCAATGGCGGCAGCCGCATCGGAACCGGTCTTTTCCCCCGGTCCCATATCGTAGTCCAGCGACAAGATGTCCACCTCCGCCACCCTAAGCAGCTCCAGACATTCATCTACGGACCTGACTAAAGTAAAACCTTCGGGACAACGTCGAAAGTCGTCCATATACACATGAATCACAGTCGTTCTTCCTTTCCGCGGTATTTCAGCCCTAGCCTTCCACCCATTGCCTGATCCGGTCCATATCTTCTCTGTAAGTGCCGTCGCTTCCGGCTTCACTCTCCAGAATTAACGGCTTCTCCTTCACCGGGCTGTTTTTTAGCAGTCTGCGAAAGCCGTTTTCTCCGATGTATCCCTGCCCTACTCTTGCATGGCGATCCTTCCGGGACAATGCAGGGTACTTGGAGTCATTTAAATGAACCGCGGCCAACGCGTCCCAAAAACCCAGTTCATTCGCTTTAGCCGCAAACGTGCCGTCCCGTTCTCCGGTCCACATGCCTGCGGCGAACGCATGACAAGTATCGAGGCAAAAGCCGACGAGCCCGGGGAAGTCGCACAACTTACGAATCTGCACAAGTTCCTCCACCGTCATCCCCATGTCTCCATGATCGCCGGCCTGGTTTTCGATCAGCAGTTTGGACTGTCCCTGCCAATCCCGAAGCACCTCATTAATACATTGTATAATATTTTGGTATCCTTGTAAGGGGTTTCTTTCCTTATATATTCCAAAATGCACAACAATTCCCACAGACCCGCAAGCCTCGGCAATTTCCAGATCATTCCTTAACGAATTCACCGTTCTTTCGAACTGTTCCTTCTGGGTCACGGAACTCACGGCCAGATTGCTCGGATAAGGCGTATGCGCAACGGATAAAATGTCATGATCCTGACAAAATTTTCGGCAGCGTGCCGCATCCTTCTCATCAAACCTTTTCACGGTCAAACTTCGCGGATTTTTGGGGAAATACTGAAAAGCTCCCGCTCCCATGCGGTATGCGGCCTCGGCGGCGCCGTAGTAGCCACCACGGATACTCATATGCCCCCCGATTTTAAGCTTAGCGGTCATACTGACAGCCCGGACTATAGAACACCTTGCGTCCGTTCAACTCGGTTTTTACGATGGCATCGCCGCAGCGAGGGCAGTTTTCCCCTTCCCGATCATAAACCCGGCACAATTCGTTTGCTCCTCCAGTCAGTGTATCGTTCTTCGTCAGAGGAAGCTCCATATATCCTCCGGCTTGCGTCATTTCCGTCAGAACTTCCTGCATGGCTTTGTAAACTGAAGCCACTTCGGCATCGGTCAAATTCTGCACTTTGGCCGAAGGTCTGATCCCCGCGGCAAAAGCGATCTCATCCGCATAACAATTGCCGATGCCCGCAATCACTTCCTGATTGACAAGCACGGTTTTCAGGCTGCCCCGGCGTTTCCGCAAAAGTTCGGCAAATAGCGCTTCATTCATTTTACGGCCAAACGGTTCGGGCCCCAGATGAGACAACGCTTCCTCCGCTTCTTTCGCGCTGAGCAAATGCAAATAGCCGAGCCTTAACCCTATAAAATAGAGGATCAAATCCTCGCCAAACGTGATTTCGATCTGCGTGTTCCGATCCGGGCGATCCGTCCCGGACCCCAGGTAAAGCAGCCCGCCCAACATCAGATGCAGCAGCAAACGGCGTCCGTTGTCCAGGTGAAACAATAAATGTTTGGCTCTCCGCTCGATAAAAATGACCTGTCTGCCTTGGAGTTCTTGAATGAAGTTCTCTTGAGGCAAATTGAGCGATTTCTCCCGGTTCACAACCACTTGAGAAATTTTAAGGTCCAAAATATGCTTGGAAAGCTGAATTCGGTAATTTTCCATTTCCGGCAATTCCGGCACGATACATCTTCCCTTTCATTCACGATGTAAAATATCTATGAAGAGCTGCCGATAAGCTTGCGCACTTCATTCAAATCCCGGCAGATTATATCCGGGCGGACCCCCGAGGCCTCAACATAGCCATCGAGGTTCTCCATGTTCGTTACGCCCGTCAATGTTAATATCGTCCCGCAACCTGCGCGAGCGCCCGCCGAAATATCCGTCAGCATATTGTCTCCGATCACCGCCACCTCTTCATGGCGGAGACCAAGTCTATCGATCGCATGCTTCATCAAGATGCCCGAAGGCTTACCGATCACAACCGGCTCCACACCCGATGCGGCCTGAATTGCTGCGGCTATTGTGCCCGCACCCGGCATAAGACCATCCTGGGAGGGAAGGAGCAGGTCCGGATTCGTCAGGACATATCCGGCTCCCCCCCGAATCCAGCGAGCGGCTTGTGTCAATGTTTCGTATGTAAAGTTCCGGGCGATTCCTTGCACAACATAATCCGGACGCTCCTCCACCAGCTCAAGACCCGCGTCCCGCAATGCCGTCAGCAGGCCGGTCTCCCCGATGGGAGCCACTCTGCAGCCCGGGTGACGATCCGCAATATACTCCGCCGCGGCGACCGCCGAGGTGCAAACTTCCTCACTCCGAGCCGGAATCCCCATGACCTGAAGATGCTCGGCCACCTCGGCGGGGGTTCGGGAGGAATTGTTGGTGACAAATAAATAGGGGATCCCTTGATCCCTTAATTCAGAGATAAGCTGGTCCGCCTGAGGTATCATACGGCTGCCATGATATAAAGTTCCATCCAAGTCAATCAAATAGGCCTTCCAGGCCGGCTTGGTTGTATTCATTTTCTTCACCTACTTGTATCCATTGTACAAATAAACCCGAGCCCCAAGCAAATTTCCCGGGCGCTTCCGCAGGTTTTCCGTCAAATGCCCAGTCACCCTTGCCAACTCCCGTCGAACGGGATCGAAGATGCCCAAATAACAAGGCTTTCACGCTATCAAAGTTTGCAACCGCCTGTCATTTCCTGCGCTTTCCCGGAAAATAAAACAGGCGCAGCTCCTTATTCCCCGCCTCTTTTGACCGGGTACAATTCGTGTTCCCTGGCGAGATGCGCATTCGGAAACACCGCCTGTGCCTCCTGCTGCAGCTCCTGAAGCTGGTTCTCATACTTATAGCGCGAACTGAAATGAGTCAGGTACAGATTTTTCGCCCCGGCTTGTTTGGCGGCCTCCGCGGCTTGTCTGGCCGTACTGTGATGATAGGTGAATGCCGTTTCAGCCAGATCATGCATAAACGTGGCCTCATGCACGAGCGCATCCGCTCCTTCCGCCAGAGGAACTACAGCCGGACAGGGCCGGGTATCGCCCAGAATGGTGACAACTCTCCCCGATTTGGGACGGCCGAGTACCTCCGCAGGTTCTATAATCCTGCCTTCGGGCGTCGTTACGCTCTCGCCCTTTTTCAGCTTGCCGAATAAGGGACCGGGTTGAATGCCGTATTGTCGGAGCAAATCGATATCCAGCTTGCCGGGAAGGTCCTTCTCGATCACCCGGTACCCGTAACTCGGAATCCGGTGATCCAGCTTGGCGGCTTCCACCCGGAACGTTTCGTCCTCAAACAGTCGCCCGCCTTCATGCTCCACAATCTCCAGCTTGTAGTTGATTCGCGATTCGCTAAGGCCGAGCGCCATTTGAACGAATTGCTTCAACCCCGGCGGGCCATACAATATTAAAGGAGTATCGCCGCCCTGATAAGCTCTGCTGGACAGCAATCCCGGCAGGCCAAAGAGATGATCCCCGTGTAAATGAGTGATAAAAATACATTCCAGCTTGCTTAGCTTCAAAGGTGAACGGAGAATTTGATGCTGGGTCCCCTCCCCGCAGTCAAACAGCCAAAAGGAACGCCGTTCATCCAGCAGCCGCAGCGCAAGCGAAGAGACGTTTCTTTCCAGCGAAGGTACTCCGGCATTGGTTCCCATAAAATATAACTCCATCGCATTACCTCCTAACCGGACGCTAATCCGTTGGTCTGCCCCAGCCCTCCATCTATAGGTCTATTCCATCGTCAATCGCCAAAACCCTCCGAAAACTCGGAGGGTTTGCAGACTGGGGTGTTTAAGCTTTATCCACGTTAAAATACTGCGCTTGCGGATGGGCGAATACCATCGCCGACACCGAGGCTTCCGGCTCCATCATAAAGCCTTCCGTCAGCTGAATCCCGATATCTTCAGGCTTCATCAATTCAAACAGCGGCTGCTGGTATTCGAGATCCGGGCAAGCCGGGTATCCATAAGATACACGAATCCCTTGGTATCTGGCGCCATGGCGCTGCTTCATCGTCATTTCCGGCGGATCCGGGAATCCCCATATATCGCGCATAATATGATGAACGCGTTCCGCCAAGGCCTCGGCCGTTTCCAGCGCCACCGACTGAAGGGCATGCGACCGCAGGTAATCCCCCTTGGCTTTCCACTCTTCCGACAGTTCCCGCACTCCCTGGCCTGCGGTGACCACAAGGAACCCGACATAGTCCATCATACCGCTCTCTACGGATTTTAGGAAGTCCGAAAGACAGAGAAACGGTTCTACACGCTGTCTTGGGAATGTGAACGTTTTGAGTACCCGGGTAAAGTCTGCCGGATCGTAAATGATAATATCGTTCCCCGACGATTGGGCCGGGAAGAAACGATACATCGCCTGGGCCCGGATGATCCCTTTCCCGGCGGCATCCCGCAGAATTTCGTCCACCGTCTCCTTAAGCTGGACGGCCTTCTCGTCCCCTTGAGCGAGCAGTTGGTCCACCGAACCGCGCAGGCCCAGATGATGGCCGAGCAGCATCTGCATATTAATATACGGAATAATATGATTGATCGGGTAATCCCGCAACACATGCCTGTCCAGGTCCGGCGGAATAAACACAGGAGCATCGGTCGAGATATTCGAGCGGACCGCCCGGCTTAATTCCGGCATCGGTGCCGCAGGAGCGGCTTGTGCATCGGCTTCCTTTTCCGCCTCGATGTCTTTCCGGATTACTTCACGGTGCGACGGATCCATCAGCTTATTGGCCAGATCCAGCCCGTCCATCGCGTCCTTGGCGTAAACAACCAGACCGTTATACTCCGGGCGTATCCGGGTTCTGGTAAATTTGCGGGTTAAAGCGGCGCCGCCGACGAGGATCGGCACGTCAATTCCCGCATTGCGCAAATCCTGAGCCGTGGTGACCATCTGCTGCGCCGACTTGACCAGCAGCCCCGACAAACCTACCGCGTCCGGAAGCTCTTCCCGACACGCTTCGATAATGCGCTCCGGTGGTACTTTTATACCCAAATTCACAATTTTGTAACCGTTATTGGCCAAGATGATCTCCACCAGATTTTTTCCGATGTCGTGAACATCGCCCTTAACGGTCGCCAGCAATATTTTCCCTTTAACGGAGGATTCGTTCTTTTCCATGAACGGCTCCAGGAAGGCCACCGAAGCTTTCATGACTTCCGCGCTTTGCAGCACCTCGGCCACGATCAGCTCGTTATTGTTGAACAGGCGGCCGACCTCTTCCATCCCCGCCATCAACGGCCCGTTAATAATTTCCAGAGCACTGTATTTTTTTAGGGCTTCTTCCAAGTCCGGGATCAGCCCGTCTTTCGTTCCTTCCACGACGTAGGAAGCAAGCCGTTCTTCCAGGGAGAGATGCACCGCTTTTTCCTGCTTCTCCACCTTTTTGTTTCGGAACGCCGCAACGAATGCGGCCAATGTCTCATCATTGGTGTTGTAAATCAGCTCTTCGGCCAGCCGCCGTTCCTCTTCCGGAATGGAGGCATAGCGCTCCACCTTCTCGGTGTTCACGATCGCATAGTCGAGCCCCGCTTTGGTGCACTCATATAGGAAGACGGAGTTAAGGACCTCACGCCCGGCTTCCGGCAGACCGAAGGACACGTTGCTGACGCCGAGCACCGTATGGCAGGAAGGCAGTGCCTCTTTAATCAGGCGAATCCCTTCGATCGTTTCCTTGGCCGAACCGATGTACTGCTCATCGCCGGTGCCGACCGGGAAAACAAGCGGATCGAAGATCAAATCCTCGGAATTCAGCCCGTAATTGTTCACCAGCAGATCATGCGAGCGTTTCGCCACTTCCAGTTTGTCTTCGCGCGTGATCGCCTGCCCCCGCTCATCGATGGTCCCTACGACGACCGCGGCCCCGTATTTGTGAATCAGCGGTGTTACTTTTTCAAACTTCTCTTCACCGTCTTCAAGGTTAATGGAGTTAATAATCGATTTGCCTTGGCAATAGCTGAGCGCCAAATCGAGTACTTGCGGGTCTGTCGTATCGATCATCAGCGGAACCTTGACCTTTTTGACGACCAGCTCCAGGAACAACTTGATATCCTCCGCTTCGTCACGGTCCGGATCCTGCACGCATACGTCGATCACCTGCGCTCCGTTTTTGACTTGGGCACGCGCGATTTCCGATGCTTCCTCGTATTTCCCTTCCACGATTAGCCGCTTAAATTTTCTCGATCCGAGAACATTCGTTCTCTCCCCGACCATATACGGCCGGTTGGCCGACTCGATATAGACCGGCTCAATCCCGGAAATCGCCGGCGGATGGATCCCTTCGATTTCACGGGGACGATATTGCCTCATTTTTTCCGCTAGCGCCGCTATGTGGGCCGGTGTAGTCCCGCAGCAGCCGCCGGCGATATTGAGCCAGCCCTGCTCCGCGAAAGCGGCCATCTTCTGGGCAAGCGAATCGGGCGACTCATGGTAATTCCCGTTTTCGTCCGGGAGACCGGCATTCGGGTGGCAGCTGACGCCCGCCTTCGCCATCTCCGAAAGCGTCCGGATATGGTCCCGCATAAATTCCGGGCCCGTAGCGCAGTTAAGTCCGACGGATATCGGGTTAAGATGCTCCAGAGAAATATAGAAGGATTCGATGTTCTGACCCGCAAGCGTCGTTCCCATCGGCTCGATCGTCCCCGAAATCATCAGCGGGAGTTTTTTGCCGGTGGTCTCGTAGGCCCGGTTGATCCCGATGCTTCCCGCTTTGACGTTCAGCGTGTCCTGCGAGGTTTCCAGCATCAGCGCATCGACTCCCGCATCGATCAAAGCCACGGCTTGTTCCTCATAGCTGGCCGTTAATTCATCAAATGTAACGCCACCGGTCACCGACAGCGTCTTCGTCGTCGGGCCGATAGCGCCTACGACATATCGCGGCTTGTCCGGCGTGCTGTATTTCTCCGCTGCGGAAACTGCCAAGCGCGCGGCCGCCAGGTTGATCTCCCGCGCCCGGTCCTGTAGATCATATTCAGCCAGTACCACGGAAGTCGCGCCGAACGTATTGGTCTCAATCAGATCGGCCCCCGCTTCCAGATACTGCTCATGAATCGTTTGTATGACATCCGGACGGGTAAGCACCAAAATTTCATTACAGCCGTCCAGTTCCTCTCCTCCAAAATCATCAGCCTTGAGGTCCACTTGCTGGATCATGGTTCCCATCGCTCCATCAAGGATCAATATTCGTTCTTTTATTAAAGATTCCAAGCTTGGTTTACTCATGATCTGTTCCCTCCCGTAAAACGTTAAGAATTAGTTTAACAGATTAAAGCGTCCAAGGAAAGGGAGATTACAAAATTGCTAACCCGCGTTCTCCCTGGATCAATCCCTTTTTATAATGAAAAGAAAGGGTCGACAACAGCGCCTCTTTCAGCTATAATTCAATCAAACTATTTAGAAAGCGGGGTAATCCTATGGCCGAAATAAGAATAAGAAAGACGAACGAAATTATTTCAGGAGAAGAAAAAGTTCGTGATTTTCTGGATAAATATGAAGTAATTTATGAGCATTGGGATACGAAAAAACTCCCGCAAGAACTGCGCGAGAACTTTTCGCTGAGCGACGAGCAAAAAGCAGCCGTCCTGGAAGCCTATCAGTCCGAAATTCAGGAACTCGCCGCCCGCCGCGGCTACCGGACCTGGGACGTCATCACCCTGTCGGAAGCGACGCCAAACATCGAAGAATTGTTGGCCAAATTCGAGCAAATCCATACCCATTCGGAAGATGAGATCCGGGCGATCATATCCGGAGCCGGCACTTTCATCATCAAAGGCGACGAACAAACCGGTTACTTTGACGTTAATCTCGTACCGGGCGATTTGATTTCCGTACCGGAAAACACACCGCATTTCTTTACCCTAACCGATGAACGCAAAGTTGTGGCCGTCCGCCTCTTTGTGGAGGAAGACGGTTGGATCGCCCACCCTTATGAGGATCCTTCCTTTCAAAAGTAAATCCATCTAAAAATGCAAACAAGGCTGCTTCCATAACGGGAGCAGCCTTGTTTTTGAGTATCGTTATTTAATCGTAAATCCCTCGGAAGGCATGGAATGCTGATCACGAGCGGTCACATGGGAAATGACATGGTACGTTCCCGGTTCTTCGAACGTCTTCTCCAATACGTAAAGCCCGTCGCCCGAGCCAGCAACTACTTCCTTACTGTGCTCATCTTCCGGTGAACCGTCCTTCCAGTACTCAAACATAACTTCTTTCGCATCATCGACATTCTGACCCTGGTGGGTAACCTTGGCTTCGAACCTTACAGGCTTTCCTGCGGTAACTTCCGCGGGATTCACCCGAAGCTCCACCTTTATCGGCTCAAGCATATTGGCATCGGCCGCAATGTGGTGGTCCGTCCCCTTAGGATTGCCGCATCCGCTTAAAAGCACCGCAAACAGCAGGGTCAAACCGATGATCCACAAACCGTTCTTTTTGTTCATGGCGTTTACCTCCCTACTACTTGTTCCGTCTCCAACGCTCAAGCATATTTCGCGATAATGTCATGCAGCTCCGCAAGATGTTTGATTTCAAAATCCGGTACAATTTCATCGTTCCGGCTGCGTCTGTGCCGGTTAACCCATACCGTGATCATTCCCACGCTAAGCCCGCCGCAGATGTCGGTCGTCAACTTGTCGCCGACCATCAAGCTTTCCTCCGGTTCCACCCCCAACCGTTCCAGCGCATGGTGGAAAATGGCCGAATCCGGCTTTCCTTTTCCAAACGATCCGGAAATGATAATTTCATTGAAATAAGGCGACAGTTCCGGAACACCGTCAAGCTTCTCTTGTTGCAGGGCGGGACATCCGTTGGTCAATAAGAGAAGCTTGACCTTGCCCTTCAATTCGCCGAGAATGCGAAAAGTCTCTTCGTAAACATGGGGCCGGGAACGGCGTTCCCGGCCGAACTGCGCTGCCAGCTCCCCAGCGAGCGCCTCGTCCTCCACACCGAGCGACTTTAAACCGCGGAGCCAGGATTCCTTCTGGTAAACGGGGGCTAGTTGTTCCAGTTGGCGGAATTCCGGCTGTTCCCCTGCCGAGAAGGTCGCCCACAATCCCTCAAACGGATTGATCCCGATCATTTTGGTAAACGGATAGGTTTCATAAGACGCGTACAACTCTCTGGCTTCCTTGCGCACCGATTCCTCGAGCTTCTCAGGATCGATCCCCACCGCTTCTCCCGCTTTCAGGCAAGTCGCTTCAAAAGATTCTTTAATACTGCGCTCATCCCACAACAAAGTGTCATCCAGATCAAAACATACGGCCTTGATAGTCATAGTTCACACACACACTCCCCCAAAATATTGACAACCTCAATTTCAATCTATACTAACCCTTATTCCTTCTCAAAGGAAACATGGTGTACTTTCGCATATTGCTCCAGATGTTCTCCCATCGCCTCCGTGTCAAAACGGTTGCGGACGCGGTGGAACACCCAATTGACGTCTTTACTCTTCGGAGTAATCGTGATTTTGCCGCGGCCTACCTTTATTTTGCTGATGTTGTTTGCTTCCAGAGTGCGGTCGCGGTTAAATTTGGACGTATACAGCCAGCCTTTATGAATTCGCAAATACGGCTTCCTGAGAAAAATCGTCAACGCCAGGATCAGATAAAGTACGATCGTGAGCCAAAACAAAACCGAGTTGACTTCCGAGGCATTACCGATCAACCCGACCACGGCATACAGAAGGGCAAGCAAGACCAGAGCTGCCGGAAGAAGAATGTTTCTTCCTCTAAAAACCTCTCCTTCCCCCTTGGCGCCTAACGAATACCGGGGATCCTGCCCCCCGCCGCCGATCCGGCTCGGCCCCTTTCCTTTCTTGTTCATGCGAACCCGATTACGTTCCACTTTCCTGTCAAACGAAGCCATGAAATTTCCTCCTACACCTAATGTTATGTAAGCCGAACCTTGCGGCCGGCGTTATTTATCCACGATTTCGATGGATTCAAGCTGTTGACGGAAGTTGTTCCGGATGTTCTGCAAATAAGTTTCCCGGAGCTGTGCCCGTTCCAGCTTCTCATCCTCCGTTAAGCCCACCGTTTTGTTTTTGCGGGCCAATTCATTGATCCGTTTCACCAGTGTATCTATATCCACTACATTTCCTCCTGTCTGATCATCCATATTCTATAAGCAACAATTCTTACTTTGACATGAGAAAAAGAGCTTGTCAAGGCAGCGGCCCCCGAATCCAAGCTCTTTCAGTTTCTTCATATATATAGGCGTGTTCAATCCGGCAAAACCAGTGTGTCCCCAGGATGAATATCGCTTACGGATAAACCGTTCACCCGTTTAATAGCCTCCACATACACACGGGTATCCTTTCCGCGGGGCTTATGATCAACCGCGATTTCCCATAGCGTGTCTCCAGGGGTAACAATGACGGTTTCCTTGACATGGGACCCTCCATCATTTGCTGCGGCAAAGGCGGTAACCACTCCGGTGCCGGTCATCGTCAAAAGAATCAACAGAAACGCAATCTTCATTACGCTTTTGCTCCATTCCGGAGAAAAACCGGGAACATGCCTCCACGAACGGGCAACCGGCTTATTATAAATACTTTGGTATGTAGTGTATCTTGGCATATCGAATCACTCCCCAAACAAATGTTCTTATCTCTTGATCTCAATATAACACGAACACTTGTTTGTTTCAATAGTTTTTCAGAACAATTGTTCGCATATATTAGAAAGCTTTAGAACTTATGTTTGTACGAACGACAGTTCTATGTTATAATTTTTCCAAACGTTACTAATGGGGTTGATGATCGTTATGTCCAAGGTTTCCAGCCGACAACAGGCTATTTTGGAATTTATACGCAATGAAGTTCGGATGAAGGGTTACCCTCCTTCAGTACGTGAGATCGGAGAAGCCGTCGGACTAGCCTCCAGCTCGACCGTGCACGGCCACCTCGACCGTTTGGAGAAGAAGGGCTTTATCCGCCGGGATCCCACCAAGCCTCGGGCCATCGAATTGCTGGGGCAGGAAGAATCGGAATCGCTCGGCATGTTCGCGCACAGCGTGACCCGGGTTCCGGTCGTCGGCAAGGTTACCGCCGGCATGCCGATTACGGCAACGGAGAACATCGAGGACTACTTCCCTCTCCCGCAGCATTATTCTTCAGACGGTGAGATCTTTATGCTTTCCGTTGTCGGGGAAAGTATGATTGAAGCAGGTATTCATAACGGGGATTATGTGATCGTTCGCCAACAGCAGACGGCCAACAACGGCGATATCGTCGTGGCTATGACGGAAGATGATGAGGCTACGGTGAAGACTTTTTATAAAGAAAAGGATCACATCCGCCTTCAACCTGAGAACTCGACAATGGAGCCGATTCGGCTCAAGAATGTCGTTATTCTCGGCAAAGTCGTCGGTTTATTCCGCGACCTGCACTAATCTATTCCCTAATTCGCATGATGAAGAGGCTCCCTTTCCCTGGGCAGCCTCTTTTCATTTTGCAATAAGTTGCCTATACGTTCGTTAGATCGTCCTGCGGTAAATAACGTTTCATTCCGGACCGCTCTTCCCGCCAAATTCGCTTCAACCACAGTCTGCGCCGATGGTATTTTTTCAATGCGAACACCATGTCGTATCAGCTCCTTGGCGTTAGCATGCCCAAAAGCCTGATTTTCATCAGTCGTCCCGTCATGGAATGCACATATTGGCGGAAAACCACAATCCAGTCTCATAAAAAAAGCCCCTGATGCCTAAGCACCAAGGGCTCTTCCTATTAATACAATGTCATGTACTGATCGCGTTCCCATTGATGGACTTGCGTGCGGAACATGTCCCACTCGATTTCTTTCAGTTCATAGAAATGAGTCAACGCATGGTCGCCGAGGGCATCGGTGATGATCTCGCTGCGGATCAACTCGCCGAGCGCTTCCTTCAAGTCGGATGGCAAGCTTGGAATGCCTTCTTCCACACGCTCTTCTTCGGACATCACATAGATGTTCCGGTCTACCGGATCCACGAGCGGCAGTTCGTTCTTGATGCCGTCCAGGCCGGCTTTGAGCATAACCGCCAGTGCCAGATAAGGGTTTGCGGCCGGGTCCGGGTTGCGGACTTCGACGCGCGTGCTGAGGCCGCGGGAGGCCGGAATCCGGATCATTGGGCTGCGGTTGCTGGAAGACCATGCCACATAGCAAGGTGCTTCGTAACCTGGAACCAGACGTTTATACGAGTTCACGGTCGGGTTCGTGACGGCGGCAAAAGCGCGGGCGTGCTTCAAGATCCCGGCCATGTAATGACGGGCTTCCTTGCTCAGGCCGAGTGTGTCGCTCTCGTCATAGAAAGCGTTGACGTCATCCCGGAACAACGACTGGTGACAATGCATCCCGGAACCGTTCACGCCGAACAACGGCTTCGGCATAAATGTCGCATGCAGGCCATGCTGACGCGCAATCGTCTTTACCACGAGCTTAAAGGTTTGAATTTGGTCCGCCGCCTTGATGGCGTCGGCATATTTAAAGTCGATTTCGTGCTGACCCGGCGCCACTTCATGGTGGGAAGCTTCGATTTCAAAGCCCATTTCCTCCAGAGTCAAAACGATTTCGCGGCGGCAATTCTCCCCGAGATCCGTAGGAGCCAAATCGAAATAACCGCCTTGGTCGTTTAATTCCATCGTCGGGTTGCCCTTTTCGTCGGTTTTGAACAGGAAGAACTCCGGTTCCGGACCGACGTTCATCGACGTATAACCCAACTCTTCGGCTTCCTTCAGCACACGCTTAAGAATACCGCGAGGATCCCCGGCGAACGGCGTGCCGTCAGGCATATATACGTCACAAATTAAACGGGCTACGCGATCTTCGGCAACCCATGGGAAGATAACCCAAGTATCCAGGTCAGGAAAGAGATACATGTCGGATTCTTCAATCCGCACATAGCCTTCGATGGACGAACCGTCGAACATCATCTTGTTATCAAGCGCCTTCTCCAATTGGCTGACGGGAATTTCCACGTTCTTGATCGTTCCCAGCAGGTCGGTAAATTGCAATCGGATAAAACGAACATTTTCTTCTTTGGCGATACGTAAAATGTCTTCTTTTGAGTAACTCAAGATAACCTCTCCCTACGTTTATATTTTGAAAAAGCGGGACAGCTCGCCTTGGATCAAAGAAACCTGACCCGGTCTTTTCCCAGTGATGAGCTGCTGTTTCAGCATACGATAAAGCTGTGAATCTGTCATTTCTTTTCGTTTCTCTTCCGTATCTTTCGTGATGATCGTAGCTTCTCCGGAATCCTTATTCATCGGATTCATGACCTGCTTGATCCCGGCAATGTTTACGCCTTTGTCGATCAAGCCCTTGATCTCAAGCAACCGCTCGACGTCATTGAAGGAGAATAACCGTTGATTCCCCGAAGTCCGGGCGGGTACGATCAGCTGATGCTGTTCGTAATAACGAATTTGTCTAGCCGTCAAATCCGTTAACTTCATAACGATACCGATCGGAAACAAGGCCATGTTTCTGCGAATTTCGTCACTCATCGCTCTCAACCTTCCAGTAAATTAATCATGGATCTATTCTATGTCAACTATCCTAACATGTCAATAGATATGTTAGAAATACTTACAGAGATGTTTGGGCTGCATGTCAACTATATGAGGTCCCGCTCCAGCATCGTCTGCAGTGCCGTTAGTAGACCGAATTTCACATGAGAGTAGGTTAAGCCGCCCTGCATATACGCTATATAGGGCTCGCGAATCGGAGCATCCGCCGAAAGTTCCAGACTTCCGCCCTGGATGAAGGTCCCAGCCGCCATAATAACGGGGTGTTCATACCCCGGCATGTCCCACGCTTCGGGAACGACGTGTCCGTCCACGGCGGCGGCGCGCTGAATCCCCTGTACAAAGGCGATCAGCTGTTCCGGACCGCTGAAGGCGATAGCCTGAATCAGATCACTCCTTTTGGCGTTCCATCCGGGCCGGCTTTCAAAGCCGGCCTGTTCGAACACGGCCGCCGCCAGGACGCTGCCTTTCAAGGCCTGTCCCACCGTGGTAGGAGCCAGAAACAACCCCTGATAGATTGCCCGGGTCGTCCCCAGCATCGCGCCCACCTCGGCACCGATTCCCGGCGCCGTCAGCCGGTAAGCCGCCCGCTGTACCAACTCGGCTCGTCCGCAAATGTATCCGCCGGTTTCGGCCAGTCCACCCCCCGGATTTTTGATCAATGAGCCCGCGATCAGATCCGCCCCAACCTGGGTCGGTTCCAATTCTTCGGTAAACTCGCCGTAGCAGTTGTCCACAAACACGAGACAATCCGGCTTCAGCGCTTTTACCTTGCTGACCATTTCGCCGATCTGTTCCACCGTAAAAGAATCTCTCCAATCGTAACCCCGGGAACGCTGGATGCCGATGACCCGGGTCCTTTCGTTCACCTTGGCGGCGACGGCTTCCCAATCGACCGATCCATCGGGCAAAAGGGCGGCTTCATCGTAATGAATTCCAAAATCCCGCAATGAGCCCGTCCCATCCCCCGGTTTCCCAATGACCTTATGCAGCGTGTCGTACGGGCGACCGGTAATGTACAGCAGTTCGTCGCCAGGTCTTAGCATCCCGAAAAGCGCCGTCGCGATCGTATGGGTCCCCGACGCGAAATGCGGACGCACCAGCGCGGCCTCGGCGCCAAACACTTCCGCGTAGACAAGGTCCAGCACCTCGCGCCCCCGATCATTATAGGCATATCCGGTCGATCCGGCAAAATGGAAATCGCTCACTTGGTACTTTTGGAACGCTTCGATGACCTTCCACTGGTTGCGATCGACGATCCGGTCAATCTCCCGGTATTTTAACTCAACCCGCTGCTCTGCCGCTTCAATCCATTGAACTATTTTTTCCGCAAAAACCGCCATGATGACTCTACCTCTCCCCTTAAGTAACTTTATCTCTCATTTATCGGACATTCATGTGTCGGGATGGTGTAAGGAGCGAGGAGGTACCCGTATTTTTGAAAATCCTCCAAATTCACATTCACCGAATAAATCATGTCCTCTTCCTCGCATCGCTGCGAAACCACATCCCCGATTTTGTATACAATGGGGGTCAAATCTCCGCGCCGAGCGGGAATGCGGAAAGAACGCATCCCGCCGGATAGGAATTGCTGGACCGCTTCACCGATCCGTTCCATGTCATTCTCATTCAAGGCGCTGATTTTCAGCGCATCCTTGACGGCCGGCAGCATCTCCAATTGCTCAGGCTCGCACAGGTCAATTTTGTTATACAATACGAGTCTAGGTTTGTTCCCGGCCCCCAACTCCTCCAAAATCCGGTCCACCACCGCCATTTGCTCCAATCGTGCTTCGGACGAGGCGTCCACGACATGCACAATCAGATCGGCTTCATTCGCCTCTTCCAACGTCGCCCGGAAAGCGGCAACCAGATCATGCGGAAGATGCTGAATAAAGCCGACCGTATCCGTTAATACCACCTCTTTGCCGCCCGGCAGCCTCATGATCCGCGAGGTAGGGTCCAGCGTGGCGAACAGCCGGTTCTCTACCAGCACGTCGGCGGCGGTCAAAGCGCGAAGCAGCGTTGATTTCCCCGCATTAGTATAACCAACGAGCGCCAGTTGGACGACGCCGTTCTCCTGCCTCCGCTTCCGATGCAATTTGCGGTGCCGCGTCACTTCCGCCAGCTGTCGCTTCAGCTCGCCAATCCGCCGGCGGATATGGCGCCGGTCGGTCTCGAGCTTGCTCTCGCCGGGACCGCGCGTGCCGATGCCGCCGCCCAGCCGCGACAAATTTTTGCCCTGCCCGGATAAACGCGGCAGCAAATACGTCAACTGGGCGAGTTCTACCTGAATGATTCCTTCCCGCGTTTTGGCGCGTTGGGCAAAAATATCGAGGATCAGCTGGGTCCGGTCAATAATTTTGACATCCAGCATCTCCTCGAGATTGCGCACCTGCGCACCGGAAAGCTCCTGGTCGAAAATCGCCGTATTGGCTTGATGTTCCTGCAGAAGCCAGCGCAGCTCCAGTACTTTTCCCTTGCCGAGACAAAAACGCGGGTCCGGCTTCTCACGATGCTGCACCACCCGATCCGTGACTTCCACCCCTGCGGTATCGGCAAGCTGAACAAGTTCCTCCAGCGAATAGTCCGGATTGACCCCTTCCTCTCTGGTCCGTTGTGTAATCAGGCTGACCACAACGGCCCGGTCAGGCACCAGGGTCTGTGTCTCGTAGGGTGTTTTTGTCATCGTTCACGGCTCCTTACTTCTTATCCAGCCTCAAATCCTCCGTGCGAATGGTCATCAGTTCCAATTTGCCCGGCGAACCGCTGGTATATTGATTTAGCAAACGCACGGCTTGCTGGCGAATCGAACGTTCGATAATGTTGCGCACATGCCTGGCGTTGCTGAACAGGTGCTCGCTCTCACATTTTTCGCGTAACAAATGCTGCTGTAATTTGAGTATCGCCTGCGGCATCAAAATATAATCACGCTCTTTGACCATCCCCTCGGCGATCTGAATCAATTGATCGATCGTATAGTCCGGGAAATCGAGCTGAATCGGAAAGCGTGAAGGCAGTCCCGGATTCGTCGCCAGGAAGAAATCCATTTCTTCCGAGTATCCAGCGAGGATCAAGATAAATTGATTCTTCTGATCCTCCATCGCTTTGACCAGCGTGTCGATCGCTTCCTTGCCGAAGTCCTTCTCCCCGCCGCGCGCCAGGCTGTACGCTTCATCGATGAACAGTATCCCGCCGAGCGCTTTCTTGACCAAATCGCGAGTTTTTTGCGCCGTATGGCCGATGTATTCGCCAACCAGGTCGGCGCGTTCGACCTCGATCAAATGCCCTTTGTTCAAAACGCCCATTTTCTGAAACATCTTGGCCACAATCCGGGCCACCGTCGTCTTTCCCGTTCCCGGATTGCCTTTAAACACCATATGATAGACCTGGGCTCCGGATAATAACCCCGCTTCGGAACGCATGGCCGCTACTTGAAGCAAAGCAAAAATTTCGTACATCAGCTCTTTGACATGTTCGAGCCCGACCAATCCGTTCATTTCCTTTTGCAAGTCGGCAAAAAGCCCTTGATGGGGTAAACTTTTAACCCCGGCCGCAGCTTCGCTCTCCGCGGAGCTTTGGGAGACCACGGGAGGCTCGGAGCTGCGCAGAATGACATTGATTTGTCGGGAAGGTCTGTCCTCGGAAGAACCGCTTCTCGCCATTACACGCCCTGACATGTATGGATCACCTCTTATCGGAGTTGTTCAAGTCCGTACAAACGCGATACTTGTGACGATTGAACAAGCGTTATCGCCGGGAGACGGCAAACTCTTCTTAAATGTATTCTCTCTCCCGCTCCGTTATTAGAAGTTTTCCCTTTTTTCTATAACCACCCCAGGTAAAGAAGCAGCTGATCCAGTTTCCATTTGCTATACGCCAATACCTCACGCAACGTCGTTTGCGTTGGTTTCAGCACACTCGTTTCGGTCAGCGACAGCCCGGGATTGCGATAATCCAGCATTTCGGCGACTTCAAGCGCCCGGTTGCCGTGATACGTATGCGTGACAATGACCGCGGAATCATACCCCTTCTCTTGCATCAGATCCTGGCTGTACCTCAAATTCTCATATGTGCTCGTCGCCTGATTTTCCAAGAGCATATCCGAACGCGGGACCCCTTTGGCTTCCAAATAATTGGCCATTCCCTCCGCCTCGGTGTAATGATAATCCGGACGATCCAGGCCTCCCGTCAAAATAAACACACGAAACTTGCCGGCCTTATAGTCGCTCAAGGCACGTTCCAGCCGTTCTTTTAATCCGGGACTGGGAGCATCGCCCCACATCGACGCACCGAGCACGATGCCGACATCCGCCGGTTCGTCATACGTTCGATATGCGGCCGGATTCCGCTCCACACTGCCGATCTGGGCCAAACAAAAGAGAATCCAGCCGATTACGGCCGCTGCACAAAAAGCAAGCAGCCAAAACCAAATCCTGCGGCCCCTCTTCTTCTTCGTACCCAGGTTAAGCCCCGTCATATGCCCGTTATATCGTGTCATGCTTACCTCCCGGCCGCATGGAGTCGTTCAGGACGAAACCGGTGCGATAGTGCTCAAGCGACATTGAAAAATAAGGAAAGCGATGTTCCCGAATTGAATGCAACACTTCGCGGGCCGTCTCCATCGCCATATCGTAATCACGCACCGTGATGTACCCCCGGGTGAGCGCATCGTCCAGCTCATCCTCATCCAAAAGAAATACCTCTCCGTTCTTTAAGACGACGATATCCAAATACAAATCATCAAACCAAGGTACGCCCTGATCCGTCACCCCTTGGATTTTGCAGACATCGATATACCATTCCACGATTTCGCCCTGGTCGTCAAACATGGCGGTCACTACGTAATGCGCGCCCTTCGGGTAATACTGCAGCCAAGTGTACCCTTTATCGGCGATCCGGAACGTATGCCCTCCGTACGTCTTCCAAAGCGGGTCCTTTAATTCGTGAATACTGTACATCGTGACATAACCGGTAAACATATCGCTGTTCACATACCTGGATTTGAACTGCCGCTGCGTCACACGGCGCCAATTCGCGCGGTCTCCGAATTTTCGCTTCATAAGTAAGTTCCCTTTCAACACAATGTACATTCAGCTTATCACATTTAAAAGGGAGTCTCAAAAATGAAATTTTAAAATAATTCATAAAAAAAGCCGGTCTTTCAACCAAAGTGTTGAAAGACCGGCCTAAATCTGATCTTAAAAACCGCTGTTCGTGCCGTTGTTGCCGGCCGGATCGGAGATGTCCCCCCCGGTGATGCTGTCTCCGTTCTCATCCGGCGGAAGACCGGACCCGGAAGATCCGGCGTTGCCGTTCCCCGCCCCGTCAGGGGTCACTCCATCTTGGCCGTTTCCGGAGCCGTTGCTGCCGCCGTTTCCGCTGCCGTTTCCGCCGCCGTTCCCGGCCTGCCCCCCGTTGCCTTGACCATTTCCGCTGTTTCCTCCGCCGTTGTTTCCTGAGCCTGGGCCTCCATCGCCGCCATTCCCCGGAGGCAGAGTTCCTTGATCGCCATCCTGGCCGCCATTTCCTCCTTGGCCGGGAACTGCGCCCCCGTTGCCGGACCCATCGGTTCCGCCAACGTCACCCTGTCCGGGATCGATGTCATCCATCGGCGGCTCCTCGGCTTCAATCATGATCTGAGTAATATTGGAAGGATCGCTTTCAACATTGTTGACCGCATCATAGGCTTTTACGTAGTATTCGTAACTGCCGCCTGCCGTTACCCCGATATCCTCCGCACCGGGAGCCGCCGCTTCCATATAAAGAGAAAAGTCGGCTTCCGAGGCCTCGCGGCGGTAAATCCGGTACACTGCGCCCTCGGTGCTGACACCCGTCCAGTTCAGCGTGACTACCCCGGTCTCCGGACTGTACGTCGCCGAGAGATTCGCGGGCTTCGTAACCGCTGCTTCTTCCTGTTTAGGCGGTTCTTCCTTCTTCAAATTTTTCGGAACCGGGAAGTCCTTCACCGGTACGCCTTCGAGCGCCTCGGTCATCACCGCCGAGAATAACGCGGCCGCCTGACCGCTGCTGCCGTTCAGCAGGTGGTTTTTGTCCGGTTTATCGTACCCCATCCAGATCGCCGCCGTCCATTCCGGCGTGTAACCCACAAACCAGACGTCCCGGTTTTTGCTGCTTCGGAGGCCCTTGATCCCGTGCTGGGTCGTCCCCGTCTTACCCGCTACAGGCCGGTTCAGTCTGGCGCGTTTCCCCGTTCCGTCGTTAACGACATTTTGCAGCATTTGTGTCATTTGGTAAGCCGTTTGCTCACTGAGCACCCTTTTGGCCTTCGAATCATGTCTGTATCTTTCCTTACCGTCATGATCCACGATAGATTTGATCGAGTAAGGCTCGTTGTATTGCCCGCCGTTGCCGAACACACTAAAAGCCCCCGCCATCTCCAGCGTATTTGTCCCATGGGTCAGACCACCCAAAGCAATAGCCAGGTTGCGGTCGTTCTCGTCCATTTTAATGCCCATTTCCTGGGCATACTTGACGCCCGTTCCCACACCGACCTCGTTTAGGAGCCAAACGGCCGGAATATTCTCCGATTTCGTCAGCGCGGTCGTCATGTCGATCGTTTTGGAGTAACCATGCAAGTTCTTCGGACAATAGTCTCCAAAGCACTGTTTCTCATTGCTCAGCAGCGAAGTCGGAGTAAACTTGCCGCTTTCCAGAGCCGGCGCGTAGGAAACGATCGGTTTAAACGAGGATCCCGGCTGACGCCGGCTGTCCAGACGGCTGAACCCTTTCCGTTCATAATCGCGTCCGCCAAGCAGCGCAACCAGACTGCCGTTCTCATGGTTCATAATGACGATTGAACCCTGAACCTGCTGCTCATCCTTGCTCTTTTCAAAAAAGTCGTTGTTGGCAAACGCCTTCTCAACCGCTTTTTGCGCCTGGGCGTCCATCGTTGTGTAAATTTTGTAACCGCCGCGGTTCAACTGGTCCTCGGTAAGACCGAATTTCTCCTCGGCTTCGTTAATTACGTAATCTTTAAAGGCCTGATAACTGTCATTTTTAGCCGGTGGCTCATAAGTGTAATCCACTGCCTTCGCCTCGTCCCGCTCTGCGGCGGTGATATAGCCTTCCTCGTACATTAAGTCAAGCACCACGGAGCGCCGTTGCTTCGACAATTCCGGGTTACTGACCGGATTGTACTTGGACGGTCCCTTCGGGATGGCCGCAAGGGTGGCTATTTCCCATAACTTCAGATCTTCCAGGTTACCTTTGCCGAAATAACGCTGGGAAGCCGCTTTAATGCCGTAGGCTCTTTGACCGAAAAAGATCCGGTTGAGATAGAGCGTAATGATTTCATCTTTTGTATTATGGCGTTCCAGGGCCATAGCGATAGACATTTCGGTTGCTTTACGGAAAAACGTCTTATCGAAGTCAAGGAACATGTTTTTTGCGAGCTGCTGAGTAATCGTACTGCCGCCTTCTACCAGGGATCTGGCCATAATATCCTTGACCGCCGCACGGCTGATGGACCACAGATCTACCCCGTTATGCTCATAAAACCGTCTATCCTCGGTAGCGACAAATGCTTTTTTGACCAAATCAGGAATTTTATCAACCGGTTCGCTTTTTTCGATGGACAACTCCCCCATCAGCTTGCCGGTACGATCATATACTTTCGACGTTTCATAAATAACCAGTTTGTCTCTGTTTTCGTTGAGAATTTTCTCACCGCTAACCGTGATGTACATAAAGCCCGCAGTCCCGCAAAATATGGCAAAAGCAATCGTGAAAAACGCGGTCCACAGCAAGCGCTTGGGCGTAATCTTTTTTTTCTTCTTCCCAGGTTTCTTCGCTCCCGGTTTCGCAGAAGGTTTGCTGCTCCGCTCCAATCTGGAGGGTCTATTGGTAGACATGGTTTTGACTCCCTTCTTCCCGTCTCTATCTCTATCTGTATAATAGGGCCGCTGCCGGTTTGGGCCCGGAAAGAAAAGAACAACCTATCTTCAGGTTGCTCCGCTTCATTTCCTATACCATTAAACGTGCTGCAATCAAAAAAGTTTCAACTCGGACTTACCCCTCATTCTGGGAATCCTGCATAAGCGAAACATTGCGCTGAGGCTGGAACGTGGAGATCGCATGCTTGTACACCATTTGCTGGCGGCCGTCACTGTCGATCACGATAATATAGTTATCAAACGCTTTAATCGTCCCTCTGATCTGGAACCCGTTGATCAAGAAGACCGTGACCGGGATGCTCTCTTTACGCATTTGATTCAGACATGTATCCTGGATATTAATGGACTTGTTCATTCGCCGTACCCCCAATAGGAATCAATTAGTGTTTAGAATTATATTCAAGATCAGTTGAAAACTTTCCTGCTATTATAGCACGTACGGCCTCAAAATTCGCGGAAAAATTTGTGCCGTCGCCCACATCCACCCAGGAAATATCCTTCATATGGCGGAACCAGGAAAGCTGCCTTTTCGCGAAACGACGGGTATCCCGCTTCAAGTTGTCCACCGCGACGCCCAGCGGAACACCGTCCACGAGGTGCTCGGCGATCTCCTTGTATCCAAGCCCCTGCATCGATACCAACTCTGTGGTGTATCCCCGGTCCAGAAGTTCTCGTACTTCTTCGACCAACCCCGAAGCCATCATTTCGTCGATACGCTGTTCAATACGGTTATAAAGCATTTGGCGGTCCATTGTCAAACCGACCAGACAAAGGTCATAGGGAGATTGCCTGCTCTGCCGCGCCAGACTGGCGGACAGCGGTTCTCCGGTCATATGGTAGACCTCTAGGGCGCGAATCACCCGGCGCACATCGTTCGGATGCAGCCTTCCCGCCGTTTCGGGGTCGATGGCCGCAAGTTTGGCATGAAGCGCCTCGGGCCCCTGTTCATCGGCCAGCCGCTGCTGCTCCGCACGAAACGCCTCATCGGCCCCCGCTTCCGTAAATTGGAATTCGTAGCAGACGGATTCGACATAGAGCCCCGTTCCCCCGACGATGAACGGCAGATGTCCTCGGCCATGAATCTGCGGGATGAGCGACCGGCATTCCTCCTGAAAGCGCGCCACGGAAAAAGCCTCGTCCGGTTCCAACACATCGATCAAGTGGTGAGGAACGCCGTCCATTTCCTCGGGGCGGATTTTGGCCGTTCCGATATCCATTCCCCGGTACACCTGCATGGAGTCGCCGGAGATAATTTCGCAGGAGAACGCCTTGGCGATCTCGATGCTCAGCTTCGTTTTGCCGACGGCGGTCGGGCCGACCAATACCAGCAGCTTCGGTTTTTCATGATTAGTCAAGCGAAATCACTCCGTAGGCAATTTTGGTATGGGAGCGGGACTGCGTTTCGAAACCGAGACGCTCAAATTCGCCGCTTCCTTTCTTCTCCTTGAGGACCACCGTTCTGCGAGCAACCCGGCAGGCCTGCCGGATCGCCTCGGCATCCAGGCTGTTATTGTTCGCATAAGCGCGAAGCGGCGAGATGGCTGACGATTCTTGCACCGGGTCGCGGAACATCGGGTCGAAGTAAACCACGTCAGCGCTTTTGTCGGGCAGCCCCCTCAGCACCTCAAGATGCTCGGCCCGCTTGATAGTGACGCGCCGCAAGGCCTCGTCAAATTCTTTTACCCCGGATATGTAGTAAGCAAAACCTTCGTGCAGCAAACTCCACAACGGAAGCGAATCCTCCAGCCCCAGGACGCTTCCCTCGGTTCCGGCGCCGAGGGCGAACACGGCCGCATCGGCGCCGAGACCGGCGGTGCAGTCGATGATCGTATCGCCCGGACGAACCCGGGCCGCTTCCAGCATCGGATCACTCTCGCCCCTCAGCAATCGCTTGGCCCTGACGAAAGCCATACTGGGATGAAACTTCATTTCTTCCTGTTCCGGCCGATAAAGCCGCGCCCCGCCTTCCAGAATGACCAGAATGTCCTGGTCCCCGTGGCGGGCGGACAGCCTGGATAGCGATGTCCGGTTCCGCGGAATGTAGGGCACACCCGCCAGAGCCGCGAGAGCGGCAGCCCTGGAAACCGCCTCGCGCGCGGGATGATCTCCTGTCGTTATGATCACAATTCTCTTTCCTCCGTTCACATCACCCGTTTAAACAGCTTTTCCAGATCGTAATTGGAAAAGGATACAATAATCGGCCGGCCGTGCGGACAAGTGTACGGCTGCTTGCAGGCCGACAGCCGCTGCAAGAGCGTATCCGCCTCTTCGGTCGTCAGTTTCTGGTTCGCCTTGATGGAAGCCTTGCAGGAGACGAGGATAGAGGATTTTTCGCGCAGCTTGGCCAAATCGATGGCCCGCTCGCTGAGCACCCATTCCGCCATTTCCCGGATGATTTCGGCTTCCTCCCCTTGCGGGAACCAGTACGGGCAGGAGACGACCCGGAACGTCCCGCCGCCGAAATGCTCCAGGATAACGCCGGCCCGCTCAAACCACGACAGCCGTTCTTTCAGCTTCTCGCTTTCGGCAGGCGTGAATTCCAGCGTGATCGGAAGCAGCAGCTCTTGCGAGGCATCCGCCGGGTTACCGAATTTTTCATAGTAATATTCGTAATTCACCCGCTCATGGGCGGCGTGCTGGTCAACGAGATAGAGCCCTTGTTCATTCTGGGCGATCAAATACGTGCCATGATGCTGTCCGATCAGCGACAGCTCGGGAAATGCCGGCAGCTCGGGCGCCTGGTCCGGAGCGCCGTACAGCGCCTCCGGCACCGCCCCGGCCGCAGGCCTGCCGGCAGCGGCGTAGCCGCTCTGCGGCGCACGGACGCCGGGCTGGCCCGCGGCCGGGGCCTGGCGCGGCGGCTCTGGCGGCGCATAGGCGCCGGTGCGCGGCGGAGCGGCGGCCGCTCCGCCGTAGGCCGCGGCCTGCTCGCGCAGCGCGGAGCCGCCGGCCGCGCCCGCAACCGGCCGCGCCGGCGCGGCGTAGGCGTCGCCCGGCGGCGGCGCGCCAGGCCCCTGGGCCGCTCCGGCGGGCGTGCCCGCCTCGGCCGCGGCTGACATGGCCCCGCCGGGCTGGCCAACGCCGGGTTCCGCGGGCCACGTCGCGGCGGCGTCCCGCCGGGCCGCCGGGAAGTGAAATTGCTCCTGAATCACGGAACCGGAGCCAGACTTCCCGAGCTGCTGCTTGACCACCTGCGGAATAAGCACCTGCTCCGACAGCACGGCGCGGATGCTCTCTTCGAGGAACGCGTTAAGCTCCGCTTCCTTGCTGAACCGCACCTCAAGCTTCGCGGGATGCACGTTCACGTCAACCAGCGAAGGATGCATATCCAGCGAAATAACGACCAACGGATAACGATTGATCGGCAACAGCGTATGATATGCCCGAAGAATCGCCTGGTGCAAACCCTGGTTGCGGATATAGCGCCCGTTGACGATCGTGGACATGGCGCTCCGGTTGGAACGGGTCAGCTCCGGCAACCCGATGAACCCGGAAATTCGGTAATCCGGATTTTCGGCCGCGAGCGGAATCATCGATTTCGACGTATTGATGCCGTAGATGGAGGCGATGACCTGCAAAAGATCCCCGCCCCCCTGGCTTTGCAACAGCACGTTCCCGTTGTGTTTGAGCGAAAAGGCGATCTCCGGGTGGGCCAGCGCTTGACGGTACATCACGTCAGAGACGTGGCCGAGCTCCGTCTGGATCGTCTTCATATATTTCAGCCTTGCCGGGGTATTGTAAAATAATTCCCTAACCGTAATTTCCGTCCCTTGGGGAGCCGCCGTATCTTCATTTTCTTTAAGCGTTCCGCCCTCGATCGCGATCACCCGGCCCAAACCGCTGTCATCGCTGGAGGAGACCAGCCGGACCTTGGCCACCGCGGCGATACTCGGTAAAGCCTCCCCCCGGAAGCCCAGGCTGCGAATTTGGAATAGATCCCGCCCGGCCGTAATCTTGCTGGTGGCATGCCGGTAAAAAGCGGTCTCGCAATCCTCGGGCTCGATCCCCGAACCGTTATCCGTCACCCGGATCAGTTCAAGCCCCCCTTCTTCAACCTGGACTTCGATTTTGGTCGCACCGGCGTCCACCGCATTTTCCACCAGCTCCTTGACGACCGAAGACGGACGTTCGACCACTTCCCCCGCGGCGATCTGGTTGGCGATATGCTCGTCCAATATCGTGATTTTTGCCACAGCTCGTCCCTCCCTTGCTCAGCTGCTCGATTTACCGATTTTTCCTGGCTCCCGAGTAACGGGATGCTCTTCTTGAAATGTAACGGACGCAGCAGCCGCTATTTGTGCAAAAAAAACACCCATCCGGCTTTTAACGGAAGCTACAGCGCTTATTTTCGTTTTTTACCGCAAAGCCGCTGATTTTGAGTAAAATAGCGGCTATCATTTCCGTTACCACTTTAAAAAGGCCCTTTGAGGAGAAATAGCGCCTTTTATTTCCGTTAAAATGTTTCAGACGGAGTTCCGTCACAAATGTTTGGCTTTCTGCTTAAGCTCGTTAACCAGTTGCATGGCTTCGAGCGGCGTCATATTCATCAGGTCGGCGTTCTTCACCATGTTCACGATTTGACGCATTCCGGCATCTTCCGGAGCCGTTTTCGGCTTCTTCGCCGGGATCTCGTCGTCAAAAATAGACAACTGCACGACGCTTGTCTCGGCCTCCTGCGAATGACCGCCGGCTTGCGCCGCAGCGATCTGCGTTTCCATCGTCATCCCTTGGGTTTGCACCACTTGAGCCTGGGCCTGCGCCTGCTCTGTCACACTTCGAACCGCCTCACTTTGCATCGCCACGACTTGGGCCGCCGCCCCGGTCTCTCCCGTACCGGCTGCCGTTGCTCCCACCTCGTCCAGGCTCCCCGCGGTCACGGCGGCGGCGGCTTGCTCAAAGCCTTGCAGCAAGCCGTAAGCCCGCTCGATTATGCCGCCCGGCAGGCCCGCAAGCCGGGCGCAGTAGATGCCGTAGCTCGTATCGGCCGCGCCGGGGACGAGCTTGCGGAGAAAATGCACCTTGTCCCCGCTTTCCTGGACGGCCATCCGGTAATTGCGCAGGCCGGACAAGCTGTTCTCCAGGTGCGCAAGTTCGTGAAAATGCGTCGATACGAGCGCCTTGCAGCCGATATAATCGTGCGCGTACTCGATCACGGCTTGCGCGATCGCCATGCCCTCGCTCGTCGAAGTCCCGCGGCCCAGTTCGTCGATGATGATCAGACTGCGGGAAGTCGCTTTTTCGGTCATGACTTGAATGTCCGCCATTTCCACCATAAAGGTGCTCTGCCCGCCGATCAGATCGTCCGCCGCTCCGATTCGCGTGAAAATCCGGTCCACCAGCGGTATTTCCGCCCTCGCGGCCGGAACGAAGCTGCCGATCTGCGCCAGAATGGATATCAGCGCAACCTGTCTCATGTAGGTGCTCTTGCCCGCCATATTGGGACCGGTGATGAGCAGGATACTCGCTTCTTCTTTTTTCAGTTCCGTGCCGTTCGAAATGAAAGCCGTATCCTTCATCACGGATTCGACCACCGGGTGGCGTCCCTGCTCCACAACGAGATTGTAGCCGTCGGTCAGTACCGGCTTGACAAACCCGCCCTTGGAGGCGACCACCGCCAAGGAACGGAGGACATCGATCTCGGCGATCTTTTCGGCGAGCCGCTGCAGCCGTTCGATCTCCGCGGCGATCTTTTCGCGGATCCCGTTAAACAACCGGTACTCCAGATCGGCCATCTGTTCTTCGGCCTCCAGGATCAGCGTCTCCTTCTCCTTCAGTTCCGGCGTTACGAATCGCTCGGCGTTGGCCAGCGTCTGTTTCCGTTCATAACGTCCTTCCGGGAGGGCCGACAGATTGGATTTCGTCACTTCGATGTAGTAGCCGAACACCTTGTTGTAGCCGATCTTCAGCGATTTTATGCCGGTGGCCCGGCGCTCCGCCGCCTCCAGCTCCGCGATCCAGCGCTTGCCGTTCGTGCCCGCTTCGCGCAGCTCGTCCAACCGGGGATGATAACCGCCCTTAATGACGCCGCCATCCCGGACCGAGACCGGCGGCTCGTCCGCAATCGCCGTTTCGATGAGATCAGCCAGGTCGTTGCAATCGTCCATATCCGCCGCGATTTTCCGCAACGTGGAAGAAGTGGATGCCGCACAGAGCTCCTTGATCGCCGGAACCTTCCGCAGCGATCCCTTCAAAGCGATCATATCGCGCCCGTTGGCGCTGCCGAAGGCAATCCGCCCGGTGAGCCGCTCCAGATCGTAGATTTCCACCAGCGACTGGCGCAGGTCTTCCCGCAGGATAAACCCGCTATACAGGGTGTCCACCGCTTCCAGCCGCTCTTCAATCCGGCTGCGCTGCAAGAGCGGCTTGTCGATCCAGCGCCGCAGGAGCCGCGCTCCCATCGACGTTTCCGTCTTGTCGAGCAGCCAGAGCAACGAGCCTTTTTTCGACCGTTCCCTCACGGTTTCCACCAATTCCAGGTTGCGGCGGGTAAACGGGTCCAGAATCATATACTGCTCCGGCTCGTAGGCGGAAACTTTCGTCAACTGGCCGAGCGAACGCTTCTGCGTTTCGGCCAGATAGCCGACGAGCAGGGCGATGCACTCCCGGCGCTCGGTTTCCAGCCGGATCCAGGCGGCTTCGCCAAACTGCTGGCGCCCGGCTTCGTCTTTACCTTTATCCCAAGGGGTGAAGACGATCGCTTTGCCCAGCGGAGAAGCCTGCTCGCGGATCCAGTCCAGCAGCGCCCCGTCCCCGATCACTTCGGACGGATCGTAGATCCCCACTTCATCGCGCAGCCATTCCTTGCTCGCCGGAGCCGACGTAACGTAAAGTTCGCCGGTCGAAAGATCGCAGGACGCCACCGCCATCAGGCCGTTCCGCTCCGTGACGCACATCAGATAGTTGTTGGCGCGTTCGCCGACGGTTTTCCCTTCCATCACTGTCCCCGGCGTGATCACCCGAACGATTTCCCGCCGGACGACGCCTTTGGCGGCGGCGGGGTCCTCCACCTGCTCGCAGATGGCGACCTTGTAGCCTTTTTCGATCAGCCGGTGTATGTAGTTCTCCGCCGAATGGTACGGCACCCCGCACATTGGGATTTTTTCCTCCATGCCGCCTTCGCGACCGGTTAGCGTTATCTCCAGTTCTTTCGAAGCGAGCAACGCATCGTCAAAGAACATCTCATAAAAATCCCCCAGCCGAAAGAAGAGAAACGCATCCTGCGCCTGGGCTTTGACACTTAAATATTGTTGAATCATCGGCGTATAAGTAGCCATGTGCACCCTCCAAATTCCCTTTCATAGATTTCTATTATACCAGAAAGGAGGGAAAGCTTACGAGTCGGTTTGCAGTTTCCACGGGCCGCGGATGTCCGCGGATTCGTCCCAAACCTTGCCGGACTGGACGGCGTCCAGAAAGGGGGCGATATATTCCGCATAGTCCGGATACCCGGGGGAAGCGGCGATATCCCTCGCCAGCGGAGGCCACGTCTTGCGCAGCACCTGCTTGCGCGCCTCGTAGAACGCCTTTTGAACCGTCTGATCCTGCAGCGGGCGCCGCTGCAAGGAGCGATAATCTCTAAGGATAAGCGCCGCCAGCCCCAGAACGCCTTTCGCCACCAGCGGCGAAATCAAAAAACTGGGCAGCGTACGGTATTCGAAGCCGCCGTAGTCCTTGCGCCGGAAATCGCCCAAAAAGCCGTACAGCGGCCGCCTCCGCGCACTGCGGCTGTCCTCGAGCAGAGCCATCGGGAGAGCGAGGTAATTGTCGAGCGTGCGAAGCAGTTCCCCGGTCAGCGGGACTCCGCTGAAGTGCAGATGCCCGCCCAGGGGGAAGCCTCGCTGCGGCATGCCCCCGGCCTGCCAAAGCAGTTCGCCGTCGGTGATCGCCGACTTCGCCGCGCGGAAGGCGCGGAGCAATTGGCGCACGGAATCCCGCGGCTCCCTACCCGGCTCGGGCCGCAGTTCGGCAACCGGGAAGAGGCGCCGGCCCCGGTAGCGCAGGACATCGCAGCCCGCGATACCTTGCCGTCCCAAATATCGGGAAGCTTGCACCACTTTTTTCGTTTTGCCGTTGTAGAGCAAAAATTCCGGGTCCATCCCGATCAGCCGCTCGGAAAACCGGGCTTCCGCCTCCTCCAGCTCCCGAAGCAGCCCGGCCATCGCTTCGGCGGTAAGGGCCGCGGCTCTCATGCCCCCATAGGACGGAGAGGTACCCATCTTCTCCACCGTGAAGCAGCCCTCCGCGCCTGCCCGGATCACTACTTCCCCGAAATCGAGTCCAAAGGTATAAAGAGCCCGGACGGCGGTCTTCTCCAGGCGTCGCCAAAGCGGAGAAGCCGGTTCCGGTTCTCCCCCGGCCCCGGAAAACGGCAGGGTAACGGTCGAGGCCTGGACCGGAACCACGGTCAGAGCCCGCAGGTTGAACACGCTGACGGCGTATCGGCGTACATAGCCGCCATTCCGTCCGGTGGCTGCCCGGCCATCGCCGAGTTCCGCCAAAAGCCCGGCGGCCCGCAAACCGCCCTCGACCTTTTCCCAAGGGATTGCGGCAAATCGGGCCGCTTCGTTATTCAGCCTCCATTCCGTCACCGTCACCGTCACCGCCATCGCCGGATCAGCGATATAACTACCAGGCAACCCGTAAATGAATCCCCCCTCTTCCCGAGAAGCCCTTTCATTACCCTTCAAGGGTCCTCTCAGCAATTCATAAGGTCCTCCCTGATTTATGAACGCCCGCATTAACCTGCTGCTGAAAACCCCGCCTTCCAGCTTGATTTTCAGCACATGCTTCATTTCCATGCTCCGGCCCCTCTTTTCTCCGCAGATCACTACTTTATTCACAGGGAAATCTCCTGGTCATATACAGCTGCTCTTGGCTCGCGGCTCGCGGATCCGGTTTATCCGGAAAAGTTCCCTCGATTTCGCGGCCCAATCCCGAACCGTTTCAAGGCTTTTGATAAAAAAAATTTGAAAAATAAAACAAAAAGAGGGCAGCCGCCCTCGACGACGACGCCCCTGCCGCATATAGTAGACCATACCTGCAAATTCAAATTGCCGGGAAGATTAATACAGCTACAGCCGCTTACAGTTCGTCGTCGAGGAGGTCCGGATCCAGATCCTCGTAATCCCCGAGCTCGGATCCAAAATCATAATCTTTGTCCCCGTCCTCACCGCCAGGCACGACAAGAACATTCAGCTTCGTTTCGGCCACAAGCTCAACGGCGAATTCCCGCTCCACGCGAATCGCCACCCGGCCGTCTCCCGATACGCTTGCTTCAACGGTGCTCGGTTCCTGCGTCGCCTCCGCAAAAACCTCCACTGTCGAAGCGCGGTGTCTGGAATCCAAGTAACTGAGCGGCACATTTTCCACATACGACACGGTCTCCTTGGCAACCTCGGTCTGCGAATTTCTGTCATAGGAGTACCAGATGTTGATATCGTAAGTACCAATAACTTCAATTCCGTCTCCCGCCGCTACCGCCTCGTACTGGTGGTTGATGATCCACGCCCCCAGTATGCTCGTCGGTTTGTGTGGCGGAGTCACGGTATGTGTTACGGTAGAGAACTTACGACCTTTTCCGCAGATCGCTTTCGTGATAATCTCTCTACTTTGATATTTCAATGACATGATCGAAACCTCCTCCATACATCATTCATTACATATGTATGCAGGAACTGGGCGAATGTTGATTAGCCCAAGAGAAATAAATATGTGAAAGAAGCCCGGCTCTTTCGCCAGGCTTCTTTTTTACTGTTTATTCGCGCACCCGGCAGGATTTTCGCCGTGAATCCCCCCTAATCCGAAACTTCCTCAGCGTCCTCCGGCCACTTGACCCTTCTCTTTCCCCGTCGATTTGAGCGATGCGGGCGCCTTATCTTTTTTGGCGATATTCAGGTAATACGCTAGTTCCCGGCAAAGCTGCAATATCGCGGAACGGATTTCGAATTCTTCCCGGGTCGCCGGCAGTTCCATCCGCCTGAACTCCTTCTCCAACTCCGCAAGCATCAGTTCCGTTTGCCCCGTATATTCCTCGGTCAACACGTCCTGGCTCAGCCGATCGAACAATAAAGCCGTAATTTGTCCCTGCGGCATCCGCTGGTAAACAAAAGAGACCAACTCCAGCATGCTTTCGATCCGGCCAAGCTGCTCCTTCCGCATATAAAAATAAACGGACCAGGCATCGCTCGCCGAGATTAACTGATTCTCCAGAGCGCGCTTGGCCGAAGTCAGACCTTCGTCGACCCGCTGGCCCGCTTCAATGATTTCCTTCCCGTCCCAAAGGTGGTAAGGGTCGCGAAGAGACTGGGCGAGATGGCTGAAAATCACCGAAAACAACCCGTCGACTTGCCGCCGGATCTCGATCAGCTTCTCCTCCGCTTTGGGCATATAAGCCAGGTTTACCACCATGGCCGCCCCCAGCCCGATCACAAGCAGTTCGATCTGCGTAAGCATGACATGAGCGCTCAGCTCCTCTCCCCCGAAGACGCGAAACACGACAACAGAGCTGGTGACGATACCTTCTTTGAAATGAGCCCTGGTTATGAGCGGAAACGCGATAAGGATATACACAACCAGCACCCAGATATGGAATCCGAATATGTAAAAAAGGCCGAAGGCCAGCAGCAGTCCGAGCACCGACGCAAAAAAACGGGAGGTAACGGTGGCGATGCTCCGCTTCCGGGTGACATCCACCCCGAGGATGGCCAATAGACCGGCGGATAACGCCCCTTCCACACCGGCCAAATCCGCGACAATGATTGCGATTAATGTGGCGATTGCTGTTTTAATGACGCGAAATCCCATGAAACCACCCTATCATTCTCATAAAATATAGAAAAAAACGGCCTATTTCTTCATCCTATCGTACTTGATTTCCTCCCTTCAAACAATGGGGGGCCAAGAAAGTCAAATCCACCGACCAAGGCGGCGGCTCCCGTCAGCCATGGCGCTGTCCAATTTCAGACTTATTCGCCGCCTTAGCGAACTGGAGCCGGCCCCCCCGCAAAATCCTCCTGGACAGCGCTCGCCTTAGCGGCCTTTTGGGCCGCTATTTCGGCCCAGCGGGAATAATAGCGGTCAGGAAGGGCCTTAATTCACGGGAGCGGGCTCCGAAATTAGGGTTTGGTCCGCTTTTTCCAAAAATAAGGCCCTAAACGGCACTAGCGATGCACTAACCTTAACATGAAAGAAGAGTGTGGTTAAAAATGGGGTCCTATCTTACGCATGGCGTAGTCTTCCTTTTTTTCGGGAAAATTTCCATTGCCCTCCAAGACTTACCTGCATTGATCGAGTATGAATTCCTGCAAAAGGTCAGGCTTTCCGGCTGGTACTAACGTCTGAGAGGACTCTAACGGCTGTAGCAGCCGCTATTTAACGAAAAGTAGCCCTTTCGAAATTCTAACGGTAGTGAGCGCCGTTATTCCCCTGGATTCTCGCCTTAAAAGCCTGTTTATGCGAAAACAAGCGCCGTGGCGGCCGTTAGAATGGGAAATCGGCGTTTTCAGGACAAATAACGGCTGTGGCAACCGTTAGTGTTAATTTTCGTCTTTCTTGCAAGGCTGCTCATGCGACGGCGGTTAGGGAAATGGGACACGCCGGATCCAACTCGCCACACCGAGGCGACAAGTTTCAAAATAAGAAGTACCCTGTCAGGTTTGATGCAACTTCAGTGCCTAAACGGCCTCTATTTCACACCAATGAGCCGAATTCGACAAAATAGCTGCGCATAAAGCCCCTATTCATCTGTCCGGCTTCAAAGGGAAGCTGGCCGCCAGCCACTCATCCCTTGAACTCAATGAGAGGGGTCAGTGCAAAAAAGCCGCAGCTCATCGCTTCGGCTCATGCTGAATAGGGAGATCAACGACGTTCCTTGAGCAATATCCGCTCCACATACACGACAAGCTGATACATTCCCGTGGCGACAACCGCGATTATGACGAGGCTCGCCAGCACCAAAGTGAAGTTGAACACTTGAAACCCGTAGACGATTAAATAGCCCAGCCCGATTTTGGCGACGAGGAACTCCCCGACGATAACGCCTACCCACGCCATCCCCACATTGACCTTTAATGTGGACACGATCGCGGGAAAAGAGGCCGGCAAGATCGCCTTCATGAATACATCCCGCCGGTCCCCGCCAAAGGTCCGAATCACTTTAACGAGATTGTCGTCCACTTCGTTAAAGCTGTTATAAACCACAAGCGTGGTGACGATCACGGTGATGGAAAGCGTCGTAATCACGATCGCCGTGAATCCCGCGCCGAACAAAACGATAAAAATCGGACCGAGGGCGACTTTGGGCATACTGTTGAACACGACCATATAAGGTTCAAGCACCCGCGACAGAAAAGGAGACCACCAGATCAAAACCGCCAGCAGCGTACCGATTAGTGTACCGAGAAGAAAGCCGACCGCGGTTTCCCCCACCGTTACGGCCAAATGCGGCCACAATTCCCCGTTAAGGACATCCTTGACGATCTGCCCGCCCACTTTGGAAGGATAACTGAAAATCAGAACATCGACCCACCCCAGCCGGCCGGCCAGCTCCCACAATCCGATCAGGACGGCCAGCAACAGAAGCTGGGTCGCCAACACCAGCCGGCTCCCCCGCCGTTTGTGCCTCAGATGGTCGCGCCATTTGTCCTCGATCCAGGCGGACTTAGGCCCGCCCTTCTTGTTCGACATAGCCTCAGCCAATCGCTATTCCCCCTTTCCTTCAAGCGATTCGAGGTCCCGCCAGATTTCGTGAAACAGCTCATTGAACCCGGCCTCCTCGCGCGCATAGAACGGTTGGGCCTGGCGGATATTCTCCGGGATCACATAGGTGCTGCGGATTCTTCCCGGCCGCGCCGCAAGCACGATGACCCTGTCGCTGACCGCGATGGCTTCGGACAAATCATGGGTGACCAGTACACCGGTTTTCCCTCGCTGCCTTAAAGTATCCACCACCAGGTCTTCCAGTTGCAGCTTCGTCAGATAATCCAGTGCGGAGAACGGCTCATCCAGCAGCAGCAGATCGGGATTCGTCGCCAACGTCCTTACCAGGGCCACACGCTGCCGCATTCCGCCGGAGAGCTGGTGGGGATACCGATCCGCCGTGCCCCCGAGGCCCATGCCTTCGAGCAGCTCAAGCACGAAAGCTTGGCTGTCCTCCGACAGCCGCTCCGTTAGTTCCAGCCCCAACAAGGCATTGCTCAAAATGGTGCGCCAAGGGAACAAATAGTCCTGCTGAAGCATATATCCGACTTCCGGGGACGCCCCGGTCACCGGCTTGCCGTGCAGCAGGACCTCCCCTCTCGACGGAGGTAACAGGCCGGCGATCACGGACAGAAGCGTGGTTTTGCCGCATCCGCTGGGACCAACCAGGCTGATAAACTCGCCGGGCATGACCGACAGGTTCATCCCTTCCAGAGCAAGCACGGCCTCGCGGTCCGTCACATACACCAGATCCAGGTCTTTCAATTCAACGACAGGGACTTGACTCACTAAAGTCTCACGCTCCTTTCCCGCCCTTGTTATCCGACATTACTTGTTTGTGGACTCCGCAAAAGAGTTATCGGCCAGTTCTCTGAGTTCCACCCGCGCTTTCAACTCGCCCGCGTTTTCCATAACATTCAGCAGATTGTTCCAGCCCGCTTCCTCCAGCAGGGGAGATTCGGCGTACGACCCCTGCTCCAGATAACGTTTCACGGAGCTCGCCAGTATTTCTTGATCCGTGTCTTTGAAATAAGGAGCTATCGTTTTTGCCGTCTCCTCCGGCGAGTGCTCCTGTACCCAGATCTGCGCCTTATGAATCGCGTTCGTAAATTTTTGAACAAGCTCTTTATTCCGGGCGATATAGCTTTGTTTCGTCATATAGACGGTATAGGGAAGCCGGCCGCTCTCCGTGCCGAAGGAGGCGACGACATGCCCTTTTCCCTCCCGCTCGAAGATGGAGGCCTGCGGCTCGAACAACTGGACGTATTGTCCCGTGCCTGAGGCAAAAGCCGCGGCGATATTGGCAAATTCGATATTTTGAATCAGTTCCAGATCCGAGCGGGGATCGATGCCGTGTTTTTTCAAGGTGAATTCTCCCGCCATTTGCGGCATTCCGCCCTTTCTTTGGCCTAGAAAAACGCTCCCTTTCAGGTCGTCCCAGGCAAAATCCAGCGCCTCCTCCCGGGAGACGAGGAAGGTACCGTCCGTTTGGGTGAGCTGAGCAAAATTGATCACCGGATCCTCAGCCCCCTGCTGATACACGTATATCGAGGTTTCCGCGCCGACCAGGGCTACATCGATCGCACCCGACAGCAGCGCGGTCATCGTTTTGTCACCCCCCGCCGTCGTCTGCAGCTCCACCTTAAGCCCTTCCTCCTTGAAAAAACCTTTTTCCAGCGCGACATACTGTGGAGCATAAAAGACGGAACGGGTCACTTCGCCGATCTTCACCGTCGTATTCCCCTTGCCCCCGCAGCCGGCCAAAGCCCCCGCAAAGAAAATAACGAGTGTCATGGCCAACATGGCATAGCGCTTCCCCTTCATCTCTATCACCTCTTTTCTTGAAACTAGGATGATATCTATAGTGTAGTGTATGCGGAGGTCAAACAAATGGTTATGGACCTATCTCGATCCCCGCTCCCGCCCTGATGATTGGCCCATGGCAAAAAACCGCACCCTCGCAGGATGCGGCTAGTTCCTATGTCGCCCGGTTAGGCCTTGTCCTGTTCCTGAATCATCACCGTACGGTTGCGCCCGCTTTCCTTGGCTAGGTACAAGGCGTTATCCGCAAGATGAAACAGCTCCATGGCTGTGGAGGAATGCTGGGGGTAGAGAGCAACCCCGATAGAAATGGTTACGGGGTGATCGGCTACAAGAACCGCCTGTTCCACCGATTTACGAATCTGCTCCGCTCTCAGAAAGGCTTCGGAACGATCATGATTGCGCAAAAGGACCACAAACTCCTCACCGCCGAAACGGGAGCTGACATCCTGCTGGGTTACCCCCGCCCGAATTATGCCGGCCACCTGCTTCAACACGGCGTCCCCCGTCTGGTGTCCGAAGGTATCGTTGATGGTCTTGAATTTGTCGATATCCAGAACCAGAATGGCAAAAGGCATCCTTTGATCGATCCAGCTCCGGATCGTGTCCTCGAACGTTCTGCGGTTCATCAATCCGGTTAGGGCATCCGTCATTGCCTCCTGGGTTAACTGTTCGTTCTGCCGCCGGAAATTGTGGAGCGCCCTCACAACCGTTCGTGTCAGCAAATCCGCTTCCCGATTCCAATGGACCCGCGGCTTGGGCAGTTCCACGCCATCTTGTTCAAACTTCTGGACCAGATTGGTCAGAAAAACGAATGGATTGGCGATTTGGCGGGCCGTCCACACAACAATAAAGATTAAAACGGTAAGCGGGAGCAGCATCTGTAAAAGAAGCAGAACGACATGGATATACAGCTGATCATAGATCATCTTTGTAGGCGACACTACGACGATGCCCCAGCCGGTAGACGGAATCCGGGTATATCCCGCCAACGAATCCACTCCGTCTAAATTGATATACTGCTGCTTTCCGCTTTTCCCTTTCTCGAGTTGCTGGACAATCAGATTGGCGCTGATATCCTTACCGATCCGGTTATTGTCGGGATGATACAACACCTGCCCTTTGGAATCCACAATATAAAAGTAAGAAGTTTCGTTCTTTTCAAACTGACCGCCAAAGATTTGATTGAGGATGTTTTTGTCCTGCAGATAGATGGTGCCGCTGATAAATCCTTTGTAATTCCCGTTTCGATCAAAGATGGGCTCGCTGATAAATACAATGATTCGTTTGGTTACGGAAGTCATATACACTTCGGATATAAAAGCTTTCCGCGACCGCAAGGCGGTTAGAGCAGCCTGTGAAGTAATATGTGAACCGGCGGTCCCGATGGATTTCGGGGAGATGGCTCGAACCAATCCGGTTTCATCCACCAGCACAATGGAGTTAAAATAACCGCTGCTGTTTCGGATAAGATCAAGCCTGGATTCAAGCTCTTTTTTTTGCAGGGATACTCCCGACTCGCCAAAGGTAACGGCCGCATTGGTTAAACCTGACTGCATGAACTGAAAAAGCGAATCCATGGTTTTACTCATTTGAACCGCGGTGGACAAATTCAGGGTTAATGTATTATGGACTAGGGACCTTTTCTGCGTCTGTGTGGATGAAAGGATGGAAACGGTTAGGGTCAGCAAAACCGAGAGACTTACAAAGCCGGTAAAAACGGCTGTCAAACTAATCTTTCTTCTCTTCTGTTGCGGTTTGTAATGTGGCTTATGGTGCGGCTTGAAAAGCGAAATCATCTTTTGCGTCTCCCCCGAAGCTGATGCAAGCATTTACGATGATATAACATTAATGAAAAAGAACCGACAAGGCCGGTTCTCTGAAATTACGAAATAATATAACAGGAGGTTTCATGTCCTCCCCAAATGGGAGCCACAAAAAAAGCGGCGGACTCATCCACCACTATATCGAAAATTGGACTTAAAATCAACGAAATCTACAGGATTTGAAATACGGGCCGCTCCTTGACGAAATGTACGGGAACTCCCGGGAAATGCACCGATTGCTTTTCCGCCAGCAACCTCATCACGGGATTGATTCAGCAGCGAACCCCATCACGCTCATCCTAGCATGTTCGGCGAGAAGGGGCCATTGTATTTCAAGCAAAAATTTACTCAAATCTGCCTGGAGCCATGAAAAGGATTTAGGCCTGCCTGAAAGGGATATACTTCTTACGAGGTGGTTAAATTGCTGTTAAATTGGATTGTCGGTTTTTTGATTCCGTGGATCCCCGGAATTTTCTTGGTCAAACGGGACAAGAACGCGATGCTTATTGCCTTTCCTTCGGCCGGACTTATCTCGCTTCTGTTTAACGATTACGGGGTCTATAGAGAGTGGTGGATATTGACTCCGAAAGACATGGAATCCGTCCTTACTATTCCTTTTAACTTGGGCATATATCCCGTGGTCGCGTGCCTGATGCTCTACTGTATCAGACATACGAGTATTCACCCTGTGGTGATCGTCGCCTTGTCTTCCGCCTTGCTGACCGGTATGGAGCTTATCTTAGTCTGCCTGGACAGACTTCATTATGGAAAAGGTTGGAACGTAGGCTTGACGTATATTTCCTACATTGTGGCCCTAGCGTTGGTTTACGGATATTACCGGTTACATGGGTATTTTTTTACATCGCGGTCCCGGAGCGACAATCATTGATCCAAAAGCCGCCTGATTTTATTGGCTGGCGAGCAGTTCCCTGACGTCACGACGCATCGTTTGCGGAACTTCCCGTGTGGGACGGCCTATGCGAACGAGCATCTGGATGACTTCTCCGTCAGGGGCATACTCGCGGTGAATGCCATCGTACAGCTCCTTCATCTCCGGGTACTCCTCAAGCGCCTGGCTCAGCGGTTGCATCACCAGGCCCCTGCGGTGCGCTTCCAAGATTAAATTACCGTAAGCCATGCCGCTTTCAATCTGGCTTTTGCGGCTATTATCTTTCGAAAGAATCATAACATAGGCCGGCGTGCTGCCGACTGACTTCTCGGCCGATTGCACAAACCTTTCGCTCGCGGCTTGGCCGGTGTTCATCGAGGGAAATAACGTAACCAGCCCCTGCACCAAATACCGCATGAGCCCGCCGGTGCCCTGACCCTCGACGGAAAAACCGGACCGGTATGCATTTTTTTCACGTTCATTAGCGCGGAAAATATCGTCTGATTCCTCCATGACGCGGCTTACGCCCGCCTCGACAATGGCGGCCCTGAGCGCGTAACTTCCCAGCTTGCTTACGTTTGGCTCGCCCTGAAACACCTTTACGGTTACGCCGTTGTCCCCGCTTATGTCTTCGAGTGCTTTGATTTCGTCCACCGTAAGCCTGTCCGACCGATAGGCCGCTCTGTTCGTATCCGGCAGAAATAGGAAGTCATACAAGGACTCGCCTTGCCGATCGCTTTGTTCCAGCGTGACTCGGGCCACCGGTTTGGCATCCATGCTGGCCCGCAAGTTCCGTTCATCGAATGCCCCGCCCGGAAATAAAGCGATGTCCGTAAGGTAGCCCAGTTGCGATCCGGCAATCCGAACGTTCTCCAGAAACGTTCCCTGACTCACCATCGTCTGCCGGGAGAGCGGATCCACCATATCGGCCAAGCGTTCACTATCGGCGTACAGATAGAACACGTTCGGATTACTGCCGTCAAGCTTGATCTTCCACGGCTGCATGTTATGTCCGCTGGCGGCGAGCAGACCGTGAGCGGACAGACGAACGCGCGGGTCGCCAGATTGCTGGGCAACGTTTTTTTGCCAAGGCTCCAAATACTTGGGCGCCACGAACGCCCCGCCGATCAGCAGCAATGCCGCAACAGCGATCAGCGCCAATATCCCGATACCGCCTATCGCCATCATCACGATTTTCTTCCCCCTTCTTCGGTTCATTGGAAGTTTCCTCCATGCCCGGCCCGAATGGACGAAATCATCAACGCGAACGATTCCGAAATCAATCCCTCGGCCGTTAGCCCGTAATAGTTGTTAATATACTTTTCTTTCTTGCCCGCCGTATTAAAAACGCCGATGATACAGGCCCATAATACCAGCGCTGTATTCGCGGGATCCAGATCCGCGCGAACGGAACCCTCCGCAATTCCTTTTTTCAGCAAGCCGATTAAAACACCCATGACTTTTTCGCCAAGCGCATAGCATTCTTCCCTGGATTCGTCAGGAACCCCTTTTTGGAAATCGCGTTCTCCGGTCTCGTATTCCATGATGGCTTTGAAATAATCCGGAAACGTGCGGCTGAACCGGTATAGCGTCAAGGACATCCGCTTGATTTCCTCAATCGCGTCCGTAAAATCCCCGCTCTCCATATCTTCCTGCAGCATGGCGATAAGCCGCTTGTAACCCCGAATCATGATTTCGAAATAAATCTGCTCTTTGCTGTTAAAGTAGATGTATACCGTTCTTTTGCTAAATTCCGCTTCTTTGGCTACGTCGTCCATGGTGGCATATGGATACCCTTTGGCGAAAAATACCCGCTCCGCCGCTTCGATGATATCATTCCTGCGGATTTCCTGTTCCTTCTGTCTGCGTTCCCGGCTTCCCAATAGACTCCCTCCCTCGTTTTTTGCATTATCATGCAGTAAAGTAAACTGTGAGTTTACTTTATTATATCCTCTTGACTGCGCTTGTCAATGAACCTATTTAGGATGTTCATGCAAGCATATTCCCGCGTAAGCTGCTGCCCCCACTTTCAAACGCAAAAAAGCCGCCGTTGCATCACAATGGATGCCCCCGCGGCTTTTTTTCGCAGACCATTCGTCCGTGCTTACAGACCGTAGATAGCCTTGTACTTCCCTTCCAGATAGTCGGCCAAATATTCGGGATTCAATTCCTCTCCGGTCACGCTCAAAATAATTTCGGCCGGCTTCAACGCTTTGCCGTGCTTGTAGATTTTGTCGGTCAGCCATTCCTTGATCGGTTTGAAGTTGCCTTCCTTCACAAACCCCTCAAATTGCGGCAGCTCTTTCTGGAGCGTGCGGGCAATTTGCGCCGCGTACATATTGCCGAGCGCATAGGACGGGAAATAGCCGAAGCTGCCGCCGGACCAATGCACGTCCTGCAGGACGCCAAGACCGTCGTTCGGCGGCGTGAGTCCGAGATAGGTTTTATATTTCTCATTCCATACTTTAGGCAGCTCGCTGATCGGGAGATTTTCGTTAAAGATCATCTTCTCGATTTCATAACGAATGATGATATGGAGGTTGTAAGTGAGCTCATCGGCCTCGATGCGAATCAACGAGTTCTCCACCCGGTTCACGGCGCGATAGAAGTCGTCGACCGTTACGTCCTTCAACTGATCGGGGAAATGCTGCTGCAGGTCGGCGTAGTAGCGTTCCCAAAAGGCGCGGCTGCGTCCGACGAAATTTTCCCAGAACCGCGACTGGGACTCATGAATCCCCATGGATGTCCCCTCGCTAAGCGGGGTTCCGTTCAGTTCCTTGGCGACATTTTGCTCATACAGCGCATGGCCGCCTTCATGGAGCACGCTGAAGATCGAGCTCGTTACATCATCCTGCAAGTAGTTTGTGGTAATCCGGACATCGCCCTGATTCAGCGTAATTTCAAAAGGGTGCACCGACTCGTCCAACCGTCCGGCCTCGAAATCGTATCCGATCTGTTCGAGCAAATACCGCCCGTATTTTTCCTGCTGTGCTTTATCATACAGCTGATTCAGAAACGGAGCCTGCGGTTTATGCGGCGCAGACGTGATCTTGTCCACCAGTGGAACCAACCGGTCGCGCAGCTCGCCGAACACCTGATCCAGCTTTTTCACGGTCAATTCAGGCTCGTACATATCCAGCAAGGTATCGTAACGCGTTTCCTTCGGACCCCAATAATCAATGAATTCCTGGGTGAGTGCGACAATCCGGGTTAAATAGGGTTCGAAGCCGGCAAAATCCCCGTTCTCCTTGAAATCTTCCCAGAGCGTCTCGGCATGCGCCGTTAGCTCCGCGTATTCTTTGAATTTGTCCGGGGGAATTTTCACATTGCGGTCATACTCCTCTTTCACCAGCTTCACCAGGCGGCGGCCAGTTTCATCCAGTTCACCGAGGACGGTTTCGTGATGCAGGTAGCTCAAATACTCTCCCATTTCCTGAGAGGTTTGCAGCTTGAAAGCTTCCGTTGAAAGCACGCCGATCGTTTCCGAACGGGCTTCCGCTCCCTTCCGCGGCGCTCCGGTCCGCAGATCCCAATGCATCATCGCCACCGCTTCATGATAGCTTTTAATTTTCCGCAGTAGCTCTAGAAAGGATTTCCATGTATTTGCCGTTTGCTGCTTCATAATGGATCCCACCTCTATCCTCTAATTTTTCCATTCCTCTTGATGATACTTTTTACAAAACGTATAATCAAATTTTAAGACGGCCTTTTTGGTTTTTTCAAATGTTTTTCAGCAAAAATAAAGGAGATGTCGCCGATGAGAATTGAATTGGACTCGCGTGCGGAACATATGATCCGGGAAGCGATCGGGGATCAACCCGGTTTGATGCGGCTGGTCTATGATACGGAAAATTGCGGCTGCGGAATGAGCGGCGTTCCCAGTCTGCAGATTGCCCAAGAGCCCGGGCCCTATGATATCCCCATGGAAAATGACACCTTTCCCTTTTCCATCGACCGGATGCAGGCTGTCTTTTTTGAAGAACAGTTGATGCTTACCGCCGAGGAAAGCGGAGGAACATTCCGTCTGGACGGTGTCTCGCAGTTTTATAAGTCAAATATCCGGCTCACAGATCGCCGGCAACTGTAAAGTCCAAAATCGCGAAGGAGGAAGATCGTTATGAGTCAGCTACAATCCATTCTGGAGTACAATCGCACATTTGTTGCTAACAAAGAATATGAGGCCTATATCACGGACAAGTTTCCGGAGAAAAAAATGGTCATTGTCACCTGCATGGACACCCGGCTGGTCGAGCTCCTTCCCAAAGCCATGAACCTGCGCAACGGCGACGCCAAGATCATTAAAAACGCGGGCGCCGTCATTTCCCAGCCGTTCGGGAGCGTTATGCGGAGTCTGCTCGTGGCCATTTACGAGCTGAAAGCCCAGGAGGTTTACATTATAGGCCACACGGGCTGCGGGATGGCCTCGCTGAATTCCGAGCGTATGATCGATTCCATAAAGGAACGCGGCATTTCCCAGGACGTGCTGAGCACGCTGGAAAACTCGGGGATCAAACTAAAGAAATGGCTGCGCGGGTTTAACAACGAAAAAGAGGGGGTAATTCATACTGTGGAGATTGTGAAAAATCATCCACTGCTTCCCCCCCAAGTACCTGTTCACGGCATGCTCATCGACTCCACTACGGGAGAGCTTGAGCTTGTCGTGGACGGTTACGCCTCTCGAGGGGATGAATAGCCGATGAGTCATGATTTTAACGAACGCACCCAGCGCCGGGGAACACGGTCCTATAAATGGGACCAGGGCGAGAAACTGTTCGGGGACCCCGATGTCCTGCCGTTGTGGGTAGCCGACATGGATTTCAAATGCGCCCCGGCGATCGTTCAAGCGGTAAACGAACGGGCGGCTCAAGGGATCTACGGATATACGATCCGCACCGAAGATTATGTAAAGGCGATTACGGACTGGTTTCAGCGCCGGCATCATTGGACCATCGATGCCAATTGGCTGACCGATTCTCCGGGCGTTGTACCGTCGCTCAGCATCGCCGTTCAAACATTGACCGACCCGGGAGATGCCGTTATCCTGCAGTCTCCCGTGTACAACCCGTTTTATGACGTGATCCTGAAAAACGGGCGCAGACTGGCGGAGAGTCCGCTTCTCCTGAAGGAAGGCCGGTATGAAATGGATTACGGCCGGCTTGAAGGCCTGATGAAAGAAGGCGCCAAGCTGCTGCTGCTGTGCAGTCCGCAAAATCCGGGCGGCCGGGTCTGGACCAAGGAAGAGCTTGTACGTCTCGGTGACCTTTGCGTCAAATATGATGTCAAAGTAGTGGCCGACGAGATCCATTGCGATTTGGTATTTCCGGAGCACCGTCACTTTCCTTTCGCTTCCCTATCGGAAGCTTATGCCGAAAGAACGGTCACCTGTCTGGCCCCTTCGAAAACCTTCAACATTCCGGGGCTGCAAACGTCGTTTACCGTCATTTCCAACCGGGAGCTTAAGCGGAAGTTCGATCAAACGATCGAGGCTCTGGGGATCGGATCCGTCAACTTTTTCGGTCCGTCCGCCACGATTGCGGCGTACGATAAAAGCGAAGACTGGCTGGACGCGCTGCTCGGTTATGTAAAAGCAAATCAGGAATTTGCGGTTCGGTATTTGGCCGAGCATCTTCCCGACCTGATCCCCTTTCCGTCCGAAGGTACCTATCTGCTCTGGGTAGATTGCCGGAAGCTGCAGCTCTCGTCTACGGAACTCAAGCGGCTCATGTACAAGGAAGCCAAAATCGCCTTTACCGAGGGCTCGCTGTACGGCAAGAACGGCGAGGGCTTCCTGCGAATCAATCTGGCTTGTCCGCAGGATTTCCTGAAGGAAGCGCTCGACCGCTTTACTTCGGCAGTAACTGCCCACAAAGGTGTATAAAGTATAAATAAGCGGAATGCAGATCAATGCATTCCGCTTTTTTTTGCCAGTATCCCATTTTCGTTCCATCAACCCTATAATGTTCCGTATCCCTACGGATAAGCAGGGAGCCGCAGAACGCGGACTCCCTTTGCATTACTTCGCTTGCTGGTCCTTTTGAAACTCATTCAGCAACCGATCAAGCTTCTGACTCAAATTGACCAATTCCCGGTCGGCCAGGCGTTTGTACACAGCGAGTTTATTCAGTTCAGACCGGAGTTCCTCGATTTTGCGGATCAACTCCAAAGCGAACACTCCTGTAAATTCAAATATCTATGCGATACGTCCGCTGTGCACTGGCGACCGTTATGCGGATCCCACTCCGGCATTGTCCGCACCAACCCAAAAGTGGTATTACATTCTTTCGACAGTTTCACCTAAATAACCTCCTAAAAAGAGATTTTATGTAAAATTTAAAAGACACCCTCGACGTTCATTCTCGTCTATTCCTTGTTGTCCGAGCCGGGCGCTTGATCCCTGAGTTATACATCCATATAATAGATTAGACCTACACCAAATAATCCGGGAGGAATTGCCCATGGATGTCGATATTCGCGAAGAGCTCGATCCCATTTTCGAAACGATGGGTCTAATCTATGTAAGCTGCCACGCCGAAAAACAAAAAACGGAAACCATGCTTGAATTGCCCTTATCCGCAACAAGCCGATCCTCGTACTGGATGAGGGAACGTCCGCCATTGACATGCAGACCGCTTATGAAATTGAAAGCCGGCTGCTCACGTTGAAGGATCTGACGCTGATTACGATCACCCATAATATGAGCGAAGACCTCCTCAAACAATATGATGAAATTTTTTATATGGAAAACGGCCAAGTGGCCGAAAGAGGGACCTTGCAGGAATTGCTTCGCTTCGATGGCGGTTTCAAACGCTTTTACACGTTGGAACGAGAGCAAACGCCACCCTCAACCCGGGAGGAACAGTTGCCTTTACCAGTGGCTTCCCCTTCATAACGCACCTTGCTCTCCAACGACGAAACGTTGTCGGGCGGCATACAGCGTCGGCTGAGCATGGCGATGGCGTTGATTACGAACCCCCGCATCCTTTTCCTGGGCGAACCGACGCTCGGACTCGATGTGCTTGCCCGGCGTGAGCTGTGGAACGCGATTCTATGCAAAAAGCCAAAAAAGGCTGCCGATTGAGGCAGCCTTACTCTATCATCCTTCGATCTTCATCACCCGGTCCACCCATCCCCGATAAAAGGAATGCTCGTGCGATACGACCAGCACGCTGCCTTTAAACCGGACAAGGGCCGCCTGCAATGCCTCTTTGGTTTCCGCATCCAAATGGTTGGTCGGCTCATCCAGAATCAAGAAATTACATGGCGAAAGCATCAGCCGGCACAATTTCACCTTGGACTGCTCACCGCCGCTGAGCGTTCCGATCGCCTGGGCGGCGAGCGTGGCATTTAAGCCGCACTGCGCCAGACTGCGCCGGATTTCCTTCTCCTGCATCCGCGGATATTGCTCGGCCATGTAGCGAATTGGGGTAAGCTTAAGGTCTTCCCAAACGAGTTCCTGCTCAAAATAACCGACCCGGACGCTCTCCGCGAATTGAAAGCGTCCGCCAATCGCGGGGATGCGCCGAACCAGCGTATTCAGCAGCGTCGATTTCCCGATACCGTTAAAGCCGGTAATCCCCACCTTTTCTCCGCCTCCGACCGAAAAACTCAGCCCCGGCAGCAGCGGCCGGTCATAGCCGATCCGAAGCCCCTTGACTAAGAGCGACAGCTCCCCCGCAAGCGGGAGCTCCTTAAAGAAGAAAGAGGGCTTATGGACAAAAGCCGGCGGGGCCAGCCGCTCCATTCGCTCCAACTGCTTGCGGCGCCCTTGGGCGATACGGCTGTTGACCCCGGCGATATTTTTGCGGATGTACGCCTCGGTCTTTTCGATCTTCTTCTGCTGTGTGTGATATTGCCGCAGGTAATCCTTGCGCAGATGCTCCTTCTGACGAACAAAGTCGCTGTATTTGCCCGTATATTTCCGGATCGTTTCAAACTCGATGTCACAGATACAAGTCGTGACTTTGTCCAGGAAGTTGAAATCGTGGGAGACCAGGATAAACGCGCCGCCAAAACCGGACAAGAAGCCGGACAGCCAGTCCACATGCTCCTGATCCAGGAAATTGGTCGGTTCATCCAGCAGCAGTACATCCGGCTGCTCCAGCAGCAGCTTGGCGAGAATGACCCTCGCCCTTTGCCCTCCGCTCAGCTCCCGGATCGGCCGGTCAAGGCCCATAGCCTGAATGCCGAGCCCTTGGGCCACCTTATCAATCCGGCTGTCAATGGTGTAAAAGTCTCCTCCCTCCAGCTTCTCCTGAATCTTGGCCGCCTGCTCCAGCTTGTTATATTCGCCGGAAGCGGCCATCTCCGCATAGAGCTCGTTCATTTTATTCTCCAAGGCATACAGCTCGGCGAAAGCCGTTTTCAAATACGCCCGGATCGTATCCGTTCCCCGAATTTCGGCGTGCTGATCCAGATGACCTACCTTGAGGCCAGGCTGCCATTTCACCGTTCCGGAATCCGGAATCAGCGCCCCGGTCAAAATTTGAATCAGCGTGCTTTTTCCCGCTCCATTCTGGCCGACGATGCCCATATGCTCACCCTTGAACAACTGCAACCCGGCATTCCGGTACAGGGTTTTGTCCGCAAACCGGTGCGTCAAATCGTAAACTCCCAATAAGCTCATTCTTTATTCCTCTTTTCCATACATAATAAAAAAAGAGCAGAAAACCGCGCGTCATCAAGACGCCGGCCCTCTGCTCTTTCGGTTGGCTGCCACGGGAAAGATAGGCAAAGCCCCGAACCAAACACAAAGGGCCACGGACAAAGCATTGTCCATGGCCCTTTAATCAAGATAAGCACCGGGTTATAGCCGCACTGAAATAAGCGTAACGATTTCTACGCTTTTCGCGCTAAGCCATAACCCGATGAATACGGGAATCTAGGCGATTCCCCGATTAAGCTCCGCACAATGCTTCATCGTGAACAGTTGTACGGAGCGGAGTTTTCTAACCAGTTTGACAAGACGAATATACATCGCTTAAACACCTGCTTTTTCCAAAAATACGCCTTTATCATACCACAGAAGTTCCGATTTGGAAAAGAGAGCCCGAAAGGAACCTTGGGCCGGCCGCGGAGCGAGGCGGCGAAAAACGCCGTTTTTCAGGCGACGCTTGAGTTGATCGAACAGGCCGGTTCCCCCGGTTTGACGATCGATGCGGTTGCCGCCCACGCCGGGGTAAGCAAAGCAACCATTTACCGGTGGTGGCGGGACAAGACCATGCTGGTGCTAGAAGTGTTTCTGTCGCTGCTATCGCCTTGGGTGGATTTTGACGAAACCTTGCCGGTCCGGGACAACTTTATCCGCCAGTTAAAAGGGATGGCCGCTTTGTTCGATCAGCCGCTGGGCCGTTCCGTACTGTTCATGATCGCGGGCAGCGAAGCGGATTCGCAGGTGGTGGAGGGCTTTCATTCCTCCTATCTCAAGCCGAAGCGAAATGAAGCCAAGACATTCCTTGAAGCCGGAATCCGCAGCGGCGAGCTCCTCCCCGACATTGATTTGGACATTACGCTCGACCTGATCTATGCGCCTGTATATCATCGTTTCCTGGTGCACAAAAACACGCCGGACAGCACCTATATTGAGAAGCTGGTCGATTGCGTATTGAACCCTTTTACCTGCGATAGCAAAAAGCGGCAGCAGGGCTTATAACCCGGCCTCCGCTTTTATTTTCTTCAAGCCTATTAATTCAGTCTGTGCACCATCTCGTATTTGTTTCCGCAAGGATCTTCGAAATAGAAGGCATAATAGGTTGGACTGATGGGAAAAAGCTGCGGACCGGCATTAATCGTTCCCCCGCTCTGTTTGACCCGTTCGGCGATGCGATCCACTTCCTCCCGGTCGCTTGCCCAAAAGCCGATCAGGTTCCCGTTCGGCCGGTGTTCCGGGTCCTCGGTAATGGCAAAGTAGGGTACATCCGGTAGATTGCCCTCCCCGGCAAACACCTTCCAATCGGCACTATGATAAGTTTGCGTAAATCCCAACTCGGGCAGCAGACTTTCGTAAAAATGCGCAACCGCCTCCCAACGCTTAACCCTTAGATCGATATGACTGTATTTGTTCATCTCGTAACCCTCTCCTTTTTCGCTTTTATAACATATCGCGCTCCGGCTTCAATCCCCTGACAAACAAATCGGTGCTGGATTCAATAAACTCCGGAATGGAAAACCGGGACATCGCCGCTCCCCCTAGCAGCCGGGACATAAACGCCCCATAGTTCACCCACATGAAGTGAATAGCCTGGTCCTCCGCATCCGTTTGCATGATTTCTCCTTTATTCTGCATGTCCTGAAAATAATTCTTCAACAGCTCAAACAGTGCCAAAGGATGCTTCTGTGCGTTTTCGCGTATGTCCCTCAATTCTTCGTCCCTCAAAACAATCAGGAACAACTTGCGGTTTCGATCCATCATTTCATGATACACTCGACCGATCATCATCAGATCCGCTTTCAGATCCCAAAGGATGTTCTCTTCAAAAATTTTCGTCATCTCGACGGAATAATGGTAACGGTCAATTGCGCTTTCCAGCAGCTTCATCTTGCTGCCGAAATTCCGGAACAGGGTCATCTCGCTAAGCCCGGCGGCTGCGGCGATTTCCTTCGTCGACACGCCCTTGTACCCTTTTTCGGCCATCAGCTCAATGGCCTGGTTCATTAATTTGTCTTTCGTTTCGTTAACAGATGATTTGGTTGGCAAAGAGGATCCTTCCTTTAGTTTGGTTTGTTTTATTTGTCTGTTATCAATGTTTGTTAGTGCTCACTATCATAAAATATATGATCTGCATCCAAATGTCAATATATTCTTCCACGATGTCCCGCCGCATTTGGCTCGCTTTAAAATTCCTGCAAATCCGCAGGCTTTTTCCCGCGTTTCGGGCGAAAATTAAAAAAACCTGCAAATCTGCAGGTTTTTCCGGCATGACAAGCTAAATCGGCGAATTGTCCCGAAAATTGTTGCAGATTTGCAGGAATTTCCTGTCCCCAATCGTTCGGATTAAAAAATTCCTGCAGATCTGCATCTTTTACGTTCAGGCCACGCTTTTTTGTCAGCTCTCGGTTCAAGTCGTCACCCTTTTCGCCCCTCTACCTTTACACCTGTTCGCGCTTTACTCCTGATCATCTGCAACCTTTTCACGCATTACAAACCTATCCGTACTTTACTCCTGTTCACACCGGACTCCTGTCCGTCTTTCCTCCTGTTCGTACTACCCATGCCCGCTTTACGCCTGTCCGTTCTGCACCTGTTCGTACCTATACCAAAGCTCCCGGAAGTCCGCCCAGCCCCGCGAAGTGAACGCTACGCCTTCCAGCGACGAATCGTACGTAATATCGATGATTTTATGAACGAGGAACAGCATGGCTCCCTCATCGGCAAAGTACTGTTCCATCTCCTTGTACTCACGGAAACGCGCCGCCGGGTCTTCTTCGTTTTTGAGCCGGTTGACGTAGGCCTCCAGCCTGTGCCTGTGCTCGGGATCGAGGAACGGATAGATGAACCCCCATTCGAACAAAAACAAGTCAAACATCGAAATCACGCCTTCATGCGGTGTCGCCTCAAAGAGGAGCATATCGGTTTGCCGGAGGATTTCCGGATTCGGGACGTCGGCCCAATCCAGAATTTGCAGCTGAATCCGCACCCCATAGCGGAGCAAGGTCTCGCGAATGCATGCGGCATCCGGCTCATGCCGGTGATACGTCGTAAGCACCAGCGTTTCTCCCAGGTATCCCGCGTCCCGCAGCTCTTGTCCCCAATCTACCGCGGATGGCAAGGTACTCGCGTTCTCATGCCGCGCCCTGCCCGCCGTCTCGCTAAAAGGAAAGCCGCTGGCGATCCCATGCCGGATCCCGCCCAACGCCAGCAAGGCCTCGCGGTCGATCATCCGGTCGAGGATCCGGCGAAACGACTTGTTCTGAAGCGGGCCTTTCTTGCGCATGTTCAGCGTCAGCACATTCGTTCCGGAATACCGGGCTTCCGACTGGCCCAACCGGGTGGGAAACGGCGGAAGCTGCCCTTCCCCCAAATTCATAAACAACTGCCCCGATCCGTCCAAGCTCTCCTTGAAATATTCCGAGACCCGGACTACCTCGATCCGGTCCAAATGAGGCCGGTAACCGAAGTAGGCATCGAAGGCGGACAGAATACAGTGGTCCGGTGTTATTTTTTCGAGGACAAAGGGTCCCGTCCCCACCGAAAATCTCACGAAACCGTCGGAAATCCCGGATGTATCCACCACTGAAGCGGGAGTGAAGGCGACAAAATGCAAAAACAAGGCATTGGGACGTTTCAGCCGAAACAGCAGAGCATGCCTCGATTTCACTTCCATCACGTCAATGTCGTCCACCACCCAACGGTGCGGAGAGTCGAACAGCCTGGTGAAAGATTGCTTCACCGCTTCAGCCGTTAGAGGCCGGCCATTGTGGAAAACGACGCCTTTTCGCAAATGAAAAAGCCATTCGGTATACGATCCATTGGTTTCCCAGGCATGGGCCAATGCGCCCGAGAAGGCTTCGCGGTCCGCGTCGTATTGCACCAAAGTATCGAACACCTGCATAATCAAATGCGCATCCGAATCAAAGATCACCCGAGTGGGGTCCAGCGTGGTGATCGTCCGGTAAATCGGGATAACGAGCGCGTCTTTGGCTTCCTGATGGGGGGCATGAAGTTTTTTGTAGCCGAAAAAAGAGTTCACCCAGCCCACCAAGAAACGATCGGCTTCCGTCCCTTCACCAAATTCCTTCACCAGCTCAAGAGCTTCGCTGATGGCCCGCTCATTCAGAAGCGCCTCGGTTTTCCCCAGCAAAAACGCATCGAATTCCCGGTAAAACATCAGTTTCGATGTATTCCCGCGCCCGATCCCCGGCCTGAAGTCCAGCAATCCGTCCTCGACCAGCTTGTTCACAACAAGCTTGACATTGCGAGGCGTACAAACAAAAATTCCGGCCAGTTCCTGGGAAGACACCGGAATCTCTTGATGATTGGGGCAGTGCCGATAGACCTGCCTTAATCTGAGAAAATAATAGTCGTTGGTTGAGAGCATCGAAAAAACCACCTCTACCCGCTATTGTACCGGATCGGGTAGAAAAAGTCGCCAAGACAACCATCAAGTGATCCGCAGAAAACCGGACGTAAATATCTACGCCCGGTTTCTCCCCTCAGTCTGCGTTATTCCATGATGTCCAGCTCCGTGAAGACCGCTTCCCCGTGCTCGACGAAGAGTCCCAGCCCCCCGGGTTCGTAATCGTAAGCTCGGGCGGCCAACGCCGTATCGTTGACATAAAGGATCACAATATTTCCGCTTGTGATTACCTTAATCTCCGCCTCTTGCTCACCCGCTAACGGAACATACCTTTCTTCGACAAACAGCTGATCCCCATCGAACTTGTTGGAGCGGTCAAAAATCACCCTGTTCCTTGAAGGCTCCAGCCGAACCTGGCACCATTTCTCCAGCCGCTCTCCCTCGGTATGCAGTATGAGCCCGCATGCGAGGGTCTCCGGCGTCCAGCTTAGCTTCGCTCTAACCAGACAATCTTCGGTCATTCTTGCCACTTCAGCCCAGCCGAAACCGAAAGGTTCATGGCCGCGTATCCCGTTTTCAACCGTCCAAGTCCCGCGGCGAGCCACGGTTGCTTGAGGCAGCGCTTTACGGTACGAATCCTCCAAAGCTTGTACCGGCTTTACGCCGAGTGTGCCGTCCGGACGCTGTACCAATTCGTGCACCAGGGTGCTCCCCCCCCACTGGTACGGCTTCCTGTCGTCCATACCGGCGCGGAAGGCCTGCCAGCCGACCAGAAAGCGGTTTTTGCCGTCTGATACCGTTTTCGCGGCGTAAAAGCCCCGGCCGTCAAACATATCGTCGACCGCCGGCGTGATCCACGGCCCCTTCGGACTTTGGGCCATCCGGTAACGCGTCTCCCACCAGCGCGTATAATTTGAGAAGACCATGTACCACCAATCGCCCATTTGGAATATATCGTGGCATTCATGCGTAGCAAAGGTTCCAGGGGCGTAGATCGCCGTTCCGGCACGCCAGCTCGCCAAATCGGAAGACTTCATAATATGGGTGCATCCGCCGCGGTTGTGATCCGCGTCCTTCTCGGTCGCCGTCACGGCCATCCAATATTCCTGCTCCTGATCGTTCCAGAACACCTGGGGATCTCTCCAATGCAACCCGCCGTAATGCTCCGTGTCCGGCGCCACTTTAAACGAGGCATCCTTCTCCCAATGGATGAGATCGGTGCTTATAGCCCTCATCAGCACCTGTTCATGCTTGCCCGGCGTGTCCCGGTAGCTCTCGTTGAATCCGGTATAGTAGAAATGAAAAACTCCTTTGTGTTCCACGACGCTCCCCGTGCCGATATGCCAGTCCTGATCCTCCGGACTTCCGCAGGGGATCGCCATCCGCGGCTCTCCGTAATGAACGAAATCCTTTGTGAGGACTTCATAAACGCAGTACTTGTGCAAATAAAACAAATGAAAGATTCCCTGATGGTAGAACGGCATAAAGTCGCCGCAAGTATCCGGTCCCGGCATATTCTCGCGCTCGGCCTCGTGCAAATAAAATCGGTGTCTGCTTCCCTGTTTCATCTATTGCTGGCCTCCTCCTATTTGGCTTCAAAAGTGGTGTTATACCATTCATTCACTTCTTTGGTAATCTGGTCACCGCCAAGCTTCTTCCAATTCTCTACGAACGCATCAAAGTCGGAGACCGGAGCGCTGCCGGTGATGATCTTGATGAACGTCTCCTCCTGCAATTTGTCCAGCGTGGCGCCCTTCTGGCTCATCGTCGCCGTCGGCAAGCCGAACCAGGCCGACCGTTCGAGCAATTGGTTGTCGCGGTAATAGCCGATCACCTTCCAGGAGCTATCGGGACCGAGGAATTTATAGTAGTTCCAGCCCAGCGGATCGGCACCCTTATCCATCCCGTTGTCCATATAATTCTTGATCGTGTTGTAGTAACGGATCGCTTCCGGATGGATGTTTTCCACCTTTTCCTTGCCCTGCAGCACGTCGTTGATTTGCTTGAAGTATTTATTCGGTTTGTCCTCGGACGGATCGAGTCCGCCGAAGGCGTAAGCGGCGAAATTAATCCCGCTTTTCGGATCCACACCAAACGTATTCAGCGTTTCCATGGTCGTTTTCGGATTGTTGATTTTGTCCTGGAACAGGTTGATGATTTTCAAGAGCGCTTCCGGATGCTTGACATCGGCACGTACGGCAAAATAACGCTCCATCGTCACGGTCGTAACGGGCTTGGCCGGCTGGCCGTCGGCCGAAACGATCGGAACACAAATCCAATCAGCCTGCGGATTGTTCACGATGGCGTCCTTGGCGCTCATCCACGGCAATCCTTCCCGTCCATAGAACAGGCCGACCTTCCCCGCCGCGATATCTTCGCCGACCTTCTTCCAATCCTTGACGCCGAACTCTACGTCAATCAGATCCTCCGCGAACAGCTCTCTCAGCTTCGCCAAGGCTTCTTTCATCCCCGGCTTGATGGCTCCGTATGAAATCACCCCGTCTTCGCCGCGAATCCAAGCCTTGCCGTAGGCATGATAGGCGGCAAAGAAGCCTTCAAAGCTGCCGGTCGAACTGACTAGGTCTTTCTGAAAACCGATGCCAAACGTATCTTTGATGCCGTTGCCGTCAGGGTCTTCATTACGGAACGCCTTGGCGATCTTTACGACATCATCCAACGTCTTGGGGACCGGGAGATTCAGCTTTTCGAGCCAGTCCTGGCGAATCCAGATCATATCCGCCGTCGCGTCGAAGCCTCCCGTCTGCGGAATCCCGTAGAGCTTGCCGCCCACATACGCGGTCTTCATCTGGTTCCCGCCGTCCGCGTTTAAGGTGGCCTTCAACGTGTCCGAAGCGTATTTGTCAAAATACGGCGTCAAGTCGGCCAGCTTTCCCGCCTTGGCAAGTGTAAAGTAATCTTTTGCCGGAAGCGTCATCAGCTCGGGCAGATCGTCGGAGGCTACCGCCATCGTCACCTTTTGCTGGAAACCTTCGCCGGCTACCGCCCATTGATAATTGATTTTGATGCCTAGTTCGTTCTCGTAGGCCCGGGTCCAAACATTGTTGTTCAGATCGTCGCCGGGAAGGTATCTCTCATCCCCGTACAGGTTCTTCATCGCGGACAGCTCAATGGCCGGCTCGTACTTTACCAACGGACCGTCGTTTGCCGGCGTCGAAACGGCCCCGGTATCGGGCTGCTCCGGCTGACCCGATTTTGTCGCGCCTCCGCATGCCGTCATGGCGGCCATCGTCAGCACAAGCAGTATAATCAATGATCCTCTCAGCGCTATCGTTTTCCGTTTTTTCAAATTTCTCTCCCCCTTGATTAAACGTTGTTATGTCACGAATACCGACTTTTCTATCCTTTGACGCTCCCCAAGAGCATCCCCTTGACGAAAAATCTTTGCAAGAACGGATAGACCAGCAAAATCGGCAGCGTGCAAGCAAGAATCATCGCCGATCGCAGCGACCTGCCGGTGATTTCCAAAAGCTGCGGATTGTTCGCGAGCGCCGTCGACGAAAGCTGCGACAGATCCAGGTTCAGGACCATCGTTTGCAGAAAGGTCATCAGCGGATAACGGTCCGGCATGTTCATGAAAATCAGCCCGTCGAACCAGCTGTTCCAATGGCGGACGAGGATGAACAGCGTGATCGTTGCCAGTGAAGGCAGACTGAGCGGCAAATAGACCCTTACCATCGTAACCAGCCACCCGGCTCCGTCGATCAGAGCCGCCTCCTCCAACTCGCCGGGAATTGTCCGGAAGAAATTCAACATCAGCAGCACATTGAACATGGCCACCGCTTCAGGCAAAATCAGCGCCCAAACGGAATTGACCAGATGTAGCTCGTTGACCACAAGGTACGTGGGAATCAGGCCTCCGTTGAACACCATGGTCACCATGAAAAACCAAACGTAGAACCCTCTGAGGCGAAACACCTTTTTGGACTTGGACAGAGGATAGGCGACCAGAATGGTCAGCACGAGTTCCATGCCCCAGCCCAGGAAGGTCCGTTCCACCGTGATCCACAGCGATTTGAAAAATTGTGGATTTGCAAAAATGTATTGAAACGAGCTGGTATTAAAACCTTTTGGCCAAAGTCCGACCTGATTGGCCTCGACCACCGAGCGAGAGCTGAACGAGACCGCGATCAAATTCAGGATCGGCAGCAGGCAGATAAAGGCCATAAACGACAAGAGCAGAGCGTTAAAAACCACAAATACTTTTCTGGATGCGGAATTTTCCATAGCCGTAGCCCCCTTTCGTATAAGCGGCTAGAAAACCTTGTATCCTGCCCATTTGTTGGCCAGCTTATAGCCGATCACGATCAACACGAAGGACACGACCGATTTGAAAAAGCCGACGGCGGTGGCAGGGCCGAACTGCACATCCACGATCCCGATGCGGTACACAAGGGTGTCGATAATATCTCCTGTGCTGTAGACCTGCGGACTGTACAAGTTGTAGACCTGGTCAAAACCGGCCTGCAGCACATTACCGATACCGAGCACCATCAGCAGCAGCATGACCGGCGCCAGGGCAGGCAGTGTGACGTGAAGGGTCTGTTTCCATCTGCCCGCCCCGTCGATAATAGCAGCCTCGTATTGCGTCGGGTCGATCGTGGTGATCGATGCGAGGTAAATGATCGTCCCCCAACCGAATTCTTTCCAGACATCGGTGAAGACGAGCGTGTACGGAAAGGTTGCCGGGTCCCCGAGAAAAAAGATCGGCTTCATCCCCAGCCCGGCCAGCAGATTGTTAACGATGCCCGCCGACGGAGACAAAATATCGATGAGCACGCCGGCCAGCGCCACCCACGACAGAAAATGCGGCAAATACAGCATCGTCTGTACCGATTGCTTGAACCACCGGTTACGGACTTCATTAAGCAGCAGGGCGAACACGACCGGTACGATCAGATTGCCGACGATTTTCATCACGGCGATAAACAAGGTGTTCCACAGCACGTTGAAAAATCCAGGTAAATTGAAAACGTATTCAAAATTATCCCAGCCTACCCACCTCTGGTCGGAAAGACCGAAAACGGGTTGATAGTCCATAAAGGCGATGGATAAGCCCGCGATGGGAACATAACGGAAAATGAGGGTCAGGATGACCGCCGGCAAAAGCATGACATGGAACGGAAGCTCTGCCAGAAACCATTTTCTCTTCGGATTGCCGGATACTGCGATTCTAATCTCCCCCTTTTTAAAGCGCTTACTTTGCGATCGCAATTTCATTATCCGGCTTTTCGCGTTCCATTCCCATGCTAATCTTTGGACTTTTATCTCTATCCCTTTACCTGTTTTGAAGCTCCTCCCTTTAAGCGTGGCGATTCCTGTACTCCTGCGGCGTAAGGCCTTCTAGTATTTTGAAGTTTCGGATAAAATAGTTGGTGTTCTCATATCCGCATTTTTGAGCAATCTCGTAAATTTTCATTTTCGTGTGGGTCAGCAGCGAACGGGCCAATTCGATCCTGCAGCGGGTGATATAATCGTGGACCCCAATCCCCACCTCTCGTTTGAACATCCGCGAAAGATAACTGGGGTTGAAGCCTGTCGCCCGTCCGAGCGCATTCAAGGAGAGATCCGCCGCCAAATGCTGGTTGATATATTCTTTGATCCGGCTTATGGTCGTCTCCGCATTGGCCCGCCGCTCCGTGTCCGCCGCTTCGCACAGCGCGCGGCCCAGCTTGTTCAGATACGCGGCCCGCTCCACCCAGCTCGGCATTTGCGTGGGCGAGTACAGCAGCGTCAAGTCGATGTCCTCCGGCAGCGCCGAGTATATGCGGGTTTCGTTCAAATGACCGAGCAGCGTCTTGCCGGCCGCAAGATAAAGCTCCATCGTGTGCAGCGGGTAGGCGTTGCGAAGCCGGGACAACACCCGGCACACCTCGTCCAGAAGACTCAGGAACGAATCCAGATTGCCGCTTTGCAGATGAGTCCTGAGCATTTCCACACGCGGCAGCAAACGTAAGACAACGGCGCACTCTTCGTCCTCCGAAGTGAACGACTCTCCGGGATATCTGTCTCCTTCCGTGGCGATTCCTTCCTGGCTGCACAGATCAAAGAGCGCCAGCGTTCTTTGAAGCGACCGGTAAACGCGGCCGATTTCCATCCAGCTTCCTGGTTGTTTCGCTAGCACAAAAGAAAGCTTGCATCCCGTGCGTTCCGCCAGAATCGCCTGAATATCCTCCAGGAGCGGCATCGGCACGGTAGGCGGGCCAAGTTCACTGTCCCGGCCGACCAGAAACCAGAGAATATCTTCCCGATGGCTTGTGCTGAGAATTTGCAGGGGTGAAGGTTGCAACTGGGCCTTGAGGATTTCCTCCACGGTCAATTGAACGAGCCCTTTCCTCGTGAAGGACAACTGCTCGGAGCAGTTTCGCCCGAGGAGAACCAACACGGGGTGACCCGGCATGAATGCATCCCCCAGCTCGTTCATCGCCCGGAACATCGCGTCCGCGTCGGGCGAAGATTCGGCAAGCAGCGCCGACAGCAGATGATCCCTGAACACCGGAAGCATGGTGGCAAGGCGAGCCTGGGCCTCAACATACTGGCTTTCCAATCCTTGCTCATACGCGATCCGGTCCAGGGCCGCCATGACCGCCGCGATCACTTTGTCGTCTCCCTCGGTTTTCAGAATATAGTCGTAAGCGTCTTGCTTGATCGCCTTGTAGGCGTACTCGAAATAATCGTAACCGGTCAGAAAAATAATTTTGACGGCGGGGAGAATTTCGCGCATCCGTCCCGCCAATTCGAGCCCGGATATACCCGGGATGTGAATGTCAAGCAGAACCACATCCGGGCGAAAAGCCGTAAATAGAAAAAGTGCATCTTTCGAAGAATAAGCGGCCTCCACTGTCAGCCCGAGGTCCTCCCGCTCCCGAAACATCATCCGTAATCCGTCGGCAATGGTGGGCTCATCGTCCACGATCAGCAGTTTTTGACCCGAATTGTTCATGATTTCCCCTCGCTTTCTCCGTTCGGTATAACAATCTCGACACAAAGTCCGCCAAGCCGTGATTGCGATATGCTCAGTCCGGCACGTTCATCGAAATAAATTTGCATTCGTTTATGAATATTCCTTAATGCCGTGGTCTGTCCGGCCTTACTCCCCGGCTCGATCAAGGTTCGGATATGCTCTAACGCGCTCCTGTCGAGGTCTCCGCTGTTTTCGACTCGGATGACCAGTTCCTCGCCATGTTCCCGGAAGGAGACGCTTAAGATGCCGGCCGTGTCCGAAGACACTTTTTCAAACACGTACTGAAAGGCGTTTTCCAACAAGGGCTGGAGAATCAGACGGGGAACCGGCGTGTGGGTCCACCGGGCAGGCAGCTCGGAAAATTCGATGTTCACGCGATTTTTGAAGCGAAAACTTTGAATGGACGCATAGTTCCGCGCGTGCGCCACCTCTTCCGCAAGCGTTTTTTCATCCTCGCCGTCGCGGGTAATGTACTCATAAAATTTACCGAGATGCTCGCAGAATACGACGCTGTTATCGTAATCTCTCATTTTGATCATGCGATAAAGAAGATAATAGCTGTTATACATGAAATGAGGATTGATCTGCGCCTGCAGGTGCTTCAACTGAGCATGGCTGATCAGAAGCTGCTGCTTTAAATCTTTTTCAATCAAGAAATCGATCTGGCCGACCATTTCATTAAAGCTGTCGTACAGCTTGGCAAAATACGTCTGTTCGTAGTGGAGTATCCTGTACTTGAAATTACCGGATCGCACTTGCTCGAAGGCATCCTCCAGCAGAAGCTTCAGCGGGTGGTAGACGCGGCGGTAGGAGTCGAGAAAGCCGGACAGTACGATGATCGCGATGATTGCGATAAATAACAGCAAAAGCGTAAGTCCGATTCCGATCAGAACCTGATTCGAGTTATCGACATACAGCCATAGAAGCCGGGTCCCGAGAACTTCGGACTCGCTTCGGATCACGTCGAATTTCTTGTCGGCGAGTTTCACGCGCTGCTCGGAAATCACCTCATCCATAGGCAAGGTGTAGCCCTCGTGCCCGCTGGCAACGATAAACGGCCGCTTGCCTCCGGTGAGCACGATCATATCCTCGTCGGTCAGCAGAGCGTTCTTTAACTGTTCTTCGATCGCCCGCTTGTCCAGTTCCACGATCAGGACGCAATCCAGAGACGGGTTGTCCTGCGCATTAGTAACCCCTTCTATAACGATTAAGCGATTATGGTAGGTCATCAGCGTGGAAGAGTTTGGAAATAAAACCTGCTCCATCTCCATCCAGGTGTTGGGTTCCATATCGTTAATTTCCTCGCCGCCGATCACTTTGCCGATAGATTTAAAGTAAATGGCCGCGTCCGATACCAAGCGGCTGCTGTTTTTCAACGATTTCATTTGATCCATCATCGAATGGATCATTTGATAGCGCAGGAAGTAAGGGCTGGATGAATAGAGATAGCGCAAATTATCCACACTTTCGTCCATCAAGACTCCGTACTGAATGCGTTTGATCGTTTCGATTTCGCTTTCGATATCGCGATGAACGAATTTTAGCCGTTCGACCTGTTTGTTATAAATGATCTCCGAATAATACCGCTGACTGCGCAAAAACAAGGCGACGCCAAAAATAATGGCGATGATCAGGATGGAAGCGATCACCAGAAGAAAACGTTTATAAAGCATGTTGAAAACGAGATTGTTTTTTTTGTGCGGTTTGCTTTTCATAGAAGACAATCCCTCCCTTGATGTCGCTTGGTTTACCGCGTTCGTCGTCGCCAAGAGCCGAAGCTATCGGGGTCTTTGGGGTGAGAAGTGGCGCTTGAACGCCAATTAGGAAGCGCTATCATAAATAAGTGAAACGTTTCCACTTTTGAGTAAAACTTCCGGTCGAAACGCCGGTCGATGCTGACCATCGGAATTTCCGGGCCGACGCTATTCTCAATATCGTTATAAGTAATTCCCAAAATCCCCGCCACCTTGTTCTGCCGGAGCATATCCAGGTAGCACAGCTCCTTCTCCGGTTTGCCCCCGCTGTTGCAGAGCATCAGCTTGAATCCGCTTTGATCAAGCTCATCCTCGATATAGTAAGCTAATTCGGAAAAAAACGGATGCCAGATACTGGGCAGCAGCAGCGCAACCATTTTGGACTTCTGCATTCTAAATTTCCGGGCTACTTCATTGGGCACATAGTTCATCCGCCGGATGACCTCTTCCACCTTCCGGCGCGTTTTCAATTTGACCGGTCCCGAGTTGTTGATCACCCGGGAGACCGTTCCTACAGCCACACCGGCTATTTGCGCGATATCCTTGATACTCGTCATAAAACTCCCCCGTTATTACCTTCTCTGAACATCAGCATAACATTGGAATGGAAACGTTTCAATATATAGGATAGCCGGATTAAAGTCTGTCTATAAAACGAAGAGCAGAAGATCTCCATGATCTCCTGCTCTCAGGTTTAAGTTTAAATTTTCTTTTAAGCCAACGCCTCGTTTTCATAGATCCGATACATCGTCATGTTTTCTTCATCCATGGACCTGGCAAGTCGGTAAGCCTCTTTCAATGATTTCAGGTTTTGGCACATCTCGTAAAAAAGACGCAGCATAAACATCAGAGCCGCATTGCCCTCCGGGTAATCGTCCGGTCCGATGTAAATCCGGCAGCCGCCGTCCAGAAAAGCCCGGGCCAAAGCCGGGTCCCCCAGCGTGCATCCGTTGCCGAACACGGTTTTCCCTTCAAGCTTCGCATACCGCCGAATCTCGTCCGGGCCAAAATCGCCCCTGGGCTCCCCGTCTTCGTAAACGTCCTCGCCCAGTTCGGGCATGATCATTTTGCCTTCGTCCCCGTGGAAATGAAGCACGATCAGATCGGTACCCGGATAAAGGTCCTCCCCGTTCAAGACGGAAATCAAGTCATCAGGCCGGCCGATCCAATACGTAAATACTCTTACGCCGAATAACTCCAAGGCAGCACGCATGGCCTGCATCTCCATATCATTATCGGGGCCGCATACCAAAGCCACATTCATTAAGGGTTTGCTCATTTCCCATTCCTCCACATTCTGGATTTGTTGCGTCGAGTCCTCATACAACCAATCGAATCATGGAGGCGCCCGGGCCCTAGATCCAACCGCAACCGCTAGGCGTTAATGTTTGAACTTCATGGGTAAATCCTCCCTGTATCGTCGTCCTTCTTTTAAAACCAACACCTCAATCCCTTCTAGAAAAGTCTATGATAATTAACGGGAATAGAGATTGCCACCATCATTTTACCCAATTATTCCCTGGGGGACAAGCTGCCTGCCCTTTTGTTTTGACCGTTTAATCTAATCAAATAATATGAAGGGAAGAACAACGATGAGGGGTCGACCGTAAGAAAATTTCTTTGGAAAACGGATGACCATGGCCGGCTGTACTCATGCCTTGGGCCTCAAGAGCCCACTCAATCCGTCGAGCCTTTTCCATAAAATCCTCCATCCATATAACCAAAAAGGCTGCCCGGAAGGCAGCCTAGGTTTTATTTACTCACCGAGAGAATAAACTTCTCCAGGGATCCGGTATCGGTAATACTCTGGTTACACCCTTGGTTGTCCATACATACGTAGTGACCAACTGCGGAGATATTATCCGGTGAAGCATGGGGAGACTTGGTTCGGACCGAGAAGAAGGCAAGCTCATGCTGTCGGTTGCAGAACAGGCAATACCCCTTCTTGTTGATCGGTGTAATTCTCCCCTCCACGCCGATGAACCGGTCTTCAAACGGATAAACGATAAATAACCGGCTCGTGGCGATATCCACCCAACTCAGATAGGTCACATACCGGAAGTCGACGGAGTTTAAATCCGGTACTTTCAGCTTTTTATTTTTAGGGAATAGCTTCTGAATCTGTTTCAGCGTAATGGGCGGATACGGTTCCAGATAAGGTTCCAACTCGTTAAGATATCGCTGGAATTCGAAGGCCGTCTCGAAGGTCGATATCTGTTCAAGCCTCTTCTTCTGTTCCTCGGACAAATAGGGAAATGCTTCAACAATATTCGCCGCGGCCCGATATCTTACCGTTTCCAGAACACGCCGATCCGCAACCGTCCGCAACGTATTCTGAAGAAATTCCGCTTGTTTCTTAATGATGTTAAATTGGTGGTTTCTAATAAATGGTGTACTCATAGCTTTCAGCCCCTTATTTGATATGAACGTAATTCTCAATAAGGTGCAAAGCCTGTTATTAGAAACGATAAAATGAAGAGTTTGGGCGATCGAATTCATCCTATCGCACCTCACGCAAAGTATCGCCCCAGATCAGGCTTTGCATGAGGACTTCCTAGCAAATGAGCAATCCAGCATTGCCATCTCCACAACCCCCTATCACAGATCATGCGCAAAAGTATAGCACCAATCTCCAGTTAGCGCAATTCATAGCGTTCTCCCTGCCCCCATACTGCACGGTGGACCGGTTGGAGCACGAATCGGCAAACACGCTACCCTGCCGGAGCGTCTTGGGGAACCCGAGCATCACGGCGAATAAAAAAGCCCCCTTACAAAAGGGGGGCCGGATTATGCCGCTACGTCTGGAGATTTCTTTTTACTAAGAACACCCATGAATCCTGCAACTACGAACAGAACCCCGGATAGTATGTAGAACATCGAAATGCTTATAAAACCGCCAACACCACTTACCAACATAAACCAACCGGCCAGTTTAGGTTTGGACTTCGAGAGAGACGCCCCCACAATACCCAAGATGCTTAATAAGAGTGCAGCGATACCCAATCCTGTAACACTGGACGATCCACTGACCGATAAAGCCGACCCGAGGCCTCCGACAAACATTGCGATAAGGGACGCAATAATACCGAAAATTCCCGCAATTAATCCCATTGCAAACATACTTGTTTTCCCCCCTACATTTTATAGTTCAAATATACCAGATGTCATTCCGCACGACTACCTATTTTCCTATTTTTTCGAAAATAACCGGTTCGTAGCGATATCCACCCCAATTTTTCCCGATATCACGCCGGTTTGGTGCCCATCGGATGCCCGGGAGATTCACAGCCCACTCCGCTCAGCCTCTAAACTTCTCGGGGAGGAACGAATCGTTGGCCGCTTGCTTCGGGACGACAAAAGAGACGCTCGTGTCCTGTCCGGGCGCCCCCTGCACTTGCAAGCCTTTCCCGAACAGTTGCTTTAAACGTCGGTCGGTATTGGCCAGGCCGACCCCCGTTTTTTTGCCGAAGTCATCCACCGGGGACAGAACCCGCCGCAGCGTGTCGAGGTCGATCCCGACTCCGTCGTCTTCAACGGAAATTTCCGTGCAATCCTCCCTGTCGATAACCCGAATCCGGACGGTGCCTCCCCGGCTGCGACGAAGCAGGCCATGACGGACCGCATTCTCCGCCAAGGGCTGGATGGACAGCGGCGGAACCAGCAACTCGAGGCGGTCGTCCACCTCCCACTCCACCTGAAGGCGGTCTCCGAAGCGCTCTTTCTCAATGTACAAATAAGCTCGTACCAAATCCAGCTCCTTCCGCAGGGGCACCAACCGTTCCAGGTTCGCGAAGTCAAAGCTGGCCCGCAGGTAATCTCCGAACGCCAGCAGCAAGCGCTGCATGCGGTCGGGGTCGATTTCGACGAGCGCGGCAACGGAATTCAGCGTATTAAACAGAAAATGCGGTTGAATTTGAGCCTGCAGCCACGCCGCTTCCAAACGCGATTGTTCGCGCGCGGCTCTGGCGACGTCCGTGAGCGCCTTCACCCGAGCTTTCAACTCATGGACGTCGACGGGTTTGACCAGGTAATCGTTGGCCCCTGCTCGAAAACCCGCCTCTATATCTTCTGTCCGGTGCCGGGCCGTGAGCAGCAGGATCGGCAATTCGGAGTGCGAGAAAAGAGTCCGGACGTTCCGGGCTACTTCATAGCCGGACATGCCCGGCATCATGACGTCCACGACAAGCAAATCCCAGGCACTCGAATTCATAATCGACAGGGCCTCGGAACCGCTGGTGGCCGTCCTGAGCTCATATTGATCCGGGGCGAGCGCGTTGGTCAGAACGCGCAGGTTCACCGCGTCATCGTCGACGGCGAGAATGCGGGGCCGGTCTCCGCGTACCGGGGTTTCCGAAGCGGCAGCGATATCCGCCTCGACGCGGGAAATCCCTGCCTGCGCTTCTAACGGGGGTTGTGCGATGGCCTCACTTTCCGCCGTTTCGGCTTCGTCTGGCTTAGCTATGGGCAACGTAAACCGAAAGACCGAGCCTGCATTCGGCGTCGAGCTGACCGTCAGCTCGCCCCCATGAAGCCCCACCAGGTGCTTGGTGATCGCAAGGCCCAGACCAAACCCCGACGCGTTCGTTGCCGTCCGCTCCCCGCCTTGTTCGTAAGGCTGGAATATCCGGCTCAAGGAGGCTTCGTCCATCCCGATCCCGGTATCCGTAATACGGACAACGACCGTATCCCCAACGGTTTCCGCTTCGATCGCGACTCGCCCTTCATTCGTAAACTTTACCGCGTTATGCAGAAGGTTGAAGAGAATTTGCAGCAGCCGGTTCTCATCCGCAAGCACTGGCGGCAGCGAATCCAGAATATGGCTTTCAAGGCGGATCGCCTTCCCTTCCGTCATAAACCGGACCATATCGAGTGCCCCCGTCACCTGCGCTTGAAGGCGCAACGGCTCCGGATTCAGCCGAATGCGGTTCTCCCGCAGCCGGTTCAAATCGATCAGGTCGTTGAGCAGAAAAGACATCCGTTTGCCCACCGAAACCAGCAGTTTCAGACGATCGCGATTGACTTCCACATCCGATCCGCCGCCGCTGTCGAGCACGGTCTGGGCCATGTTCAACATGCCGTGCAGCGGATTTCTCAGCTCGTGCGAGGTTTGGACCAGGAACTCGTCCTTGCGTTTGTCGGCTTCCTGCAACTGCTCCGCCAGTCTCGCGCTCCCCTCGGCATTGCGGAAATACTGCTTAAACCAGTACGACGCAAAGGCGATAAACAAAGCCAGAAAATCAAGTGGGTAAAAGCCCATATCGAGAAAGAACGAATAACTTAGGAGGCCCCAGATCAGATTCGAGGCAACGGCTACCATGCCGAGCAACAAGTAAATCGCATCCGGCACACCTCTCCGTACCGCCAGATAAAGGAAAACCGGAGCTGCTCCGAAAGGAATCAGCATCAGCACCGTATGCAATCCGTCCGCATAGGTGATCAACCTGACCGGCAGCGCCAAAATAAACAACCCGAAAACGCCGCAGGCGATCAAGTGCCACCGGGAGAAACGGAGGATCCGGAACCCCGGGAGCAGCCCTTTTATAAATTGCAGCAGCAGCGCGGCCGCCCCCAGGTACGAAAGGTAGTAAACTTTATGGGCCGATTCATAATCAACCCCGAACCAGGCCGACAAAATTTGGTCCTGGTCGACGGAGAGAGCGGCCGCCCCGCATAGCGCCAGCAGGGAGAAAATCAGGAGCGTCTTTTGTCGGGCGCCGATGAAATAAAGAATGAGGGCGTACAGGGCATGCATGAGCATCAGCAAAAACATCGCCGCCTGGGACCCTGCGGAGAGCCAATAGACCCGTTCCATCACTTTCTCCGTCCCGAACATGACGGGCTCCGTCAGACCGCCCATGACGCGGTTGTCATAATTGGCGACGTGCAGCGCGATATCCAGCACATCGCGGTCGGCCGCGAACGTGACGGAATAGGGCACAATGCCGGCTTTATAGGACGAAGCGCGATCCGCCGGATGGCCGGAGCTTCCCAGCAACCGTCCGTTCACGTACAAAGCCGAAGAGGCCGAAAGCCTCGGCACGCGAACCGTTAAACTCGGCAAGCCTTCGCCTTCGGTCGGCAGTAAAATACGCAGACGGTATGTTCCGTATCCGAAGGTGGAACGGCGCGGCGGCGAAAAATCCCGCTGCCAGCTCCCGGGAATCGCCACCGTTTTGACGGCGCCGCCTTTGGGCTCAATAGAACCTCCCGAATCGGGCCCGAGCCACTGCGAAGGATAGAATTTCCATTGTCCCTCCAGCGAAAGAACCGGCTTGGAAGAGAAGGTCCATTGGCGTAAGTCCAACAGTCCCTCTTCGGCTTCAACCCGTGTCGAAGTCGTTTGTATATTCATCCATACGAGGCGAACCACCGTCAGCACAAGCAGGAACAAGCCGACGATAGCCGCAATTTTTCTTTTTCTCATCATAGATAGGCAGATTCGACAGTTACCCCCGAAACTCCTTCATTTTTTGGTTATGGTGCAATCGTCGTATCATCCATTAAGAACCGTTTGAAACAGTTGTCCGCAAGTCATAGGCAACAAGGCCCGAAACAGTCGGCGGATCGACAAAATTTTGCATAGACCTCTTGACGGCATAGTCTTTCGGACTTATTCTAAAGCTAGATTTATAGATTCAGATGTTTCGGCCATTCGACTCATTTAGTTCTCTATCTTCATATTGATAAAGGCAAATCCATCGAAAGATGGGGACGCAAAGCTATAGGGGCTACCACGGGGAACCGTTATGCCAGCCAGTTGCCGATATGGAAGCCAAACGCAATTTCGCGGAATTTCGTTACTTCCTGATTCGGTCAGAACGCATTGCTTGCGATGCTGTTTAGGGAGGAACCGGGATGAAGCGTATTTTGTATTTGGCAATTGCCCTCATTTTTTCTATGAATCTAGCGGCTATTCCCGCGTATGCGGAAGACAACAGCAGAAGTCTGGTTAGCGACATTGTCGTGCTGCCCCAAGGTGACTACAGCAAGAACGAAGCCGACATAATGATGAGCCGCCTATCCGCGATTCCCGCTTCCCTGCTAATAGGCCTGCAAGACAACGGCGTCAAAATCAAACTGGTAAACGGCAAAATTACGGATGAGCCGGAGTTTGCGGAGTACAAAGACGTTACTCCCAGAGGATGGGAGAACACCGGGTTAACCTGGGACGATGTGCCTGGAGTAAGTTCCAATGTGGTCATCGTTAGAATCGGATACAGCAACAAAGGCAATGGCCATAATGGACAAAATCTGGAGCTGCATGAAACCTTCCATGCGATTGACAGAATCGTTTTGAACAACGTCAGTTCGTCGCCCGAATTTGTCGATATTTGGAAGAAAGAAGCAGGCAACGATTACGGTGGCGATGGCTACGTTTCGGTTTACTCGACTGAATATTTCGCGGAAACCGCAACCTTGTACTTTTACAGCGACAAAACCCGGCAACAGTTGAAAGAAGACATGCCTTTGACTTACGCATTTTTGGACAAGCTGTTCGCCAATAAATAGATTAATAACAGAAGGCACCCTTTCGGTCATGGAAAGGGTGCCTGTTCGCTCATTAAGGATAAATCCGGTTAGGTTTTATTTCTTTCCAAACCTCGGCAGCGGATTGTTCCCTGGTGTATTCATGATGGTTCGTCGCTTCCATAATTTCGTAGTAGTACCAGGTTCCGTAAATATTGTCCGGCCATTTTTTGGCATCCTTATGAATGCCGTTGTTTTCGACTTTTCTGTTCAGTACACTGTTGATGAACTTGGCGGCTTCAGCCCGGGTAATGAATTGATCCGGTTTGAACGTTCCGTCCGCATAGCCTTTAATCCAGCCTTTGTTGGCTGCGGAAACGATATATTTCTCCGCCCAGTGCCCCGTGATGTCCGTGAACTTATCGTTTCGCCGCTCGTCCAGTTTGTCAAAACGGGAAGCGATCGCCGCAAACTCGGCTCGGGTAATATGTTGCTCCGGCTTAAAGGTTCCGTCCGGATATCCCGTAATGACGCCGGCATTCTCCATGGTGGAAATATGCTTATTGGACCAACGTCCGGCTTCCACGTCGGATAGTACAGTGCCGGTTTTCAAGAAGGCGGAACGGCTCTCATCATTCAGCAACCGATAGAAAATCGCCGCGACTTCTTCCCGGGTAATGTTGTTCAGCGGCTTAACCGTGCCGTCCGGGTATCCGTTAATGTAGTCGTAGTGGTTTTCCGTTTCAAGCTTCGGCGGAACGGCTGGCAGCGGCGGCAATGCCGGCAGCGGAGTTATGCCCGAAGAGCTTGAGGAACGTGAAGAGCCCGATGAACTTGAGCCACCCGAGTTGGACTTATTTCTAGTGTAGTAGAAAATGTACTCTTGGCCTTCTTGATCCTTAAAAGTGTAGGTACCGGTTGATTTCACCGGAGTGTAGCCGGATACCGATAGGGCCGTCAGCGTCTTCGTCTCCCCCGGTTTCCCCGTAATAACGGTCGGGCTTGCCACCTGCTCCGTCGTGCCGTTCAGCAAATACTTGACGGTGAGCTGCCGGTCGGCCGGAGCCTTTTTCGTGTAATAAAACACATAGCTTTGATTCGGATCACTGCCTAAAATGTAAACGCTGCTCGCAACTTCCGGTGTATACCCCTCTATTTGCTTGGCGGTGAGCTTGATCTCGGATGCAATCCTGCCTTTGATGATGTCTTGCCCGGCAAGCTCGGCGCCCGTTTCTTTATCGCGATAGGAAACGGTGAGCTGTACTAGATCGACCGGTTCGCCTTTCAAATAGTAGATGGTAAATTCCTGTTCCGGATCCGGCGTAATTTCGAAGGCGTACTCGGGTTGTTCCGGGTAATAAACGGCATCGGTCACCGTTATCGGCTCGGGATACAGCACCAGAGTTTTCCCGGCAATGCCTGTCGTGGCCGTTGGGGCCTTAATTTCCTCATTTGTCTCCCTGTCGACATGATGAATCAGAACGAAACGTTCCGGGCCGGATTCGTCCAGGGTATACCGGAACTCAAATTGCTGCACCTGTTCTTCGGTAAAAGTGTACGAAGTTTCATAGGTATGCGGCTTGTACACCGCCCCCGTAACGGTATCCGTATAATCGGCGGCGGCAAGCGTGATAGCTTCACCGACTTTACCCGTGCGTTCGGTCGGAGCCAGCAGATCTTTGCCCGTAAGCTGATCCACATATCTGACGGTCAAAATTCTGTTGTCATCCGGTTTGTTTGCTGTATAGTAGAAGATGTACTCGTTACCTTCGGGCAGAATCGTATACTCATAAGACTCGTGTTCCGGGGTGTAGCCCGGAATCTCCACGGCCTTCAGGGTAACGGTTTTGCCCGTAAGTCCCATTATCGTTTGCGCTTCGCTCAGTTCTTTCCCCGATTCCTTATCAACGAACTTCACGATGACGCTTTGATCGTTCGCCGTATAGTAAAACACATGTGCCGGATTTTCCACGTCGAACGTGTAGCTGCGGCTTGCTTCGACCGGGGTGTAGCCCGGAATGCTCAAAGCCTTCAACTCGACTGTTTCCCCGGTCACACCGGATACTGTGGTCGATTTGGCAAGTTCTTTTTCCGTGTCCAGCTCGAGGTACCGCACCTCCACATTTTGCTCCCCGGCAGTGTAATAGAAGGTGTACTCGTTGGCTTCGGCTTTCACCGTATATTCGACCGTATCGTTTTCCGGGGTGTAGCCCGGAACGTCAGCGGCCTCAAGGGTTATCTTTTGCCCGATAACGCCCTTTACGGTTTGCGCCGGAGCAATTTCCTTTTGCGAAACTTTGTCCATAAACTTGACATTGACGGTTTGTTCCGCCACTTCCGCATAACCAAACCAGATCGTTGGCGTCGGATGGATTGCGGAAAGTTTAACGCTTACAGGGCTGTCGCCCGCTTTAAGCTGGTAACCCGCAATCTCTTTGGCCGTTACGGAGTACTCCGCTCCGCCAACAGGCAAAGCCTCATTCCCGTTTTGATCTTTGTAATACTCGCTGTAAAGGGCTTCCGCGAATTCCGGCCCCGTCACTTGAACGCCTTCGGCATTGACGGGTTTGCCGTCCGCATTGACTTTGTAGCCCTTGATGAGAATGGAACCGTTGCCGATGCTTACCTTCGGCACCTCAAAATCCTTCGAAGTTTTCCGGTGGTTTACGTCCTTATATTCCAAGGTCGTCTTCCCGTTCGTCGGATAGAGGACATCAGAAACCGGGTTTTTGGATGGGTCCATGACCACTTTGTAAATAAATGTGGCGGGCTCGCCCTCGGCGATATTGCCGACGTCCCAAGTAAAGGTCTCGGACGCGGCGTTCCAGGTGACCGTCCCCTGCGATACGGAATAATCTTGCGGGCCGACTTGCGCGCCCTGCTGCTTGAGATTGAACATCTCTCCCATAGGGTCGACCACCTTGGCTTCTTGAGCCGCGTAAGCGATTTTTCCGGCCAATTCGCCGAAAATTTTGCTCAAATCCTCATTGCTGGCGGAATAGTAGCCTTCGCTCTTCACATTCTTCAGTACTTTTTCCGCTGTGCTGTTGTTGGAGACGTCCAGCCCGACCGAGAAAATTTTGAACCCCGCTTCTTTGGCGAATTTCGCCTCGGAGAAAGTGCCGATGCCGTTGTCTTCAACTTCGTATTTGTATTCGCCGAAAAGTCCGCCGACCCAATTCATTCCGTAGGAATCGAATTTGAGATTATAGCTGTTGCCAGTGCCGACAACACTGCCATAATCGAACGAGGCGATCGCGAACTTATGATGGCTGTCCGGCCAGTTGTAATCGATACCATGAGTTCCTTTGTAACTGAAGGTTGGCTCCCCGTCGCTCAGCAGGACAATAAATTTTTGATCGGCATGAGATGAATTGCCGGCCAATAGATCCCGGGCCCGTTTCAGTCCGGCCTGGATGTTCGTCCCCCCGTTGGTACTGATTTTTTTGATGGCATTCTTCAAGGTGTCTTTTTGGCCGGGACTTTTAAAGTCGGACACAAGCTCGGGGGTTTGGCTAAAAGCAACAACGGCAATTCGCGTGTCCGCTCCCTCCAGCAGCAAATGGTCCACGAACTGGCTTGCCGCTTCTTTGGCTTTATCCATCTTCTTATGCTTGTTGATGGTATCGTCCATACTGTCGGACTTGTCAATCACCAGCACCACGTCGGAGCTTGTTCTGACGTTTTTCCCCTCAGCCTTGAGCGTAATTTCCCACTCCCCCGGCTTCCCCGTTGGTGTGGCGGTTTTGCTGAGCTGAATCGCTCCGGGGCTTGGCCAGACGGGATCGCCTGAGCTCGAACTCTCGCCGAATACGGACATCGGACTAACGAAAAGAGAAAATAGGCATAGCCAGGATACTGCAATTTTTAACCCGCGTTTCATAGGTTCCTCCTCATTTTTTCATGGAATTCCTCCCTTTCAAGCACTATTCTTCTACCCTCCTTACTGCTTGGGTATGTTTATATCTCACGGAAAAAATCCGCTGAGAACACAGGTAAAAACAAAAAACCGGCTGCATCAAACAACGAAAAATCCATTGCTGTGCAGCCGGACGATCATTAATCCGCTTACGGATTGGCAGACTCCAAGGCTTTGCGACCTAATCTTTCGATTAGTGTGCCGAATATGTAGTTTTCGATCAGTAAATTAATACCAATTCGCTAATGACAAATTCAATATATTTCAAAAAAATTCCCCTGTCAACTTGTAAAAATGAGAAAAATCTCATAGTTGATAAAAATACCTATAAAGTGGTAGACCACAAAACAAAGTTCAACAAAAGGCGGCAAATAGCGTCAGGATTAGAAAAAGTCCCCTGTGGCTATGGCGGACTGTGCCCCTCCCCGTACCCCGGAAGAGGTATTCATGATTTTGAAGAAAAAAAAGAGCCCGCCACGCACGCGGACCCTTTGATCAAGCTAAATAGTGTTCTCTTGTCACTCTCGCATAATGCTTTCCGCAATCGCGACGAGTTCTTCTTTCGTCAGAGGGCTATTTTTATAGACGGAAATCCGGTACTCCAGCTGGGTTGCGTTATCCTCCCCTGCATTTATTGGGAGCTGATCCGGATCACGGAAATACGTTGCCGACATCCACAATTGTAGATATAAAGCTCCAGCGTCGGAATTTACAAGTAACGGGAAAACCTCCCGTTAATGTACCACTCCTGGCTCTTCGTTCGGATTTAGCTGGAAAAGCTCCATCTATTTCGCGGCCCTATTGCCGATACACACCATTTCAGGCGAAATAACGGGAGGTTTTCCAGTTAATTCGCCTCTGCAGCCGCATACGCACCAAATTAACGGGAAGAATTCCCTTTAATTCGAAACAAAGAACCCTTTACCCCGCTGTATTGTGCCCCATCAGACAGCGTAGTAGGAGAAAATAAGACTCCGCTGCTTCAACTATGATTTGGAGTGAGGTGCTCGATAATTAAGTAGTCTCACGCCCACAGACATCCAAATCCGTATTAAGCCCACGGCTAGGTTATCAAGGTGCCTAGCGCACTTCCAGCTCCAACTCCAAAAGATGCAAATCTGCAGGTATTACTAGCGATTTTAGAGGAACGGGCCTATTTCGTCGGAAATTCCTGCAGAATTGCAGGAATTCTATGTTAATCAAGGTTGTCTAACGGGTTACTGGTATGCAAATCAATAGTTCAAACTATATAGCGTAATAGGTTTTACCTTTTGCCTCTGCTTTGAGTTCTTTTAGCATAGTTTGATATGTTTGGCTAAGAAAATGAGGGTATGGCGGCATGATTTCGCTAGACTGAAAAGCATATCCTTCCGGTATCCTATCAGGCTGTTTTAACGCCGGGGCTTGTTATTTCTCTTATCCGGAGTTCAGCGAAGATCGAAATCTTCCGTTTTATCAATCAGAACGGGATCCGTCTCCCGTTTCATGCGAATTTCATAGGTATCCTGTTTGGGAACCAGGAAGGCCAATTCGTATTCCTCTTTCCCTTCGGACGGAATAATCAGTTCCTTTCTCAAGTCCGCTTTTTCCCCATAATACTCCTCCCAAAGCTCCGGGGATTTCTCCTTGTCGGGACGCAAGGATGGAATATCAAAACGGACGCTCATGCGGTCTTTCGCCCGCTGTAACACCTTCAGCTTTAAAAACCCATCCTCATACCGCGCTTCCGTAATCGTCATTTCCTTGGTTTTAAAAGTGATCGGTTTCGGCAGTTCTCCGTTGAGGTCGAGCGTAAAGTAAGCGCTCTTTGCCCAGTCCGTCACTTCCACGGCGCCGACGTGAAGCGTGAGACGGTTCACCGTTTCGTCAAAAAACGGAGAGGAATTGAACGTCAATTTGATCACGCCCGGCTGAAACCGGTCATTCACCGGCTGATACTTCGTCCCGTAGGAATCCAGCGGATACACCTTGCCGTTGTTGTCGGTTAGTGTAATCGCATCCCGCATCCCGTCCTCGCTCAACCCAAGATCCAGCATATAATCGGCGCTGTTGTCCAACCGAAGCTCGGCGTAGGTATTCAGCGGAGTAATCTGGATGTTATCCAGCACCACGGCCCCGATATCCGGGTCGCCCGCAACCTCGATCCGGCGGTTGGCCTGAATGATCCGGTCTTCCACCCGCTGAGCGGGCGAAAACGGTACATTCATGGCATACTTCCGGTCCGCCTGGCCGGATGCATGATTACCCACAAAAATTTCAAAACGCAAGGTATCGGGGTTTCCCTTCAGAAACGCTTGAACTGCCTCCGAATCCAAGTCAATAATGTCGGAAATCACGAAAATCGGCTTTCCCGTCTCCTGGTCGGTAATCACCTCCTCGCTACCGTCCCCTTTAACCATGTCAAAATCCAGGCTCTCCACGGCGTAAAAGTTGGCTGTTCGGTCGAGGCTCAGGCTTCCGTCGGGATCTTTAGCAATATGGCCCTGAAGTTCATCCGTCTGAATGAAGGCTTTGTACATCAATTTGTCGCCGGTCAGGTAAACATCCGCCAAGCTCACCTTCATCTCGCCAAACTGCTGCACCACCGGTTCAAAAGGCATGTACTTATGGGCGGCGGCGTTCTCGACCCCGTCCCGGCTGCGGATGGAATCCAGCCATTCGGCGGCGACCGAAACGCCGGGAATTTGCTTGAGCATGCTGGCAAACGCCGGGGACAGCTCGGCCGTAACGAACAGGAGCGAAACGGCGGCGACCCCCGCGGCTACCCCGGTGATCCAGGGCCTTCTCACCGTCCTACGGCTGTCTACCTTTTTGTTTTCACTGTACAGCGCGATATTCCGGGCGAAATCCCGCAGCGACTCGGGAGCGGCCAACTGGTCCAGCGACTGTCCGATCTCTTTTTTTATATCCGCTTCATTCCTTACATCCAACACGTTTCATCCCCCTCTTATTCTCATCTGATTGATAAAGCTTCAGCAGCTTATGCCGCGCGCGGTGCAACCGCGATTTTACCGTTCCCTCCTTCACGCCCAGCACGGTCGAGATCTCCTCCACGGACATCTCTTGATAGTAAAAAAGCAGCACCACAGAACGATGTTGGAAGTCCAGCGACATGACTTGGGAAAGCAGGCTGTCCTGCTCTTCTTTTTGCAAAAGTGCCTCCATCGGCTGCGCCTGCTGGTCCACCGGTTCCGATTGTTCCAGATCCCCCGCCGTCATCCGGTGAATCTTCGACCGCTTTCTAGCCAAATCGATCGCCCTCATTGCGGCCATTTGTTTAAACCAGGGAGCAAAATGGCGGATTTCCTTTCCGTTCATAATTGCCTGATAGGCTTCAATCAGCGCGTTCTGTACGGCGTCCTCCGCCAAATGCGTCGAGCGTAAAATCACTGCCGCCGTGCTGTAAACCCGATCCAGCAGCGGTTCCACCAGAACGTAAAAGGCCTCGCGGTCGCCCTCCCTGCAGCGCTGAATCCACGCTTGTTTCTCTTGCATTATCATCACTTCCTAAGTTGATCTTCAATATATAGGCGAAGCATATCGTTGAAAGGTTCCCTTTCGGTGGTTTTTTATTTAAAAACACTTTGACAACACCTTGTCATTTTGTTAATATGTTGTCATTATGAGCCATAACCTAACCCCTGAAAGCAGCGCTTTTTCCGACCTGATCATCGAAATATTCCGCCTCAACCGCCAATTGCTGGATGCCGGGGATCAACTGACTCAACCCGTTGGACTCAGCAGTGCCCGCTGGCAAGTGCTTGGTGTTGTTGAGCACGGACCTGTTACCGTACCGAATGTGGCCCGTGAAATGGGGCTGACGCGGCAAGCGATACAACAGGTAGCCGATTCCTTGGTGGCTGAAGGGTATATGCGGTATGAGGACAATCCCCATCACCGCCGGGCCAAGCTTATGGTGATCACGCCAAAAGGTCGAACTGCGCTGGATGAAATTCAACGTCGTCATGCCGTCTGGACCAACCACATCACCGAGCAGCTCTCCAGCGAAAGATTAACTCACCTGCTGGATGAAATTCGCTGCATTCGAGAACTCCTTGATCAAAGCAACTCCCTTTTTGAGTCACCGGATATGTAACGGTCATATTCAATTTCACTGTGGAGGTGTTCTATTTGTCGATGGAACGGAGTCAAAATGTCATCCCCCTGCTTCCTTGCAAGTCTATTGACGAGCAGCTGGATTTCTATGAAACGTTGGGTTTCGAAATCACCTATCGTCAAGCCAAACCGAATATATATGCCTGTGTCCGGCATTCCATCGCGGAACTTCATTTTTTCGGCCTAAAGCAGCTTGTCCCCGCAGAATCCTACGCCATGTGCTATATTCATGTTCCTAACGTGGATGAAGTCTATGAGGATTTTTGTGCCCGCTTTAAACGGACGTACAATAAAATCCCGCGGTCCGGAATCCCGAGAATCACCCGCCTATCCGATTTATCGGAAGACCGCCGATTTAATCTGATTGATCCTGCCGGAAACCATCTGTTAATCGGACAAAGACACGACAGTTCCAAATTGAAACAGCACGACGAATCCATCTGGGATACTCCAAACCAACCGCTGAATACCTATGAAATTGCGTACCGGTTGGCCTATTCGAAAGACGATCACGCGGCGGCCAGCAAAGTGCTCGATAAAATGTTGGCGAGCGATAAGGAAGTTTCGAACGAACTCCGCTATAAAGCCCTGATCCTGCGGGCGGACTTGGCTTTTTCCAACGACGATCCAGATCTTGCAGAACAATTACTTACCCAAGCAAAACAGCTGACCCTCACGGATCAAGAGTTTGATCGGGTTAGCGAGGATACGGATAAAATGAATGAGTTGCTGGAGTCTTTAGGGAGCAGCATGTGAAGGGTTCGTTAAATTTCAAAAAGGTGAATAAAAGCCTCACTCTATGAGTGGAGGTTTTTATTCACCTTTTTGCTTTCTTTATCGAGGCAAAATAATAGTAAATTTAAAGATGTTATTTATATGATTGAGGGTTAAGGTTCCCCCATGCATCTCAATAATGTTTCTGGCAATAGATAGGCCTAATCCGGACCCCGTTTGAATGCCTTCGCTGCTTCGTGAATGGTCGACTTTATAAAAACGATCAAAGAGTTTATTTTCTTGTTCAAGCGTTAGTGGATACCCTTTATTTTCGACCTCAATATGAATTTGCTTAGGATTCGATTTCATGAAAATACGAACGGCTCCCGGTTTTACAGAGTACTTAAGGGCGTTCATAAGCAGGTTATCGATGGCCCTGGCAATTTTTTCACTGTCGATAAGGGTTATAATAGGTGAGTCCCCTATTTCTTTTACAATATGGATCCCGTTCTCTTGGGCGATCGGTTCAAATTCAAACAGCAACTGATCGAGAAGTTGGAATACATCGATCTTCTTTAGGTCCAGTCGGGTTTCGATCGAAGTAAGTCGAGTATATTCAAATAAATCATCGAGCAATTTTTTCAAATGAAGGGCTTTGTTATAGGTGTTTTGAACAAATCGCGTATATTCTTCCTTATCTTGAAATGAGTCTGTTCTTAAAAGCTCAATGTAGCCGATAATACTTGTTAGAGGCGTACGCAAGTCATGTGAAATGCCTGTGATCATCTCCATCTTGGATTTTTCTGCTTCACGCTCCTTTACAATCTGCTGTTGCAAACGCTCTGTCATTCGATTAATGTTAAACGCGACCCGCCCGAGTTCATCTTGCCGATGAACTGATACCCGATAATTCAAATCCCCCTCCGAAATAATTTGAAGCCCATATTCCAAATTGATTAAGTCTTTCACAATTCGTCGTGTTAAAACTAAAAAAGTAAGAATAAAGCTAACAATAAACAAGGGCGTAAGAAGATAGGGAAAGAAATGGAGAAACCCATCCCACCCCATTTCATTACCAACCTTTGAGAATAGTAAAATGAGCAAATCATTACTAGCGATTGCAATAATTAAACTTAGAACTGTTCTGATTAATATGTTGACCTGGATCTTTTTTTTCCTTATCGGCTTTTGTACATGTTCAGTCAATTTTATAGCCAACTCCCCAAACCGTTTTGATATAGCGGGGCTCTCTTGGAGATTCCTCTATTTTTTCCCGCAAATTTCGAATGTGCACCATTACTGTATTATCTGAATATCCATACGGTTCTTTCCAAACGCTTTCGTAAATCTTCTCAGAGCTAAATACTTGTCCAGGGTGGCTTGCAAGCAGCTCTAGAATTGAGAACTCAAGCGGGGTCAGCGGGATCTGGTTTCCTTTCAACAAAACGGAATGTTTAGTCTTATCAATAACAAGGTCTTTGATGAGGATCAGAGAGTTAAATTCTTCTTTTCCTATTAATGCTTGTCGTCGCAGTTGAGCTTTTACCCGAGCGAGCAATTCTAACGGATTAAAGGGTTTTATCATGTAATCGTCCGCTCCGGTAGTAAGACCTGTGATTTTGTCGATATCTTCTTCCTTGGCCGATAACATGATAATGGGAGTGTTCGAAATTTCCCTTATTTTAATGCAAGCTTTAATTCCATCCATTCGCGGCATCATGACATCCAGGATAACGAGTTGGATCGAGGTCGTTTTTATGATATCCAGCGCTTCCAGACCGTCTACAGCTTCTATGATATGGTATCCTTCATTACGCAAATATACATGAATGACATCTCTAATTTCCGAGTCGTCATCTACGATAAGCACGGTATTCATTTCATGCTGCTCCTGTTCTGTTTTATAGTATGGCTACTAAAATCGCTCCAAGCTATTACTCTATTTCATTTTGAATTATTCCCCTCTTGCGACAAGTATAAACAAAAGCCGGGGGGAAATTGAAGGGCACGAACTCGATTTTTTCAATAATTAGTTCTTCGGCAAATTTTTTTTTCATTTGAAGAGAGTACTGATAAGCGACAAAAATCCCTCCTGGTTTTAGTGCCTCTATAATCTGGCGAAGTAAAGTTTCTCGCATTTCACTCGTAAAATTAAAGAATGGCAATCCACTAATAATACAATCAAGGTGACTGATGTCCTCTTGATTCATTTTTTTAACTAGTTGGCATGCATTCGAATAACATACGAAATCGGGATATTCTGTCTTCAGATTATTTCTCATCTTCTTATCTCTTTCAAACAATATCACTTTAGTTGCTCCGGTTAGCTGTGTTTTCATGAAACGTGTGATAGCACCTGTACCTGACCCGAGCTCCGCTACCGACTTTACCTCATTCCATGGTACAGACTGAAGCATTTTAGCGGCTAAAAATCGAGAACTCGGTATAACACTTCCCACTCGCTGTGGATTTTTGAGAAAACCTTGCAAAAAAAGCAGACATTCACGGATATTCAACAGTTACTCCCCCAATATGATAATTTTTTTCTCGTTGTTGATGGGCTAGAATTGGCGATAGAATCAATTATGTGAATTTAAAATAGGATTCCCCCCAAGCACCTGCCAGCCGTAAAAAATGTGACCGTCCATAATAAAGCGCTTAATGATGATACCAGGGCAAATTTTCTGAATCTAACCCCGCTTAATCCAACAAATAAAGGGATGATATACCGAATAACTGGAATAAAAAATCCAATACATATGGCCCTATCTCCTTGTTGTTTTAAAATCTTTTCAGCTTTCTGGAAGTGGCGATGATGTTGAAATCTTATTTTTAATTTTTTCCCAAAAATTCTGCCTGCAAAATAAGAACTCGTAATGGATGTCAACAGGCCAACTAAGATGAAAACATATGTTTTCCACGGGTCTAAAACACCGGCGTTACTCAGAATACCGCCAGTTAGTATTGTTATTTCATTGGGGACCGGGACTCCGAATGGACCTAGCGAGAAGGCTAAGAAAAAAGCAAGATAGCCATAGTGCTCAACGAACTGTATGATGGTATTACTGATCATGTTTCTGCTCCTCGTTGTGTTTTAGACAGAAACATAATACCGAAAAATTCTAAGGAATTTGCGAGGATAAATCTAAAGAAAAGCTGAAGGAGTCTTTAAAGAGCAACTTGTATTGGTATAGTTTAAAAAAGAAAAAGCCTTCACTCATATGGAGTGAGGCTTTCTTGTCTATGTTGCAAATCGCTTACGTTAAACCTTTCGAAAGATCTCACGTTCCAACTCCCGGAATATTCCCTCTTCCATCCTCTTACTCAGTTGCAGATACTTATCCGCTAGCGGATGATCATGTCCAAAATAATAGCCGATTCGCCCGGTTAGCGAGTCATCCTGATGCTCGGTTCTCCATTCGAACAATTGCGTGTACAATTCCATTAAGTCCTCTTGGACTTCCTGGACAAACCGAAGCGAACTCAACGGGTGACTCAGCTTAAGGTCAAGCAAATCGTGAAGTACGTCCAGCTTATGTTCTATGAGCTGCTTATCCACTTCTCCCGAATCGCGTTTCTCCTGTTCCAATGGGGTATCATTCTTAATATCCGAAATAAGTTCGCGGAAAGATAACTTTACCATCTGCATGCCAAAGTAAGCCCACCAGTGACTTCCGGTTCCTATGCTGTACAACTCCCACCCCGGATTCCAGAGGAGCTGCTTCATCCTCTCCCGCTGACTTTCCCCATAAGCGGCGATACCCAAAAGAATCCCGGCGTTGCAATCCGTGGAAGCCTGATCCCCCCAAGCCTGAAGCCGCGGAACGATCTCAGGACCGCAAAATTTAAAAGAAAGCGCCGGCAAAAACTCGGAAAAAAGCGGCTGCCCGTACACCTTTTCCATTTCCGCCCTCAACCGGTCCTCATGATGCGGTCCGATCGGAAGGTGCATAAGCCCGAGACACGCATCCTTGGATAGATACCAGTCATCCATTCCGATGCAATCTACCATATAGTCCGTGTATTTTTCATAGCCCATATAGCCCAATACATGTAAAATATCGCTCGGCATATCGTCCTTTAGTCTACTTTGCTCAAAGCAATCACGATCGATCTCTTCCGCAAGCGCCGGATCCCCGCATCGCATTACAGGGTTAAGCACCATAACATGTCTATAATCCCCAGGCTGCTCCAGAAAAAGCCTAAAAAGTGCCGCAGCGTCTTCACGTTCTCCATATAACGCAATAACTTGACAATAGGATGACAGGATAGCTGCGGGAAGCCTCGGCTGACTCCTGAGAAGACGAATTAGTCGTTCCGTGTGTTGAAGCATTGTGTTCTCCTTTTTTCCCTATATAGGTTGAACTAAAGATGCTCCGTCAACATCCACCATTGTAGATATAAAGCGCCACCGTTGGAGCTTACACACTTAACCGCGATATATTAACGGGAAAACCTCCCGTTAATATATTGCTCTAGGCCCTTGGATCCAATTTAGCTGGAAAAGCTCCATCTATTTCGCGATTAAATTGCCGGTACACGCAATTTCAAGCGAATTAGCGGGAGGTTTTCCAGCTAATGTGCCCTGCAGCCGCATAGGCACCCTATTAACGTGAGGAATTCCCGTTAATTTGATTTAAATCATTGGCGTCGAGCAAGATTGTGATAAGAACAGAGCTCACACTGCTGTCTTTTATGCAAAATCAATAGTTCAGCCTATATAGTACGAAATAATTTCATATATGTTAATTAATAGTACCGGCGCTGAGAGCTGTCAGCCATTAACGTGCGCGTCCGGAAACGCATCACTCACAAGATTCAGCATAATCCCATGTTCAAGCAGAGCTTTCAGACCGCAAACCACAATCGTGTATCCTCCTTTTGCGTCGATGGCTTGCTTTACAATTTCTTCCTGACCCCCCGTGAACCCCGCGTTTTTAATCGTGACCAGGGTTTCATGGTCCGCTCGCGGCGTAAAAGTCCATTCGACTGTAGTGCGATCGTCGAATTCAATGAAGATTCGTTTATTCTCTTCGATTTCTTTGACCTCAAGGTCGGCTCCAACCCCGTACATCTCCCAATCCCAACGGACACGCTTTCCCTGTTCCAATCTTCCGCTGCTTTGGGTGAACCAGAATTTGGTGGTGATCGCAGGATCGGCAAAGGCCTCAAATACTACATGAATCGGCCTTTTGATTAGCATTTCTACCTGAACTGTCGATAAATCATCGATGGATTGAAGCTTCTCTTGCATGATTCCCGCATCCCCTTCCGCACTTGTTGGATTGCCTGCAACGGCATTCTTCCGGTCCGTTTCATCTCCTGTAGTATTCCCCGTTAAGAGTAAAACTTGTCCTGCTCAAACGCTCCCCTTCTCGCCAGTCTTGGCAGCTAACGTATCCCATACGCTAATCAGTAGAGAGATGGCCGCGTCAATAACCTCGTAGGGAACCCCGTCCCGGGCTTGCATTGAAATTCCCCCACCGCCCCGTCACGGTTAAATGCGCGAGGGCGTCCCGTTCGTGGCATAAGAAGACCTCCATTATTAATTCTATACTAATCGTTCCAGAAGTCCTTGACAAGGCAGGAGCATTCCAATCAATATATAGAACGATCAATCCATAAGCGTCGTATTCGGATGTGGAAAGTGCCGGATTACCTCGGGCAGCCTGCAAATCAAAGCGAAAAACTGCTCTTCTTCAACTCCTCGGTACTGAACAAGGTATCGTAAAGGACAACGGCTTCGTTCCGGACAAAATCGTCAACGATCCGGAGTACATGTTCCTCCGACGTACCGTGTATCATCGCGTACAGGTTGTATGGCCACTCCGGGTATGGCGTCCGCCGGTAACAGTGGCTGACTTCACGAACTGCGGCGAGCCTTTGGCCGGCTTCATCAACATGCTCCACCGGAAGGAGGCCGACGAACATACCGTTCGCGATAAACCCGGTGTTCCGGTGCTTCAGGACGGCCCCGACCCGTTTGAGCGCACCGGATTCCCGCATTCTTTGCAGCCGCAGCAGAACCTCTTCGACCGCGCATCCCGTTCTGCGGGCGATATCGCCATAGGGGTCAGGCGAAACTCGAAGCTCCCCTTGCAGCTCGCGGACAAGCCTCAGATCAATATCGTCCAAAGTCTCCCTCGCCTCCCCTTTCCTGTTCCTCCATATTAAAAAATACCTTCAGCTTATACATCCGCTCCGCCGGAAATTCAAATATTTTAGCCTGACCCGCAGCCTCCCGGATCTCCCCCAGGATGCCCGCCCGTTCCTCTTCCGTCCGCGCCGATAACGTAAACCACATATTTAACCGGCTGCGGCGGCGGTAATTATGCGTCACGCCCTTGAAACTGTTCACTACCGCGGCTACATCATAGAAAAGCTCTTCCTTGACTTCCATCGCGTATAATCTTCCCGAAAATCCAAGCTTTGTCGGATTAAAAATCCCCCCGACCCGGCGGATCATCCCCTCCTCCGTTAGCCTCCCCATCCTTTGCAGCACCTCCTGCACCGGCATGTTCAGCTCTTCGGCGATATTCTCCCAGGGCAGCTTTACGAGCGGAAGCCCCTCCTGCACCCGGTTTAGCAAGACCCTGTCTTTCGCATCCAGTTCCACCTCTTATCCCTCCATAACTTTCCGCGCTGGCGGTCTTTTGTGACACCACGGTTCCTCGGCTAGAAAATTGCCGCCGCTATAGTAAAATGACCGGGCCCGGCACCCTCCGCAAGTCCCGACATCGGGGCAGGAGCCGCAGGACCCTTCATATTTTTGGAAGTTTCGCAAATCTTGAAAGACGGGATGGTTGCGCCAAATGTCCGAAAACGAGGTTTCACGGACATTCCCCACTTTCACGGGCAGATACGGGCAAATGTGCACATCCCCGTCCGGCAGCACCGAGCAGTAAGCCACGCCGGCGAGGCAGCCCCTGGTATAGCGCATTTCCATATTCATGGTTTTGGCAAGCGGCATGAATTGCGGCGCGCAGGTCGGCTTGATCTCGATCCGGGTTCCCTGCTGTTTCTGCAGCACCTTGCGGAGCACCATATAATAACGTTCATGTTTGAGCGCTTCTTCTTCCATGTGCACGGCACGTCCCGTCGGAACGAGAAAAAAGGGGTGCAGCGACGCCACGTTCAACTCCTCCGCGAGCTGCGCCACCTGTTCAAAGTCGTCCACATTGTCTTCTTTCAACGTCATGTTGATCTGAACCTTTAATCCGGCGGCCTGGGCATGCCGGATTCCTTCCACCGCCTTTTCCCAACCCTCCGCCGCATGTCTGAACCGGTTATGGGCCGCGGGATCAGCGCTGTCGATGCTGATGGCGATGCCGCCGAGTCCGGCATCCCTTAGCTCCCGGGCTTTCGCGGCGGTCAGCAGCGTGCCGTTGCTGCCGATCGCCGGCTTCAGCCCGATCGAGGCCGCATAGGCGACCAGCTCCGTCAGGTCGCCCCGGATCAGCGGTTCGCCGCCGCTGAAGATCAGGAGTCGGAATCCGGCCTCCTTGATCTGGTCCATGAGACGGCGTCCTTCCTCGGTCGTGAGCTGACCTTCGAGGGATGCCTCCGGACCCGAATCACGGTAACAGTGCTCACAGTACAGATTGCATCGTTTGGTCACATTCCAGGATACAAGCATCTTCGGCCTCCTTTTTGACTTTTTACACCAACTTGATTTCCCGGTCGCTTAAATAGCAGGCCGGATCGGCATCCCAGTAATCGCCTCTGACCGATGCGGCACGGGCGCGGAAATTTCCGTTGCAGATATCGAGCCAGCCGCAATTTTTGCAGCGCCCCTTCAGCAGCAGCTGCCTGTCCCTCAGGCCGGCAAGGACGGGATGAGACGCTTCGCTCCAGAGGTCGCTGAATTTCCGCTCCCGGATATTGCCGATTTCCACGTCCCGCATGAATTGATCGGGGTACACGCGCCCTTGCCAGTCGACGCAGCCGATCGCCAGACCGGAGCGGTTGCCGCCGTTGCGCCGCAGCAGCTCAAGCAGCGCGGCGGCCCGTTCGGGATCGCGCTCCTTCATCCACCGGTACAAATATACGCCGTCCGCATGGTTGTCTACCGTAAGCAGCTCGACGGCCTTGCCTTTTTGGTGGAGTTCCAGCGTCTTGGCAATGATCTTCTCCATCGCCAGCCGGGACTGCTCGCGGGTAACGTCCTCTTTCCTGAGAGCGCTGCCGCGTCCGGAATAGACCAGATGATAAAAACAGGCGCGCGTTATATTTTCTTCCTCGATCAATTCAAGAATTCCGTCCAGATCGTCATAGGTATTGCTGCTGATCGTAAACCGCAGGCCGACCTTCAAGCCGGCGGTCTGGCAGTTGCGTATGCCGCTAAGCGCCCGCCCGAACGAACCTTCGCGCCCCCGAAACCGGTCGTGCTTGCCTTTCAGCCCGTCGAGGCTGATGCCCGCATATTTGACTCCCGCCTCTTTGAGCAGCCTGGCTTTGCCGCTGGTAATTAGCGTGCCATTGGTTGACAAGACCGGGCGCAGCCCTTTGCTTGAGGCATAGGCGATCAGTTCAGGCAGATCTTTGCGCATCAGCGGTTCCCCGCCGGAAAACAGCAGCACCGGCACGCGGAAAGCGGCCAGATCATCGATAAAGTCCAGCGCTTCCGCCGTGGTCAGTTCTCCCTCATCTTTGGAGGGGCAAGCATCGGCATAGCAATGGCGGCAGCTCAGATTGCAGGCGCGCGTGGCATTCCAGACGACGACCGGACCTTTCTCGGCCGTTGTCCCTAGCGGTCTTGACCCGACCGGAAGCGAATACCGCAGATGATCTCCTTCTCCGTCCACACCGGTCAGCAGTTTCGTTACATTAATCATGCCTGTCCCTCTTTTCGCGATTGATAGTATCTATTCTTTTCACTATTTGTGAAAAAATACACATTACAGAGTTTCAAAACATTCGGTGATAAATACCTTTCTCGCAGCGTCTATTCTATATAGGTCAGAGAGGAGATAACCCGTATATGAAAAAATGGATCATTGCGACGATGCTGACATCCCTGTTGACGTCGCTGACCCTAGGCTGTTCCAATCAGAGCGGTGACTCGGGAACCGGGAAGGAAGAGGAAGCCAAGCCTACGGTGGAATCCCCGTTAAGGATTAACAGTGGCACAAACGCTCCGACGAATGCACCTGATGATCACCTCGATGAGAAAAAACATTTCGCGGACATCAAAAACCTAAGTCCCTTATTCGGGTTCGCGAATGCGGACGGCAGCCAAATCATCGTCACCGGGCAGAAAGCCGGGTTGGAAGCGTCCCTCTCGAAATACGGCAACATGATCGGAGAAGGCGGAAAAACGTACGGCGTCCGATTTGCGAAACGGCAAAAAGGCTCCGAGCAAAGCAACGGCCGGGACACCGCCAACAATTTCGCTAACCTGGAAGGTTATATTTTCGATGTGATTGACGGGAAGGCCGCTCCCAACGAGACCTATTATGTGGTGAATCAACAGGACTTTGACCTCCAATCCTTGCTTGAGATCACTTCCCCGGTGCAGACGGGAGCGGATGCGGAACATGAGGCGGAGGAAGAAACACTCATGGAAAACATCTCCCTCATGAGAGACCGCGATGTGGCTCAAATGTGGACGCTTGCCGGCATCGGCTCGGGACGTAAGCTTTATCTTGTCAGATTTGAGGACAAGGGGAAGGACCGGCTTTTCAGCATCGCCTTGTTTAATGGGGAGAATTTCTTATTTCGGGATTATCCTGCGGTAGCTGAGGACGATACATCCGTCTGGCGCGTGGATGACGGCGGTGAGGTGTCGCCGGACATGTTCCCGCTGCTGCTGGCCGCCGAAACGAAGCAAGGTCTCCTGCTGGGGATGTCGTGGTGGGGAGCGGAAGGCGTTGATTCCTTTTTCCTGCTGGAAGACGGGGAGAACCTCGGAGAGTTGGACATAAAGTATGGGCGGTATACATCGCCTTGACCATTACAATAGAGCAAACGGACGGTGATACCTATCAAATTGGAGCGATTGATCTCCATCATCTTCAAGCTGCTGAATCACGAAGTTTTGTCCGCCTCCAAGCTGGCTGAAGAGTTTCAAGTTTCGCAAAGAACCATCTATCGGGATATCGACGCGATTTGTGCGGCGGGGTTTCCGGTGGTATCGCATCAGGGAATGAACGGCGGATATGGCATTATGGACGGATACAAAATGGATAAGAGCCTGCTCGGTTCATACGATGTCAATTCCTTGATTACCATACTCCAAAGTCTCTCCACCGTGTTTGAAGACGAGCGTGCGCAGGGCACCATCGAGCGGCTGCAGTCGATCGGACCGGAGCATCGGACTACGAATTTGTCCGTCGATTTGGAAACCCGCCGCACGGATCTGGGCGCGCTTCCTCTTTTACGCATGGCCATCATGCAGCGAAATATCATCCGTTTTGATTACGTCAGTGCGCAGAATGAACGGACAACCCGCGTGATGGAACCGGTGCGGCTTCATTTTAAATTCGGCAACTGGTACATCTATGGGTATTGCCGAACACGACGGGATTATCGGGAGTTCCGGCTATCCCGGATGCTGCATCTGACGCTGACGCAGGATACCTTTAATCCGCATCACGAGGTACCGGAGGACGCGGGGGCTGCAAAAAAGGCCTGGGATGGCCAGGTTGAAGAAGTCGTAATCCGGGTAAAGCCTGAGGCTTTGGCCGAAGTGATGGATCAGTTCCACCAGGCGGAGAAGCAATTTCACGCCGATGGGAGCATGACCGTGCGGATTCCCGTTTATCGGCCGCTCGAGGCACGTTGGCTTTGGTCCATTCTGCTCAGTTTCGGCAGCGGGGCCGAAGTCCTCGAGCCTCCCCCGCTTCGGGACATTCTCAAAGAACAGCTTCAGCATGCGCTCAAGCTTTATGAAGAAGTATGACAGACTGTTGTCATACTTCTTTTTTTATAATCCGGACAGAAGCAAAAAACAAATCCATGACAAGTTGAAGGAGACGATACGAATGACGAATCATCCCGTAGAAATGTACCAATACCACACCTGGGCCAACCAAACGATCCTAGGGAGAATCAAGGAACTCCCGCCCTCCGTGCTGAGCCAGGAAGTGAACAGCTCATTTCCCACCATCGCCCACGCCCTGAGTCATATCTACTCTGTAGATACGATGTGGTATCTGGTTTTAACGGGCATGGAGATGCCTGAGGCTTTTCAATCAGCGAAACCGCTAAATGAGAATGTCCTGGGTTCCGTGGATGAGTACGCCAACGCCTTTGAGCAGTTAGCCGAACAATACGGACAATGGTTCCGAAGCCAAGCCGATCTGGAGCAAACCATTCTGCTTGACAATCCGTTCGCCGGAATCCGCCAAACCCGCTTATCGGAAATGGTGCTGCATGTGGTTAATCACGGGACCTACCACCGGGGCAATATTTCTACGATGCTCCGGCAATTGGGCCACGCATCCACTATGAACGACTACGCGCTTTTTTGGTATATGAAACCGGCTGCAACCATGAACTAAATCTATGGAAATTGAAAATCTCCTTCCCGTCAAATCGAGAGAAGAATTAAGGATTTGGCTTTACGAGCACAGCAAGACCGAAAAAGCTTGTTGGGTGGTAGTCGGCATGAAGCCGACTCCGGGTACGCTCTTATATTTGGACGCGGTCGAAGAAGCTTTGTGTTTTGGCTGGATCGACAGCATCAAAAAGAGAATATCCGAAACGGAGACGGCGCAAAGACTGTCACCCAGAAGCAAAAAAAGTTCATGGACCGAACTCAACAAAGAACGTGTCCGCCGCCTCGAAAAGCTGGGGTTCATGACAGACGAAGGAAGAAAGGTACTTCCCGACATGGACCCCGATTCTTTTGAAATGGATAGGGTGATAGAGCAAAGACTGCGAGAGGAACCGCAAGTTTATGAGAATTTCTTGGCTTTTCCGGCGCTGTATCAAAGAGTTCGGATCGACACCATCCAAAGCGTCATAAACCAACCCGGATTGTTTGAAAGCAGATTAGACAAATTTATAACAAACACGAGAGAAAATAAAATGTACGGGCAATGGCATGATGATGGTCGCCTGCTGGATGATTAAGTTGTTAAGTGGATTAAGGATTGACAACGCGCCAAGAATGCTTTTATACTGTTTACCGGAACGGAATACGATCTAAAACCTAATCAGGATGATGTGGACTTTTCTGGAGACTATCTCTATTTTCGCCACACGGAAGGCCTTACCGGTCTTTTGTGTGGCTTTTTTGCGTCCACCGAAGGAGGAGAATCATGAAATTTTGGCACTATGCACTGATTGTGTTTTTGGGAGGCTGCTGTTACGGGATTTTATCCACTTTCGTGAAATTGGCCTATGCTGCGGGTTTCACCGTGTCGGCCGTGACCGGAGCGCAGTATTTCTTCGGGGTTGTGTTGGCCTGGATTGCCGTCCTATTGACCAAAAAGAAAAAACTGACTCGCAGGCAAATTACCAAGCTGATCTTATCGGGGATTCCGTTCGGGTTAACCGGTATCTTTTATTATCAAGCCTTACAAACCCTAAACGCTTCCCTCGCTATTGTATTTTTGTTCCAGTTTGTTTGGATCGGGGCCCTGCTGGAGTGGGTGTTCCATAAGAGAAAGCCTACAAAGCGTAAGCTTGTTTCGATTGGGTTGCTTCTGGTCGGTTCCATTCTGGCAGCCAATATCCTCTTTCAGGAAAGCCTCACGTTGTCATGGCAGGGAACCATATGGGGAATGCTTGCGGCATGCAGCTTTTCCACCTTTGTTTTTTTGAGCAGTTCTGTCGAAAAAGCGGCACCGCCCATTTTAAAAAGCGCTCTGCTGTCCACGGGAGGCGTAATCACTGTCTTTCTCGTATTTCCGCCAACGTTTTTATTCGACATGGATGGTTTAGCGGGGGTGCTTCCTTATGGATTAGCGCTGGGTGTGTTCGGGGTCGTCCTTCCTCCCCTCTTGTTTTCCATTGGAATGCCGCATGTCGGCTCAGGATTGGGGACCATTCTTACCTCCTCCGAATTGCCGGTGGTTCTGATCATGTCCTCTTTGGTACTGGCGGAACCGATCAGCTTGCCGCAGTGGATTGGGGTAATCATTATTCTGCTAGGGATTGTTAGCAGCAATCTCCGGGCGGGAAGCTCGAATCCCAACTCTTTAAACGTTCAGAAGTCTGCCGGTTAGAGTAACAAATCATAACCACCCGTCAAACGGGTAGTTTGCTCTTAGGTTATAAGCCTTTATTACCAGCTCGCGTCTAAAGGCGCTAGCTTTCACTTCGTTCAAGCTACTATACCGCTGCCGCTTTTGACTACCCCATGAAGGGGTGCGATTATTACTAGCACCCCGTCAAACAACCTCGATAACATAAAATTCCTGCATATCTGCATGCTTTTTTCCTGTTTGGACTCAAAATTTCTAATTACCTGCAAATCTGCAGGAATTTTCGACGAAACCGGCTCGTTTCTCTAAAAACGCTGGAAATTCTTGCAGATTTGCATCTTTTTTCGCATCCCCTCGGAAATCGGCTTAAATACCTGCAGATTTGCATCTTTTTGAAGTTGGAAGTTTGGAAGCACTCTAGGCGCCAACTTTTTTGGTTTATTCATCAGGGGTAACTTCAATTCGGTCTACAATAAACTCATTTAGGGTTTGATTATACTTATAGGTTACTTGAACAGTGCATACGTGATCTGGAAGCACCCCATTCACGGGGCTCCGTTTAATACATGAGCTTCATTCGTATCTAAATTAGTACCCGTCCGGTAACAAGAATAACGACCACTTCTTCTCTACCATCCCTTGTAAGATCAACATAGGACATCCATGGATTAGACACTCCGCCAAGTATTTTCCAATGGATGATAGTAAGCCTCCTACAGAAATGCCGCTAACTTCCGAGAGGTCACCCGATATGTGGTCGGCGATAGTCCTCTCTTGGACGTGAATTGTTTGATGAAGTAGGTGTCGTATTCAAATCCGGTGGCACGTGCGATATCGTTCAGGTTCATATCCGTATGCGTTAAAAGATCGCCCGCTACCTTCAAGCGATGCGAAAGCAAGTAACCCATGGCGGTAGTTCCGCATCTTTCCTGAAACAGCTTGTTCAGACTCACCCGGTTCAAGTGGGCACACTTCGTCAGATCTTCCAAAGCAATTTTCCTGAAATAATTCGTATGGATATATTCCAGAACCAGATCCACCGGCGATTGTTCGCTGCTCCGATTTAAATCCTCGAGCATGCCCAAAATCTGGATCAGGTATTTCTTGATTCGGCACCTCCACCGTTCATCGCTTTGCGCCTGCACTTCCGTACCAAGCACAAAAAACCACTCGAACAGGAGCGGATAGGCTTTTTCGGTTATACGGGGCAGACCTGTATGTTGGGCATCATTTCTTTGAAAAAGGGAAAGGCCCGTCCGGATTCTCGGAGCCATCCGAAGGTCGCGCTGCGTCTCGGAATCCGGTACGGAGTTCAGAAATTCGCGTTGAAAATGAAAGGATTGGGCGGCCACGTTCTGCTTCTCCGTGATTTTCAGCTCATCCTCTTCCGCCAGGCACAAGATACAGGGAGCGGCAATCGATAGGGGACGTTCGTTCAACATCCCCCTCATACTCCCGGACGTAACGAAAACGAGAGAGAGCCGATCGGGGTAAGGAAGATGACTCAGATCCTCCACGGCGGCAAATTCAATGTTCACCAGGCGGTTTTTGTAACGGTCGAATTGCGGCATAGCGTTCACCTATCAAATAGTATAGTCAGATCCTTCATTTATGCCAGTGTACCACACCAGGGGGAGGGATATAATGACGTTGTAGCAACAAAAGGAGGAGTCAAACATGGCTGTTGAACGTTTTCATATTCACGTTTCCGATGAGATCCTGGACGATCTGCAATACAGACTGCGGCACATCCGTTGGCCGGATCAAGTCGAAAACACGGGTTGGGAACGCGGCACGGAATTAAACACATTAAAATCGCTGGTTTCGTATTGGAGAGACCAATATGATTGGCGCGTACAAGAATCCGCCTTGAACCGCTTTTCCCAGTTCCGCTGTCATATCGACGGCTTCGACGTACATTTTGTACATGAGCGCGGGAAGGGATCTAACCCGTTGCCCCTGATTCTTACCCACGGGTGGCCAGACAGTTACCTTCGGTACCAAAAAATCATTCCGCTTCTGACGGATCCGGCCAGCTATGGCGGTAACCCCGAGGATTCTTTTGACGTGATCATCCCTTCCGTACCCGGATTCGGGTTCTCCAGCCGCCCTAAGCAGCCCGGCGTTAACAATTTGCGTGTCGCCGACATGTGGGCCAAGCTTATGACCGAAGAATTAGGCTACCCCAAATTTGGCGCCGCTGGCGGGGATATCGGCTCCGGCGTGACCAGATACCTGGCGGCAAATCATCCCGAACTGTTATACGGAATTCATCTTACCGATATCGGAATTATAAGGGATCTGATGTCCGCTGCCGATGAGGCCAAGCTTTCGGAAGAAGAACGGCGGTACAAGAAAGCGGCTTCGACATGGATTGCTCAGGAGGGAGGTTACATGTCCATTCAAACGACGCGCCCCCAAACGCTGGCTTATGGACTCTCCGACTCGCCGGCAGGATTGGCAGGTTGGCTTATGGAAAAATTCCAGGCATGGAGCGATTGTCGGGGTGACCTCCAGCAAAGATTCAGCGAGGACGAACTCATCACGCATATGATGATCTATTGGGTGACGAACACCATCGGATCGACAGCGCATCTTTACTATGAAAACGCGCATTCTTTGCCGCCGCTCGGCTACATCGAGGTTCCGACAGCCCTAGCCTTATTCCCGGCGGATGTCTTGCTGCCGCCTAAAGCGTGGGCTGCGCGCCACCTGAATGTAACCCGTATGGCTTCGATGCCCCGCGGCGGGCATTTTACCGCATGGGAAGAACCGGAGGCTTTGGCCGTTGATATTCGGGAGTTCTATAGGCCTTTTAGGGTGAAGAATTGAGAAAGAATTTAAAGAGGCTAACCGCTCGGGTTAGCCTCTTTAAATTGGATGAGGGCAAAATTTATTTGGGATTCGAATAAATCTCAAGGCGATATAAATCGACAATAAACCCGCCAGGAATTAATATATCCAGCCCTATCAAGCCATCTATTTTGTTATCTGTATCGATGCGGCCAAAATCAATAGAAAAATTAACCACACGGAATGAATGAAACCCAACTTCATGTATCTTCCTGCGCACGGCAGCCTCTCTGCCGCCGATACCATTCATGAATCGAATCTGATCCCCTGGCTCATAGGCATCGAACAGTTCTTGTGCTACATCAATGGAGAGAATGGATTCTGCCGCTCCAGTATCAATAACGACATTTGGGAATTGAAGTGTCTTCCCGTTATGGGTAATTTCTATATTCGAGAACAACAAACCGTCTTTATATTCAAGATTCATTTTTAGTCCTTCTTCTGATCATCGGCTTGTCCCGTACTTCTATAACAATAGCTTCGTTGGAAGTATGGTAAACAAAACGCTCATTCTTGGCGGCAAACAATTCCTTCATCGCTTCCTCCGAATCAGAAATAGGCTTGATGATAGCTACTTCTTCTACATGAAGCTTATTTTCTTCATAATGAGACTTCAGTTCTTCAACCAATACAAATTGATCGGGAAAAAGTTCCCTAACTTCCGCCCATAACAACAGGATCGCCTCCTCTTTAATCATATTTTACCATGTTGAATGATCGAGAAAAACAAATTTGAGGCTAAAGCACAACTTCCGGCCCTCCACTTATTTACGCTTACCGAAGAATAACCCGCTCACTCGCTTAGCGAAGTCTTCGATCCCAAAGCTTGCCGTATCGATCCGGTTGTACCAGTTGGTCACGGTTTCCAGCATCCATAACGGAACCTTTGTCCCTTTGACCAGCGGATAAACGTGCTGATATGCCCAGACCAAATGCTCCCAACGATTGTCGTTCCCCTCTTGGATGTATTCCGAAACATCGAGGACTTTTCCTCTCCCCTCCTGCAGGAGAACGTTCTTAAGATGAATGTCCCTGGGATTCAACCCTCGACTTCGGACGAACTGACGCGCTTCCTCCACGTCCAGGATGGCTTGCTCGGGAACCGGCACACCCTGCAGAAGACAATCGTAAAACGTCATTCCCTGTTCCAAACTTAAAACCAAATAGTTAGGACCCACACCATAGCACCTGGCAAAATAACGCGATCCTTCTAACCGATCATAAATCCCTGCCTCAACATCCTTCTTTTCTAATGCCTGCGCGGTATACACTTTATACGCGTATTCAGGAGTGGCCGGATCATAAAAAACAGCAGCATCCGTACCGATCCCGATACAGCGTAAATTTTCCGGGACATGAATGACCGAAACCGGCTTATTGTTTTCATGACCTGTCACCTCAACAAGCTTTAAGGCTTCCTCCGCCCGCATCCATTCCGATTCCATGGTCACCTGCTCCTTTTGTTTCGCCAACGGTCCATTGTTTATTTTCGAGTAATTGTGTATAACGTTACCCTATTTACGACGTTCCATCGACTTAAGTTTCGTCAGGAGGCCAGCTGTGATGCGTCTAATGGAGCTTTTTTTCCCAGAGTCTTGTTGTACTTACTAATTTCTGTCCTTGAAAAACTACTTTATATATGTCCGGCATCGTTGTAGTGCGCCAGAAGGAATAATCATATTGGGGGTCAAAATGATTCATCATTAACGTCATGATATCTCCGTGAGTCCCGATTACAATATTCTTGCCTTCGTATTTATTGAAAATCTCCAGTATAACCTTTACAGCTCTTTTCTGAGCTTCTTCACTCGATTCGCCTTCCGGGAATGCAAATGAAAGGTTCTCAAATAACATCTGCTTTGCTTCTATAAATGAGTGGGGCGAAAAATCGCCAACCCTCCTTTCTTTTAAATTTTCCTCTAGCTTGATTTCTTCTTCGTAACTCTGTGCTGTCGGCGCTATTGTTTCGATGGCTCTTGCACACGGACTGGAAATGAAATGATCTATGTTTTCCGCTTTTAATATTTCTTTGACAGTGAGTGCATCAAGCTTCCCCTTATCGGATAATCCTCTGTTTCTTTCCTGTCCTTCAACAAAGATGGACTCACCATGTCTCACAAAATAAAGGGTAGTCTCCATTTGTCGGATCCCGCCTTTCTCGCAAACCAGGGTGTGGATATACAGCGTAACTGGCTTCTCTTATTTACCTTATAAAATGTGCCCTTTCCTCTTGTTTTGAACTGAATAAATCTCCCCCGCCCATACAACCAGGTATCAAAATACTGTCCAGACTCTCAATATCGGCATCATATATTGTACAATCGGCAACACACTTTAAATCTGACTCCCCTCTAATCATATCTGAGGTGATTCCAATGGTTGCTATTGGATGGTTTCCTTGTTTCAAAATAGATAAGGCAACAGTTAATTCATACTCGCTAAAAAGAGGAAATAGGATTACCCCTGTTTTTTTCATACTCATCTTTGTATTTTCATCCTTTTTAATATGACTTACTCCCATGTTGTATTACCTTGTGACTTCGGGTACAGAACAATCTTCATGCATGTCTTCAATATCTAAGTAAGTGATGGGCCTCAACAAGATCCGCTTCGTTTCAAGAATCGGGAAGTTTTCTAAATGTCTAAGTTACTTCATCCCTCGTCTATAGTTAAAGTAGAATCGTTTTAATGATAACCCAAGCCAAAATATAAAACTGGGTACGAGATTCAAAAGCAACATGATTACATAATAATATTCAAATTCGGATTGTCTTATCATAACAATCATACTGAGGTTATTAAAGTACGCATATAAAACCCAAATCAAATCAGGCATAAATCCGCTAGAATCCGATATATAGGAAAAAAAGAACAGCAACCATATTGAGATTCCTACAATAGCTATTGTTGAGACGGAAAAGTAATCAGAAAGATAGGTTTTGTTATTTTTTAACACTGTGAAACCTATAATAAGATAAATGATTAACGACACACCAGTGACCAAATAAAACACTACTGATTGGTTATTATAATAGAATAAGATGACGTCTCCAGCGACTTGTATAATTATGTATGCGAGAACGGACAGTGCATTATTCGTTACTATGTCTTCAGAACGTTCCATATGAATTCCTTTCATATTAACTGGTTATTATATATTCGTTTCAAAAGACTTCTTCCATACTCTCTAACTGTCGGTGAGTTATTTCGAGTTCCCCAATAAATATCGCCGATGGCCATCTTAATGCAGCATATTTTGATTTGCCTACTTTTCTCCTTAAGCACTTCAGGCCCATAGCCTTTAAAAAAAGCCCTCTTCGCGATTTCATCGCCTGCAAAATACCTCTCAAATAAAATTGAGAAATTATCGACATCTAAGCCCCATAACATATTTTCAAAATCAATCATTCCGGTAAAAACACCATTTCCATCCACTAGCCAATTCCCGGGAGTTGAATCCCAACTAATCGGTACCGGTTTTGTGTGTTCAAAAACCTCCACATTCCGAAATGCCCATTCCAGCAATTCAATTTCCGAAGAGTCCAATAATTGTTCCTGTACGGCTCGATCTGCTAAATCCCTAATTGAGCGGTGAACGTAGTTAACGGGATCACGATCATGGTACAACTCAATCGGTGTTCCATTTTGATCGGGACGTCCAAACCATTCCCCAACCTGCGAATCATGCAATAATTTTGTAAGTTCACCAGCTTTACAGTAAGCACCTTCAATAGCATCGGGATCCAATCTCGTATCTCTCATGATCGTACCCTCAACAGAAGTAATTAGGATGCCTTGCCAACCATCCCCCTCAAAAGCCCTGATCATTTCAGGGACATAGGGCTTCAGGTGGCCGACCCAATTTTGATAAGCATAGACCTCAGGGTGCCATCTCTGCTTTCTGCTAAAAGTCTTCAAGTAGTAATATTTATGATCAACATTCGAGCTTAGCTTCCAAACCCCGGTTCTCGAGCTCTTTGGCCTACAATTGGTTATGATTTGGAAAGGGCCGATAAGGGATTGCACGAATCCATACAATTCACTCGGATAGATATCAAATTGTTCCATGGGATCCCCCTATGTACTTGTATATACGAAACGCCCCAACCTTAGATAGCTCTTATCTAGGTTGGGGCGTTTGTTGTCTGTACTGGATGTAACTGCCCACATGAATTGCCTGCACTTCCACTATTCCAACTGCCTTAAATGGATAATCAAGCTGCTTGAACCCCGCGGCCTTAGGTTAATACAAACTAACCCCTTTGAAATCCGCCCTCCGAGTGAATAATTTGTCCTGTTAACCCATTCAGCTTCTTCACTTGCAAGGAAGGAAACTAAACGTGCTGCATCTTGAGGTAATCCAACTCTTCCCGTCGGAGATTTAGTCAAAATATACGCTTTGACCTCATCATTCATCCACCCCGTATCAGTGGGACCAGGATTCACCGCGTTTACAGTAATACCTTTAGATGCAACTTCAGCAGATAGGGTTAAAGTAAACGCATCTATTGCACCTTTTGTGGAGGCATACGCTATGTTTCCTGCCATCGGCCCAAGCGATTGTCCCGACGTTAGATTTATGATTCTACCTCCTCTGGAGCGGTCGAAACGACGGGCAAATTCTGCACTTAATAACATCGTTCCCTGGATATTAACCTGATAATGTTTAGCAAGTATCTCAACGGATAAATCTTCATAACTGACATCAACGGAATAGGTCGCATTATTGATTAAAATAGAAGGCTTCCCAAGCCTTTCTTCAACGGAATTCATCAAATTCACAGGTGTATTTGAGTCGGAAAGGTCCATTTCAAGTTTCTCGCAACGTACTCCGTATTTTTGTATCACTTCTTGTAAAATGCCCGGTTCATGCGAGTTCATCCCCCATGGCATTTCCAAATCGTAGGCACTCCAATATGTAAAGAATACATCAACACCTTTGCTCGCGAGTTCTTTACATATCGCTGCTCCAATCCCATTCAACCTTGAAGCTCCAGTGACTACAGCTATTTTATGGTTACTAGACAATTCTGACATCGATGTAGACACTCCTTTTTAATGTTACGAGTAATTGCGTATAACGATTATGTGTTCACGAAACTGAAAACAACTTCCCCGAAATGCCTCTTGCGGAAAGGACGGCAGCAGCCGGTCAATGCATGAATGCGTTGTTATACAATGTGCTTGGCATCTTCAAATTAAGTTTCAAACAACTCGCTTCTATGCCCATAAAACTTTTTCACCAACGGATGTTCACGCTCTTCTAATTGCATTTTATAAAATCTTCTTCTTCGCAATCTCCTATCTACTATACCAAATGCCTTATATATTGGGTTATTAGATTCTATTATTTCTTGAAAAAATAACTTCATCTTGTCCCATGGATATCTATTCGTTTTCCCTTTCATGTTTTCCCTGCGTTTCGTATAACGTTCTTGTATCCACGAAATGACCCAGCCTTAGATAGCTCTTATCCTTGGCTGGGCTGTTTATTGCCTTCGCTTCTTCCATGATTACACATCCGAGAACGCTTGATTATTTGCTCACAAGTTTAACAGGGATATAGCTCTCCATCAGAGCATATCCGGTTGCCTTAATCACTTCCGGCGGCGTGATGATATGCCCCATCGCATAATGATTCGCTCTTTGGTCCAGCTCAAAAACATCCGAATTCTCAATCCATGACAGAGCTTCATGATACAACCGTTCATTCTCCTCATGATCTCCGTCTTTGTAATGATAAGTCACATAATACCCGCCATCAAAATCTATAATCTCGTACCCTTCAGAATCCATATAGTCAGTCAAGGCATAGATCCATACCAATCCCTCTTGCTCCGCATCATAATACAAGAAATCTCTTGGTACAAAACTGTCTTGCGGCCCTGGTTTCAGCTTTGAAAAATAAGCGTCAAACTTGCCAAGCACACCATTTTCCGAAAAATCAAAGTGCTTATCAACACCAGAGGATACCGCCTTAAACGGTGGGATCGAGATGACTCTAAATTTCATAGTCTTCACGCTCCTTCTTCAAATCTTTATAGTTCTTGCACAGGCATCCAAAAATCAAGGTATGGAGGATTTTGGGTGCAGGAAATGGGTTGAAATTCCATGATCGGCTTGTTACTTTCAAAATCCAGTCTATATCCAACGTCCTCTATGCAATGATCTACTAATGTACGTTCATGTACATTCTCAAACTCCTCGTGAGACGAAACCCGAACGGGACTTGAAGTATAGATATTCCACTCTCCGACATTTTCTTTTTGGGAAGAAAACAGTTTATGGTACCTTCCGTCCTGAACAATACCATCAAAAAATTTGTAAAGCTCTGCCTTATTCCCCTCAGGCATAACTTGTTTAATACCCAATAAAATCATTTCATCTCTTTCAACAATGGAATAATTGAACTCCTTTTTCCTCCGCTCCACGTAAACTCCTTCTCTGTTACAATGGAAAAATCTTGTTCCACTACATACGCGAGCCTTGTTTTGTCATATAGCGATCCACCAAAAAACGCCGAAGCGGTCGATCAAGTTTGAACAATACGGATTCCAGTCACACGGACCGAGCGGGTCGATGACGGTACCGCCGTCTTTCAGGATATCGTAGGCCTGCCGGACAGCTTCCTCACTCCCCATGTCGTATACATTAAAGGCCATGGTCTGCCATGCCGTTTTTGGACGGGTATCGCATTCCTTAGGCGCTTCACTGACGGCCATGAACAGCTTGCCGTTTAGCGTCAACTCGCAGTGCGCATATTCATTTTTTGCCTCGTCCTTGATTTCAAGGCCTTTCTCCAAACCGAATGCCCGGCAATATAGACCGGCAGCTTCCATACTGCCTTTAACATAAACCTGTGAGCTGATGTTCATAAGGAGCCCTCCTTTGCACTTGAAAGCCCTTTCGTTTTTTTCTATACCATGCGTACTTATTCGGACCGTCATCATTGTAAAAATGAACCAACGCGCCGAAACTTTTGATCATTACAATCTCCTCCATTACAAATTAATAATAGATCCGGTTTTTATAATCCAGTCCTGCTTGATAAGATCGATGGCTCTTGGGCTGAGTATGCTTTCATCCGGCACTGCGATTTCTCTGACATCGTCCTCAAACCATTCCATGGCTTGCAGGAGGTTCTTTCTGACCATCACCAATTCTTCTGTACAGCCATATTTCATCAAATGCTTTTGTTTTGTTTCATCTATATAATGTAGCTTGCTGGCAGCGCCGCCCCAGGTGATTTGATCATATGACGTCAACAGCAAAGAGCTATGCGTATCCATCAATATGCGCAGGACCCCGTTTAACTTAAAAAAGTCTTTGCGTGCAAAATATTTGGCTGACATCTGCACATGAAACCAGTAAGTCGTGATGAGCTTATGCAGGTCATCCTGCCATAGCCCCCCTTTAATACCTTCGTTTATCAACGCTTGCACACTACCATCCCGATCAAAGACGATATCCTTTGCTTGCAACTCGGTGTAATGAATCCGGCACATATCGTCGTCTATTTTCCCTTTGTTTAATAGGAACACATCATACTGAAACAGATGCTCCTTCTGCCGTAAAATATAGCCATAGTTTTTGATGGCCTGGCTGTTAAAATCCTCCGGCCAACAAAGGATAACTTCATCACATACGTCTTCAAGCATAACTGTGAGTTTTTCATCCACCAACGAATAAGCGCCTTCTTCCACGAGAAAAACAATGTCGATATCGGAATGAACGTCCATTGTCCCATGAGCGGTAGAGCCAAAATACCATGCCCCCAGCACACCTTGTTCTACTTTCATGACTGTTATAAAGTCGTTATGTACGGATTGAAGTTCGTTTAACATCGTATATCCTCCTTGTATAGTTGAATTGCCTGTTTACATCGAACCTTAAAATGAAGATTAGGTGTAATCTGCATCAAACCCGCCTCCTCCTCAGCCAAGGGATGCCTTTTTCAACTCTGTATATTTCTCGCGTAGCAAGGCTGTCGCCTAGTCATATGAGTCCGCCGGACTCCAAGCGAATTTCGAAAGAATCGATGATATTGGTTACCTAGTTTTGTATCTGCAAGTTCTAAATTTGCTTTATTAGAGTCTTTAAAGTAACACACCGAAGCTTTGGAATTGTTTTCAAAATGTGTTGCCTTGTGATTGAAGTAAGTGTAGCGACCTTAATCTCTTTAATCATCAAATCCGCCTGATTTTCAATCTCAGCTATTCTTGCCTTCTGAATCTCTGATGCTTTCATGGATCGCACCCTTCTTTTCTTTGACTGGAATTAATAGATCTTCAAGCTAGCCGAACATATTTCCGGCATCCCAGTTGCCAGCATTTAAATTGCTCATGCCTGATCTCCTTTCTCATACAGATCATAAAGTGCAACACGACGTCAATGTCAAGGGATTCAAATATGCCTCTTGTCGTACAATACAACGGTTACAATTGAAACAAGAACAATCAGAGCATTTGCGGCAATGGTCCCCGCCCAAGTCATAGTCGTCGTGCCGAAGATGGGAGATGCGGCATTGAACATGGTGTGGAATAATACGCACATAAACACACGGCCTTTTCCTGATATTGTGTAGATTGCTCCGTAAAAAAAACGAAACGCCATAACTTGAACGGCAAACATCCAAAAGTTAATGAGTCCCTCTCCGTGATTCGTCCCCGGAATGAAGAAAAGAGGGATGTGCCATGCAGTCCAAATAATTCCGGTAAAAATACAAGATAAAACAAAGCCGTATTTTTTGCTGAGTTTAGGCTGCAATATGTACATCCAGCCAGCTTCCTCCAAGCCGCCGATTATAAGATTACCTGGCAGTGAAAGAAAAAGCGTATAGAATGGAAGCGCCATTTCCGTGCGGCCTGAAACCGCGATATGTATTACGAAGTATAAAACAAGCCCTGCAACAACGAACAAATAGGGAAATAGGTTGTTTTTGACATAGAAAACCGTTTTCAACCATTCCATAAAATCCACTACTTTTTTGTTTTTCTTCAGAACGATATACGAAGCAATAGCGGGCGACAAAATATAGATTGCAAAAGGAATATTCATCATGAATTGCTGGAATGTGTGAACCCAATTGTGAACCGAATATCCGAATGGCCCAAGAGCAATCAAAGCACCGGATACAAGAAATGCTATGAAAAATGTCAGCATAGTAAATTGTACTATGATCTTTTTGTCCGTCATGGTTTCTTCACCCTCACGTTTTATTGAACTATATATTAATTTTAGCTTATGGGCGCTTTGACTTTTATCACTTGGTTGAGGAGCGGTGTCATCAGGACTTAATCGTATGTAGTAAAGCACCTGCCGCATTGGGCAGGTGCTTTACTACATACGATTATGACTTCCGCACCGGTCTGATATACTTAAAAAACCGCTCCGGATCATGATACATGTAAATGATTCTGCCGGGGGAAGCATCCAGACAGTAACCGGTGCCTGCAAAATCAAAAGTTGCCATTGCTTGTTCCAGCTTTTCCTCCACACTGCGATTTTCCTGTTCATAATCGAACGGCCCATGTTCAAAGACAAGATAATCGGCTTCGGGAACATCAATCAATAGCATTTGTGGGGGGACTTCGCCTTGATAATCCAAAGGAAGTCGCACACCATAACACTCTGTACGTGGAATCCCCCAACCGCAGAGTCTGCCGCCCGGGTCAATGATGTACGCCATAATCTGACCGCTGCCGCTGTTCGTTACGCTCCCGCCATCGTCATCCAATTTACCCTTGATGCTATCGAGCAAGCCGCATATGGTTTCGCAGTCCTGGCCGGGAATAAGACTTTGCTTTTGCCAAAAATCCCAATACCCATTACTCTCATCGTTTTTGATATGCAAAAATTTGTGCGCGGGAATGGTTACAAAATAAACGTTAACCCCATCTGCCGATTTGATCATACCGATCTCTCCCAATCCGAAAAAGTAGCGGTCGAAAGGGGTGATTTTTGTACGAAGGGCAACAGGCATAGGCTGTTTTCGGTATTCACTTGGAGTTACACCATAGGTTCCCTTAAAGGCTCGGGTAAAAGCTTCATGTGATGAAAAACCATATTCAAACGCAATATCCAACAGGCTTTTGTCACTATCCCGTACCTCTTTTAGGGCAAAGGCCAATTTTCTATGCCGCAGATAATCCCTAAATTGCATACCTGATATTTCCTTAAATTTTCTCGTCGTATGAAATTCGGAATAACCTAACTTGCGGGAAAGAAATCCAAGAGATATCGCTTCACCGTTACGATGTTGAATACACTCGTCAATTTCGTCAACGATGATTTGGATTTGCTTGTGCCACTCGTACATTCGTCTGTTCACCTCGTTTCAACGACTCTATACCCATTATAGAGTGATGGAATTTTCATTGTTTGATTTTACTTGCTGAAAGCGAGGATATAGCTTCTTCCCTAACTCGCCCAATATAAATTTCAGTTGACATATTTTCTTTCACTTTTAAAATACAGAGCTAACGCCCGCCCATATTGCAGAAGCCGGTTTCCATTATAGGGAGCCGGCTTTTGCCTTCAGTATGTTATTTATCAATATATTCTTCAAGCTTTCATCTGAGAAAATAAAGAGTGTGGACTCACCATTTTTTATTGATTTAATCTTTACAAATTTTTCGTTGGAGGGGTCGTTGTTTACTCCGGTTACATGAATTTTCTCTGTGCTGCTTTGATCGCTTGGGTCGTAAATCAATGAAACCTCATAATCGGAAGAACCTTTTCGGTACACATACGAATACATGTAGCCTTCCTCTTCATCGGGATCTTGAAGAATAAAATATCGGTCTTCATCCCCGGTAGAACGGACCTGGTCTAACCATTGCTTTATTTCATCGGGGTGTTCTGCCTCTACTTCATATTGCTTGTATTCAAGAACAGCTTTCATACGGTCTTCAAAATTTACTTTTTCTTGTGTTGAGCATCCGCAAATCACAATAAGAAAAGAAACCATAAAAATCCGAAAGAAAATTCGCATCCCCTACTCCCTCCACTTATTTATTATATACACGAACGCCCCAACCTTAGATAGCTTTTATCTAGGTTGGGGCGTTTGTTGTCCGGGCCCTCTTCCATGATTATACATTTTACGAGCAAGGGGCGAAAGACCCAATATACAAACACGGTTTTGCAGGATTCAACGGTCCACATAAATTGCCTACACTTCCACAATTCCAACTGCCGTATATGGATAATCCAACTGCTTCTTCACCACATGGGCCGCTTCCGCTCCAGCAAACAATCGAATTATTAAAAGGCCTAAATCAATGGATGTCGCTACTCCTCCTGCGGTGATTACGTTCCCATCCTTCACAATCCGGGATGGAATAACCTCTGAACAATAAGGCTCCAACAATTCATAGACATTGGGGTGAGTTGTTGCTTTTTTATCTTTCAAAAACCCCGCCACTCCCCACAACAATGAACCCGTACATACCGATACCTTAAACTTAACCGGCCCCGCCGTCTTGATCCAATCGATGAAGTCCGCATCATCTTTGAGCTTCCTCGTCCCCAAATCAATGCGATCCTTATGAAAACAATCCTTTTTCTGTATCAGTTGTATTTTCATATAGGAGATATCTATTATTACAAATAAATAGAAAAATAGATATAAATGGTTCACAAAACCGCCCTTTTGATCTATTATTAGGGAAGGGATATTTTGGTATATAAAGTAAAATACCCCTTTAAAATTCGAAAGGGAGGGATGACTATAAGTTCATTTTTTTCTGTTAACATTACCATGAAACAGCCAGAGGTATAAGTATGGAGGAAGTCAATGGGTATTCTTAAAAAGAAGGATCTGACAAGTCATGATGTATTTGAGTTTATGCAAGGGCGCTTGAGTGGCACTCATTGGCTGGAAGATTCAATTTATTTAACTGAAGAAACTATAGCTGAAACACAATTAGTAGATTATTTGACCCTTACTCTTAGGGATTTCAATTACTATGGTCCTACTGAGGTTACTCAAGAAGAGTGGAACCAGATTATGCAGAACGTAAACGCATCTAATTCTGAGATTGCTAAACAGTTAGTTAATGAGATTGATGAATGGGCTAAAAATTGTTTTAAGTCTCATTCCTGCTTCACTATCTGCGGCATATAATCTAAGAAATAGGAGTGTGTTTTCGATGAAGAAAAAAATCCTTAGCTCGTTATTAACTTTTCTATTGTTGTTTTCTTTGAGCTCAACTGTATTTGCAGAAAAAAGCCCTGCTGTATCTGATAAGTATGCTCCTACAGCTACCTTCCAGGTAGGTGATGGTAGAGTACATCCTATGGTACCAAATGGGATTCCTATAACTGTTACTCCTAGCTATAATGTACTTTCTGTGTGGGTAGGTAATATTGGAGTTGACGCCTTAGATAATGTAACAGTAACTGGTTCTGCAACTGATTATGGTAGGTTACCTGCAAAATCGGGCAAGGTACCGGCTGTTGTTGGAAAAACATTCACATGGAATATTCCAATGACAAAGACTACCATGAATTATTACGTCACAATTACAGTTGTTGACGGGAGTGGGACACGGGTATTAAATGGCGATGCTAAATTAGAATATGATGACACAAAACTTGCTTCCATAGGTTGGCATAAAGGGACATTTTCTACTCGGGCAGCATCGTTACAATATCACTTTGACAAACATAAATCTGAAGTCAGCGTAAACAATATTTACGACTACTTGGTAAAAGCAGGTGAATGCAGGGATGATGTCGCAAATAATCCGTCGAACTATACAAAAACAGTGAACTCTGGTGCAACACCAGCCCATAAGTACAAGAACAAGTACGATGGCAGATTTATCATCTTATCTGATGCTGGCAATGAGATCCTTAGTTTTGGAAGATAGATGCACACGGGAAGCAGCCAAAATAGCTGCTTCCCATTTTGTTATGAGACTCATTATCCGACAAAACAAAAAAAGTTTCTAATAATAATCAGCGGAGTGATACCATAGAATCACCTTGAATAGATAACGGATATTCAAATTTTATTAGAGGCAATATCATTATATTTTAAGTTCCGCAGTTAATAAGGGGAGTTTAGTGTCAATCAAAATCTTTCTATTTATTGGTGGATAAGAACATAGTCCCACCAGAGCCCGTATCCAGCGGGGGGTTCTAAGCCAATTTCTTGTCATATTCTTGAAACTAAAACTTGGTCCCTTTGCGCAATATGGTGAAAAACCAGGCATCTAGGTCTTAATGATCTTTGAATAATATCTTTTGAACATATTTCCGCTACTTTCATCGGTAACTTCTTCTGCTGCCCCCTCTTCGATATGTAATCCATTATATAATGCGTTCTCAGCAAACCATTTCACCAGATCGTTCAACTCATAACGCCCTTCATCATCTTGATTCTCATAAAAAGACGTCACCGTTAATGTAAATCCAGGGATTCCAACGTCCCCGTAAATGATGAATTTGAAGTCTTTATTCTTATATATATTCTTTAAATATTCCTCTATCTTGCCTTCTAAAAAAATGAATGATTGCGTGACATCATCTAAACTTATAGTTCCTTTTCTTAATAAACGAGTAAAACCATGAATATATCTATAATTAGTTAGCGCTTCTAAAGGTGTTAGAGTTCTGTCATTTGAAAAGAGAAAGTTCGGTTCCTCTATAATTCGCAGAATTTCTTTATAGGCTTTTTGCGCATGTTTGCTTAAATAAGTAAGCGTGTCGATCACATCCTTTGCTGCTAGACAATTAATACTTCCTTATTATTTCTGAACGGGGAACTCCCGTTATTTCTTCTATTTGCTTTGGATCTATTTTAAGTTGTCTCATTTTTCTTATCAGGTTATCTCTTTCAGTCCAACTTCCAAATAACTTTCCATTAATAAATCCATCTGCTCGAGCTTCCTCAATTTCTTTTGGAATCGTTATTACTTCAGAAATGATTTCCCCGCACCAAGAATCCTGCTCTTCATCAAACATGATTCTTGCATTTACTTGAATATCTTCTGTGTATATGATTACTTCTTCTCCCTCAGAGAGTTTAAAATAATCCATTTCCTCTTTTGATATTCTCAGTCTATTGGGATTAGGGCCATTAAAATCAGTCCAGATTTTTTTCATCTTCATTTTTTTCTCCTTGGTTTTTCAACAATTACACAACGTTCTAGGGATTAAACGAAACGACCCAGCGTTAGATAACTCTATCTTCGGCCGGGTCGTTTGTTGTCTGAGCAGCTTATTTCCATGATTATACATCCACAGTCAAAGCTCGCAAAATCGATATTTTGCTTACATAGACAGATTTAAAGCTGCGCCAAAGGCCGACCACAGCTAAGCTTTAACCATTTCTCTTCTTCCAACTTTCAATTTGCTTAATAAATTCCTTTGAACTAAATGTGCTTTCCAATTTATTTATCTGACTAAGGTCAATTTCATCTGATTTTATTGCACTTATTACTCTGCTTTCTAGTGCAAGATAACGTTCCTCTTTATATATGTTGATCAGTTTATCAAGCATCTCATCCGACCAAGATAATTTATAAAAATGCAACCAAATGATGTGCTCTTTTACACTTGAAGCAATATCGATATTGTCCTTATTTTCAGTAATTACTTCAATTGTGGATTCATTTAATAAGCTATGTATTTCATGTTGAACACGGATGTCCATTACATTTATTAGCTTTTCTATTTCTTTATAATTCTTTTGGTTTGCTGCTATATCAATCAGTTTAATGATAGAACTGATGTCAGACATTCAGATTCACCTTCAATAATTAATCATACGCTGAGATTACTTATAAAGTTTGAAAAAATCCCGGCTAACCAAGGGGGGGATGGCCTGCCTCCTTCGAGAAAAACTTTTAGAACGTTATTGGATCCCTGCAGTTCCAAATGTCTTATTATCGCACTTTCATAGTCTCGCCACCTAAAATAAAATGGCCCTAATGAATAGGTTTATTATCTTATCAGGAGGTGAAGTTGGAGCCTTTCTAGAGTACTAATAGGTCTTTAATCCCCAACAATCTGCAAAAATATAAAGCGAATCGGATGATTCACGTTGCGTTCCGAAGATACAGAACAATCTTTTTTCTTGATGATTTTTACTTAATGCAGTATCGGGTATCTTTAAATGCCTAATACAATACTCTATATTTGGCGCTTCACAATCGGACAAAATAGTAAAATTAGAAATGCCTTTCAGATGATCCACTACTATTTCGTCATTAACTAGATGATAGGAAGATATAACATTGTAAAACGTAAGTTCTGCTCTTTCATATTCCCACGAATCAAGCTCTATGAACATTCTAATATCTTCATTTTCTCTTGAAACTGAAACTAACTTTGAATCATGAAATCCTAATAATCTATTGAAATCAGAAGGCAGAGCTCCGTAATTTAAACCAAGCGGCATTCCATCATGCCCAAATAAAATAGGTGTTTTTCTTGGATAACCCAAACATTCAAGCCAAAATAATTGATAGTTTGCTTCTGGATTATCTAACTTTTCCAGCTCATTTAATAGTTCTCTGTAATGACTATTCCAAACTTCCTCTGTAAGTTTTCTTATAGTATTAAATGTCCTATTATACTGGTTATCAGCGATATCATAACAGGAGACTTTATACACAAGCTCAACAATTTTCTCGATCTTTTTCTTCATAAAAATACCCCTTGTATAATTTAATTCGCCCAATTGCATCCACGTCGTCTTAGAGATCTCAAAACATAAAATCGGTTATCTGTAGTTCATTAGTTTGAATCTTAATCCACTTCCCTGCCTCATACTTTGAGGAGTCATCTACTTCAATCAACAAAATACTGTGACCTAGACGAACAGCTATAATATTATCGTATTCAATTTGTTCCACTCGACCAATGAGATTTACTTTATCCATACTTATAAAAAGCTTCGGTTCTTCATCCATAGATTCGACGATATCTTTACCAAAGCACAGTGTTCCCGGAATATCTAACTCAACTACTACCTCCATGCCCTCTTTAACATGATTACTTGAATTCCAATAACCAAAACCTATACCTAAATCAGAAGAAAAAGTAACATTTATCTTATTTTCCTTCAGAAAACGCAATTCTAGAAGCTTTATCTTCATAGTGATCACCACCAAAGTGCTGATTTTCTTATATTCGCCTTTTCAGAGAAATTCAATTAGTCCATTCAAATCCGTTATGTATTTTATTTAAACTTATATTTTTCGAACCCCACTCCAACTTGTTATAGAGGATGTCATTTATAATGATCTGTTTAAAAGCATTCATTCTACGGGTTATTCGACTCGAAGTGATATTCTCCACTGAATAACTAGAATCAGGCCAGCATACATCCGTATCAAAGAAAGCTTTTACATCTTCTTCAAAAGCACACCCACCCACAATAAAATGGATCTCATTAAAAATATCTCGCAGCAAATTATAAAATTCTTGCATCTCGTCTTCTCGGATTCCAGGTTGTCCCCATTCGTGCGCATCAACCTCTGAACCATAGAAGCAAATCGAGAAGCAGAGAAGATCGGTGTTTATTCTCTCAACAAAGAGTAGGGATTGGCGAACTCTATGGGTACAAACCGTTAAGTTCAGACAAACTTGATGAACAGTTTTCCCTTCCGGATCGTCTTCATCAAACGGATACCCTTCGTAAAACCCATCAATCTTTTCAGGCGGATGATGCAGCACTATTTTTACTGCTAAAGAATTTGTTATTTTGTTTATCGTTTGCAGTAGTGTTTCAGATTCTTCAATTAAAAAACTGAGTTCTAAGAATGGGCCACCCTGTAACCAACTCATTAAGATTCTCCTTCCTCAGTAACGGTAGATAAAAAGCTGCGGATGGGTTTCAGCCGCAGCTCTTTTGTAAAAGGTTGATGATGAGACTGTTGTCCTTTACCGTCCATTAAGGAAGTGTTACTTTCTCCGCCTTATTTTGGTAATCACTGTATGACCACGTCCACTCACCGTCCTTCTGAAACGGAGCCAAGTACTCAAAATTCGCTTCGCCGTTCTCATCCGTATCCATCGCGACGACGATATCGGGTGGAAGGCGATCTTCCTTGCTGAACGCTTCGTAATAAGACGCCAACACTTCAGTCTCGAAGTTTTCCGTACGCAAATAGCTATCCGTCCGCTTGACGATGTCTTGTTGAACCGAGAGATCCGGCTTCGTCTCAAATGTATACCGGAATGTGACCCGTGTCGGTAAGGCTACCGTCTTCAAGGACTTGATCTCCGGGAACGCCTGGCTAACTTGTTCCTGGAATGCCTTCAATGAAGGACTGTTCAGCTCCTTGTGGGAAGTACAGCCGCCTAGGAGAACGATCCAGACAAGCAACATCATGATTCCGATTTTCTTCATGGAAATTACGCTCCGCTCGTTATTTGAAATACCTGAACCCTCCCCCTAGGCTCAAGAATGAGGTGATGGCGTCGAAATGGGTCCGATAGTTGATGCTGCGCCGGTCACCCATGTCGAAACAGCGATCCAACGGTTATCGTTCGTGTCGCGGTAATATTTCGTAATTGTCATCCAGTGCCATTCATACTCATAGCTTGAAAACTTGGACAGATTGATTGAGTGTGGCGACCGGGGAGTCAATCATAAGGCCTGCTTTCACTTATTCGGCCGTATTGTCCAGCGTGAACGAGGCATTACTGATACCGGCGCTCACCGTTACCTTCTTGTCTGATGCGTATTTCTCAATAGCGGAGGAGAATGACGATGTCGAGGTTTCCCCGAACGGCCTCGGGCTGATATAGCTGTACTTGGTATCCATGTGTCCGAGGAAATCATTGTAGTTATTAATTGATTTCGTGAACAGATTACCGTATTTGCTCGGATTTGTAATTTTGGCTAAGTAGGCCGTGATATTGGCGGCAGCCACAGGACCGCATCCTCTGTTTTCTTTCTGTCCGCCGTCCGACCACCACATTTGTTGCCTCCGTAACTATATTTGCCTGTGCTGTATTCAACCGGTACAAATAAATTATAGTTTCGTTCGGTGGAAAGGGCGACATCTTCCTTCGTGACGGCCATAGCAGATACCCCTGAGGTATTCAGTTGGATACGCGCACGATTCTCGTCGCTGCGGATATGTGTATAGACGCGTTCAATTTCTGCATAGTTGCGCTGAAATCTGGTCGGTGACATCAACCGGCGGCCGGTTATCATCGAATGTAATTTCTGCAAAAGATTTCAGACCAGCATTGTTCGATTTGATCAAGTAGAGCACTCATGGATTAATACCTATCTCCTGAGGTTTTATATGTGCTTGCAGTTTTTGGATTCCATAATGTGACCCATGGAATCTATAGTGGTCATCATGATTATAATTCTGGACTAAGTCTCTTAATTGCATAATATCAGTAACATTAAACAAAGAAAATGCTTGTTCAGCCCTTCTTTTAGATCTTAACTTTGCTAAAAATCTTATTGGAGATTGTTTGTATTCTCTGTAAATGTAAGTAATCGGAAACCATCTATAGCCACTCTTAATTAGAATTCCAGACAAATAAAATAAAAGAATGTCGCAGTCAATCAACTCTTGTTTACTAATAATTTTTTCATTTACTCTTTCGACTAAAATTTGTGCATGTAAACTAATTTTTCTTAAGCCAAGACGGTTATTTCTACTTTCCAATGAGGCAAGATGAAATCTAAAAGCCTCAAAACTCATTTCACTTTCTCTATACTTACTAATTGGTAAATAGTCTGTTAAAAGCAATACTGATAACGATTGGTATTGCTCATACTTGATCAAGATGGCACAGGTATATAGAAATAATTCGTGTAATATAAATTTATATTGATCGAATTGAACTTCATAATATGAACCACTACTACTTAATTCTGTAAATGAATACAACCGCTCAAACAACTCTACAATCCATTCGGTGTTAATCAAATCGCTTTCAGCTAGTTGTTTTATTGCATCTAAGTAGTTGTCTCTCAAAGGAGTGGAAGCATTAATTTTTTCTACTATTGTTTCATCGATCTCGGTTCCCTTGAGATCTTCATACATTAACTCTAATTCCTTCATATCTTCAATAAAAATGTCAGCAAAACTTCTCATTAAACCTTTAACTCTAGTAGGATTTGATTCAAGTGTTCTGCTTATTTGCCTGACAGTATTGGTTGATTTAAAATAGTTTAAACTTTCTTCATCTAAAAAAACTGGTCTTTTACCTAAAGACGGTTTTCTATACAAAGGGGCATTATATATATTCCTCACCAATTTCTCATAATTGTTCTCGAACGAATTGGCATCTGATAAGTCTATATAAATCCTCGATTTTATAAAATTTGGCATATACTCTTTACCGTTCTCATCTCGTTCAGCAATTATTGGTATGATTTTGGTTTGTTCTACATTTTCCAAAATCTCAGGAGTTATTAATAATTTTTCCGTGCCTACCCCACCTGTATTTGCATTAGCTTTTTCCTTGTAGCCTTCATCACATATTATTAATACTTTATCAATTTCGGGAGAAGTAACCATGCTTTCCATAAAGGCATATTTATCGTAACCCTCTTTTAGGTCCCATTTGTCTAGCTTAATATCTACTCCATCGCTTGACCGTAATCTTTCAGCTAAATTATACACCCATTGTTCGTGTTCAGGGGTAGTCCAACTATAAGACACGAAGACTTTAGGTGGTGCATTATTAGGATTTGGCTTCATAAATCGTTCCTCCAAGATTTTGAATATTTTTCCTGTATTTCATTTTAACATTTACATATTAGAAGCAACTATTCAAATGATCATTCTCAGAAAAGGGTATGGATTACTTCATACTATATCCATACTAAGTAGTTTTTAAAAGCGATCGATAATGAAGTTAATCTTTCATCATTCAATTTTTAATCAATCCCAACGCCTATCTATTTCTTTCCCCAAAAAAAGTTTCTGCAAAAAATCTACTACTTTAATCCCGTTTTTATAGGTCTTATGTACTTTTAATAACCCACATGTTAATATTATCCTGTTTACAAAAAACTAGGAGGCAATTTCATGAACAAGAAAATTAAAGTACTACTATCATTAGTTCTTGTTTTATCTTTTGTTTTACCCTTATTAATTATCGTTCCAAACCCAGTTCAAGCTAAGTATGTAAACGGATATTACCGTAAAGACGGTACTTATGTACGAGGGTATTATCGAAGCGATCACAATAGTAACTACACTTATACACCTTCTTATGATACATCTTCCCGAAGATCCAATACAGATTATACGATTTATCTCTATAAGGGAAACTCCTATTATAAAACAGTTCCGAAAAGCAATTTAATCTTTGTACAAGGGTATTATCGAGCAGATGGTACTTATGTAAGACCACATTTTAGAACTCATCCGAACGATTTTTTAACGGATAACTTTAGTTATCTAGGAATCTCATCATTAAAACCACTTCAGAGGTACACAAATTTCAAGTACAGTGACAATTTAAGTATTGCAGAAATTGAAAATTACTTGGCTTATGAAGTCAGTGATATTAGTTTAAATGTTGACCAGTTAAACAGTCTGAAGAATTATGCAAGTTTTATTCATGCTTCTACATCTGACAGTAGCAAGACCCTTAGCGCCGTAACTACCGGTATTGAGTTCTACACAAAACTAGGAGTATCAAAGGAACTCGCATTAGAACTGGTTGCATTTGATATTAGTGGTAAGTTGACCCCATCATCTTATTTAAGTCAGATTTTATATCAAAACAATATATATTCCTTATCAGAAGAAAATTATTATCTTTTTAAAGCTTACGCATTTGCGTTAGCAGGCAGTAAAGATTCTCAATATGGAGAATTCTACGCCAAGCAAACTAAAAAAATCGGAGAATTTTTATATACTAAAATCGGATTAAGTAATCCAACAATACAAGTTGAGATGGATATTATGCAAAATTTCTTATATAGCGACGAGCATCTTCAAAATTTTTCCATGGATGTAGATGATATGTTTCTAATCAACAAATCAGGCTATTCTACAGATGAAGTGAACTACTATTTAAACACGATTATTAAGAGTTATTCGGGGACTGGAGTAGATTATTCGCGATATGAAGCTTCGCTATGGATACTATCAAATGATAAGTCTATGCCTAGATATTTAGTTAAAAATGGTTTTGATCTGTATAGTAAAGTTGGTTTAAGTACCGAACAAACAATATGTCAAATTTCAAAAGATATTGTGATGTTCTTTTAATTTTTGAATAGGCTATCAAAAAAATGATAGCCTATTTTTTCGTTCAAATTTTAACTTCACGTAATACAACATTTTTAATTACGTTTTTGTTTGCAAGAATAAACCCAACCTTAAATAGCACTTAGGCTGGAACTATTGTTGTCTGAGCTTCTTTCATAATAATATATCTGTAAATAGACCAAGGGGAATCCTTGTATATTGTTGATTACTGTATTGTCTCTTTGTTGTCTATACTTCAACTATTTCTTCGTCATTGTATCTAAAATCGACTTCATTATTCTCTAATCGAAAAACGAGTTTTCGGTTATATTAAACAACACGTCCTTCTAACCATCGAATTTCAATAGCCCCTTGTACATAATGTATTTATGGTTTGGAAGTTGTTTTGAATATTATAATGTTCTACTACTCACTCAATTATCCTCTCTAATACTCATCTTATTGCATACCATAACACAGCTATACCATATTTTTATTCTCCATTTATATCATATAATCTGACTGTAATTCTTTTTCACTACTCTTAATATTCTCATCACTAAATTTCCATAAATTCACCAACAATATAGACTTAATAATCTCCCATTTGCTGTGTTCTTCACAGTAACCAAACCTCAGATATTTTGTTTTCCTTCTAGTTTTATTACATGCTCTACAGATATATAGCCCAGACTGCGGTACCTTATCTTCGATTGTAAAATAGCCCTTTGATTTACCTATCTTTTTGAGTATTGGTTCTAAATACTTGGCAGGAATCATTCCTATTCCAATAAATGTTGTCGGTAAAGAAATAAATACTGTAAAGAGAAATAATACATTCAAAATGGGATTTTTTATGATTGCAGAATCCTTGTTGAAATAATAGTATAAACAACTCATTATTATGCACATATAAAAAAATATGGTTATTATAATAAAAGACTTCCCTATTACTTTTAGAATTTTTTCATAGATCTTCTCAGTATACTTCTTTTTATAGCTTTCGAAATGATTATTATATAGTTCTTGAAGCTCTGTAAATTCTTTATTAAAACGATTTTTAACACTTTCTCTCAACGCTTGATACTCTTCACTCTCAAAAAAAATATTGCTTCTTTGTTCGAAAAGAATTAAATCTGTAATTTCATTTAATGTATCCGGATTTAAAAGATAACCATACTTATTAACTATATCTGCTACTTCTCCGTTAGTTAACGTACTATTATTGCTTTTTGAATAGAAGGTTACTTTTAATGGAAGATAGATATTTTCAAGCTTTTCCCTAAGATTTCTTTCAAAATAAATTCTCTCCTCATTTTTATTTTTGTTCGTTGTAACCATAGTAGTGACTATCAATGCAGCTATTGCTATAGCCCCAGATATTATTGAAGAAATAATTGTGGGTGAAAGATTAATCATAAAGCTAGTTTCCCCTTCGGAACCTTTAAATATATTGAATTCTTTACATTTAATTGCCTTAATTCAAAACTTAATCTTGTAGGATAGCTTGTCTGGTTTTACTTTTTTACCTAACACGGGCAAAGAACTATAACGCCCTCCATAACGCTAACGTCTCTCTATAACTCAAAGGGCTGTCTGAAGATACCGCGCCACCACAAACGTATTTTTGCATAACCAAAGGCCAGCCCGCTGGGACTCTATCATAAATAACGGAAGTTGTCATCAATCATCTATCTCCAGCTATTATTGTTCCGTAATATGTTTAATTGGACTCCGATGATAATAAGAATTAGAAAGGAAGTAATAGAGATTGATCATCATAATACATCAATAATAGATTTGAAATGAGTTATTACAAAATATACATTAGTGCCTTAGTTAATTTTGTTAACATTCCTGTGTCACGACGTCACACCGGCTCCGTCAGGAACCGCCCGCGATACGTTAGTCGGTGCAGCACATATCCGGTGATTCACTTCTATACCAATCGCTCCTTGCTGACGAGAAGCCGTTTAGAATCAAGGCGTGAATATGGATAGGCAAATTTGTGCTGACTTCGTTAAATTACCTTCCAAAATAAGTTAAAGTCGGAATAATAGGCTAGCCTTGGAGGTTTTCTATTGCCTAAGCTACTATTAAATATTTCATAATATTTTGATTTTATTGAATCAGGAAGACTATCCCAATAATCAGGTGATATATGAATATTCTCAATATAAGTTGCAATTAAATTTGATACGATAATCTTTTGTTGTTCTATCGGAACATTGACTATTTGCGAATTAATAAATGTATATCTATTCTTATCTTTAGTTAAGTAACTTAGTAAAACAAATGTAAATCCCTGTTGTGGAAATATAGTGAAAAAAATTGGGGTCATATATGAGTCTGGAGAATTAATAATGTTTCCAATATTATCTCTTCCTAAGAAAAACATTGATGTTGAAGCAATTCCATATTCACTTGGCCAAATTAATAAATCTGTAGTAATTCTATCAAACCTTCCATTCCGCAGGTTCGAGTTCAGTGTGTTCTTTAAACGCTCTATTAATTTGAGGTGCTCTTCATAATCTTTAACTCGACTTTCCAATTTATTAATTGAATTCAACTTTTGTTCTATTGCTTCTTGCAACCGAAACCTATACATTTGATACGAACTATAACGTTCATAATATCCTAACGCAAATGCTCGATAGGCAAATAAATAGTTTTGATGTAAATTTCCTCTAGTGTATTCATTGGCTTCAATTGGTTTAAAGACTTTGCTATCATGATTATTACAAAACCCTGTGAAAGTGGATGCCTTTGATATAGCTACTTCATGTAACCTTACCTTTCCCTTATCCGCTATAGACTTACTAAAATCTATTGTAAGTACCATACTATTTCTTGCTAATCTGTTTAGTATACCATTCTCTTGAAGGGAGTGAGCATGGCTAACTCCGTTGCAAGTATCATCTTGCAGGATACAACCCGAAAAAATCGACTGATTTCTTATTTTTCTATACTTTCTGATTTTTTCTAAGTTATTGTTCAAAATAGTCACACTCCTTAAGAATGAAATTCAAAACTATTCTCGCCAGCACTTTTTACACGACTGTTCCCACGATCGTAACCTCACCGACATGAAACCCGAAGGATTGACCGCGCTGCGGCTAGCGGTGCAAATGTGTCATCTACTATCTTAGGTTGGACGTTTGTTGTGGGGACTTTCTTCGAGAAAATTATAATCTTACAACAAATAGCGATACCTTTGGAGCATGAATACAGTATAAGGTAAAATAATTGTTATCTTAGAGCTATCCAATCTTTCTAAACAAGTCAAGTTTAAGTAATAAATTCTTAAGGTCCTCTGGTATTTCGCTCACTGAAAATTCATCGATGATTTTAAAATCAGTCAAACTAATATTATAAATTTTTTGAAGCTCTGCTCTTAATTGTTTTAAAACTTCCTTGCCGGGAACTATCTCCATTCTAGTTTTAAGATCCCTCCACTTATCTTCAAATATCCCCATAGAATCTCTATTTATTGTTGCTTGATCAAGCCCTGAACTCCTTAAGTATTCTGCTCTTCTAGCTAAGTATTGTGATTGAATGTCTATCTTCATTGAGGTTGTAATGTTATCGAGAATCCGAAAAACAGATTCAGATTCAGCTATTTCATTTCCGGTTCTTTTCTCTCTATCACGTATAGCCTTTTTTATTGCTTTATCAAGAACATCCGGTTCTAATAGATAATTTTCAATTTCCTTTCTTTCATGTATATGAGAAAATTCAAGATGTTTATTTAGTTCAACTAGTATACTATTTATCTCTTCACTACACCTGTAATCTTTATCAAAGACTGCCCCGATATGCAGTGAAGAATTCAATGTTTCTTTAAAGCCCCAAGCAAATGAACGAATAGTATCCCAATATGAAAATCCACCGCATTCAAATGCAGTTATATCATTTCCTGTTGCTAATTCAACTAATCCTAAGTTCTTAGCAAACCTCCTTAATATCTTATAATCATCCAACCCCTCTACGAATAATAATCTTCCTGTCCTTGCTAAATGTGTTAGGGTAATATTTTGAATTGATCCAACAGCATCCATTGCTTTCTGAATATCTTCAATATCTTTTAGTCTTTCTGCCGATCGCAACGATTTATTTATCAAAAGAATTTCGGATGCGTCTGCTTCACCCATAATTTCAGTAGAATGTGATGCTATTATTATATCTGGACCACAGTCTCTAAGTATTCCCAATAGTTGTCTCTGAACATCTGGATGTAAATACACTTCTGGCTCATCTACAATCAAAATTGAAGACTCTCTACAACGTGAAATATGTGTTAAAAGCTGGCACCAAATTTGAAATCCAAAACCCGACCAATAAAGTTCACGTGCTATACGATTTTCATTACAAAACATTATAAGTTCAGAGGACATAACGTTTGTTTGTTTTGGAGGCTCTATGGTCATTCCCGGCCAAGTTTTACTAACTAGTTCAGAAAATTCTTCAAAGCCTTGTGGATAATACCTCCAATAATTCCGGAAATGTCTAGAGGCTCTGTGGGTAGTTAGTCCTTTCCTCACAGTTTCTTCTGAAATTATTTGTTCATTTTGCTCGATTGGGCCTAACACTGGAACTATTTCTAACGAAATAGGGAATTGTTCCTTAAACTGCTTTGGGCCGGTGACAATTTTACCTTTAGTTTCCGTTAACAAGTAACACCCACCTGAAAAGGGGAAAAATAAAATTAGACGATTTCCATTTGATAAACGGAAATTTACTATAGAATCAATTTCAGCATAGTCGGTATGAACATTTTCTAGAGACATTGGCAATGCTTCTTCAGAGATTGGATAGCCGAACTTATCACCTTCGGGAGTGTTAACAATTGATGCTTTTTTTGAAAGAGCTTGTCTAATACCTACTCCTAATGCCCGAAACGCACTTATTATTGTAGATTTCCCACTATTATTTGGTCCCACCAAAATATTCATTCGTTGTAGCTTGACAGAAAAATTTTTAAGAGCTTTAAAATTTTTAAATTCTACAGAGGTTATACTTGCTTTGCTAGTCATATATATTTGTTCCTCCTTAATTTGGTTATTTAAATCCACCTAACGTTTCTCCCATTTACGTAACTCCTCAGGAATAGCAATAATTCCACTTTATGACTGAGGTCCCTGTTTGATATTCAAAATATACCTATCGACTTTTATTATTTTTACTCTTTTAGCTAAACTGCCCAAGTTTCAATTTTTTCCTCTTAGCACCAATTTCAAATAACGCTCTGTCTACGAATTCAGAAATTACAAGAATACGAATAAAATAAAATGCCTATTAGAAATAGTATTTATGGCCTATAGTCCTATTCTACAATATAATTGGAATAATATGCCGAACAAATAACTATTTTCTCGAAAATAAAAAACTTCCGCTAAAATTAGCGAAAGCATTGAATCTATATTTTATTTATACGCCAAAAAGTACTTACAGCTTCCCAATTTTATTTATCAAGCCCCAGCTCCGCCTTCCATCAATCTCACTTCCCCTCCCCACAAAACACCTCGACCATCACCAAAGCCCCCATCCTAAACCCCTGAACAAAAGCCTCACTTACTACCATAGAACTAGATTCCCCGTTCAAATCCAAGATCTCCTCAAGGGTTTTGAAATCGCCCTCCGAAAATCTTTGCTTGGCTTCCACCATCAAATCAGATAGTTTTCTATTGAGCTGGCGATATTCGGGATCGGTAGGGATCATTCGCTCTTCTGGGTTTAGATTGCCTCTGTAAAGCTCCTCCAAAATACTCTTCATTCGACTCACCCTTTAGGAATTATGTAAACGGTATAGTTTAGAATCTTTAAAACGGCCAACAATTCAAGTATAAATAGATTTTATGCGAAAAATGCATAAAACTCAATATGCAGTTTTCGCATAAATTAAACTTAGCTTGGGTGATGAACGATGTACAAGAGAATACGCGATTTGCGTGAGGACAGGGATATGACGCAACAACAATTGGCAGAGTATCTAAACATCTCTCAAGCAACCTATTCCCGATACGAAAACGGGAATTTGGACGTACCGAGTTCTGTGTTGATTAAGTTATCCGGATTTTACAACGTAAGTATCGACTACATTCTGGGTCAGACAAATATCTCTAAGCGACCTACGGAAAAATAGTTTGGTTAAATAAAAAATAAACAAGCCCAAGTTAATATACAACTGAGCTTGTCTTTTTTCCTCCCCCTACTTCTCCACCAACGCCCCCTGCAAATTCACCGTGTTAAACTCGGATCCGCTCCAATCGTGGTGTCTCCCGCCGCTTTGGCCTTCTCCAGCGCGGCATTATATCGCGCGTTCAAATCGCTCAATACCTTGTCCAAATTCTGGCCGTCGAAGATGATAGCCAAGCGATCCGGCGATACCCTCCACCTGCATTCCCCTCCAAGCACACTCCTTGATCGAGCCATTTACAACAAAAGAACGTGCATGGGCCGATCAAGGCTTCCCATGCACGTCTCATATTTGTCATTACAACACGATTATCAAGGACTACTTTTTATTTACTCTATTGTAGTCTTCTTATTTACTCTATTGTAGTCCTCCAAAGCTTTGTTGGAGGCGGCGGCCATATCTTTAATGGCTTGGTCGATATCTTTTTTGCCTGTAACATAGGCCAGGGTTTCATCCTTTATCGCGCGGTTGAATTCACCGGAGACCGGGTTCATGGGTTCCTGAGTTTCCGGAGACGACGCGTGCAGTTGCTCGATTGCGGTTTTAAATAAAGGATTGTCCTCCAAATGCTGCTTCATTTCAGGCAAATCATAGGTTTTTTTGTTGACCGGGAAATAACCGGTGCCTGTATGCCATGTAAATTGGGTTTTTGGAGAAGTGCTGTATTTCATATATTCCCATGCGGCATCGATGTTCGATGGTTCGCCTCTGTCCACCAGGTACAGCGCCGAACCGCCGACAGCTACTCCGCCTTTGTCACTTTCATGGACCTTAGGCAAGAACGCGGTGCCTACTTCAAATTTATCGCCCACCGCGGTTAACGTTCCTTTTACTCCTGCTGTAGAATTAAGGAACATACCCAGCTTTCCTGCAGCAAAAACCTCGTTCGTTTTTACTTCGGGGCCCGTTTGGATGCCGCCGTATTCCACAGCCTTTTTCCAAGTGGTTAGGAATTCTTTCATCGTACCTGTCGAATCAAATTCTACTTGGGTCATGGTGTCTTCACGACCGTTTTTGTTATTGCCGATATAGCCTCCCTGCATCCCGATCCAGCTCGACAAGTGGTATTGGTCCGGCGTTACGGAAAGACCCCATTGCGTCACTTGATCTCCGTTTCTCTTCGTCATCTTGGCGGCGTATTGGCCCATTTCATCAATGGTTTGAGGAGGTTTATTCGGGTCCAACCCCGCTTCTTTAAACATGTTTTTATTGTAGTACAACAAAACTGTAGAGTTGGCAAACGGAACTCCCGCCAATTTGCCTTTGAAGCTGAAGGAAGAAACGGTATTTGGCTCTAAATCCGCTATATTGAAAGACGGGTCTTTATCGATCATCGATTGCGCCCAGATAATACTAGGCACATCCTTGATATATGCCGTGTCCGATGCGGGAACTTGTACGATATCCGGCAAGTTTTTGGTATCCTTCGCCTGGACGGCCGCTTTTACTTTTTTCAGCAAGTCCTGGTAACTGCCTTGAAATACCGGCGTAACTACGATCCCCTTTTCCTTACCTATCGTATCGTTGAAATTTTGGACGACTTCTTTAACCACACCTTCATTCGTGCCCCCCATGGCATGCCAAAATGTTAAATTAACCGTTCCGGATTGGCTGGCTTTAGCCATCGCGCTGCTGCTGGCGTCCATGTGAGATGCGGTTGTGTCGGTTTTCGTCCCGCACCCGGTAAGTAGTATGATCGATGCGGCTAGTACTGCAATGGTTTTCCTCATTCCCAAATCCTCCTAATGGTTATGTGTGTTTTTTATATTAACTACCTATCAGTGCGCTGGGTCTGCGTCTGAATGGGCAGATTAATCTGCTTGCATTTCCATATGGGCCACGATCGGATAATGATCCGACGGGTACCCCTCTTCAACCTTGTCTCTCACAATCGCACTGGATTTAAAGTCAATCCCTTGACTGCTCATAATGTAATCGATAGGGCTGCCTTCTGTGCCCCCCTGATAGCCGTGAAACGTTCTGCTATGTTTCTTCTCTTCCTCGGACATGAGGTCGAAGCAGCTTGTCATAGGCTCGAATTCATGGATCACATCGAGCAATCCGCTCTCCGGAGTATCGTTGAAATCGCCGGTTAGTATGACCGGTAAGGGGATGCCCAGATTCTGTTCCCGCATGTTTTTCAAAATCAGTCTCAACCCATCTGTTCTAGCCACCTTGCCTATATGATCCAAATGAGTATTAAAAAACCTTATCGCGGGCTTTGTCTCGCCATGAAAAGCAAGCTCAACCCATGAACAAATTCTTTCGCATTGGGCATCCCAGCCAAAACTGCCGATCACATCCGGAGTTTCCGACAACATAAACGAACCGCTTCGCAAGATGGAAAAACTGTCCCTTTTAACAAAAATAGCGCTGAATTCCCCCGCCTCTTCCGCACGGGTTCGATTGACCCCATACACGTCATAGGTTCCGTGGAATCGGTCTTTTAGCCAATCCAGCATAGGAACAGTCGCTTCCTGCGTACCGATCAAATCCGGCTTGCGGTCCTCGATGATTTCGGCTACCCAATGCTTTCTTTTTTCCCATACATAAGGGTCTGTAGCTACTACGGTACGCAAATTGAATGTCATCACTGTAAATGCTCTGCTCACTTCAACGCCTCCTATCCTTTAATTGCGGAAAATGTAATCCCTTGTACCAACTGCCTCTGGAATACGAGGAAAATAAATACCGATGGAATCAGAATGACCGTAACCCCCGCCATTACCGGACCGTACACCATGCTTTCTTCGAATTGGAGCATAGTAATTCCAACCTGCACGGTTCTCATATGCTCGGTGTTGGTAACCAATAAAGGCCACAAGTAAGCATTCCACAGCCCGATAAAAGAAGCGATAAATATGGACGACAATACGGATTTAGACATCGGCAACAGGATATTCAGAAAAAAACGCAGATCCCCGCAGCCATCGACGAACGCGGCATCCCTGAAATCCCTCGGCATCGTTTTGAAATGCTGCCGCAGCATAAACATAAACGTAGCCGAGGCGATCATGACAATCATAATGCCTGCGTAGGTGTTGATTAATTTCATATTCGCTACGGTGATGTAATTGGTAATAATGAGCATATCGCCCGGAATCATCATCGTTCCCAGAATAATCAGAAACCAAAAATGTTTGCCTTTAAAATCGAAGAAAGCAAAGGAGTACGCCGCTAAGCTGCTTGTAATTAATCTTCCGATCGTTCCGATCGACGCGATCAAAAAGGAGTTCCACATAAATAGAAGAATAGGCGTGGACGTAAACACCGTCTTGTAATTCTCCCAATATAAGGTGCTTGGAAATAACTTCGGAGGATATGAGCTTAGGTCAGACGCGCTCATGAAGCTTACTCCCACGCAATAAATAACCGGAAAGGAGACAATCAGTCCTACAAGAAGACAAAGAATGCTCATGAACAGCTTGTGTACATACCTGGATCTCATCATGTGTAATGAACTCCTTTTTTCTCATATACAAAGCTCAGCAAAGTAACCAGCATAACAATGACGAAGATTAAGACCGCTACAGCGGATCCGTATCCGTATTTCGCATTCTCAAACGCCTCGATGTACATCCAGTACATCATCGTTTCCGTAGATCCCATAGGCCCCCCTTTCGTGATAATCCATACGGGACCGAAAACCATCAATGAACCGATCAAATCCGTACAAATTAAGAAAAAAATCGTCGGAGAGATTAAGGGCATTTTTATGCTTACCAGCTTCTGAAAATAGTTGCAGCCTTCCATATCCGCCGCTTCCAGCAACTCTGACGGCACATTGCGGAGCGCCGCAAGCAAAAACAAAAAGCTGAATCCGAGTCCCATCCACACGCTAAGGATCGAAATGCCTACCATCGCATATTTTTCATCGCCAAACCAGTCGATGCCTAAGCCTGTCAAATAGTTAAACATACCGATTGTCGGATTCATAAGCAGTTGGAAGATCATGACTGCCGAAGACATGGATACCGCCATGGGCAGTGCGAACATAATTTGATAGATGTGATTTCCTTTTCTCTTCTTTTCCGCCAAAAGCGCCAAAGCCAAACTGATCAAAAATGTAGCGGGAATCGTTATCGCCGTATATTCCAACGTATTTAACAAGGTATTGACCAACATCTTATCTTTGAAAAGATTAATAAAGTTTTCGAACCCAACAAACTCAACCGGGTTTCCATTCAGATCAACCAAAGTAAATCCCAAGTAGACCGTCTTGGCGAACGGATAATAGGTGAACAAAATAACAAACAGCAAACATGGCAACATAAACAAATAAGGTTTGATTATTTTTTTTATCCAGCCCATACAGGACTCCCTTCCCATTTTTCAAGAGGTATAGACATCTTTGCCAATATCGTAACGTAAAAGTATTCGCCGACTGTCAAATCGATTTATATGTTTTGTAAAGCAAAAGAACCCGCTCTGTAGAAACAGAACGGGCTCCTCGCGGTCAAATCGGCTAGATCGTGCGTCTTATACGGAACGTGAAGACATCGTTGCGCAAATAATCCAGCGAGTACAGGACTGGCTGATTGACTTCGTCATAATGAGTCTGCTTCAGCAGCAGCACGGTCGTTTGCGGGTGCAGCAGAAGCCGCTGGCAATTGCGGTCGATATGCAGCGGTACGCTGATTTCCGAATCGGCCGTCACGATCTTGCGGCCAAGCTGCTTCTCGAAAAATTCCAGCAGCGAGCCTTCGAACTGATCGTTATCGAAGCGATCCCCCGCGATCTGCCGGGGGATGACGTTGATCGAATAGGAAACCGGCTCTCCGTTGGCCGAACGAAACCGCTCCAGCATAATGACCGGATCATCCGGCTGAATGCCCAGCGCTTGGGCAGCTTCCGGCGCGCATCGCTCCGTCTTGAGCCGAACGCGTTCCTCGCCCTCATCCAACCGGGCGGCCTGAATCATCGAGCCGATGCTCGACAGCTTCTCAAGCGAACTTGAGATGAGCGGCAGCGGCTGGATCACGAACGTTCCCACTCCGTGCTTGATGAGAAGCCTTCCTTCCTGCTCCAGCGCACGAACAGCCGAACGAAAGGTTTCGCGGCTGACGCCGAACTCCTTGGCCATCACCAGCTCCGAAGGCATCCGTTCGCCGATTCGCAGTTCCCCGTTGTCAATCATTTCCGTTAACCGCTGCTTGACTTGATAGTGTTTGGCCTGCATAACTACGTCTACTCCTCTAGACAACTTTATTCAATTCTGCTGGATATCCGTATCCGTTGTCAAGTAGGACATGACAGCCTTCAATCTTGACAGCGTCAAGATTTAAAGTTATCTTTACATTGTAAAGTTAAAGAAGGAGCGATATTTTTGAAACCTAAACCCTATCATCATGGAGATTTACGTAACACCTTAATCGAAACCGGCATTGAGCTGATTAGCGAGGAAGGGTTGGGAGGTTTCTCCTTGCGTAAGGTTGCAGCCAAATGCGGTGTCAGTCACGCTGCTCCTTACAGTCATTTCAAGGATATGCAGGAGCTGTTGGCGGCCATGGCAGATCATGTCACCGAGCAGTTTACGGCTTCCCTACAAGCCTCCATTGAAGGGCAAAACGACCCCATGTCGGCCATGGAAAAGCTTGGAACGGCCTATATTACTTTTTTCGAGCAGCATCCCACTTACCTGCCGTTCTTATTTTTTCAGTCGGGCATCATCATTCAGGTAGACGAAGGAGCGGAAGATGTTCCCCCTTATCCACCGTTTGCGGTATTCCGGGAAACCGGCTACCGGCTGTTCCGCAGTTTGGGTCTTCCACCTGAGCTGGACGGCACAATGCTGATGGCTTACTGGTCGCTTGTACACGGCGTGGCATCACTACTATCCAGCAGCGGCATTCGATATTCAGGCAATTGGCAAAAGGTATGGCAAATCATTCTTCAATCGGGAGGAACAGCAAATGAGACTGATTGTCCATGATCTAGCGAACCATGATTATGATGCTTGGCTAAGCGGCTTCAGCAGGGATACGGATGAAGTCATTGGAGAGTCCGGTACCATTCGTCATTGTGTAGGCTGCTTTGGTTGTTGGGTTCGCACTCCGGGAACCTGCGTGCTTAAAGACTCCTATAAGCACATGGGCGAACGGTTCGCCGCCTGCGATGAATTGGTGCTGATCAGCCGCAACGTGTATGGAGGATACAGCCCGTTCGTCAGCAATGTGTTGAACAGGTCATTACCCTATGTCCTACCCTATTTTGTAATCCAAGACGGTGAGACACATCACCAGCAGCGCTACAAGCAGCGATTCAAGTTCTCGGTCCATTTCTATGGAGAAGGAATAACGGAGGCGGAACGCCACACGGCACAAGCATTGACCCGGGCCAATGCAATAAATCTGGATGCGTCCCATTATAGTGTTTCTTTTCACAACACACTTCACGAGTTGGCGGAGGTACAACCATGAAAATTGCATTGATTAATGGCAGCCCAAAGGGTGGACCAAGCAACTCCGGATTTCTGCTGGAAAAGCTCAAGCCACTCATCACCGAAGGCAACGAGCTCCACTCGTACCGAGTTAATGCAAAGCAGTTGAAACCTGAGCAATATCGGGAGCTTAACGAAGCCGATGTCATCGTGCTGGCATTTCCGCTTTATTTTGATGCCATCCCTTCGCATCTGCTGCGGATGATGGTCGAATTGGAGAATTACCGGCAGAGTGAGCCAGGGAACCCGAACCTCATCGTTTATGCGCTAATTAATAATGGATTTTTCGAAGGGCGTCAGTGCACCCTTGCAGCAGATATGGTGAGTAACTGGTGCATACGCTGCGGCTTCCGTTTTGGAATGGCCGTTGGCCACGGAGCAGGAGAGATGTTCCACAACTTAAAACAGGTGCCGCTGGGTAAAGGCCCACTGAAGAATCTCGGCAAGGCGATGACCCGGCTCTCCACGGCCATCCTCACCCGCAGCAGTGCAGAATCGCTGTTTATTCAGCCAAACTTCCCGCGTATTCTATGGCGTTTGTCCGCTACCCATTTCTTCTGGCACCGCAAAGCAAAGCAGAATGGACTCCGGCCGAAGGATCTGAGGAAGCAGCCGTTTCAGGAAAACCGGTAACGAGGATAGATCATGCGTTTCAATGATATGGAGATGCTACTTGTCCCAGATCCACCCCATGCCCCTCGCTGACGGACAAAGCAATCAAATGCAGGAAAGGCGGAGCTGGGCAAGGATGTGATAGGGTTTCGAATGTACGTTGCCAACAGTAGATATAAAGTCCCGCCGTCGGAGTCTGCATCATTAACGGGAAAATTTCCCGTTAATGTACCTCTCTTGGCTCTTCGATCAGATTTAGCTGGAAAAGCTCCATCTATTTCGCGGCCCGATTGCCGATATACACAATTTCAGGCGAATTAACGGGAGGTTTTCCAGCTAATTCGCCTCTGCAGCCGCATACGCACCAAATTAACGGGAAGAATTCCCTTTAATTCGAACCAAACCCTTAGTTGCGGGTCAAGCGTGTGAAGAGAACTCTTTGCACTGCTGTCTAATATCAAATCAATGTACAGAAAATATCAAACCCCGCGGGGATTTCCGCGGGGTTTGTCTTCGTCATTCAAAACTGTTTATTATTGTCACAGAAAGAGCGGCAGCTTGTCCTTTAGCTTCAACGCCCCGCCGCCCGCAAGCAACGGTTCCGGTTAAAGTAAAAAAATCATAAGAAAGCTAAAGAAAAATTAAGAAAATCGAGTTTTCATTTAAAACCTTCCTTCTGCAAATATAATCCCTCAAAATATTGTATAACATGATGCTGAAAAACAGTTCCGTTCTTAATTTATAATGAATCTGTAGCGCTACAAAAAAATGAAAGCGTATTCAAATAACTGAAGGAGGAGATTACAATGAGACAAAAAAGTCTAATTATACTTCCCTTTGTGATGATCGTTTCATTATGGCTATCAAGTTTGACAAATGCAGAGGTAACATCTAGTTATACGAACCCACTGATGGGCGGCGCCGACCCTACCATTGCCAGGGCTGCCGATGGTTACTACTATTCTGCTTCTTCCGGTGACAACAATATCACTTTAAAAAGACATGAAACCATTCTTGGAGTGGCCACTGCCAAGAGCAAAGTAGTCTGGAAAAAGCCGGATAACTTCGGATATGTATGGGGGCCATACATTTATAGACTGGAAGGCAAATGGTATCTTTATTTCTCTTCCGGTCCAGAGAACAGCTTCGGTTACGGACATCCCAGCTCTTACGTCCTGGAGAACGCTTCTCCCGATCCTTTTGAAGGAACTTGGGAACTCAAGGGGGAATCGGCGAATGCCGACAGCGACGGACAGATTACCACCAAGAAGGGGCTGCTAAATACGGAAAGCTACGGCCTGGCTTGTGGCATTGTAACGATCAAGGGGGAAAGCTATTTCACCTATACCAAATACTACTATTACCCTGACCCTAATGATCCTGCCAAGACGAAATTCGACGAAAGTCCAACTATCGTTAAGATGGAGAACCCATGGACATTGGAAGGCTCAGAAGTTACCATCGCCATGCCGCAATATGACTGGGAGAAGCACGGTGACAACATCAATGAGGGGGCTGCTGTAGTTGAGCGAAACGGCAAAACCTATTTTGCCTACTCGGTGAGCAGCTTTATGAATGATAATTATGCCGTTGGCGTCTCCGTAGCTGACGCAACAGCGGACGTGATGAATGCCTACTCTTGGCTGAAGCATCCCGAGCCTATCATGAAGCGCTCCGATGAGAATAGCTCTTACGGGCCAGGATCGCCTCTGTTCCTGAAGTCTGAAGACGGTACAGAGGACTGGATCATGTACCACGGAATTCCGACTCATGGCCAAGGTGGAGGGAACCGGGGCATCCGGGCCCAAAGAATCCATTGGGACGATCAGGACTTCATCAATCTCGGGATTCCTTCCAATCCGGGTACGGTGCTGAACAGACCTTCGGGTGAGGAAAACAGCGAAACCTATGAAGCTGAAGACGCCTTGCTGTCGGGAGTTTCCAAGGTTATTGGCAAAAGCGCGTACGCTTCGGACGGTGTCTATGTCAAATACAATAAAGGCAGCAACAATGACTATGTGGAGTTTACGGTTAATACAAAAGCTCCAGGAAAGTACTCTCTGGATTTCAGATACAACAATAATACGCCAGATTTAATTAATATGAGGCTGGGAGTGAATCAAGAGCAACCGCGAGTTGTTAGCTTTGCGTCCAATGCAGGTTTTAATGCCAACTTCGATATTCAATCCGTTCATCAAATCCAGCTTCATGCCGGAAGCAACAAGATTCGTCTGGCTGGCAAGAGCGCTCTGGCTCTGGACGCCTTAATTATTAAAAGAAGCAACTTATATGAGGCAGAACAGGCCGAACTATCCGGCAACGCCAAGGTAGACACGGACCATGCAGGCTATAGCGGCACTGGATTTGTAGGCGGATTATGGGTGCCGAATTCAGCCGTTACCTTCAAGGTCAATGCCCCTTATGCAGGCAATTACTCTGTTAACCTGGGCTACAGTTTAGGGTTTAGTGGGGATAGGAATCTAAGCATGTATGTGAATGGTCAGAAAATCAAACAGGTTGATTTCTTTAGCTTAGGAAGCTGGGATAAGTGGGCCGACCGTTATGACAATGTGTTCCTTAACGCAGGGGAAAATACGATAATGTACAAATATGATGACGGCGACACCGGCAATGTCAATCTGGACTATATCACCGTTACCGAGGCAGCGACCTGGCATTACGGAGCAGAATATGCTCAAACCACCGGTGCGCCAGATACCCATGTCGTTTACGAGCAAGTTGGAAATCAGGGAATCGGTTATGTAACGGGGTTGTCCCAAGCCAATTCATCCGTTGAATTCTCCGTGCATATAGAGAATGCGGCGTCCTATGATGTTAAACTGAGATACGCCCATGAAGCAGCCGGCAAAACCCTAGCACTGTATTTGAATGGCACCTTTGTTAAACATGTAACTCTCCCTGCTACCGGAGGGCTCACTGTCTGGAAGGAACAGCTTGATTCCCTAAACCTGCAAGAGGGAAATAACACGATTACCTATAAGAATGAAAACAATCATTCTGGCATCATTAACCTGGACAGCATTCATCTGAACAAACGGACGCCTTGGAGGTATCAGGCAGAAGAAGCTGGTCGGAAAGGCAGCTTAAAAGTTGCCCAGGATCATCTAAGATATGAAAATAACGGATTTGTCGCAGGGTTTGAGCAAAAAGGGGATGCCATTACCTTTGAAGTCAACGTGCCCAATACAGCTTCCTATACTTCTACATTGAGGTATTCCGGTGCACAATCATCCCATGTAACCATGACCCTGTATGTGAATGAAGAGCGCATCAAACAAGTCTCCTTGCCACCAACGGCGAATTGGGATACCTGGGCGGATGCTACCGAATCCATTCATCTAAGAGCAGGGAAAAATACGATTCGACTCGCCCGTGAAGCAGGAGATACCGGGAGATTCAATATTGATAGCCTCACCATTGATAAATTCAGTGGCGGAAGCATAAGCTCCAATGCCAAGAAGATTATTCCGGAAAAGATGGTAAAGATCCAGCCCAAGCATAGCGGGAAAGCCCTGGATGTGGACCGGGTATCAAGCGAACCTCAAGCGGTCATTAACCAGTGGGCCAATGGCGACGGAAATAATCAATTATGGCGCTTCCTGGACCTTGGCACAGGGTACTATCAGATTCAATCGGTTCAAAGCGGTCATGTCATGGATATCCTTCCTGGTTCAGCCATTCAGCAAATCTGCCAAAACACCAGAGCCACCGGGGCCAACATCCCCGATACGCAACAATGGAAGTTAGAACAAGACGGGGACTACTATAAAATCATCAACAAAAGTAATGGAAAAGTCATTACTGTAGAAAGGGCCTCCTATACCAACGGTGCCACGGTAAGGTTGGCTGTTGACCAGGGCAACGACAATCAACGCATGAAGGTTGAAATTCGCAATCTAAGCGACAGTGAATTTTAATTGAGGAAGTCCGTGAGATAGATTTAAGAGAATAGCTGCAAGGTGAAGCCGCCAGTCGCCCGGAAATCTCCCGGTGACTGGCTATTTTTAAGGCAAAAAAACACCCCCAAGGCTCTCTCGTCTATCCTGCAACAAGACAGAATTTCAGCCTTTTGAAGGTGTCTTTGCTTGGTTCACGTTAGGAGATAATAAACTTCTCTATGACTACTTACTTCGCAGCTTGTTCAATCAAGCTCGCAAGGGTGGCAATCTCTCCGGGATTACGTGTCGCCCCCAAGATGATCCAACCCGTGCACTGGTCCCGGGCGCCAACATAGACAGTCTCACCGTCTATCGTCTTTTGCTTCAAGGAATTGGGTCTTGTCTTGCAAGGCTCCAGGGCATACATTGGGTCCGTCATCGCCCGCTTGGCGATTAAGGAACGAGGATAACACGCCAGTGAACGGATGACATAGGCTGCTGCGTCTTTGTCTGCATTCACCAGCATCTCGGCCGTCAGTTCTTCATCAGTGCTGGCGGCCGTGTGGTAGTCTCGAACCTGCGGCAGTGCCGACAGTCCCTCTACTGGCCCTGGGATATATTGATAGCAACGAATTGGGTCCAGCTTAGTCCGCGAATCGTAAATCATAAGCGGATCTTCCTCCGGAGGGGCAGCATCGCGTAACAGCAGGTGTTTGCTCAATACTGGCAGAACATACCTGCCACCGCCGCTCATATACTGCCCCGCCAGTTGAATGTGATAACCATCGTCTACGGGTTGCGCACTATCCGTTAGATTACGTACGGTATCCTCACGATACAGCACTTCTGCTCCATAATTCGTTACCATCCGAATTGATTTCTCATAAATAGGCAGTGCCCCATACCCTCTTACCGGTACTGTTCCCTCTAGACAAATCCCCCGATCATCCCAAATCAATCGAATCGATTCCAGGCGTGCCGGGGAGTAAGAACCTGTCCCGTGGACGGTTCTCACTTCATCCGGAGTGCCAAAGACTTCAGGGCCAATAGCCGCCACCGCCGCATAGAAGCCTGCATCCCAACCTGAATGCTCATTGTCGGAGAGGTCTACATGATCAGGGTGCAGTAAATACCTTATGTCCCGCTCCCAACTGATCTTTTCCGACTCAAGCCTGAGTTCCCCTATATCCATTCCCCGTTCAAGAATTACGGTAAAAACAAGCCTGCCATTGGATACGGTAAGCAAATGCAGGCGCGAGTCAAAACGGTCTGTAAACAGCTTCAAGGTAACGAACCCGCCGTCAGGCAGCATATAAGGAACATCCGGTTGAAATTGCGACAACATCAACTCACCTGTGGGTTTACTGTTCATACGGACGATCTCCCATTACGCCAAGATCGGATACGCCAATTCGGCTTAGCAAAAAAACAGGCTCTAGCTGCTCAAAACTCGTGACAGTCACATGGGCGCGGGCAAGCAATGACTCTGTTCCAACCCCAACCACTCGCATGCCTGCCCGGATTGCTCCCTCAACACCAGCGGCCGCATCTTCAAACACATAACATGCGGACGGAGCCACGTTTAGAAGTAAGGCTGCCTGCAAGAACACCTCCGGGTCCGGCTTGGCTTTGACAATACTATTCCCGTCAACCACGGCATCGAACAACGGCCCAATGTTCACTTTGTCCAAAATCAGCGGTGCATTTTTGCTAGCCGATGCGATGGCTGTCTTGATGCCATTTACGCGCAAGTGCTGAAGAAAGCGGGCTACGCCCGGCAATACATCTGCGGGCGTAAGCGTAGCGAGATACTCCTTGTACCACTCATTTTTCCGGGATGCCAACCTCTCCTTCTGCTCCCTTGTCAGATTCGTTATTCCTCCCGCCCCGAAGCAGGAGCTCAAGCGAATCCATACGGCTGACACCCTTCAATTGCTCATTCTCTTTCTCACTGAAAGCAAACCCCAATTCCTCAGCAAGGCGCTTCCAGGCTTGATAGTGAAATTTAGCGGTATCGACAATAACGCCGTCCAAATCAAAGATGGCTGCTTCAAATGGTTTGACTGGCAACAGATTTCCCCCCGTCCAGTTTGTTTATCTCATAAGCATCCGGACGAACTGTTATTCGATAGCGTTCCCCTCGCCAAGCGATCCGAAAGCTCAGTTCCTTCCAGTCCGCAGGCAGTCGGGGCTCAAGATGAAGCTCCTCACTCCACATCGCGGTGCCTATACCGGCAAAGCCGTAAACAATAAGCTGCCACAGTCCGCCACAATTGGCAATGTGAATCCCCTCGGCAGCCCCTTTCTTCTCCACAGAGAGATCGATCGCCATCACTCGCTGCAGAAATTTGGCCGCTTCCTCCTTCTGGCCCAGCCAAGAAGCCACAATGCCATGAACCGCTGCGGATAAGGAAGAATCATGAGTCGTGATCGGCTCATAATACGCATAAGCCGCCTTCATCTGCTCCCGGGTGAACTCCTGTGGAAAGAGCAACATTAATTCAAGCACATCAGCTTGCTTGAGCGCCTTGGAGCGATAATTTCGTTCCTGGGAAATGAAATGACCAAACGGTCTGGAGCGGTCCGTCCAGAGCTTATCAAATTCGACGTCAGCATACTGGGCGAAATCGTCGGATTGTGGGACAATTTCCGTCTGGCTGTCGTACGGCAATCTCAGCTTCTCCGCTGTGTGCCGGAAGCGCTCCTGTTCATCCTGACAGATGTTCAGCCGCTTTACCGCAGCCGCATAACCATCCGGCTTACTATGTTGCAGGTTGTCGAGGCATAGAACGGTCTGCTCCAGACTGAATTTGACCATTCGATTGGTGAAGGCATTGTTGCGGGTGAACGGCAGATACTCATCCGGCCCCATCACGCCAAGCAGCTCCCCGTACCCCTCCGGGTTCCAATCCACTCGATCACACCAATAACGAGCCGTTTCTACTAAAATGTCAATGCCGTAACGCTCCAGAAATTCATCGTCTCCGGTCGCGTTCACATAATGGTACAAGGCATACACTACATCCGCTGTAATGTGAATTTCGTGATCCGCATACTGCCAGTTTGCACATTGCTCCTCGCCGCTTAACGAGGACTCCCAGGCATATCGGGCTCCCCGGTAGCCGTACTTCCGGGCATTGCGCCGCGCCCCCTCCAAGGTATGGTAGCGGAACAGCAGCAGATTGCGGGCAGCCTGGGGGTTCGTGTGCAGGAAGAAGGGTAGCAGGTTGACCTCCGTATCCCAGAAGTATCTGCCAAAATAAGCCTCACCTGCATAACCCTTCGCACAGATCGCCACCCGGTCATCCTGCTCCACATTGGAGCGAATCAGGTGATAGAGAGAAGCCCGGACGTTGACTTGTGCCGTGTCATCTCCCTTGATTCGAATATCCGCATTCTGCCACTTGCTTTTCCATTTAGCCGCATGGCGATGATATAGCTCTTCCCAGCCCAACTCGCGAGCATGACCCAAATACATCAGCGCCCGGTCACGGACTGTCCCCTCCTCCAAATCCCGATCTGTCGTTACCGCAGTCAGCTTGGAGATCGTCAATCGGTCACCAGCCTTCAACGGGCACTCAACTTGGAGCGATGCTATCATCTCGGTATGTTCAGCTTGCCAGGTTACCGCTTCCGACACTTCCAGCACAGACTGCATGAAGATTTGATTGCCTTCCTCCGTCAGGATGTCGAGGGACAAGCTGCCCCCGGACTCCGCCCCAGGAACAACGCGGGCAAAATGATTCATTCCATTGGTGCGCACATTAGCCCGGAGCGTTGGCTTCACCTCCAGGCTCCCTTCACCTGACAAGACTTCCATTTGCACACGCTGGACACAGAGATGGGAGTCTGCCATGCTGATGTACCGGTGATAGGTACAGTACAGACGTATGCCCTTTACCGTTTCCCATATAAATGAGCGATGCAGGCTTCCATCACGCAAATCCAGCCAGCGTTGGTAGCTGCCAATATGGCACCGGTCCATGTCCAGACTTTCCCCATCGGACTTGAATTCAAGCCCCAGATAATAAGGGAGATTGACGATTTCCTCCTTCAGCAGCGGATGGTGGCCGACAATCCCCGGAATGAAGGTGCCCTGCTTCGATTTGGGATGCCTTGGCTTCTCCAGTGTGACATTATCGGGAAAACGCAGATACTCCTCATTCTGGGGTGCATCACTACACCCTTCCTCAAAGCTGCCACGCACATGCATATACCCATTCCCTTGGGTAAAGAGCCCCTCATAATATTTGTGCAGTTCGGCGTGATACCCTTCTTCCTTCAGACGCCACAGCTTTTCCTCATTCATCTGCCATCCCTCAATTCTTCGGTCTTTTCCCTTCGTTTCTCTTCCAGCAGGTCAACCTTTAACCGCACCTGCAGCAAGTCCGGACACCACTTGCTTCTGTAGCAGGATATATACCAGAATACTTGGGATGATCACGACCATCGTAGCCGCAAACATCACACCGTAATCACTGGCGAATTGGCTCTTGAAATAGTAAAGTGCCAGCGGCAGCGTTCGGCTCTGATTGCCCGTTGTCAGAATAATAGCGAACTGGAATTCGTTCCAGCAGAGCAAAAATTGCATGACACCAGCCGTACCGAAGCCCGGCTTCGAGATCGGCAAGATGATTTTGAAGAATGTCTTGATGAAGCCGGCACCATCCAGATAAGCCGATTCCTCCATCTCCTTAGGAATCGTCAAGAAATAGCTTGTTAGAATATAGAGCGAAACTGGCAAACCGAAGCCAGCATATACAATAATGAGTCCAATCAGCTTGTCATAAAGGCCCAATGTATTGACGGTCAGATAGAGCGGTTGTAGCATGGCAGCACCCGGAATTAAGAGAGATAAGGAGAACGCTGCCATCAGCAGCTTCTTCCCCCGGAACTGAAAACGTGCCAGAGCATAGGCCGCCATTCCAAGCAGAAGCAAATTCAATACGGTTCCAAAAATCCCTACGATTACGCTGTTAATATAGAACCTGGAAATCGGCGCAATTTTGAAGGCCATTAAATAATTGGAGAAGCTGAAGCTGCTTGGCCAGCCCAGCGAATTGGTCAAAATCTCGGCATTCGTCTTGAAGGAGGCCAGGAATACCCATAGGAACGGACCGAGCGACAGCAATATAATCAGAAGTACAAATCCATACTTAAGCACATTCAAACCTATTTTCATCATTCTCACCCCAGTCGCTCCATTCAGTTATGGGAGCTGCCTATTCTGAACAGATTTCGGCACAGCAGAACAAAAATCAAGCCAAAGCCGATGAGGAAAACACCCACCGAATTGGAATAGCCAAAGTTGTTATCCATCAGTGCGGTCTTGTATATATAAATGGGTAAATTCATCGTTTCATTGCCAGGTCCCCCACCAGTAGTCATCATAATGATATCCATTTTCTGCAGCATGCTGGTTCCCGCCAAAATCACGCAGGTGCCGATAATATTGCGGAGCATAGGAAGGAGGATATACAGATTGATCTTCATCTCGCTAGCCCCGTCGATACGCGCTGATTCGAACAAGCTTTCCGGAATGGCGGCAATTTCAGCCAGAATCAGAATCGTAACCACAGCCGCATAAGGCAGCCAGGTCATCGTAACCGAGAGAAAGGCCGTTGCGTAATCCATGAACCAGTTCTGAGCGTAATCCGCATTGCCAAACAAGCGGACTATGCTGTTCACCGCCCCAAAGTCAGGGTTGAGCAAGCACAGGAACAGCATACCTACGGCTGCGCCTGAGATGATGTTAGGTAACATGTAGACAGTTCGCGCAAACTTCCAATAGAATTCCTTCAAATTGAGAATGATGGCGAATAGCGTACCAATGGCGACGTGAATCGTGGACTGAAGGAATACCCAGATCACGGTATTCAGAAAGCTCTTGCCGAAATTGGAATCATTGGTGAATAGTTCAATGTAGTTGGCCAGACCAATAAAAATCGGCTTGCGTCCGGCCGACCACTCGGTAAACGATGTGCCGAACAAAATAATCAGCGAAACGGCATAAACGACAATAAACAATGCAACGGTCGGCAACAAGAACAGCGTAATATACCTTCTATTTTTTCTTACCATACATATGGTCCTCCCCAATCGAATCTCCAGCAGGCAGGCCCGCCGGAGATCCAATTACATTTCGTACACTCAATCATCAGCTAGTGTTTATTTACTCTTAGCGGCAATATCGGTCAGTTCTTGTGTAATATCCTCTGCTGCCGAGCGGCCGAAGACCAGCTTCGGATAAAGTGTCTTCCAAGCGTCGGTAACGTTGGGATAGACGATAGCATCGAAGTTCCGGTAATGAACCTCGGTCTGTTGGGCCACCGCTATGGATTCAACAAACAACGGATACTTCTGTCTAAGCGCCTCGGAAGGCTGTACTTCATCGGATACGGGCATAACATTGCCATATTCCAGCGCGATGGTCTGTCCCTCAATGCCCGTCTTGAAACGGATAAATTTTTCGGCCGCATCCCGGGTCTCTTGCGTTTTGGCCCCAATCATATACCCCACTTCATAGGTCGAGACCATGCTGTTGTTCGGGAACGCCGCGACTCCTACCTTTTGATCAAAGCCTTCACTGCATTTGGTTGGGTCGCTAAAATCTCCGATCATCCACGGCCCATTAGCAATGATTGCCGCTTTGTTCTGACAGAAGTTATTCGCCGCATTCGCGTATCCGGCACCAAGCGCATCCTTGGTCGCATACTTCTCGAGCATCGTCTTCATGAGGTTGAGAGCTTCAATCATTTCAGGCGTATTGAAGTCGGTGGGATGCAGCGTATTCATAAATGAATTGCCTGCCTCGCCGCTGGTACCAACAATCGCCGCAAGAATCAGGTTGGTCGTCCAGGCGTTCTCCCCGGTCATTAACGAGAGGGGGATGAAGCCTGCTGCCTTGAGCTTCTCATTGTTGCTCATAAATTCATCCCAGGTCTGCGCCGGCTTGATCCCTGCCTGCTCAAACATTTCCTTGTTGTAGAAATAGCCGATATTTTGCTTCTGATCACTGATAGACCAGACCTTCCCATCCCGGGTATTGGCCGTGATGGCGGCCTCACCAATGGCTGCTTTCCACTCCGGGTCCTTGTCCAGATACTCATTGAAAGGGGTTGCAAGATTACTTTTGATTAATAGGTCATTAATCCCGTTCTTACCCATGACCACATCCGGAACATCCCCGGAGGCAGCCAGAATTTTCAGTTTATCCTCGTAGGCGGAATCACTTGGAATCTCTTCAACCACAACCTCCACTTCCTCGCCATACTTGGCATTGAACTGTTTGATCTGTTCTTCCTCCATTTTGGCTGATGCATGGGTCCCTACCCGGAAGGTCAAGTAAGAGATTTTCACCGGTGCCTTGGTGGTTGGAGCGGCATCGGCCTGATTCGATTCGGAAGGTGTAGAGTTAGCAGGTGCCCCCTTGTGCTCTGATGCATTTGGTGATCCACATGCCGAGATAGACATGGCTAACATGAGTGTGCTTGCTAGAATAAAACTCGATTTGTAGAATGACTTTCTCAAATCAAATCCCCCTTTAGGATATTGCGATTCGTTACAGCCCTCATTGTAGAACAAAGGATAGGGCAAATGAATTGGTTTTTCGGCAGGATCTTTTATAATATTTTGAGCAAATAGAGAAAAGAGGTCCGTCTTTTGAAAGGGCTTTCAGTTTTCTTTAACTCTTTGTTGATTTCTTTACCAAATGGCTAGGGAAGGCCCTGTTCGGCTATTCGACATAAAGAAAAGATTATATAATAAAGGTTGTCCGAACCTTCTACTATAGCGTCATTAGCCAAGGAGCAGATAGCATGTCCAATGAACATCTCAGTTTTATCTCCCGCATTCCGGTAAGGAATAAGATTGTCATTATCATTTTTTTGCTTATTCTTCTGCCTATGACCTTCGCCGGCTACTATTTCTATTGGAGCCTCTCCGGAGTTCTAACAAGGAATGCCAATGACAATCTGTCGCTTCTGATCGGCCAGACCAACGACAATATCGAGAAATCCTTCCAGGTGATTGATAATACCTCACTGCATTTCCTTGCCAACAAAACGGTAAGAGCGTGGTCCATTGAAGACGTGTCGATGGGAGATGACTATTACAAACTATTTATCAATAAGCTCGAAATGGAAGAGGACCTGAAGTATAGCCTGATGTTCAATAACGCTTGGAATATCAGCCTATTATCAACCGCTTATGTTTTCTTTGATGCCGACAATTATGTATCTGTTATAAAGTCTCAGCCTAACATCGAACAAATTAACAAGAACAACCTCGCCATCTACCATTCGTTGCATGATATAGAGCGCGGCAAGGAGATTGTCCCGCCAAGCGATGAGGATCGTACGATCTACTTCACCCGAATTGTGTCCAATGTTAACCTTCCCCAGCACCGCCTTGTGCTGATCTTCGGGACGAAGGAGTCCGATTTAGCGGATAAGTATGCCGAACTACTCGCCTTCCCGGGCGCTATCGCCTACATTATCGATAATCAGGGAACCGTCTATTCCACGGCAGATAAGCAGGCGCTGGGTTCTATCGTTTCACCCGCCGTCTATGCATTGAAGGATCATGATGAAGTAGGTGAAGTAAAGATTAACCAGGAGAGCTATCTGGCGGTCTCCCGCAGCATCGGTACAACCGGTTTGACCTTCGTCGCAGGTATTCCCAAGAAGCAAATTCTATCTACCTTGTCCGAGAGTATGCGAAGATATATCTGGATTATCGCTCTAATCGCTTTCGTGTCCCTCGCCGCAGGCGTCCTGTTATCCCTTCGCTTTACGCGAGTTGTGCGTGATTTGCTACGGAGCTTCCGCAAGGTCAAGAAGGGCGATTATAATGTCAGAATGCCGGCCTACAAGGATGTAGAGCTCAACCAGGTAAGCAGCACCTTCAATAATATGACGGAAGAGATCAATTATCTGATCAAGGAAGTTTACGAGAAGCACCTGTTAGTCAAAGAATCTGAAATCAAATTTTTGCAAGCTCAAATGAACCCTCACTTTTTATTTAATACGTTGATAACCATCGGTTACAAAGCCAAGTTATCCAAAGATGAGACCGTTTACAAGATGGTTACGTCTCTGACGGAGCTGCTACAGGCAAGCATCTATTCCAACAGTATGGCCAAGGTTCCGATTCGTCAGGAACTGGACTTCATTCAATTTTACCTTTATCTGCAGAAGGAAAGATTTGAGGATAAAATCGAGTATACAATTGAGATTGAAGACGAGGCTATACTCGATCTGCTGCTTCCCAAGCTGAGCCTTGAGCCCTTGGTAGAGAATGCTGTAGTGCATGGTGTGGAGAAGAAGCTGGGCAAGGGGCTCATTCATATTCACATCTATCGCCGCAACGACTCCATCTATTTTGAGATTACGGACAACGGGAGCGGGTTCGAATATGTTCCGCGAGATTGGAATGAATTTGAAAGCAAAGCTAGGCGCAAACAAGGGCACAACAACATTGGCTTGATCAACACACAAAAACGGGTCAAGCTAATCTATGGCGAGCCTTATGGAATTCATGTCGAGAGCGAATTTGGAGCGGGGGCCAAAGTTACTTTACATATCCCCGCTGATCAGGGGGAACTAGCGCATGTATAACGTCATGATTGTGGATAATGAGCCTGTTATCAAAAAAGGGCTGCAATGCTTTATCGATTGGGAAGCTTTGCAATGTGAGGTGGTGTGCGAAGCCTCTAATGGTATGGAGGCCGTTGAATTGCTGAGCCAATACAATATCCATATTATCGTCACCGATATCCGTATGCCAGGGATGGACGGTCTGGCGTTGTCAGATTATGTACACCGGACTTTCCCGCAAATTAAAGTCATCATCCTTACCGCCTTCGCCGACTTCTCTTATGCCCAATCGGCCATACAGTATGAGGTAGTCGATTTTGTGGTCAAGATCAACCCTACAGAGAACCTTCCTGTGGCCATTGAGAAGGCCACGCGATTGTTGGAGAAGGAGAAAGAGCAAAAGGAGAAATTAAGACAGCTAGAGAACAAAATCAATGATCATCTCTCAGAAATCAGTGAAAAATTTCTGAAAGAAGCCGTTGAGGGCTTAATTAGTGAGGAAGCAAGCTTGTTCAGCCGCTCCACTGAACTTGGGTTACAGCTAGAGGACTATTTCGCCGTCTATTTGGAGTTTGAGGATACGCATAGCTCTCCCTCAACCCATGAATATCAACGGTTCCTCGTTTCCATTCGCCAATTCCTTGCACTAGCCTTTGAGGAACGTCCCTCATATATGATGGCCATGGAGCAGAACACCTTGCTCGCCATCGTCTCTATGGACAGCGATCATGCTGCGATCCCAACACAGGCCTTGCTTACGATTTGTAACGAGCTTCTCTCCATGGCCAAGAAATTTAGAAGGTACCACTTGAATATCGGGATCAGTTCGATGCACCGGGATGTGCTGACATTGTCAACAGCTTACCGTGAAGCGAAGGAAGCACTGCAAGGCAATTTCTATAGCGATAATCATGTTGCTATTTATAGGCCATATACCCACCAAACGCTCACTCCCGGAGCGCCTCCTCATCATGACGCAGAGCAAATTGCCGAATATCTGCAACATGGGCAAAGCGAGCTGGCCATTCAGCAACTGGATCAATTACTCGAAAGCTACAGAAGCACGCAGGAGCCCATCGAAAATGTGAAAGTCGCTTGTCTGCTGATTGGTTCGTATTGCTTTCGCTTGTTGAGCGCCAGCCAGCCCTTTGCCCCCGAGCCCACCGAAAGCCAAACTACGATATATAAGCAAATTCAGGAGAGCAAGGGCATTCAGCAGTTAACAGACATTCTCAAGCGTTTGATTGAGAGCTGTTTAAGGGCCTTGACGTTTAATGACAAGCAACCTAATTACATTGTGATTGAATGTCAGAAATATATCCGGGAGCATTACAACCAGAACCTGAATTTGCAAATTATTGCCGACCATATCCATATCAACAGCAGCTATTTAAGCCGCCTTTACAAAAAGGTAACCGGTGAATCCATTATCGACGCTATTAACAAGTACCGGATTGAAAAGGCTAAGAAATTGCTCAGGAACCCGGCAAGCAAAGTATTTGAAGTCGCGGAAGCGGTCGGGATCGAGACACCTGCTTATTTCACCCATGTGTTCTCTAAATATACCGGAATGAGTCCCAAGGAATACAAGCTGAATTATTCCCAGACTGAATTGAGATAAAAGCCTTCGCGGCACCCAGGCAGGGACGGACTCCCTCCGCATCAAAATCTATCTGCAACTCCCTCCGGCGCCCTCGCCGCCCGCTTGCGGTATTCCTTCGGCGAGAGCCCTTCTATTTTGTTGAATGTATTCGTGAAGTAATTGGAATCGTTGAAGCCGATGGCCTGGGCGATTTCGAAAATTTTCATGTCAGTGCTTTTGAGCAGGATCTTCGCTTTCTGCACGCGCAGGTTTTGGATATAGCCGGTGACGCTTTCGCCGGTTGCTTTCTTGAACAGGTTGCTGAAGTAGCTGGGGTTGAGATGAACATGGGCCGCCACCTCGGCCAATCCGCATTCGTCCATATATTTCTCTTCAATAAACCGGATGGCTTGCTTGACCGGATTGTCTTTCTTGCCGGCAAGCCAGTGGTTATGGGAACGCAGGAATTCATGGATATACACCTGCAGCCAAGCCGCAATCTCTTCGGGCGTCTCGCATTTGTAGACGGAACCCCACTCGATGGAACGTGCGGCCATCCGCCATTCGGGAAACTGTACTTGCACCAGCCGGAGCAGGGCCGCGGCCAGGAGCAGGGCTTCGATTTTGGCGGTTTGCGGGGGCATACTGCCGATCCGCACCACTTGATCCAGAAGCTCCTTGTTCAACCGGCCGTTGTCTTCCGACATCAGCCAGGATACGATTTCCTTCTCCTTTTCGAAAAGCGCCGTCTGGTTAAGTAAAGATTCATAGGCTGTGCTGCGCTCACCGGCCGCCTCCCGGCCCGGTCCGCTGCAATATCTCTCGTAAGCCTGGCGCAAGTCCTCCGCCGTGCGGCATCGTCCTTGTCCGCAGCAGGCAAGCGCCAGTTTCAAATAATGCTGAATCGAATCGGTGAGGGTCTCCAGCCAGGAAGAATGCATTTCCGGCCGGGAAGCCGTCCGGTCCACCAATAAAGCCCATTCCGATGAACTCAAGGAGAAAAGCCGGAAGCCGCCGCCATACCATTTATGCAAATGCTCCCTGACAATGTTGCCGAGAGCAAATTGCAATAGCGGCATATCCTGGGTGGAATAGTGTTTTTCCGCGGAAATATAGGTAGGGATGCTCAGAAAGTAAAGCTCGAATTCCTTCATCTGCCCAAGCAAGGCCTTCACCTCCCCTTTGTTGCAGGACATGCCCATAATCGCCGAGCGAAGCTGGCTGTCCTCATGCTGGCGCTTCCAATCCTCCACCAGCCGCCCGGATTGATTCTCTTCGATCAGCCGTACATAGGTCCGGTCGAGCATGCTTAATATATCCGCTTCTACGCAAGGTTTCGTGATAAAGTCCAGCACTCCGAACTTGAGGGCGGACTGGGCGTAAGCAAAATCCTTAAAGCCCGTGATGATCACAATCTTGGTCCCCCAGCCGCGGGCCTTGATTTCCTCGGCCAGCTCCAGCCCATCCATATGGGGCATGCGGATATCGGTTAATAGCAAATCAGGGACGTTTTGCTCCATCGAAGACAGGGCCGCCCGGCCATTTGCCGCTTCTCCCGCCACCACCCACTCGGCGGACCGTTTCCCGGCCAGCTTGAGCAGTCCTTTGCGAAAATTCGGCTGATCCTCGGCAATAAACAGCTTGCCTTTCATCTGTTTCCCTCCTCAAAGTTTTGTTAGCGTTACCTCCTGAATCGACCTCGAGCAAAACTCGCTTCGGAAGCATGGGCTTAGTACTCTTGCGGCATCGTCTGAATGGGAAGCCTGATGTGAACGGTCGTTCCTTTTCCCTTGACGCTGGAAATCTCTACTCCGTAAGGAGCCCCGTACACCAGTTCAATGCGCCGCAGCACGCTTTTAAAGCCGATTCCCGTTTTGTTGTTCTCCGGCAGCGCATCCTTAACTTCCTTCAAAGCATATAAAGTGCTGTCATCCATGCCGCAGCCGTTGTCAGCCACCTCGATATACAGCGCTCCATCCCGTAAAGCAGCCTTCACCCTGAGCACCCGGTCTTCGTCCATATTGCGGAAGGCATGCACAAAAACATTCTCCACCACCGGCAACAGCAGACATCTCATCATCCGCAGACCCAGCAACGATTCTTCGGCCTGAATGATCGTTTCCATCTCGCCGGTAAACAATTCGGTCTGAATCTTAATGTAATTCCGTACCTGCTGCAGCTCTTCTCCCAGCGTCGTATCGGTCTTTACGGATTGAAGCGAATACTTCAGCATCTCCGAGATGGCGTTGATCAGAAGAGCCGCCTCCGCCTGGTCGTCGTTGTACAGCTTCCAATACAGTTCATTGAACAGGTTATGCAGATAATGAGGGTTCAACTGCGCCTGAATGGCTTTTAATTCCGATTCCCGCTGGCTGATCTGGGCCAGGTACACTTTGCTGATCAGGGTGCTTACTTGCTCCGCCATGCTGTTGAAGCTCTCGCTGATAAACCCGAGCTCATCGCCGGAACGGACGCTGATCCGGGCCGAGAAATCCCCCGAACGCAATTTGCGCAGCCCCCGCATCAGATCGGCCAGAGGCTTCAGCAGGGTTCTGGTAGAAATCGTAATCAGCAGCGCGCTGAGAAGCACAACGCCAATTCCGGCAACAACAAAGATATGGATGATGTCTTTGTTTTTGCGCTGAATCTCCTCCAGAGAAACCCCTCCGTATAGGGTAAAGCCTGCCGGTTCCAGACGATGGCGGACAAATAAATAGGTGACCCCATTCATCTTGGCATATTGGGGATCGCCGGCATCGATCAAGCGCATGAGTTGCTCCGTCTCCTCCTGATTCGTATTGGAGTAGAGCAGTCCCCCCATAGGCTCCAGCAGCAGCACCTTGCCGTTGCCGTTCGCCGTAAGATCCCGCAGCACTTTGGATACCAGGCTTTCCTCCATCACCACCACCATGGTTCCGTACGGGATCAGCTTGTCATTGAGCATCCGTCTGGCGGCGATCAGCACCGTCCGGCGTCCGCCGGGATCGACGGCACTGGGCAGACTGGCCCGACCCCAGACCAAGTTCCCCCGATGCGACTCCAGCTTTCCCATCAACATGGCCATTTCTTCAGGTCCGGGTTCGCCTGACGCCCCATTTTGGGAGAGAATAGCCAAATCTCCGTTTTCATTGAACAGAAAGATGGAACGGATCGACGGCGCATCCACTTGCAGCGTGATCAGTTGCTCCTCCACGTACTTACGGTTCTTGAATTGAGTATAGAGATCCCCTCCGGGATCCAGGCTCTCTGTGACGAACAATTCTATAGAAGGATTCAGGATAATGGATTGGGATACCCGGCTTACCTCCTGGAAGGTGAGTTCCAATCTGGCTAAAGCCTGTTCATTGGCGATGGAGAACTGCTTGCTGATCTCGTCCTCCATCAATTGGACATTTAAGCGGTAGACCAGCCACCCCGCTAAGGTGAAGGCTAGTGTGACCATACACGAGAGCAGTACAATCAGCTTCAACTTGAAGCTGCCCTTCATTTTTCCGGCAATCCTCCCCGGCCAGCTCATCGGATTCAGTCTGGCTCCCTCCCCGAAACGATGATGTAATCCGTTTGTAAACCCTTTCATCGTATTTTAAAACAAACTTGGCCCGGCTGCTACCGGACCAAGTCCTTATTTGCTTTATCCTCTTCATGAACGGCTTCGTCATGGAAAGATGACTTTTTGAACTACCTCTCTAATTGAGACCGGACCATTTCCAGTACATCATCGCCCAGGAAGGCCGTGTCTTTGTTTTCTTGATACCATGTATTCATGTATTCCTCGATCTGCTTGCCGCCGCCTTTCTCCCAGGCCGCTTTGGCATCCGCAATCGCTTGCTCGGACGTATATTTGGATCCGCCGATGATTCCTTTGACAATGATGTCTTTCACTTCTTTGTCCACGTTGGTATTGATAACGACCAGGTCGCTTGGCAGAACCGGCATATGCTCGTAGTGACTCAGAGCGGGATATTTGGCGTCCGGATTGAGCAAGAACTGGTCGGCTTGCTTCATCATCTCCAGCCCCGCCTTCTGATCCGGATCCTCCACATTAAATGCCGATACGGAGGTCAAAAATTCGTTCTGCGGGAGGGAATAGAACATGGTGTAGTCCGCAGCCCAATCCACTTCCTTCATGTTCTTTTCGAGATCATTCACGACGGGCGCGCCGTCCGCCCCCTTATTCCAATGCTCTCCCTCCAGTCCCTTTCTCAGCGTCAACGCCGTATCCGGTTGGAGCATAAAGTTGATATATTCCATCACAGCCTTGGGATCTTTGGCCGCGGCGTTAACCACGGTCGTCATCTGAATCGGGTTGGTCACGTGATGGGTGAACTGTCCCATTGGCGACTTGGGCTGCATCATCGGGGCAATTTCCGCTTCCGGGACCACTCTTCTGATCGTCTTGAGATCGGTGACCGTACTCTCAAACCAGTTATTGATTTGCGGAGGCAGAAAAACGCCCACCTTGCCGTTCAAATAATCCTGCTTTGCTTTGGAGCCGTTCGTGTCGGCCAGGTAGTCCGGGTCGATCAGCCCTTCCTCGAACAGTCTCTTCTTGAATTTCGTCGCCTCCAGTGTATTATCCCAGCTGCGGATGATTTTGTCGTCAGCCGAGATGGCCCAGCCGCCTGCGCCGAACATGGAATCTATCATACCGCCGGAGGTATAGCTGATATTCGTTCCGTACGTATCCTTCTTGCCGTTGCCGTCCGGATCTTGCTCTACAAAAGCCTTCAGGACGGTAATCAGCTCATCGGTCGTCTTCGGCACTTCCAGGTTCAGCTTTTTCAACCAATCCACCCGGATGAGCGCCACGCTTTGCAGATGGGGCTCGTTAATTTTGCCGATTTCATATAACTTGCCGTCCGGCTTGGTGCCCACCTCACGCAGCCCAGGATACTTCTCCAGCAATTTTTCGTATTCAGGGGCATACTGCAAGTAATCGTCCAGAGGCAGCAGCTGCTTCTGCTGGTACAGGGAATCCCGGAAGCCCGTATCATAATCATTGACCATATCCGGCGCACTGCCGGATGCGAACATCACATTCAACTTCTGGACCGCCTCCGACCGAAGCACAGGCACAAACTTGGCCTCAACCGGAGAATGTTCGTTGATCCATTTGGTCCAGCGGTTCTCCTCCACGGTTCCCTCCGCGGCCGGGATATTGCCTCTGTCATAGTTGGACACAGTAATGACGGGTTTATCTCCGCTTCCCCCCCCTTCTTTTGGCTGGCTGCAGCCGGCAACCCCCGCCGTCAACACGATAGCCAGTAATGCGGATGACCAGACCCTTTTATTCCACTTGGATGTTTGCTCAATCATTTGCAAGCTCCTCTCGATCTATGATCTAAAATGAATGGATGTGTGCCGCTAACCTTTAATGGAACCGAGCATGATTCCTTGAACGAAATACTTTTGCAGAAACGGATAGACCACCAGCATCGGCACCACCATCACCATAACACCTACCGCCTTCAGCTTCTCGGAGATCAGTTCCTGCTGCTGCATGATATCCATTGCCATCATGTTGTCCATGCTCTGAATCTGCAGCATGCTCTGGACGACTACCGTGAGATTCTGCAGTTCCGTCCGATTAATGTAAAGAATGACGTTCATGAACATGTTCCAGTAACCAACTCCGTAGAATAACGTCAATGTGGCCAGCATGGGCAGGGATAAAGGCAAAATAATACGCAAAAGCAGTTGCATCTCTCCGCAGCCGTCAATCTGAGCCGATTCCGTCACTTCACCCGGAATGTTTTCAAAGAAGCTTTTCATGATTAACATGTTATAGGTACTGATCAGCCCAACGAACCATAAGGACCAATACGTGTTCGTCAAGTTCAGATTGTTCATCACCAGATAAGTGGGAATCATGCCGCCGCTGAATAACATCGTAAACAGCGCGGCTGTTGTAAGCGGCTTGCGGGCATACAGATAGCGGCGGGACAAGGGGTACGCCGTCAGCACCGTCGTCAGCATGCTAAGCGCCGTTCCGCCCAGGGTGATGAGGACGCTGTTGTTAAATGCCCGCAAGGCCGGGGTGTTCTGAAAAAAATACTCATAGGCTGTAAAATCAAGGCCCACCGGCCAGAAAAAGACTTGGCCCAGATCCACCGCATGCCCTTCGCTTAAGGACAAGGCGATCAAATGCAGGAAAGGCAGAATACAGGTGAGTGCGATGATAATTAGAACCGTATGAACGAAGACCGAAAAAATCTTTCCGCTAGTTGATTCTCTCAATGTAGTTCCCCCTCCTAAAAGTTTTGTGGGCTTTACTTCCTGAATAAGCTTCGAACAAAACTCGCTTCGAAAGCATAGGCTAGAATAATCCCTGGTCGAACTTCCTGGCCAGCGCGTTAGCCGACAACAGCAGCACCAGGCCGACAAAGGACTCGAATAGACCCATGGCCGTGGTCAGACTGAATTGGGCCTTCTGCAGCCCCACTTTGTACACATAGGTGCTGATGACCTCGGCTTTTTCCAGGACGGTGGGATTCTGCAAGTTGTAAACCTGGTCGAACCCTACCTCCATCAGGCGGCCCATGCCCAGGATCAACAGAAGGATAATCGTAGAACGGAGGCCCGGCAGCGTAATATGCCAGATCTGTCTTAGCTTGCCCGCGCCGTCCAGGGCGGCGGATTCGTACAAGCTGGGATCAATGGACGAAAGGGCGGCGAGATAGATAATGGCGCCGAACCCCATCTCTTTCCACATCCCGGAGCCGATAAAGATCGTGACCCAGGATTCGATGCGGTACAGAAACGGCACCGGCTCCATTCCCCATTGCTCCAGCAGCTTGTTGACGGTGCCGCCGTCGATCGAAAACAAGGTGAGAACCAGCCCCGCTATGATGACCCAGGACAGAAAATGGGGCAGATAAATAATCGTTTGAATCCAGCGCTTCAGCCATCTTTTTCGAACCTCGTTCAGCGCGATGGCGATAATGATCGGCGCGGGAAAACCGAAGATTAGATTCAAAATACTTAAGGAGAGGGTATTCCAGATGATCTGCAGCGTAGCGTCGGACTGAAATAAAATCTTGAAATACTTGAGTCCCACCCAAGGGCTGGACAAAATGCCATCGTGGAAGTTGTAATCCTTGAAAGCGATCACAAGCCCGCCCATAGGAAAATACCGGAATATCACGTAATACAGGATCCCCGGTACGAGCATGAGGAACAGCGGAATATTCTGCCGAAACCTCTTGGTCTCGTGAAAGGCTTGTTTGGCCTTCGGCACGCTGTCCGTTCCGGCGGTCGCAGGTGTTGTTGGCATGTTCTAACCTTCTTTCTTGGTTGATTGCTTTTCGATGATGTTTATACTGTACCGCAGTCCCTCCGGTGCATACCTTAAGAATCTCTAGGTTTTTCTATAGATTTTTTGTTTTTCGCGTACAGAAAAAGGACGCGAATTCGCTCGCGTCCTTTTTTGCGTTTCACTTTTCCGTTTGCGTTAGCTTTTCATCTAGTCGCCAGGGCTTGATTGAACCGATGCAGGCTTACAACGAAGCCCGGTCCATTTCCATACACATAAGAATAAAGGCCCCAGCGCCATGCAAATCGTTCTCGCTGGTAGGGCGGGCAATATAGTGGGCGTAATCGCCGATGTTCGTCCCGACGCAAATACGGCCGATGATCACGTTGCCGTTCTCGTCGAATTTTAAAGTATCAATCACGCCTTGATAGCCCTTCCGAGCAACATTCAAGTACTTGGCGTCAAGATAACCAAGGCGCACGGCTTTGGCAATAGACAGGACGTACATAGCAGAGCAAGAGACTTCCAGCCAATTATCCGCCCGGTCGCCTTTGTCGACAACCTGGTACCATAAGCCGGTGGTTGCATCCTGGTATTTGGACAGAGAGACGAGCAAATCCCGAAGAATGTCGATCAGCTTGGCCTTGTCCTTGTGACCTTCAGGAAGGAATTCGAACATTTCTAGTAGAGCCACAGGGTACCACCCCATCGCGCGGCCCCAGAACTCGGGAGCCAAGCCGGTAACCGGATCCGCCCATTCAGCCGCTCTGGTCTCGTCCCATCCATGGTACAGCAAGCCGGTCTCGGGATCCCTGGTGCGCTCAGCCATCAAAATGGCCTGATAGGTCATCATCCCGAAATATTCGCTTGCATCGAAAGTCTTGCCGTACTGGGTGGCAATCGGCCCGGCCATATACAATCCGTCCAGCCACATTTGATTCGGAAAATGATTCTTATGCCAGAACCCTCCCGAGGGGTTGGTCGGCCAGGATTTCAGCAAGGGGACCAGCTTATCCAAGGCCTTTTTATAACGTTCGTCTCCCGTTTGCTCATACAAGTTAAACAGCAGCACGCCCGGCTGAATATCGTCCAATTCACCGGTGTGGTACTTCTTGATGCTGCCGTCTTCGAGAACCTGGCTATCCACCCAACGCCTGATATAATCGAAGTATTTTTGCTTCCCAGTCTCCCGCCAGCATTTCTCCATGCCGGACAGAAAAACCCCCTGATGATAATGGAACCAGTCCGGCGGAAGCTGTTCCGGCTCGTATTTGGCCATCAACGCTTCGCAGGCTTTCTCCGCCCATTGAAGGGGAGTCGGCGCTTCATGCAGCCTTTTCTCAAAATCGGTTTGTGCTGAATTCAATCCTCTCATTCCTCCTTGTTATGTTCTCAAGCCACATACTAGCACAGGAATATGTACATTATTTGCTGCAAAGCACAGATTCTTCTTATATCTTGCGTTAATTAAAGGTATAATGAATACCACAATCGGAATTAAGGCGGTGCGCAGCTTGGGAGATATCCTGTACGATAACGATAAAAGAACCTTCTCGGTATCCCACCGGAAGGCATTGAGTATTCATATGCCGAGCAGCCATTTTCATAGTACGTACGAAATCTATTATTTGCTGGCCGGCAAACGGGATATTTTTATTAAGGACCGGACAATCGTGATTGAGGCAGGGGATATCGTCATCATCCCTCCGAATATTCTGCATCGGACCACCAACGCGAAAATACCCGAACACGAACGGCTTATCGTAAATATTCATGAAAAGGAAATGATTCTGGCGAAAAACTCTTCTCCGGACATCCTGCAGCCGTTGTTTGAGAAGGAATATATCCTTATAAGAAGCTCACAGCTTGACCAAGTATCCATCCAGACGCTGGCGCAGCAAATCATACTGGAAATGCGCGAGGCGAAACCCGGCTTCGAGATGTATGCGCTAACTTTAACGCTGCAGTTCCTCATCATTTGCTGCCGGCATGTGAAACAAAACAGTCCGGAGCCGCCAGTATTTCCAAGCCCTATGCATGAACGGATTTCGGAGATTGTTCGTTACATTAACGACCATTATTCAGAGAAGTTGTCGCTTCACTTGCTAGCGGAGAAGTTTTACGTTAGTCCCTATTATTTAAGCCGCTGTTTTAAAGAAGCGACGGGTTTTACCTTTGTGGAATATTTGAACAGCATTAGGGTCAAGGAAGCCAAGAAACTTTTGGTACACTCCTCCCTGAAGGTCAACCTGATTGCTAAAAAGGTAGGTTTCGGTAGCGTCACGCATTTTGGCCGAGTATTCAAGCAAGTCACCGGGCACGCTCCGTTATTTTATAAAATGGACAAATAACTGTTTCTATATATAAATTGGTTTCCGTCGGCTTGTAGGTGGCGTCCTTCCAATCCACAAACTCCCCAAGCTGATAGGCGGCGAAATCACGGGGCACATTGATATGCCAGGCAGCGGTCGCGATCCCGGCCCGGTTATTCACCCAATCGATCATCCGATCGGTGGTGCCGTCCTCCCAACCGTAGAGCGGATTATAGTTCATAAAATCGAAGCCGCGGATGGCCGGAACTTTTCCGGTTAAATTGTAGATCCAGTCAAATTCCAACTCATAATTGCCGTTATTTCCGCCTCCGTAAATCTCCTGCTGGCCTGAGATAATATGGTTGCCGTAAACCTCCGTTAAAAGCTCCTTGTTCAACCGGCCGGAGTCTTCCGACATCAGCCAGGATACGATTTCCTTCTCCTTTTCGGGAGGAATAGTGTTTTCAGGACATGCCCATAATCGCCGAGCGAAGCTGGGTGTCCTCATGCTGGCGCTTCCAATCCTCCACCAGCCGCCCGGATTGATTCTCTTCGATCAGCCGTACATAGGTCCGGTCGAGCATGCTTAATATATCCGCTTCTACGCAAGGTTTCGTGATAAAGTCCAGCACTCCGAACTTAAGGGCGGACTGGGCGTAGGCAAAATCTTTTAAATCCCGTGATGATCACATACCGTTTCCCTATGAAACCTAACATCTGTATCTGGTTTCATCAAAATAATGTTCGAATCATATCGAAAGTCAACACATCGATTTAGGCCGTGAATCCGCCCTCCCGGAGGTATAACTGTTTACAAAAGAGATATCCTAACGCCGTCGAGACATTTAAGTAAAGGAGAAGGAATTAAATGAAAATTAAGGAAACGACGGAGCGAATATCCCCAAACATCGATCCAAGAATCCAAAGGGTACTTTCTTGGAATCAAAATAACGAGGAACGGGCCCACCCTGCCGAATCATTTACTGAGGAGGCGATCCGTGAAAGTATTGAAATTGCTGTAATCGCCAAAGTAAACGATATTGAAAAGTGGAAGCAACTGGCCGGAGTACGCCAGATTGCCGACCTGGGCAATGTCCCCGACGAAAATGAAAATGTAAGATTGGTTACGGCCCGGGTTGCTTCCAATCGGATCGAGGAAGTACGCAAATCTCCCATTGTCCTTAGTCTTAAGGCCTCGCAAATACTGAATCCGCAGCTTAAACGAACCGTCGAAGAAATCAAGGCCCTGCCGGATCTGCTGCCGCCGGATTCCCAAAGTGACGGCGGAAAAGGCGTTGTCGTTGGTATTGTTGACTATGGCTGTGATTTTGCGCATCAAAATTTTATAAATCCGGACGGGACAACCCGGCTATTATGTTATTGGGATCAGAGTGCTATTGGCTACACGGACACCGATTTCGGATATGGGAGATTAATTAGCCGCCAAGAAATCAATGCTGCTCTGAAAACTCCAGATCCCTATGCCGCATTGAATATCCCTGACCCGCGTAAGGATACGGATCCGCAAACAGGGGAAATCGATCATTGGCATGGAACGCATGTAATGGATATTGCTTGTGGTAATGGCAGAGCAGGAGCATCGGGTGTAGCCCTAAAGCGGATATCATCTTTGTACAAATTAATGCTGATGACGTTCCATGGATGGGAGCAAAAGTTGTCGAAGGTAACTTCGCGGGCTCTGCCCATATGCTCGAGGCCTTGCAATTTATCAGTCAAACGGCAGGCGATTCACCTTGCGTGATGAATGTCAGCTTGGGGACAAACGGTGGCGCTCACGACGGCAAATCGCTTGTGGAAACAGGGATCGACACGATTGTGCATGCGAAATCCAACCGGGCCATTGTATTGGCAGCCAGCAATTCTTATGCCGACGGTATTCATGCCAGCGGTACCGTCAAGCAAGGCGAAACTTTTGATCTGAATTGGATTGTGGAAAGCCATGATTTCACCTTTAATGAGCTTGAGCTTTGGTATGACAAAAAGGATGAATTTTCATGCGAAATCATTACGCCTCAAGGAAAAAGTTTAGGGGAGCTCAAGCTTGGAACCAATCATCAAATACTTGGTCCGCACAATGAAATTCTCGCGTTTATGGCCCATAGAAAAAATGATCCCAATAATGGCGATCATGTTATCAACATTTTTATGGAACGCTCCCAAATGAACAGCTTAGACCCGGAACACAACTGGGTAACTGTAGGGAAGTGGATGATCAGGTTGAAAGGCCTAAGAATCGAATCCGGAAAATTCCATGCCTGGATTGAAAGAGACGATGCGGCGCAGTCCCATTTTGATGCTCCTTTGGACAATTCGCATACCATCGGGTCGATAAGTTGCGGGATGAAAAGCGTAGTGGTGGGTTCTTATGACGCTAAAGCTCCGGACACTCCCCTTTCGTTCTTCAGCAGTTCAGGACCGACGCGCGACGGCAGACAAAAACCGGAGATCAGCGCTCCCGGGCATCGGGTGAGCGCAGCCGCATCCGGTACGGAAACTGGACATATTCAGATGTCAGGGACCAGTATGGCCGCCCCTGCGGTAACAGGAGTGATTGCATTAATGCTTGCTGAGGCTCATGCCCACGGACTGAAATTGTCCAGCGATGAAATTCATGAAATATTGAGAGCATCCGCAAGACCCATGGCCAACGGTTGGCACGACAGATACGGTTACGGCCGCATTGATGCCAGCGAAGCGATCAAAAAGGTGGAGGCTTTATTGCCCGTACGTTAATCAAATTGAAAACTAAGGGTTGGCTCGGCCATACAAACAGCCCGTAAGCAGGAGACAAGCTGCCTTACGGGCATTCTTTAAACATAGCCATTCTCAGGGGTAAAGTCCATTCCAATAAACCGCGTAAAAAGTAACTGTAAGAGTTTCTATTAGTACTCTCAATTATGGTATTCCATTTATCGTTATACCACATCCGCCCCTGTTTTATAACAAATTAGGCGATTTATCCCCAGTCGAATACCGGGAACAAATCGCCGCTTTAAACTTTTTTTACTGTCTACTTGACCAGCCCAAGCTGATGCAATGGGCTTGTCTTTTGTATTGTCTCCCCCTACTTCTCCACCAACGACCCCTGCAAATTCGCCGCGTTAAATCCCGAATCCGCTCCAATCGTGGTTTCCCCCGCCGCTTTGGCTTTCTCCAACGCGGCATTGTATCGCGTGTTCAGATCGCTCAATACCTTGTCCAAGTCCTGGCCGTCGAAGATGAATTTGTTGAAAACGTCGACTTTCTTCGTGCCTTCGACGCGGCCTTCGGTGGCGACCAGCGGGGTGGCGGGGTAGATGCCGTCCATCGCGGTCGGCAGGAAGTTCTCGATGCCGGCGATGTCCGGGGCTTTGGCTTTGGCCGCCACGGACGGGATGACGGAGACGCCGTAGCCGCCTTCCTGGTATGCGACCTGTACGTCGTCGCTGTACATCCACTCGATGAACTTCCAGGCTTCTTGTTTGTGCTCGGAATTTTTGCTCATAGCCAGATAGCTGCCTGCGATAACCTGGTCGGCCCCGTTTTGCTTGCCGTCAATCGTCGGCGGCATGGCCACGGCCCAGTTGATGTCCGTCGGGAACTGCGTCTTATACACGCTCGGCTCTACCGAGTGGTTGAAGTACATGCCGATCTTCCCTTGTGCGAACTGGGCGCGGAGCGGGTCGATGTCGAGCGATTCCGAGCCGGGCAGCATGCTGCCGTCCGCACGGATTTGATGCAACGCCTGCAGCACTTCTTTATACACGGTAAAATCGAACTGCCCGGTTTGGAAGTTAAAGCCTTCGTTCCCCGTGTTCTTGCTCAGCGAGACAATCGGGTAGGCGATCCGCTCAAAGCCGCTGGCGCTCTTGAAGTTGCCGGCAAAGCCGTAGGCCCCGCTGTCCTTGCCCGCTGCCGTGATCTTCTTGGCGTCCTCGACCATTTCGGCAATCGTCGTCGGCGGCCCGTCGATCCCCGCTTTTTCAAACAGATCGACGTTGTAGATCAATCTCCAGAACTGGCCGATATTCGGCAGCGTGTAGATTTTTCCGCCGACCATGTTCTTCTCTTCGATCAGCACGTTTTTGAAGTTCTCTTTCATTTCGGGCGTTATGTAGTCATCGAACGGCTCCATGTAACCGCGCTTCACCCAGGTCGGCACATTCCCCGTATCCACCCGGAATATATCCGGTCCCTGGTTGCTGGCAAAAGCGATTTCCACGGACTGCGCATAGTTATCCGCCATGACCTTCATCTCGATGTCGATGTTGGGGTTCTTTTCCTCGTACTCCTTCACTTTTTGCTCGATAAAATCAGTATCGTGCCGGTCGATCGTCCAGTAGGTCAGTTTCGTCTTGCTGGCTTCGGCATCGGCTGCTGCCGTGTCGGTTTCCGCCTTGTCGCCGCCCGATGAACAGGCCGCCAAAGAGCATGCCATCAGCAGCGCCAGTCCAGCCAAGCCCCACTTGTTAAACTTCATTGAACCTTGCCCCCTTAGGATGATGTAATCGCATTCATTTTTCACTAAAAATATAAATCATCCGCCCTTCCGCGCGTGAAGGAAAAAACAACTATTCAGGGGAGAGGAAACCACTCTTTAATTAAGATCTCTTCTAATTAACTGCAAATAGTTGATGAATAAGATTTTACGAAGAAGATCAACAAAATTCAACAATTTTATCCTTCTCTACACTTGCGTAAAAACTTCATCATCTCAATCAATATTCAAGAGGTGTTCTTTTCCTTATCTAGAGGGAAAAAGTTGACTATGTCGAAAATCATAAAAGAAGGGGGAATTATGATGAATGATAAAGTAAAAGGTTTAGCACTTGGGATTTGTATCGGGGTTCTTTTGACGGGAGGAACAGCGTATGCAGCGAGTAATACAAACCATAAAGGTAGCATTTCAAAAACTAGGAATTTATGTGGATGGGACAAAGAAAGCATCAACAGAAGCATTAATCTATAAGGGTACAACATATGTACCGATAAGATCCGTTGGGAACTCAATAGGTAAGCAGGTAGGTCTAATCCATGGCGGACTTTACATAGGAAAGCAGCCAAAATTAAAATACACCGAAGATCAGGCCATAGATCTGCTTTATAAGAAAATCAAAAACGATGCGAATAAATATAAGCTGCATTACACGATGGATGGTACTGACGGTTCTCGATACATTATTCGTGCATATGAAGACTTTCCTGATCATATAGCCACCTATGGATTCTTCTATGTCGATATGTATACTGGTAAAGTGACTATGCTGGACACGGTAACTGCCGAAGAAAAGAGTTTGTAAATCTAAGTAAGGAGGGGACAAACCAATGTCTCCTCCTTTAGATATTGATCTGTAGCTGCCATTAAACTATATACTAAATCCAACCAAGAACGCTCAGTTACTCGAACTGTCGGGGGTTGTCCTTGATATCTATAATCTATACTTCCTTCATCATCAAAAGTAAATAAAGGACAACGTGAATTATCTGTAGACAACAAAATGTACCAAGTTGTTATATAAAGTCCCACCGTCGGAGTCATTAACGGGAAAATATCCTGTTAATTTACCGCTCTTGGCTTTTCGATCAGATTTAGCTGGAAAAGTTCCATCTATTTCGCGGCCCTATTGCCGAAATACACAATTTCAGGCGAATTAACGGGAGGTTTTCCAGCTAATTCGCCTCTGCAGCCGCATACGTACCAAATTAACGGGAAGAATTCCCTTTAATTCGAACCAAACCCTTAGTTGCAGGTCGAGAGTGTGAAAAGAACCCTTTGCATCGCTGTCTAATATGATGACCTTTTCGCTTTTGCCACTACTCACCTCACACCCATACAGCTTGGAAAATGTCTTACGACAAGTTGCATAAATTTTTGAATTTCAGTTATTCTCATATCTTTTCCATTTTCGCCGCATACTGCGTCCTGAACTCCGTCGGCGTCATCCCCGTATGCTTCTTGAACAATTCGGTAAAATACGGGCGATCCTCATAGCCGAGCGATCCGGCGATATCCTGAACCTGCATCCCTTCGAGAACGAGTTCCTTCGCCTTCTCCATCCGGCAGTGGGTGATATATTGGGCCAAGGTCACTCCCATTTCTTTTTTGAACAAGTTGGAAAAATAACTCGGACTTAAATGCACCGCTTTGGCGCAGTCCGCCACGGACAAGTTCTCGTGCAGATGCCGCTGGATATGCGCAACCCCCCGCTCGACCAGCACCCTGGACTCGCTAACCTGGCGCTTCCGCAAATAGCCGCAGCCCTGCCGGCAAAATTCCCGGATCAAGCCGCACAGTTCCTCAAACGTGGCCGCTTTGTTCATATCCGCCAGCTTGCCCTCCAGCTCCTGGATCTCCTCGACCGTGCCTTTTTCCGCAAACGTCCGGTGGATCGCATGGGCCAGCTCCAGGCATAGCGTCTTCAGAACCGAAGGATTAGGATTCTTCCCGGCGGAAATCCACCCGTCCCAGATTCCTTGCAGCTGCTCCTCCGCCTTGTCGAGGTTCGCGGAACGCAGGCAGAACAACAGCTCTTTCTCCTGCTCGTAAGAGTATTGCGGCTCGTCCGCCCCCCGGAATTCCCCCTCTTTGTACAGATAAACGCTGTTTCCCCCCGACAAAAACGTGTTGGCCAACGCGGCCAGCGCCTGCGCGTACGAAGCGGCCAATTGCGACGTATCCTTCACCTCCTGGCCCACGCCGATCGATACGGTTTGGTACGTGTGCTTGCACACATGTTCGCGGCATTTCTCCGCGAGCTGCCCCGCGTCCATCGCGGCGGCCGGATTGGCGACGATCACGAACTGGTTGATATGTTCACGAAACACAATGCCGCTGGTATGGGAAGACACGGTCTCCTCCAAAATATTCTGCACGGCAAAGCGGATCAGCTCCACCTCGCCGACCGGCAAATCCGCCGTCCGTTCCGGGAAATGATCCATCTCCGCGACCATGACCCAGAAGTCGTTCTTTTCCATCTCGATGCCATAGAAATCCCACTGTCGGCTCTGGCTCTGCTGCCGGGTACCGTAACGGATCAGCAGGCGCATAAATTCCTGCCGCAGATAGGGCAGGCTTTCCCGCAGCTTCTGCTCCATCCCCTGCATATACGCGGCCTTGCTGCGCTCCCGCTCGATCGACGCCTTCGCTTTCAGCGCCACATCCAGCACATTACCGGGGGTGAAGGGCTTGACGATGAAATCGAACGCCCCCAATTTGACCGCCTCCTGGGCATACGAGAAATCGGTATACGCCGTAAAAAAGATCACCTTCATCTCCGGCTGCTCCGGCAAAACCGTCCGCATCATCTCCAACCCGTCCATCAGCGGCATGCGGATATCCGTCAGCACGATGTCGGGGCGGACGCGGCGCAGGCATTCGAGCCCCTCTTGCCCGTTGGAAGCCGTGGCTGCGACGGTCATCCCGTGATCCTCCCAGGCAATCCGTTGGGACAGTCCGCGCACCACCGCCGGAATATCGTCGATAATACAAATTTTTATCGGTTCATGACGTTCCATGGTTCATCCATCTCGCTTTCCATTGGAATGGTAAGGACGGCAACCGTTTCACCGGGGCGGCTGAAAAAGCGCAGTCCCGCCCCCTTGCCGTAGTACAAAGCCAGGCGGTTGCAAATGTTGGACAAGGCGTACCCTTTGCCGTCGGCGGGCAGCCGCAGTTTTTCGTTCATCATTTCCGCATCCAGTCCAACCCCGTTGTCCGTTACGGTAATGATCAGGTTCCCGCCCGCCGACTCCGCCGCGACCCGGATCAATCCGGCCTCCCGTTTGTCCTTCAAGCCGTGAAGGATGGAGTTCTCCACCAAAGGCTGAATAATGATTTTCAGGACAGGCAGCTCCATCAGTTCGGACGGCGCATGGATCGAAAATTCGAACAACCCCTCATAACATTGCTGCTGCAGGTTTAAATACTGGCGGGCGTGCTCCAGTTCTTTGCCCAAATTCGTAATCTCTTTGCCCTGATTCAGTCCTAGGCGGAATAACGCCGACAAGGACAGGACCATCTCTTTGACATCCTCATACTCGTCCATCTCGCATTTCCAGTAAATCGTATTTAACGTGTTGTACAAAAAATGCGGATCGATCTGCGCCTGCAGCGCCTTGATTTCCGCTTTGCGTTTCTCGTTCTCCGACGCCTTCACCTCGACGATAAGCTGCCCTATGCGGTCCAGCATCTGATTGAATTTCCGTCCCGCTTCCCCGATCTCATCCTGGAAGGGACTTGCGAAGCGCGCCTGCAAATCCTCCTGTTCGACGCGTTTCATCGTTTGTTGCAGCCGGAGCAGCGGGGAGAGCAGCAGGTCCGACAAGAACCGGGCCAGCAGCAGCGCCATCAGGATACAGAACGCCATGATCGCCAGCACCAGCCATTGAATCTGATGAACGGGAGCCAGCAGATCCGCTTTCGACAGATAGCTGACCAAGATCCAATCGGAGGCAAACGCGGAGGAGGCATAGCTGACCAACATCGTGCCGTCCGAGCTTTTATACTCAAAATTCCCGCTTCGGTTCGCCGTCAGCTTTTGCATAAATTCCGGGGACTTCGTCCATTCGGGCCGACCCTGATCCCCGAGTACGCTCGCTCCGGAGCTGTTGATGAGCAAAAAGTGGGCCGAGCCCGGGTTAAGCCCTTCACTGACCGCCTCACCCAGCATCTTCGCATCGATATTGACGATGAGGAACACATCGGGAACATATGTATCTGTAAGCGATTGCAAAACTAGTGTAACGACCTGTTCTTTTCCGGTAAACAGTTCATCCTCATGACCTTCGATCCACCGCGTTTCGGGCTCTTCCTTAATCCGCTGATAAATGGCCGTGGAGTTAAAAGGAACATCGAATTTTCGCGTCTTGCCGCTGGAATAGAAATCGCCGCACGGCGTGCTGATCAAAATCGAGTCAATGGCATTCTCCGTCAACTCGGCCTGCGTAAACAACCCTTGAAGTAGCGAAAAATTCGCGAAATACCGGCCCCGATTGTCGGCCTGAATATCGCGAATCGTTTGTTTGTAAGTTTCGCTTAGGGTCATCGTGGACGAAGCCACGACAATCTGCTTCAGCTTCTGGTCCAGCACGTTGACGGACTGGTTGAGCACGCTGTGGTTCAACTGGGTGGAATTGCGCTCCATGGCGCGGGCGGCGATTACGTAGGAACATAAGCCGGTGACCGCGATACATAGTACCGTGAGGCCGGCAAAGGAGACCCACATTCTTTTTTTCAAGGAAGTCCGGTAAATCCATGTCTTCAAACGCTCTCACGCTCCTCGTCATCCCTGCCCGCCGCCCCTTCTCCATAGAACGCCGTCGTCTACCCTTTGACCGAACCCGCCGTCATCTGCATAAACGATTTATTGGCGAACACATACACCAGCAGCATCGGCAAAATGGACAGGCAAGCGCCGGCCAGCATGAGCTGCGGCTGCGCGGCATCGCCCACGCCGTACTTCAGGCTGGCCAGTCCGACGGTCAGCGTCTGCAGATCGGGCTGGGTCATCGTAAAGACCAGGGGCAGGATATATTCGTTCCACGCGCCGCGGAAGGACCAGAGTCCGGCAACGCCCAAGGCCGGGGCCAGTAAAGGCAGGATAATTCTGGAATAGGTACTGTAAAAATTGCAGCCGTCAATATACGCGGCCTCGTCCAGCTCCTTCGGGATGGCGCGGACAAAGCCGATCAGCATGAAGAAGACCGTGGCATGGGCGCTGATCAACAGCAGAATCACGCCCCACAGGGATTTTTGCAGATTCAAGGCCACCATCAAATCGAACTGGGGTCTTAAGACCACGGCGCCGATCGAGATAAACAAGGTGCTTGACTGCAGAAACACATAGAACTTTTTGCCGATAAAATCAATCCGTGCCACGGCGTAGGCGGCCATCGTTCCGATCAGCAGCGTTCCCACGGTTGTAAAGAAACTGATAAACAAGCTGTTCCAGGTAAAACGGGCGAAATTGGCCACTTCCCAGGCTTGCGCGTAATTGCTGAACTTCCACTCTTTCGGCAACAAGCCGGAACCTGTCGTGATCTCCAGATTGGACTTCAGCGAGCCGAAGAAAGCCAGTAGGATCGGAAATAACGTAAATACGGCGACGATCAGCAGAAACAACCACAACAAGGTGCTCGATGCCAATTTGCGCCAGGGGAGCGCTTTTCTTTCGGAAGCGGTGATGGACGGATATAGAGTATTCATCGGTTGATCTCCTTTCGTTCAATAGAGTTCGTTCAGTTTTTTGGACATCCGGAAATAGATCAGCGTGATCACCCCGACGATCACCGCCGTCGCAAAACCGACCGCGCTGCCGTAGCCGAACTGCTGGGCGCTCATTCCCCCGCTCGATACCGGGAAGAACAGCTTGTACAAATAGAGATACATCACATTCGTTTTGCCGTAAGGCCCGCCTTCCGTCAGCACCATAATGCTCTCGTACCCTTTGAGCGAAACGGTGATCGCCAGCATGATGATCATCTGCAGGACCGGCCCCAGCATCGGCACCGTAATGCTCCACATTTTGCGGACAGGTCCGGCCCCGTCCAGGGAAGCCGCTTCGTACAGATCTTCGGGGATATTTTGCAGCCCGGCAATAAACAGCAGCATGTAGTTGCCCACCGCCCCCCAAATCGCGATGATGATCGAAGTAAGCAGGGCGTATTTCGGTCCCAGCCAATCGATCGGAGCCGACACGATGCCGGATTTCATCAGCAGTTGATTGATCATCCCGTTGTAGGAGTTGAACACGACATAGAACACGATCGCCATCACGGAGGCGCTGACGATGGTCGGTAAGAAATACACCGCCCGCAGCAAATGCCGCCCCTTGAAAGCCCGGTTCAGGATGACCGCCAGCACGAACGACAAAGGAATCGTCACCAGCAATTTCCCGCCCGCATACACCAGCGTATTCAGGACCGACTGCCAGAACTCCGTATCCCGGAACAGCCTCGCAAAGTTATCCAATCCGATAAATAAAGGTTCTCCATATCCCTGGTAATCGTAAAACATGTACTTGAGCGCCCAAACAATCGGGTACACCCCAAACACCAGCGTTAAAAAGAGACTCGGCGCGACGAACGTCCAGGCATGGATTTGGCGTTTTGTATGATTCACAAGTTTTTTCCTCCCGTCATGAAGCGTTGCCTTTCTTAATCCTAAGATAAAAGTCCGCGGGCCGGAGCGGTTATGGAAAAACCCACTGTGTGCAGGGGAGAAAATCACTTTTCGGCCGATTCAGTCGATTTGTCCCCTCTCCATCGCTCGATTCTCCATCCCGAAAAACACTTCGTGCTTGTTAAAATAAGGAAAGAAATCGTTAGGAGGTGCACGAGATCGATGAAGCTACGGAGCGGCGAGGATCCGGGATTCTATGGCGGATTGATTTCAGCGGAGGAATTGGAGGCGATGCGAGAACGTGTCGGTCGTCATCCGACGCTGTGGCAAGAGTATGCGCGGCAAAAGGAGCTTTCGGAGCAATTTGCCGTGGAGGCCATGAAGGCCCCGCTGGCGGAACAAGCGAATGAGCGGACGCAGCCGTTTGTGTTTCCGGTACCGGAGGGAGCAGGGTACCTTAAGATCTCGATACATATCGCGGGACAGGGGTCCGCGCGAATCCGGGAAATGCGGATGACGCATTCCCAGCGGGGGCTGCCCGTTCAGCTCAGCAACGCGAACTTCGCGCAGGATCTGGCCCATTGGCGGGTGGAGGTCAAAGAAGGCAGCCGACTCGAACTCCAGCCCGTTCTCACGAACGCAGCTGCCCTGCAGCCATCGGGCGTCACACCGGCAAGCGGAACGGACCCTGTCCATTTGGGCAACGCTCAAATGGTTTGTATCGTCAATACGCTCGAGGAAGCCGACACGGTACTACATTACGAGACGCCGATTCCCGTCCGGGAAGGAGATTACTACAGCGTCCAGGTGACGCTGGGGTTGGAGGCTCCTTTAACTGTAGGGGTCTATACGAAGGTTGGTTTTTGTGATGCTGAAGGCAACCCGCTACGCGCTGCTTCCCTCTGTTCGCCTCCCTTCAACCGGGCGACGCCGACGCCCTGGGCCTATTTTCTCGAAGCGGCCGGCGCGGAGGCCAATCATTTTATGCTGGAAGGCGACACCGCGAGCGCGGAACGCTGCAAGCAAAAATTGCTGTACATGCTCTACGATATCATCCCGGGGATGGGGATTTTTAAAGAAACGGGCTGGCATGATGACGATATTTACGGGGCGGTCCATATCGGCCGGGGGCTGGCCGTCCTCTCGGTCATTTATCGTCAAATCGCTCCTTCCGGCGTTATTGACGAGGAGGAGACCGCGATGCTGCTCGCGTACTTTCGCTATATCGCCAAGCTGATGATGGATACGGGGTATTACCGCTTCGACCTTGAGGAGTTCCCCGATGAAAAAGGCGGCAAGCGCAGCAACTGGAACGCGGACCGGGCCACGGGTCTAGGAGTCTACGCCCTCCTGTTCCCGGAGGAAAGGAATGCGGAGGCCTACCTGAAGCATGCCTTGTCGGTCGTGGACTGGCAGCTTGAGCAAGTCGTGGACGACACGGGGGCCTGGCCGGAAAATATCAGGTACCATGGCGCGGTGCTCCACCGTTATTTTCTTTTCTTTGCCCTGCTTAAACGGTTTAAGGGGTTGGATTATTTCCGGCATGGGAAGGTCGAAGCCATGTACCGCTTCCTGATCGGCACCGCGGTGTCCCCGGATCGGATTCAGGCGGGACCGGACGGTGCCCCCGTCATGCTGACGCCAGCCGTGGGAGACGCCAATGTGCAGGAACACTGGTTCCGGCTGCTGGTGTATGCGGCTCCCTTCTACCGGGAAACCGATCCGAAACTGGCCGGGGAAATGATGTGGGCTTGGCGGCGCGGCGGATCGCCGGTCCGGGATAGCGGCGCTTTTCCCTACCCTTTGGCGCCTTTATGGTTTGCCGATCCGGCTTTGCCGGAAGAAGCGCCTGAGTTGCATTCGATTCACTATCCCGGGATGGGCTATGTGATCTTCCGCAATCCTCAGAGCCCGAATCGCTATGAACATTATGCGATCTACGAGGCCTCGCTGCTCACCTACCATGCCCATCATGACGAGGGCCATTTCTCGATCTGGTGCGATCAAGTGCCGCTGGCGCTCGATTCGGGAACGGGCGGTTACTACAATGGCGACCGCCATTGGTATGTATCCAGCGCGGCCCATAATGTCATGCAATTTGCCGAGTCTTCCGGAGCATGGAGGGAAGTCCCGCTTCGCAGTCAATGGGAGAAAGTTCATTTCTCCGCCGAGCTGGATATGGTCGTGAGCCGCATTCCCGATCCGACCGTGAAGGCGTATCGTCGGCACTTTGCCTTCATCAAAGCCGGATTGGAAGTTTATCTGATCTGGGATCACATTCAAGGGGATGCCGAGCGGGTGTGGAACCTGCATACGCTGAGCACGGATGCGGAGATCGGGGAGCAGCACATTGAGGCGTGTTGTCTGGGTGAGATGCGCTTAAGCACCCTGATCGCCGAGCCCCGGCAGCCTTTGATCGAGGCTGATCTAGGCGCCTTGGCCGGCAACTATCCGTTGTCGGTGCAGCAGCATTTCAGGGTGCAAGGTCATGCCACCGAAGACTTTCTGATTCTGCTGCATCCCCATCGGGACGGGGAGCCGCCGGTGCACCTCGAAGACGTCCCATTGGAGCATTCATTGCCGGAAGTACGCTGCTATAAAATCGTTCATGCTGCCGGTGCGTGGTGTGCTGTTGTCGTGAACGGTTCCCCCGGCGTTATAACCATAAATACAGGAGACGCTTTGGGTCCGGTGAGATTGCCCGGCGGACAGGATCGGACGATCGGCGGCACACTGGACGGAACTTTTTTGGAGATGGAAGCCGGAAGTTTTTGCATCCTGCTGCCTCAAGATTAAGTAGGAAGATCCAATTTACGGAAAACAGGAGGAGTTTCATTTATGAGCAATATCGGAGTATGGGAAAATGCCGAACCGGGCGTGAAACGCTGTATCCTAAACGCCGCCGACAGCCTGATGATGATGGAAGTCCGTTTTGCCAAAGGCGCGGCAGGCTACGAGCACAGCCACCCCCATCAACAAATGAGCTACTGTCTGCGCGGAAGCTTCACTTTTCGCATCGATGGCCGGGAATACCCCCTTAAAGCCGGGGAAACGATTCATATTCCCCGAAATGCGGTCCACGGGGTGACCGCGCTGGAGGAAGATTCGGCCTTGCTGGATGTGTTTACGCCGATTCGCGAGGACTTGGTGAAACGGTAGCATTTAATAAACGAAAAACACCCGGGACCGATGAAATTTGGCCCGGGTGTTTGCTCGAGATAACTTCATAGTTCCGCTACCGACAAATCCGCTCTGCCGGTGCCGTTGTTATCCGCATATGTCCCGTCTTTGAAAGTAAAGTCCAGATGAGACCGTAAGGTAACCTGCTGTATTGGAGAGTCGCCCGAAAAAGCGACCAGCTTCTTAAGGTTCTGGGGATACCCGCCCAATTCATCAATCAGGACCTTCTTCCCCCTCACAACTTCCACAAAATAATTACAGACCGGCTGCCCCCCAGTTTGCTTGGAAGCAATAGCAAGGGTACTGTCCCGAAACCAAATACTCTTGCATTCTGTCGTTGCCCCCAGCTTTACATAGCTTGGCACCGTAATTCCCAGAGCCCCCATCCCTTCAAACCAGCATCCCGAAAACCTGATGGAATTGCACCCGTCCAACTGAACCGGACTCACCGTTGCGCTGCCTTCTTTTACAAATTGGCAATCATTCAATCGCGCTCCCGTAATCCCGCTAAAGTTCAAAGTAATGTCATTTCCAAAAGAGTACAGACCATCCACTACCAATTGATCAGAGCCTGCTTCTAAATGAATAGCTTCCTTATTGTAGTGAAAATTACAGTTTACAAAACGGTTTATGTCACTCTGTATTCCCCATATTCCCCAATGAAAATGCTCAATCTGCACGTTCTCAAAAACCATGCCGCCGCCTCTCCATTCCCTTACAGCACAAGAATTCTTGCCGTAATGACGCTTTGCATTCCCTGACATGGGGTTCGAAAGAGGCGTCTGATTCGGTGACTTATTCACGAGCGAAATATTCTTCAGCTTGAAGCCTTGGTAGCCGTCGTAAACTCCAATACTGCTATCCCCTATCTCAAATAAATCTCCCGAACCGTGATATTCTATAATCGTCGCATTATCTTCTTCCCGTCCATAATTATTGCCTATAAAACAAACTCCTCTCTTTCTTACCCTCAGTGTTCTTGAAATCTTGAATCTGCCGCTGGGTAAAATAAACACTGTACTCGGATCCGAGTTCAACATCGCTTGAAACAGATCCGTGTTATCGGTTACCCCATCACCTACTGCACCGACTGAAGATAAAAATAATCCGCTATCCCTGCTCGTGTCTACCATTACAAATCCTCCTCTAATGTGGTTTTGATTTCAGCGAAGCAAAATAACCTGCCTTACATCGTATATTCAATTATAGAACGTATGTTCTTATTTTACTGTGACAAATTACACTTCTTTTGACAAAATTCCTTGAAATTAGCATTCATTCTTTTTTTGCTGTAGTCTACTTGATATCAACTCGTCGGTTTTGACCGTTTTGCCAGACTTTTTTCATCATTTTCTATAAAATAAAGCCCAAAATGCCGACATGATAGAGGGAGTGGATGGCGGAGCCGCCAAACTCATCGGAATAGATTTGTCTATATAAATGGGATACTGGAGTGAAACTACCATGAAAAGATTGTTGGGAATAGGCGGCGCATTACTTTTAATCGGCATGCTGCTTGGCGCTTGCGGCGGCGGGACAGAATTAAGTAAGGACAAAACCCGGGCGGACGTAGATGTCGCGCAGGAGGCAGCGATTGAAGATACGAAAGAGAAATGCGAGTCTTTTTATCCGCATGGCGGCGGGGCATTGGATGCCGATATCGTGGTGGATGACGAGGGGCCTACGGTTGTATTGAAGGCCGGGGACGGCACCCGTACGGAATACGGGATATCCGGCGCGGCGATGAACGCAAAGACGGAAGCGTTAAAGAAGCTTAAGGCCTGCGGGGTAGACCTGAATAAACCGGCTGATCGAGGTGAGACGCCCTTGCTGCTGGTTGTCGAAAGCAAAGCGTCTGCATCGAATACTGAGGAGGCGGCCAAGTACGACGAGGTTGTCGATTATTTGCTGGAGCAGAAGGTTAACGTAAATGCAAAATCGCAAGCCGGCAAAACCGCCTATACGGTCGCTTATGTAAATCAGGATCACCGAAACGCCGAGAGATTGGAACCCTTTGCAACGAGTGAAGAACGCGCCACGGCAAAATTGTATACGGAACTCGATAAGCTTACCCTGAAAGAGGTGAAGCGGTTGGTGGAGCAGGATCGCGCCGATGTGAATGCTGGTTTCGGCCAGCAGGAATATCCGGCCTTCTTCGTTGCCGTGGAACTTGGAAGGACGGATATTGCCGCCTATCTGATCCGGCATGGAGCCGATTTGTCTCTGCGGCCGGGGGAAGAGGGCGGAATATCGCTGCTGCAATATGCGGTGTCGTCTGGAAACCTGCCGATAACTGAGTTGCTGCTGGAAGGGAGTTACGGCTTTGATGTCAATGAGGCGGATGATGAGGGATCTACCTTGTTATCCAGGGCTGTAAGTCAATCGGATTATGAGATGGCCAATTATCTGATAGAGCAAGGGGCCGAGGTTAACGTGACGTATTGGGATTCTGGTGAAGAGCTTACGATTCTTCAAAGCGTCGACGAAGAAAATCCGAACGGTCGCAAAATCAAGCAGTTGTTGCTTGCCCATGGCGCCAAATAAATGGATGCCGCCAGCAAACAAACTCCCGCCCCATCATTTCATGACGGAAGCGGGAGTTTGTTTTATTTCTTTACCGGTAAAGATTCAGCTCGACGCTGGCCGTGCGACCTTTTCAGTCCTGTCTGTTCCGGCTGTTCCGGCTGCGGCTGGGCCAGCGCGAATTCAACAAGTCGCCCAGCGTTTTGGCGCGAGTGCTGTTCATGCCGGGGCTTTCGTTTTTACCGTTAACATTGGAAATCACCTCTTTTGGCCAGTTTTTATAACGAAACCCGCCAGAGGATATCCTGGCTAATTCTTTGGTTCAAATTTACGGGAATTCTTCCCGTTAAATTGGTGCCTATACGGCTACAGAGGCGATTAGCTGGAAAACCTCCCGCTAATTTGCCTGAAATTGCATAGATCGGCGGTTGGACCGCGAAAAAGATGGAGTTTTTCCAGCTAAATCGGATTCAAGGGCCAAGGGCGGTATATTAACGGGAGGTTTTCCCGTTAATATATGGTTAAGCGTGTAGACTCCGACGGAAGGCGCCTTTCTTTTCATCCACTCTCCTTTTTATTTCACAATGTCTTCGACTCATCTATTGTTGAGTTTGCCTTTGCTGTTTCCTAACAAGCGCTTCCTTCACGGTATATGTACATAATAAATAAATCATGATCGGAGCGCCGACAATAGAAGGGATAAAATTCCATGGAAGCTCCATAGGCGCTATTAATGTACGGTTGACTACACTGATCACTACCATTAGAATAGCTCCGAGAATAACTGAAACAGGCAGTACCCAACGATCCTCCCCGCCTACCCATCGTCGTACCAACAGCGGCACCACTGTCCCTACAAAAGCAATTGCGCCAAAAGCCAGAGCCACACCTACAGATAATTCCATTACCACGATTAACGATAGAATCATCAGCCGTTTTCTCCCAGGCTCGGTAGCGGGCCGCGCGAAAATAATCCAGAAAGCGCCAATTAGACCTACTGCGAACCAAGGAATAAACCATTCAAACATGGGCAACCCTAAACTAGAGGCTGAAAAATTCCATCCAATCCTAAATTGATCGGTATTTTTTGCAATTAGCCTCACACTAACAGTCATAATCAATAGGATTAGCACGCCCGTAAACATACTTCGAATCGCCATACTGCCCCTTTTCACTCTTGAAGCAAGGAACCATACCATTCCGCTTGTCGCAATGGACCCTACCGTTGAAACCGCAAAGAGCTGAAATATAGTTAGATCGGTTAAATAGAGGACCGCCAGTTTTACAGCAAAAGCCCCGCCTCCCGTCATTCCCACTGTTCCCGGATCCGGCAGCGGATGTCGCATTATGCGTTGGAGAATGACGCCTGCCGCGGCTAACCCCATCCCCCCAAAAATGGCAATAAGGACGTTAGGTAATCTCATTTCATAAAGAAATTTACGCATATTGCTTTCTTCAAGGCCTTGAAGGCTATCCCATACTTCCGTAAGCGATACCGTAATAGCCCCGCGGGTCAAGGACCATACCGATATTAACAACAATAGAATAATTAAAACTATTAGCAAGAGCATTCGATTAAGATGTTTATGATCGGTGTGCGGGTCATCTTCATAAGTAAGTTGAGCATCCTTTTTCAATATACTTCCCTCTCTCCATTTATTTTCAAGGATTTTATACAAAGTTCTCTGCCATGAGTGATTTATCCTCTATGCCGCGAACTCCATGCTAAGTTGTCCGCTCCTATAGAGAACCCCACAGAGCAGTTAGCGAAACTCTGAACCTGCCTGCACAAAAAGCCGCTACGCAAGTCTGTTTTCGGCTTGCGTAGCGGCTTTCCTAATAAAACTGTTCCGTTGATCATCCTTCAATCCGCCTGGCATCAAACCTGCAAACAAAACCGATGCCGCCGAGCTCGCGTAGTACGGGCAGCACCTCGTCCTCCACTTCGCGGCTCCAGAGAGAGTATTCCGTTTCCACCGCCGCCAGAGGATAGCGCCGCCCCGTTCCGAAAGGTCTCATCGTCCCGATCGGACGTTTTCGCGGAAAAAAATGCCGAGTCGATGCCTTGAACTGCCTCAATCCATTTGTCCGTCCACTTATTAACGGGAAAATCCCCCATTAATTTTCCGATCTTGGCCCTTCGATCCGATATAGCTGGAAAAACTCCATCTATTTCGCGGCCCTACCCGCCGATATGCATAATATCAGGTGAATTAGTGGGAGGTTTTCCAGCTATTTCACTTCCGCAGCCGCATAGGCACCGAATTAACGGGAGGAATTCCCGTTAATTCGGCGCTTCCCTTTTATCATCCCCCAAGCGCCTGCTCCGGCGGCAGTAAATTTCGCTCCAACAGCACTAGCAATTGCTCCACCATTTCCTCCGGAGCATAAGGCATCGATTGGACGATCCACCATTCCACTAAACCGGCCATCGCACTGGACAAAAACTTGACGAGAACTTCGGGCCTCACTCCCGCATGGATGTTGCAGCTTAGTATATGTTCCCCGATTCCCTGCTCCACCATCGCCATCATCCGGTTTCGGAAAGCAGGCACGCCTTTACTCGTTAGCAGAATGAAATAGACAGCGGCGTGCCGCTCCATAAATTCGAAGGTGCGGAGCAGCAGCGCTTTCGTCGGCACCCTGCTTGCCTCCCCATCCGGCATACAACTCTCGTGCAGGAGCTGCAAATAAGTTTCGACGCACTGCTCCAGCAAGTCGAACTTGTCCGAGAAATGCAAATAGACGGTCCCCCGGTTCACGTTCGCCCGATCCGCGATTTCGTGAATCGTCACTTTTTCAAATCCTTTTTCCCCCAGCAAGCCGACAAAAGCTTCCATAATCGCCTGCCGCGTTTTAATAATTCTTCTGTCCATAATCTCTCCTTCGCGCCTTCCTCAACATTTCGGGCCCATCTGTTGAATATTCAACGAAAGCGGTAGTTTTACCGATTGCTCCGGCTTTCCACAAGATGCTAAGATCATTGTAATCAACAATCGTCATTTATACAACAAATGTTCATTATACAAAAAAAGCGAGGGATTCCCATGAAAGTTTTGATTTACGGTGCAGGGGTGTTGGGCAGTTATCTGGCCCATGCTTTGATCCGCGGAGGCAACGACGTATCCGTGTTGGCGCGCGGCCAACGTGCGGACGAATTGGAGAAAGACGGCCTCGTCATCCGCCACTACTTCCAGCTTAAAACGTCGGTCGATTCCGTGCGGGTAGTCCGGACGCTGGAGCCGGACGATATCTACGACCTCATCTTTGTGGTGATGAAATTTAACGATTTCCCGAGCGTCCTGCCGGTACTGGCCAGGAGCCTGAGCGGCAACATTGTGATAGTAGGCAATAATCCCGGCGCACGGGATATGCAGATCTACCTTGCGGAGCACAGCTCTACCCGCAAAAATGTCGCCTTCGGATTCCAGCTTAGCGCCGGCCGCAGGGAACCCGACGGCCTCGTCGTCAGCGTTCGCGGCGGGGTTCAGCTGGTGATTGGCGGATTGGACGGCCCCATTCCCTTTCGTGCGATGTTGGATCAAGCTTTTGCCAAAACCAATTATAAACCGGTATACCATGACGATATCGACGCTTGGCTGAAAAATCATATCATTCCGATTTTGGCCATCAACTACGGTACCCTCATTCATGACGGCAAAATGAAAAAAATCGCCGGGGACAACAAGCTGCTGCGCCAAATGGTCGCGGCCATGGATGAAGGCTTTAGCGTGCTGGAAGCGCTCGGTTACCCCCTAGTGCCGGCCGGACAAGCGAAATGGATCCGGAACCATCCTGCGCTGCTTCGTTTACTCCTTAAAATTTTTCATCTTCTCCCGGTCAGCCGAATGATCGACGGTTCTCCCCATGAAATCGTCGCATTAAGCCGCGTATTTGGCGAATGGAAAAATCGGGCCGGCATTCCTACTCCTAACTGGGATATGCTGGAGGAGCGAATAAGCGCAGCCAAGCGGTAGCCCTGCTTAGTGTTCAGAATTAGCTAATTTTAATTGAAATTCACTAATGTATTAGCTAAAATATAATAAAATAGCTAATCCGAGGTGAATCCTATGCGAGTTTCTTCCACCGATATGCAGAACAATTTCGGGAAGTACTTAAAGTTTGCGGAGGCAAGCGAAGAGATTATCGTAACGAGGAACGGCAAGGATGTGGCCAAATTGACCGCTCTTTCCGGGGAGGATGAAACCTTCTTTAGGGAGGCCGCGGCCAACTATGAATTAAGCCGTGGCTCTGTGACCTTTGAAGAATTCCTTGAGCTGACGAAAACGTCGGAACAACGTTTTGAGCTGATTGACGGTATCGTGTATAACCTTTCCTCACCTTCGTACAAACACCAACATGCCGTGCAGGAACTGCTTGGTACTTTTTACAATTGGTTCAAAGGAAAACCCTGTAAACCGCTGACCTCCCCATTCGACATTACGCTGGAGAAGGAAGCAAATAATATTTGCGTCGTTCAGCCTGATGTGGTGGTCATTTGTGACAAGGATCGAATCGATGCAAACGGCAAATACAAGGGCACGCCGACATTGGTCGTTGAGGTGCTGTCCCCATCCACGCGAAGCAAAGATTTGATCCGAAAACTCGAACTGTACCGAGCGTGTGGTGTCATGGAATACTGGATCGTCGATCCGATGAAGGAGCAAGCGGCGGTTCACGTTTTGACCGATGGCGAGATCGCGGATGTCACTTATTATTCCAATGGCAAAGACCTTTACGTGGAATCGGAGTGGTTTAAGGGCTTGCGCGTTTCGACCCGCGATCTGTTCGCCGATTTTTAAGTGACACCGAACAAACGGAAACAACAAGAAGATCGCCGTTATCCTGGCCGAGATGGCTGCAGAACAGGCGATCTTTTGCTTTCATTTTTAGGCGTTTGCCGTCGTCTTCTTGCCTTCTTTACGCTTTTTTGCATACTCCGCGGTTGCAGTGAACAGCACGTCGGAAGAGGAATTCAGCGCCGTTTCAAAGGAATCCTGCAAAACGCCGATGATAAAGCCGACTCCGACAACTTGCATGGCAATATCATTCGAAATCCCGAACAAACTGCACGCCATCGGAATAAGCAGTAGCGATCCGCCGGCAACGCCGGAAGCGCCAGCTGCGGATACGGCCGACAGAACGCTCAGAATCAGCGCCGTTCCAAAATCGACGGGAATGTCCAGCGTATGCACGGCCGCGAGGGTTAAGACGGAAATGGTCACCGCCGCACCCGCCATATTGATCGTCGCGCCTAAAGGAATGGACACCGAGTACGTATCTTTGTCTAACTTCAATTTTTCGCATAACCGCATATTGACCGGAATATTGGCTGCGGAGCTGCGAGTGAAGAACGCCGTTATCCCGCTCTCTTTCAAGCAACTGAACACCAAAGGATAAGGATTCGACCGAATGTTAAGATACACGATCAATGGATTGATGACGAGCGCCATGAATAACATGCATCCGATGAGAACGAGCAGCAATTTCCCGTAATCAAGCAAGGAAGCAAGCCCGTTGGCCGTAATGGTATTAAAAACAAGCCCCATGATGCCAAACGGCGCGAACTGAATCACCCATTTGACGATTTGCGAGACCGCGTCCGAGAATTGGGTGAGCATGCTTTTCGTTTGATCACTGGCCCCTTTTAAGGCAACCCCCAGAAGAATCGCCCAGGCCAGGATACCGATATAGTTGGCGTCAAGCAAGGCTTTGACCGGGTTGTCCACGACATTGAACAACAGGCTCTGCAGAACTTCAACGATGCCGCCGGGCGGTGTCAGGTCACTGCTCCCCGTCGTAAGCGACAGTTGTGCCGGAAAAATAAAACTGGCGATCACCGCAAGGAGCCCCGCCGAAAATGTGCTCAGCCCATATAGCGCGAGAATCGATTTCATGTTCGTCCGGCTGCCCTTTTTATGATTGGAGATCGCAGCTATCACGAGGAGCAGGACCAATACGGGAGCGACCGCCTTTAACGCGGACACAAAAAAGGAACCGAAAATCGCTATGCCAGTTGCCTTCGGAACGGTCAAAGCCAGAATAACACCCACGATAATTCCCAGAAAAATACGTGTGACTAGACTTAACCGGTTCCATCTGTGCAGAAATGTTTTCATGTTTCTCCTCCGGTTCCTGATGTAATAAAACTAAGCAACGCCTCGACGCTGTAATGAGGCATAGCGCTAGTTTACCACGGAAGTAATGCGCTGTGTACAGGTGGAAAGATTTGTGCGCCAATTTTCACGGGAATCCATCGCACCCTGCAGTCTTTTACCACTATGATTCCCCCGAAGCCAAATCGGGCCGAAATAGTGCCCAAAAAGGCCGTTACTGCGACGGCGGCTCGGGTTTTGATAGGGGAAACAAAAAACAGCCATAGCCCGCAATTTGTGGGTTATGGCTGGTTACTGAGTTTTTAGTCGAATGCCCTTTGTTACACGATTACAGCCGTTCCGCTCACGGAAACCATCAGCATGCCTTCGCGGACGACTTCATAATCGATATCGACTCCAATAATGGCCGTTGCTCCCAGGCGGGAAGCCTGCTGCCTCATTTCTCCGAACGCGGTATCCCTCGCTTCATGAAGCTTGCCCTCGTATGCGCCGGAACGCCCCCCGACAACGTCTGTAATCGAGGCCAGAAAATCCCTGAATACATTGGCGCCCATAATCACCTCGCCGGTTACAATACCCAGATACTGCCTTACGGGATATCCTTCAATCGTTGATGTGGTGGTCATAATCATACCTTTCATCCTCCTTGTGCCTATCTATCAGTTTGTTACGCAGAACAGTCAAGTCGGTTTCATTATAAACCGGACTCTGGTTATGCTAGTTTCACCTATCCTTCGTCAAAAGGCACTGACGTGATTAGCCTTTAGCGCTTGTCCGCCCCACACTTGCCACGATTCAAATCGGATGCGGATGAATTAGCTCGCCAACGCTTCCTGCGTGATCCGTTTGATATCGATCGGTGACAGCGTCTCTTCATTGACCATGTCGGTTAATATTTCGGCAAGAAAATAATCGACGCATTTCAAGGGGATGTTTTTGATTTTCACCAACGCGTCGCGATACATTTTGACGAACTCTTTTTCCGTATTCCCTCTTTGCATCTCGGCGAACGCCTCGTAGACTTGATCCAGCTTGTCGGCCACCTCAAGAATCAGTCCCTCGACGGAATCGTCCTTGCCTTCGCGCAATTGGTTGCGAAAAATACTCTTAAACTCTTCGGGAATATGTTCTTCAATGAAATGATGAACCATGCCCTCTTCAACTTGCAGAATCAAATTTCGCAGCTCCACTGAAGAATGTTTAACCGGTGTTTTGATATCGCCGATAAAAATCTCTCCATAATCATGGCTGCTCGTGATCTCATAGAGTTTCTTCCAATCGATTTGCGCGCCATGGCGTTCTTCGATATCGGCCAGCGTTTTGGCGTACTGCACGACTTTCCAGGAGTGTGCGGCGACGCTATGTTCTTCGAATTTGAATTTTCCCGGACAGCGATAAATTCGCTCCAATTCGTTCAGCGATCTAAAATAAGTATGAATGCCCATCAGTATCAGCCATCCTTCTTAGAGATATACTCCGAGTATAGACGGCGAATGTTAACGAAGAATCAAGTCTGGCGAACAACCATAAAAAGGAGCCATGCCCAATGGCCCTTAAGCTCCGCCGGTGGCTTCGATGCCGCAAAGCTCGCCCGGAGTAGGACAGCGGACATCGGCATCAACAGCAGCCCCCCGTCCAAGTTTACGGTCGGCAACCGGGTGGACAGCGGAGACAACCGTCAGTAAGCCTCTTCCTCTTCCCGGATCAGCGGAACGAAGCTTCCCTTCACCTGGCCGGCCAAATCTTGCGGCGAGAGTTCCATCTGCAGCCCGACTTTTCCGGCACTGACCGCAATCGTGTCCAGGTCCTCCGCGCTGCCGTCTATAAACGTCGGATACAACTTTTTCATCCCGACCGGAGAACATCCGCCGCGTATATAGCCCGTCCGGTTCAGCAAATCCTTCAGCGGCAGCATCTCCACCTTCTTGGCCCCAGCGGCTTTGGCCGCCTTTTTCAAGTCCAGTTCCGCGGCAACGGGAATGACGAACACGAAGATGGCCGCCCCCTGATGAGCGACCAGTGTTTTATATACTTTCTCCGGCGGTTTGCCGATCTTCTCCGCGACCGCGGTGCCGTGAATCTGACCGTCCTCCGGATCGTAGCTGTGAATTTCGTACGGCGTTTTCGTTTTGTCGAGCATTCGCATGGCATTCGTTTTGACTTCGGCCATTTCTTTGTCCTCTCTTTCTCTATCACCGGCCCATTCCTTGGGGAATCATCGGGAATAACGGGACAAGTTCCCGTTAATTTGAACCCGGGAGCGGCTTTACTATTATATCTATAGTAGCACCTCCGCCGGCAATGAAAAAGCCCTCGCCCTCCTCTCCACTTGCTGCGCTTCGTATTCCAGTGTCACACTGTCCGTCTTCCCCGGGATCTTACCGGGCTCCCATTCTACATCTCCGGCAGTATCTTCTCTTTAATCAATGTCCAGCGATCCCGCGGATTTACCATGAACCCGGAAGCGATGGCGACTACCATGTCTTGTCCGGGGATACAGCAGATGATATTTCCTCCGTCGCCCATGGCCATGTACGCAAACACGCCGTCCTCTTCCCGCAGCCACCAACAGTATCCGTAGTGGTGGGGGGTCATCGCCGTGGACTCCCGCATCCAGGCCTCGGAAACCAGCGCATGCCCGTCCCACCTGCCGCGGTTCAAGCACAGCAATCCAAACCGCGCCATATCGCGCGGCGTCAGCGTCAACCCCCAGCCCCCCGTGGAATTTCCGTTCGGGTCATGGACCCATCCCTTCACTTTTGCGCCAAACAGCTCCTCAAACCCGAAGTCTTCCATCGCATAATCCGGAATCACCTTCATGCCGAGAGGCCCGAACAAGCGTTCATTGGCAAATTCACGGGCGCTTTGGCCCGTGGCGCGGGAGAGGATAGCCGACAGCAGGTGCGCTCCCGCAGTGGAGTATTTGAATGCCCCCAGCTCCCCCTTTTGTCCCAGCATATTCAGCGTATATTCGACCCAGTCGGGCTGCATACACAGCTTGTCGAGCGGTTCCTGCCAGTCCTCGAAAGGATAGGGGGCCGTCATCGTAAGCAGGTGGCGCAACGTGATTTCTTTTTTCACCGGATGATCCCGTTCCAGTTTATATTCTGGGAAAAAATCCAGCACTTTCCGCTCCGTACTCGGAATTAATCCGGCATCGACGGCCATCCCGACAAGGACGGAAATGATCGTTTTGGTCACCGACGCCACATGAAGCACATCGTCCGGTCCATAGCCGTTGAAGTATTTTTCATAAGTCAAAAATCCGTTCTTCACGATCAAGATTCCATTGATATTGCCGTAATTCGCCGCAATCTCGGGTTCCAGCCCCATCAGCCTATCCGCATCAAGCCCCAGGCTTGCGGGATCGGCGGTCCGCCATGCTTCAGTCGGCCACACATTTCTTGTCACCTTGCATTCCTCCTCATTAAACTTGCTATTTTTTCGCGACGGGAAAATACACTTCGGTCACCAGGTCACCCGCATCCTTGGTTTGTACGGGATCGGTCAGGTAGAGTTCAAAAGGCGCTTCCGTTAATGCGTAACCCTCCCGCTCCACCCATTCCCTTAACCTGGCATAGACCGAGGTCAGCTCGTGGTACGCGCCTTTTAATACCGACTTAGCGCAGAGTCCACCGGGAAAATCTCTCGTCCCCTTCACCGCCTCCTTAACGGGAATGGCAAATTCCGTATCATTGCCGGCCGGATTATACTCGGGGCTGTGGTAGATCGTCATCGGCGTCCCTTGCAGAGTGAGTTTGCCGGTGGCGATCCTTTCGTAGAGCTCGGCAAAATAAATCCCGTAGCCTGCGGCATAATCCTCGCCGCTCAGACTGCGGCGGATGGACAGGATATTCCGCGGGCGCGTTTCCACCAACTCCACTTCGATCCGGTCAAGAAAGGACATCAAGGGCCGCCCTAGCTCCAGGCTGGCGATATCCCGTTTCATTTGTTCCAGGATCGATGCGTAAGCCTGGATTTGCTCTTCGATGTGCTTTTTTTTGCGCTGCAGACGGAAGCACAGCTTTTCTTCGGACAGATCCTTCTCCCACGCCAACACCTCTCTGATTTCATCCAGGGAAAAATGATACGATTTTAGCCGTTGGATCAGGAGCATCTTTTCCAGTTGGGTCATCGAATAATATCTGTACCCGTTCTCGGGGTGGATCTGATCCGGGTGAATCAGTCCGATCTCGTCATAATAGCGCAGCGTTTTCGTCGAAACTCGGCATATTTTCGAGAATTCTCCAATCGATAGCATGAGTCGCCTCCTCTGTGTTTTCCAGTGTGCACCTTCCCCTAAGGGCAAGGTCAACCCCAATTTATTAAGGTTATATGCCCCGCGGTGCAGAAACGAGTATAATGTAGGAAGGTAGCGGCATGAAACATTCTAACTTAATATAAAGACTTTTACCGAGGGGTACTTATGACGAAAACTATAGCGGATATCGCCAAGCTGGCGGGTGTGGCCAAAAGCACGGTTTCCCGTTACTTGAACGGCGGCCCGGTCAGCGACCGGACCCGGGAAAAGATCGAGCTGATCATAAAAGAGCAGAATTACGTCCCCAACACCTTTGCCCAAAGCTTAAAAGCAAAGCGGACCAATTTCATCGGCACGGTGGTTCCCCGCCTCGATTCCTATGCGACTTCGCAAACCTTGATCGGCATCGACGAAGAACTGCGGAAGAACCACTACCAAATGCTGATTTCCAATACAAGCCAGGATATGGATCGGGAAATCGAAGCAATCTATGATTTTGCCAGACAGAAAATTTCCGGCATTATTTTGCTGGCCGCCCAGCTGACGGAAGCCCATTTAACGGCCATACACAAGATCAATATCCCCGTCATTCTGGTGGGGCAGCAACATGATCAAGTTCACAGTCTGGTACATGACGACAAGCGGGCCGGATGGCTGATTGGACGCCATGTTCTGGACAAAGGCCATCGCGATATCGTTTATTTGGGGGTCACGGAAAAAGACAAGGCCGTCGGCATACACCGGAAAGAAGGTATCAAGCAAGCTTTGGAGGCTTGTCCCGATTGTACTGTACGTTATTTCGAGACAAGCTTTAAAATGACCGACGCCATGGAGGCGGCATCGCGGATTCTGGAAGAAGGCAAGCCTTCCATCATCGTATGCGCCACCGACAATATCGCCCTTGGCGTGATTAAAGCGGCCCATTTGAAAGGCATCCGCGTCCCGGAGGAATTATCGGTGACCGGGTTCGGAGGTTACGATATCACGGAGATGATTCACCCCGCCCTGACGACGATAAAATATCATTATTTTCAGGCGGGCGAGCATGCGGCCCACAACATTATCAAGCTCGTGCTTGAACAACCCGTAGACCGGCTCTCCGTCATGGATGTGGAGCTTGTCCAGCGAGAAAGCGTTGACAATTTATAAGCGGATCGATTATGATGTTTTTACAGGAACCGGTTCCACCCTAATTAAAGGCGGAACCGGATATATTTCTTTTCTGCTGGAACCGGTTCCGGTTTATTTTTTCTCTTGTTTGGAACCGGTTCCCGACATAAATCGTTTCGAGATGGAGAACAACATGCATATGATGACGCGAGAAGAAAAATACAGGCTAATCGAACAAGCCCGGCCCGGCGAGCTGGCGCAACTCCGGGACCAAGTCGAGCGTTCTCCCTGGAGACAAAGCTATCATATCCAGGCGCCGACCGGGCTGCTCAATGATCCGAACGGCTTTTCTTACTATCAGGGCGAGTACCATTTGTTCTACCAATGGTTCCCCTTGGGGACCGAGCATGGGATGAAATATTGGTATCACACGAAATCATCCAATTTGGCGGTTTGGGAAGGCTTGGGTATCGGAATTGCCCCGGGCGGTCCTTATGATTCTCACGGCGCTTATTCCGGCAGTGCCATCGAGAAAGACGGTCAATTGTACATGATGTATACCGGCAATACGCGGGATGAGGCGTGGACAAGACATCCGTATCAATGTCTGGCCTCCATGGATGCAGACGGCCGAATCGTCAAACTGAACCGGCCGGTAATCTCCTCCGTGCCCCCGGGATACACCGATCATTTCAGGGACCCGAAGGTTTGGAAATCCGGGAAGGACTATTACTGCGTGATCGGCGCTCAAAGAACCGACTTAACAGGCTGCGCTGTGCTGTACCGGTCTGAAGATCTGCTGGACTGGACGTTTATGGGCGAAATGAAATCCGGCCTCTCCCCGTTCGGCTACATGTGGGAATGTCCGGATTATTTCGAGCTGGATGAATCGGGAGTGCTGATCTTCTCTCCGCAAGGTCTCCAGGCGGATGGCGATCTATACAACAACATTTATCAAACCGGTTATGTGATCGGCCAACCGCTGGATCTGTCCACGGGGGAATTTCGGCACGGCGCTTTTCGGGAGCTGGATCGGGGCTTTGATTTCTATGCGGCCCAGACCACGCAAGGACCGGATGGACGGCGGATTTTGGTCGCCTGGATGGGGCTGCCGGATGTAGCATACCCGACGGACACCCATGGCTGGTCCGGCTGCTTGACGATCCCCCGCCAACTTACGATCCAGGGCGGCAATAAGCTGATTCAGCAACCGGTCCCCGAGCTGGCCAAGCTCCGTAAAACCCAAAGCGGCGCCACGCTTACCCTGAAAGACGAAGTGAAACATCTAAACGGGTTTGACGGAACTTCCTATGAGCTGATATGCGAAATTTCAATGTTCGACGCGGAGGAATTGGGGCTAGAATTCCGGGCTTCCGGCCATGAGAAAACGGTGCTCAAATACGACACCGGCCAGAAAAAAATCATCCTCGACCGCACGTTCTCGGGTCAGGCTATGGATGAAATCAATGGAAACATCCGCCGCTGCGGCTTCAACGCGGACAGGCTCAAATTCCATCTGTTCGTGGACACGTCCTCCGTGGAGATCTTTATCAACGATGGAGAAGAAGTGTTTACAAGCCGCATTTTCCCGGATCCTGCGAGCAAGGAAATTCGATTGTTTTGTTCCGGCGGAACGGCGGAGTTCCGTGTCTGCAAATGGGATATCTAAACCAATTTTATGTTTGAAGGTGAGTACGTGGGAACATTATATGCAATTGGAGAAGTGTTGATTGACTTTATCCCCCGGCAGGCGGGTCAAGCGCTTAAAGATGTCGTTTCATTCGAACGCGCCGCGGGGGGCGCTCCGGCCAATGTAGCCGCGACGGCGGCCAAGTTGGGCAGCACCGCCTCGATCATTACCAAACTGGGCAATGATGCCTTTGGCGACTTTCTACTGGAACAGTTGACGGAAGCCGGAGTAAGGATCGATTTGGTCAAAAGAACCGGCGAGGCCAACACCGGTCTGGCCTTCGTATCTTTGCGCGCCGACGGGGAACGGGACTTTTCGTTTTACCGTAACCCGTCCTCCGACCTGCTCTTGACCGGGGAGGAGATCGACCCGGACGTCTTTCAAGCGGGCGACCTTTTACACTTCGGTTCGGTGGATTTAGTGGAAAGCCCGATGAAGCAGGCTCATGTCAAAGCGATTGACGCGATCAAAAGCCGGGGCGGAATAGTAAGCTTCGACCCCAATGTGCGCTTGCCCTTGTGGAACGATCATGAAGCCTATCGCCAAACCATACAGACGTTTCTCCCCAAAGCCCATCTTTTAAAAATATCGGAGGATGAATTGGGCTTCATTACAGGGATTCCGGACGAGGAACAAGCGCTGGCTTCCTTGTTTACCGGCGACGTTCAGGCCGTCATCTTTACAAAAGGCTCGCAAGGTGCGGATCTAATCCTGCCGCAGCAAAGATTTAAATCGGATGGCTTTAAAGTGAAGGCGCAGGATACGACCGGTGCCGGAGATGCTTTTATCGGCGGGTTCCTGCATCAACTGCTGGAGCATAAAGCCACGCCGCAAAATTTAAGCTCCATTTTATCGGAAGAGCATGCAGCTTTGCTACGATTTTCCAATGCCTGCGGAGCCATCACCACAACCGGAAAGGGAGCTATCCCCTCCCTGCCAACCGTTGAGCAAGTCGAAGAAATCATAGCGAAGGAGAATGAAAGCCATGTCTGAAAATCAACAAATCGCTAAAGCGGTTATCGAAGCAGTCGGAGGAAAAGAAAATATCGCTTCCTTCGCCCATTGTGCGACCCGCCTTCGCATCATGGTGCTGGATAAAGATAAAATCAACCAGAAGCAAGTCGAAAATATCGATAAAGTCAAGGGTGCGTTCTTCAACTCCGGCCAGTATCAAATTATTTTCGGCACGGGTACGGTGAACCGTATCTTTGAGGAAGTCGAGAAGCTTGGTATTGAAAGTACGTCGACCGATGAGTTGAAGAAGCAGGGAAAGAAACAGGGCAATGCCTTTCAACGCGCGATCCGTACGTTCGGTGATGTGTTCGTTCCGATTATTCCCGTGCTGGTGGCGACCGGTCTTTTTATGGGCCTGCGGGGCTTGTTGACCCAGGAACTGGTTCTTTCCTGGTTTGGAGCCGCGCCTGGAGATATCTCGCCTAATTTCCTGTTGTTTACTCAGGTATTGACGGACACTGCGTTTGCGTTCCTTCCTGCCTTGGTGGCCTGGTCCGCTTTCAGAGTATTTGGAGGAAGTCCGGTGCTGGGGATTGTGCTCGGCCTTATGCTGGTCAACCCCGCCCTTCCCAACGCTTACAGCGTTGCCGACGGTTCCGCGGAGGCGCTGACCATGTTCGGCTTCATTCCGGTTGTAGGATATCAAGGGTCCGTATTGCCGGCGTTCTTTGTGGGCCTGATCGGCGCGAAGCTGGAGAAGTTTTTGCGTAAACGTATCCCTGAAGCCCTTGATCTGATTCTGACTCCTTTTATTACTTTGCTGATCATGATTACCCTCGGGTTATTTGCGATCGGCCCGGTTTTCCACTCTTTGGAAGAGTGGGTGCTTCACGGAACGGTCGCTGTATTGGAGCTGCCTTTCGGCATCGCCGGTCTGGTTATCGGCTTTTTCCATCAAATTATTGTGGTTTCAGGCGTTCATCATATCTTTAACTTCCTGGAAATTCAGCTGCTTGAACAAAAGGGCAACAATCCGTTTAACGCGATTATCACCACCGCCATGGCGGCACAAGCCGCAGCATGTCTCGCGGTAGGAATGAAGACGAAGAACATGAAGCTGAGAGCGCTGGCTCTCCCTTCCTCCCTGTCGGCATTTCTTGGGATCACGGAGCCGGCCATTTTCGGGGTCAACTTAAGATACGTGAAACCCTTTGTTATGGGATTGATCGGCGGGGCGGTCGGCGGTTTCCTCGCTTCCCTTTTCCAAATGGCCGGTACGGGCATGTCGATTACGGTCATCCCGGGCACTCTGCTGTATCTGAACAGTCAACTGCCTTTGTACATTTTGACGAATGTGGTTGCTATGGTCATCGCTTTCACGTTGACCTGGTTCTTCGGTTACAAGAACGAAGCGGTTTCCGCGGAAGCCGAAGGATCAGTCAAGACCGATGCGCCAGCGCAAGTAGTTCAAGCGGTGAGCCCTCCGGCTCAAGGTAAAGTTGAGAAGCTGGAGATCCCTTCCCCGATTACCGGAGAAGCGGTGCCTCTTTCCGAGGTGCCGGACCCCGCTTTTGCGGAAAAGCACATGGGTGAAGGTATAGCGATCCAACCGGCGGAAGGTAAAGCGTTCGCCCCGTTCGACGGAACTGTGGCCCATGTCATGGACAAGAGTAAACACGCTGTCATCCTCGAGCATGAGAGCGGAGTGCAGCTGTTGATTCATATCGGCATCAATACGGTCGGACTCAAAGGGAACGGATTTACCACACATGTCAACACCGGAGACAAAGTTGCAAAAGGTCAACTCCTTATTGAGTTTGACATGGATCTGATCCGGCAGGCGGGACTTCCCCTGGTTACTCCCGTGCTGATTCCTTCCGGCCTGGATGCCGTTAAGCAGGTCGTTCCTTCTTTTGAAGGTGAGGTTAAGGCTAACGATGAAACGGTAATTACCGTCCAATTGTAAAAAAACAGGCAACCTGAAGAACGGTCGTTCTTCAAGGTTGCCTGTTTTTTTCGCTTCACCTGCTTGGCTGCATACGGCACATAACGCGGCTGTACAGGAGCCAATTACCGGGAACAATTCCCGTTTGCTTATTAACCGGCCGGTCTGTCACAGCGGAGTTACGGGGCGGGAATCCCCAATTTCACCGCATAGTACCGATAGGCGGTTTCCGCAATCCGGTCCGGATCCTCCCAAAATCGCTGGTCCAGTTCATCGAGCCGCGCCTCCTCCTCCGTGGTCAAAAACTTCGGAATGTCCCATAACTGCTTAAGACGGTCGTCTTGTTCCAATCGCTCGATGCAGGCGTAGCCCGAAGTGACAAGCTCCAGCGCCCGCACCGCTCCAATCGCTTGAAGGGCCCTGACCGCATAGAGATACGCCTCTTCGCCCCAGTTGCAAAAAAACTGGATAAATCCGCCGTTATACATATCGGCTTCCAGGAGCCATAACGCGGCGATTTCTTGTTCGTCCGAAGTCAAAACCTGCCACCGCAAGGATGACGCGTTCTTTTTATCCACAAAGGCCCCGGCAAAATCGTACCAAGCGTCATTTAAATTCGTCTCGCTCATTTCTGCTTGCCTTCTCTCTTCATTTGGATGAGTTGCACCTATCTCCGTTGATAGATTAATCTTAAACTATCCCTTGTTAACCCGGTAGACGACTTTAGGAGGAATAGCGAATGGATTGGAAGTCGATCTTTGGTAACAGGCATCATTACGTCTGGGATATGCGCGCGGACCCTCATGATCAGGAGTAACCCATCCTGAAAAAAACCGCAGACCCTTTCCATTTGAAAGGCCTGCGGTGCTGGTGTTTAACATGAAAATGCCTATTTCTCTTACAAACCCGCCAAATACTCTCTGACCTGGCCGGGCGTCTTGGCAAATTTACTGTGCAGATGAGCGACTTTCTCCCCGTTTTTGAATACGAGCAAGCTCGGGATGCCGCGTACCTCATTGGCCTCCGCGATCGGCTGGAATTGCTCCGCATCCATCGCATAAAAATCTTTGTCCGCATGCTCGGCCACGATATCACCGATAAAACGGTCCAGGTTTTTGCAGTCCGGGCACCAGTTCGTCTCGAATTTGATCACGGTATATTTGTCGCTCTGAATCGCCTGTTGATATTGTTCTTCCGATTGAATTTTTTCCAAGTTGGCCCTCTCCCTTATTTTAAATCTATATATTTATATAATAAATATTCAAACCATTGAAATGCAAGCGTCTTGTAAGATATGATACCCGTAAAAGAGGAGGTGTTAACATGAGCAAATTCGGAATGACCGCCAAACTTGTCGCACATACGGGTCAGCGGGATACTTTGCTGGATATTATGCTGGAAGCGGCTCAAGCGATGGAAGCGGCGGATGGTTGCGAACTGTACGCGATCAATGTGGACGAGGCGGATCCCGACTCGATCTGGATTATGGAAATTTGGCGGGATGCGGATGCCCACGCGGCTTCACTTAAGTTGGAGTCCACGAGGGCCGTAATCTCCAAAGGGAGGCCCTTTATTGCAAATATGGCAGGCACCCAATTAAAGGTCGTTGGCGGGTTTGGTGTCTAAAGCCCGTAATCCGGCTGGCGGCTCCCATGTCCCACCCGTAGGCAACCGAAAAGGATGCGAGGATGCAGTGATTTTTGGAAATTTCGGAGTTTGAAGCATCTTTCGCCTTACATAAATGCAGATTTGCCTCAATTTTATTAATAGAGCGCCTATGCAAAAAAAAACTGCAGATTTGCAGGTTTTTTCGCATCCGCCTTTGGGCTGCCGTTGTCGACCAGGTTCTCCCAACGTCAACGCTTTGGTCACTCGACTGCCCCCCGCTTCTCCGGCCTGCCCGCCTCGAGCAGCACCCGATTCCGCCCCAGAAGCACGGCGAGAAGCATAAGCATGACGCCAGTGCCCGCAAGGAGCCATTCGATTCGGACGGCATCCGCCAGCGGGCCGAAAATCAGCATGCCGATCGGCATCATCGACGTGGAAATCATGCCGAGGACCCCGAATACCCTTCCCATGAGGTTTTCGTCGACTTTTTCTTGAAGCAGCACCGTTGAAGGCGTATTGAACATCGGCATAGCGATGCCGAAGACAGCCATGAACAGCAGGTATGTCCAGAATACCGGAACAACTCCGAGCGCCAACGTACAGCCCCCCATCACCACGCCGGCAAGCATGACCGTCCGGATTTTATTTTTGAAGCCGCCCCAGACCGCGATCAGCCCCCCGCCCGCCATCATCCCGATGGAGAAGGCAATTTCGATGGCGGTTAACCGCCAGACATCGTCGCCGAAGCTGCGCGTAACTTGCAGCGGCGTCAAAAATGCGGCCGGCGCCATCAGCACGAACAGGACCGCGAAAAACAGAAAAAAGATTTTTAGGAAGCGATGGTTTTTTATGTAGAGCAGCCCCTCTTTCAAGTCGCTGAAATAGCCTGTCGTTTGCTTTTCGGCAGCCTTCTTGTGAGCAGGGATATTAAAGAACAAAAGCAGCGTGAGAATGGCGATGGCCGCGGTGATAACATCGATAAAGAAAATGCTTACGATCGACGCTTTCGTCAGCAAGGCCGCGCTGACCATCGGGGAGACAAACATGATCACCGCTTGCAGCGTGCCGTTCGTTCCGTTAACCTTCGTCAGCTTGTCTTGCGGCACGATTTGCGGCAGAATAGCGCCGACTGCCGGTGTCTGGATTCCTGTCCCTAAAGCGCGGATCGCCGATATCACGAACAGAAGCCAGGCCGCCTCGTAACCGAGCAAAAAGACAACGGCAAGAATCAGCGTCGCGGTGGCGATCATGCCGTCCGACAAAATAATCAGCCATTTTCGGTTAAAACGGTCCGCCCATACCCCCGCAAAAGGAGACAGGATAAAGGTCGGAATAAAGCCGCACAAAATGAACAGCGTCATCATAACCCCGGATTGGGTAGTCAGCGTAATGTGCCACATGATGGCATATTGGACCAAGGACGAGCCAAACAGCGAAATGGTCTGGCTGCTCAAAAACAGCACAATATCTTTTTTCCAGTTACTCACGTCTTTCTCCTTTTTATATGGAAAATTGGTTTTTATCGCCAATATTGTAACATGACTGAAGGCGGATTCAAACTGCCCAACGAAAGAAAAAACCGGGGAATCCTCCCCGGCTTTTAGCGGACAAATCCTTTTTGCTTCAGCGCTTCATATGCGGCGTTTTGCTGATCATCTTTGATCTGAAATTCCAGCGTCCCGTCGACTACCTTCGCGCAGCGCCCTCCGAACGGTTTAAGGGCCTCCTTGATCGCGCTAAGCTCAGGGCTGGCTTGTAAAGGGTATTGGACTTTCATCGGCTTACCCACCTCCTAAGGTAGGATTACAATAAAAGCCCCGCTTGTACAGTAACAAAAATCACACCAACGCACCCTTCCGCCTATTCCCCTTTCCGCCTTAAGTAAAATACTCCAGCTTCGCCTGCGGGAAAAACGTCTCCATATATGAAAAAAGGCGGGATTTGATATCCTCCTCTTCTTCCTTTTGATAGATGTATTTGCCGATCCCGTATTTGCCCCATTTGTACCTCCGCTTCTCTTCGTCCAGCTCGAGCTTGGTCATGGGGTAATTTTTCTCGATGATCCGCTTGGCCGGCTTGGTGAACCGGTGCTGAATAAATTCAAAGGTGATATCGTCTCTCGCATCGGCGGGCAATTCGGCGTCAAGTCGTTCGAACATGTGGCGATACCCATCCTCCCATCCCTCATGAAGATAGATCGGAGCGACGATAAAACCGAGCGGATAGCCGGCCCGCGCCACCTTTCCGGCGGCTTCAATTCTCTTGTCCAAAGGCGATGTCCCCGGTTCAAAGTTTTTGATCACATAGTCCGCGTTTATGCTAAAGCGAAAACGGGTTTTGCCGTTATGCCGGGCATCCAGCAGATGATCAACATGATGGAATTTCGTTACGAACCGAAGTTTCCCGTACTCCGACAATGCGAAATGTTCAATCGCCCGTTTTAAGGTGTGCGTCAGATGATCGATCCCCACAATATCCGAAGTGCAGGAGGCTTCGAACCGGGTCATTTCCGGCGCTCTCTCCGCCATATACCGATCCGCCGCTTCCAAAATTTCCTCCACGTTGACATATGTCCGGATATAGGGCTTGGTCCCCATGGTCGTCTGCAGGTAGCAGTAATGGCAATGGCCCATACATCCCGTCGCAAACGGAATCGCATATTCGGCGGAAGGCTTGGACGTGTCGAATTTCAGCGTTTTGCGGATGCCTACGACAAGTGTCGACTTGGCTACACGGTATTTTTGCAGATCGCTGTCGCCCGGCAAATTCCGGATTTGGTTGTGCGAGGTCGTATAGCGAATATCCAGCTTCATCTTTTCAAACTTTTGCATAAGCTCTCTGCCCAGCGGATAATCCAGAGCATCCGGCTCGAAATAAACAAGCCGCGGGGTAAACGGAGGATTCATTCCCAAATCCCCTCGGCGGCCGGCCCGTAAACATCGTTGTAGGCTTGTTCCGCCTCCTGTGCCGTGGAATAGACGGCCATCTCATCCGTCAGCGGATAGTAGGTCTCATACAGGAAAACCGCTAATTCTCCCGGCTTCTCCGGATGATTCACAACCGCGGCTTCCTGGATGTTAGCTACATCCTGGGTATGCGGGTTCCGGTAAAACACATAGATGATGTCTCCCGCTCTATAAGTTTGAGCCCCATTCTCTTGTTCATCGTACATTTCCATTCTCCTACCCTTCCTTTCCTCAAAAAATCACTTCAAGTAACTTATGTATTTCCCTTCGGGCAAGAAAATATTTACGGCATCCCAAACCGTAAAACTAAATTTCAAACACAAAAAAGGGAGCCGACTTGGCTCCCCCTTGTTATGCAGAAAACGGATTATTTCACTTCAGCAGTGCCCGTTACTTTACCATCGATTTTGGCGGACGCTTTGACATCCTCGTTGGCATAATAAATATTTCCGTCTACCGTTGCCGACTCATGCAGATTAAATCCGTTCGCTTCGACGTAGACGTCACCCTTAACCGTGCCGCCTTGAATTCTCAAGTTTTCGCTTTGCACCGTAAGCTTAGGCACCGTCAGGGTGAAAGAAGCGGTAATCTTATGGTTCTCGTCTTGCGTGTAAAGGGCGATTTTACGGTAAATATCGCCGTCCGGTTTGTTCTTGTCGTGGAATTCCCCAGCCACCACAACGTCCTTGTCAACCGTCAAATCACCCAAAGTGGCGATGATCCAGGTTCCTTTCTCACTAACCGCATTGATGAACGCATCCGCATCATTTACGATGGAAGCGGTCGTTACCGCATCCGGTTGTTCGGCGGTAGCGGTTTGCCCGGCAGCCTTATCCGGTTCAGCCGCTTTCTCCTCTTTGGCGCCGCATCCGGACAACAATGCGATGGCGACACCCGCAACCAATAAGCCTTTAAAGATTTTCACAGTGGTTTCCCCCTACTCTTTTTGATTACAAGTTGATTATAATTAAAAGCAGCAGCAAGTAATGTGACAATTTTCACAAGCATGTGATATTATTCACTTTTGCACTCCATTTTAGGTTTCGCCCGTCTCGTCTATAGCTGCACCGGTCCGAGAATTCCCAGTTCATATCCCTTGGCCACAGCGCCGATTCGCGTCTTGACCTCCAGCTTTTGGATAATCGAACTGATATGGTATTCCACCGTCCGCTGGCTGACCACCAGTTCCCGGGCGATATCCTTGTTGGTGAGCTCTCTGGCCACGAGGACCAGAACCCGTTGTTCCATAGGAGTCAACGGGTCTACCGGGAGTTTGGCGAACAGCTTCTCGGGCATCAGCACATGGCCTGTCATGCTCTGCCGAATTGCATTGATAATTTGCGGATACGTCGCCTGTTTGGATAAATAGGCGTTGACGCCAAGCTCGTAGGCCTTTCTGTAAAACTCGTCATACACATATCCGGACAACATAATCAGCTTCAATGAAGCTCCGTACTTCCCCTTCAAGATGGACGCAAGCTCAAACCCGTCCAGTTTCGGCATGGAAACATCCATAACCAACACATCCGGTTCATACCGGTCGATCTGATCCAATAACACCAGGGGATCCGAAAACGCCGCCTGAACCGAGAAAGTCGGCTCTTCTTCAAGCCGGTTCTTTAACCCCTCCATTACGAGCGGATGATCATCCAGCAGAATAATGTTAACCAAGTTTTCCATAATCGCCCTCCTTTCGTTCGTACGCCGCAAGCTTCAGCGTTACTCTCGTCCCTTTTCCGGGGGACGCCTGAAGCTCCATTTCTCCACCCAGATATTCAACCTGCGCGCTGACGGAAATAAGCCCGATATGCTTCCCCTCCAGAAAGCGGCTGTCGCGGTACAGTGAGACCGGATCGAATCCTCTCCCGTTATCGCTGACCACACAAGTGATTCCTTCCTCCGGATGACTCCGCACCCGTAACTCAAGATGCGTGGCTTCCGCATGTTTTAATGCGTTATTGGTCAGCTCGCGGATCATGCGGAATAAATTACTTCGAAGTAGCCGATCCGGCGGCTCCGCCAGCCCCCAATCGTAGCTCAGCACCGCGTCTATTCCCCTCTCTTCGGCAGATCTTACCAGCCACTTCAACGCCTCCTCCAAACCGGCCTTCTCCGCAATAGCCGGATGCAGATCATCGCAGAGCAGCCGGATGTCCCGCTGCGAATCATAAACGCACTTCAGCCAGATCTCCACCCGCCGGCGGTCCACCTTCCCCCGATCGGCGAGCTCCTCCAAATCCCGGGACAGGAAAATCAGGTTTTGCAGCAAATGGTCATGAAGAAAATACGTGGTCCGAATCCGTTCCGCGTGTTGGGCCTCCATCAGCATACGCTGCTCCAAACGCATATCGCTGACCCGTCTTTCAAACACCGCGTTCTGCTCCTTTGTCCGTTGATACTCCTGCTGCAATCCCGCCAGGCGGCGGGCGTTGATCAGGAGACGGATGGCCTCGTTTCGCATGCTGATGATCAGCTCCTTCTCATCCGCCGCCATAAGCGAAGAATTTCGCTTGGGACCGACGCAAAGAAAACCTTCGAACTCGCTCTCCCCCTCCATAATCAAAGGTTCAATATGGATAAAGTCAAACCTGGACTGCAAGTATCCGTGATTCAACCACTCCCCCTCCTCCGGGGGTAAAGAGGCGTAAGCCCCGGTACCGTGCACGATCAGCCGGCTTCCGTCCCGCCAAACCAGGCAAATCCCCGTTACGTCCATCACACGTTCCATGACTTCCCCGATCATATTGAGAATATCCCGGATATTTCGGGCTTCCGCCGTTTGAATCGACAGCTTCAGCGTTTGCCTGTCCAGCCACTCCTTGCGTTTTCCGGCGCTTCTCTCCGACCAGCGGAGGCTTTTCCGGTAAGCGAGGGTCACGCCCAGAAACGCCAGAAACAGCAGCGCCGGCCAAAACGGCTGCGGCAATCGCGGCCCCAGCAAGAATAAAATAAACACCGCGCCGAAATACAGGCTGTGAATCATGACGCGCGGGAGATATAACTTCATATCAACCAGGCTGCGCTTATTGAGGACGTACAACATCGTCGCCGATAGCGGCACGAGTCCAGTCAGCGCATATTCCGGCGGCACCATCGCGTCGCCCCGGATCAAATCCGGCAGGATATAAAGAAACACGTACGGTAGCAGGCTGAAATACATGCCGGTCACAAGCACCAGCGCCTGATTTTTTTCAATCCGGTCGACTTGTTTCCAATACAGGCCCACCGCCAAGACAACCAGCAGGAGTGCGACCATAAAAACCACATGCGCCGCTTCGCGGATCCAGCCGGGGATCTGCTCTCCGGCAACCGCATAAACAACATACCCGGAGAACAGGACGCAGAAAAGGCAAAAAGCGCGCAGCAGGTTGCGAAGCCGGCCCGATACCGACCGGATCACGAAGGAAACGCAAAAAGAAAGCAGCATATAAGGCAGCCAAATCGCGCTTAAAGACAAAATAAAATCCGACAGCCGCATCTCTGTGGAGTACAACGTCAGGATGACCAGCGCCATTACGAAATTAATCGCCGCAAATTGCCTGACCAGCCGGGAATTGGGGTTTTTCCGGTAAGCCGACAGGCCGATGGCCAGAAGGACGAGTTCCGCCAACACGGAAAACAGATTTTTTAGAGCATCGCGAATATCGGTCGAAACCTTCTTGTCGGAGACAGTTCCGTCCATACCCGCAAAACTGATTCCGGATACCTTGACCAGAGATACGGGGCTTGCGCTCGCTCCTAACCGTTCATCCGCCGCTTCCCCGTCTATGGTCAGCACACGGTCTCCCGGTCCCATCCCCCACACGGCCGCTTTTCCGTAGGGATTCACCTCCGCCACGATCCATTGCGGGCCGCTCCGCTCCAACAATGCCCCGATGTAGGGGTAGCGGATGGATTCAGCATGTATGTACACGGCCAGACACAGAAAAGCCAAAACGGCCAACGTCATTCGAATATGATATTTGGAACCGAACAACGGCATAAATTCCCGTCTCCTTCAAACTAACGAATCGAATCGTCAGAGGGTCACACACCTACCAGGTACAACGTAACGAACCCCCACAGCGTATTGATATAAACGTGAAACAGAATGGCGCCATATATATTTTTGCGCAAACGAACCAGTATTTCGCAAGGAATGATTACGGCAAGAGGAATAAACGCCCAGTTTACGGGGGCTTGCCACATGTGATAGAACTGGAACAGCACGCTGACGATGAGCCAGTTCCATTTGAGGGCTCCGACTTTGCGCAGGAGATACCCGCGAAAGTAAATTTCTTCCCCGATAAAATTGCCGATCAGGCCGATGACGAGCAGCGGCCAGGGGAAATCGTAATAGCCCTGATTGTAGATATGCCATTCTCCCATATGCAGCGCGGGAAGACGATCCAGCATCCCCGACAAGGGAGGATAAATATACTTCATATAGGGAAGGGACAACACGGTGAACACGACCGTGATGATGGGCAGAACGAGAAGCAGCCCTTTAAGATCAAGCTTGGTAAATCCCAGGTATTTCAACGATTGCTTAAAGGTAAGCTTATCCACAAATCTTAGCATGAAAAAAGGAAAAAGAATATGCCAGCCGCTGGCCATCAAAGCCAGAATCAAAAACTGGTAATTATGGCTGGACAACCCCGTCCATGCCATCAGCGGTTCGCGAAACGGGAAAATCAGCAGATAGGTGAAGATGCCCGGGAGGATCCCGAGCGAAAGGTACAACGCGATCCGTTTGGGGGTTTTGGCTTGATGCTGTTCCAGGAAACGGTCCATCTCCGGATCTTTGCGGACAAAAAAGTCGGTAAGGCGGGCTTTCCAGGCGGTACTCATCCGATATTTCCACTCCTCATTCTCTACTCGGTACATTCCCAGAATAGTAGAAAAATCGCTTCGGCGAATCCGTATTGAACGGTGGTTTTCGGGCGGAGCCCGCCGATTTTTTTGCGTGATCACGCAACCGCTGATATAGTAATGGAAATGATGGTAACGAACCAAAGGATGATTATCGTATGAACCTGACCTCATTGCAGCAGACCTTAAATCCGTTTGACCTTCGAAGCTGTTTGATCAGCCACCGCGGAGAGCCCGTGTTCCGGCATTACCGGGATATCCGCTGCGGCACGGAGCCGGCAAAGACCAACTCCTGCACGAAAAGCATACTTTCCGCCCTGATCTGCATCGCGATGGATCAGGGGAAGCTGCCGGAAGCGGGAGCGGCCATCGCCGATTTTTTCCCGCAGCTGGCCGACGATCCAGACCCTCGAAAACGGGACATCACCCTGGAGCATCTCCTGACCATGTCGGCCGGATGGGAATGGACGGAATTCGGCGGGCGCAACTCCTTCCCGCGGATGACCCGGACCTCCAACTGGGTGGACTTTGTGCTTGCGCAGCCTTTGGCCCATCCGCCAGGCGGCCGGATGGAGTACAATTCCGGGGCGTCGCAGCTGCTTTCCTCCATCCTGTTCCAAGCCACCGGCATGGATGCGGCCGCCTTTGCCGAACAATTCTTGTTCGGACCGCTCGGCATCGGAGAATACAAGTGGGAGCAAGATCCCCAGGGGCATCGCACCGGAGGCTTTGGGTTATGGCTGCGCCCGGCCGACCTGCTCAAATTCGGCCAGCTTTATTTGCAGGAAGGCCGCTGGGATGAACAGCACCTGATATCCCGCAGGCTGGCCAAGCTCTCCGTACAGCCCGCCCTTCCTGCAGCTCCGCCGAACCGCGGCAGGTACGCCTGGCACTGGTGGACCGACACTTACGGCGAAACGGCGGAGACGGCTTTTGATTATTTTTATGCGCGCGGCTTTGGCGGCCAGTTTGTTTATGTCGTTCCGAGCCTGGATATCGTGGTCGTCTTGACCGATGATAAACGCAAAAAAGACCGGAGCCCGGTCGATCTTTTCCGCCGGCATATCGCGCCTCTATTGGTTCGGTAAATCCGCAATCCCCGCCTGATCACGAAAAAGGAGGCGATTTCCGCCTCCTTGCATCCCCGCTCTTGGTTTAGTTACCTTGCAGCCGTTCCCGCGTATTTACATCTTGCCCTTCCAACCGCTTCGTCAAGGTAGCCCGCCAGCTCTCCGACAGTTCTTTGACCTCGAGAAGCCGCTTGATGCCATCGACGTTCTTCTTGTCATGGTGCATTATCCGGTTGGCGAAATCCACGGTTACGCCCAGAGGGTGTCGGGTCAGCAGTGTTAACTCCGAGGTTGGGAATACCGTCCCCTCTTCAAGCACCCGGAAATAATAGCCGGTAAAGCCGGTGTCCTGAACTTTTATCGGCATGTCGGGAACCTGGTAACGGGCGGCTAATTTGTAGCAGGGCTGGCGCGGCTGTGTGATTTGCACCACCGCTTCGCCCAATTGAAAAGTATCCCCGATGCACACATCGGTTTCCAGCAGCCCACGTGTGGTCAAGTTCTCGCCGAACGCGCCGAAATCCAGCGTCGTCCCCAGTTCCTGCTCCCAGTAAGGATAATGCTCGTAAGGATACACGCAAACCGCCTTATCCTTGCCGCCATGGTGGACCAGGTCGGCCTGACCGTCCCCATCCAGGTTGATCCGGGACAGAAGCAACGGCCGCCCGGCCGGCTGCTTGCGAATCCCGCTTTCTACCTCTTTATTATTGTACATTAAAGGCTGTGGCTTGCCGATGTTCAATGAAACGATTTCCGCACGTGTCATGGTTTCCCCCTCCGTTAAATTAGATGCAGGTCGGCTTGACCGGAATGTCGTACAGCCCGATCGCCGTCTCCAGCGTTTGATTCAATCGTTGGATCACCTTATACGCCGGCTCCAACGTATCCTCGATCCCGTCGACAAAGAGCTCGATATGGAATTTCAAGCTCGTCCCCAACTGCCGGCCAAGCGGAGAATCCGGCGGCAAAGCAAACGGCCTCATTTGGATCTTCGTCCCTCCCCTGGCAGCATCCCGCACAAACCAGGCCAAAAACTCGATCGCTTCAAGCCCCTCCACCGAGTACTCGATCCCGATTTCAAACTGGATCAGCACTTCATTTTCCATTCCGCCCCCGGTGCGCAATAGAGCGGCATGCGGCAGGTGGGCAAATGGGGGGAAACGCAGCACCTCGGCATCCACCGCAGCCAAATTGTCGACTCCGCTCTCGATTTCCGTAATCCCCTTGAGCTTCATGATGGTTTGATGAAAATCTTGAATTTCGTTCGGATAATGGCTCATCCCGTTCCTCCTGTCATTAGCCTTTCCCCGCCTAAAAAAGACACTACCGCCCGCCTTAGATCATCCTCTCCGTCCGGTTCAAGCCAGGCTTCCGACAGGATCAAATGCCGGCAGGTGCTGTTCCGCAGGTAGCTGTAAATAATTTGCGCTTCATCAATTTCCTCGCGCGTAAGCTCATGAGTGGCGGCCGTCTCCTCCACACAACGGCTGTGAAGCCAGTTCATCAAGGATGAAACCGGCTTGATTCGATCCGCTTCCAGCGGGTTGTATTTGATACTATAAAGAATTTGATGGCGCCGGACAAGAAACAGCTTGCTCTCGCGTTCATTCAGCGGCTCCGACAACAGAATCATCCGGTTTTGCTCGGCGAAAGAGATGACCTTCTCCTGCCGCAGCAGAAGCTTCAAAGCATCGATCCCGTCCCGGTATCTGGCCGCCCGCTCGAAATCAAACTCACCCGCCGCCTCATCCATTTCCCGCTGCATTTCCTCCAAGAGGCCGAAATCCCGGGCTTCCAGAAGCGCTATCAGCCGTTCCATGACGCGATCCGACTCCCTGGCGGCCACTCCCCCAAGACATCCTCCGAGACAAAGGCCGAGGGACACATTCAGGCAAGGACCGCGCGCCCCGGCGGACTGGACGCAGGCAATGCGCAAGCTTTCTTTGATTTTGGTTAGCGCCTTCCCGACCGTATGCCTGCTCGCAGTGTACGGCCCGAAACTTGGCAAATCACTTTCCGGCTCGCCCCGTCGGCCCAGTTCCAGGCTGCGCCTGCCATCCTTGCCCGTCCTTACTTTCACATAGACGTAGGCCTGCGGACTTTTCATCTTCTTGTTATACATCGGCCGCAGCTCATGAATGAGACGGCATTCCAGCATAAAAGCCTCGAATTCGGTATCCGTAATCCTGATCTCAAGGTCCTTCACATTGTTGACCAGCCTCTGCGTTTTTCTCGAATGCTTTTCGGAGGAGGTAAAGTACGATTTGACCCGCTGCTTCAAATTTTTGGATTTACCGACGTACAGAATATCCCCATGACCATCCTTCATCATATAAACGCCCGGTAAGGCGGGAAGGTTCTGCAATTGGTCTATCAAAATGTCCGCCTCCTCTTCCTGCGCTCTTCCACCCTTCCAACTCCAAATAGATGCAAATCTGCAGGCATTTCTGGCTATTTTAGAGAAACGGGTCGGTTTCGCTGAAAATTCCTGCAGATTTGCAGGCATTTTGAAATTCTTGTTCCGTACAAGAAAAAACATGCATATTTGCAGGAATTCTATGTGATCAAGGTTGTGTGACGGAGTGCTAGTTTTTATAGGTTATGGCTGTTCCGCAAAACTCGCACTTCACCGCTTTTTCGGGGTAAACCACCGTCTTAGCGCCGCAGCCGGGACAATCCACGGATATCGGCCCTTTCGGGGGCTCGCTCTTCTGGGGAGCTTGGCCGAACAATACGTTGAAGGCTTCGCCCAAATCACCCAATTCGCCCGGATCGAGGGAGAACGTAACTTGAGACGCCTTCGCGGCGGTTCTCTCTTGGATTAACGAGCGGACAAAGTCGTTAACGAACCTCGCGTCCATTCGCAAATAACCCATGGGGTTATAGACGAAGGCTTGCGGCGGCTCTCCGGAAAGATCCGGGATCTGAGCGCCGGGAGCCAGTTGCTCTTGGGGCTGCGAAGGTGTCGTCGATCCTTTAAATAAGACAATCGAGAGCCAGAGCAGCAGTCCGCCGGGGATTAGAAAAAATAGGGCGGTGGGCAAATCTCTTTGAGCTAGAATAACTATCAAAAAAAACAGCAGAAACAAAAAAGAGACAATGGATGAAATGACGCCCATGGAAAATCTAAAAACCTTCATAACCTCAAATTAATCCTCCTATTATTTACAGAGCACAGAACTCCGGTTTAACCTAGTTTCTATTTCGATATCGGCGTGGCAGTATCCTGCTGACAAACGAAGATTAAGGTCGAAATTTGTCCGTGACAAACGAGAAAAAGGCTGCCCAGGACCCCGAGGTCCATGGACAGCCTGTCAACTTACTTCTTGATTTTGTCCAAAGGAATTTTCATTTCTAATTCCTTCCAGTATGTTTTGGTTCCGACACTTTTCTCCGTGTCACCGACGACGCTCCAGTCTTTTTTATTGACCGTCAGCGTAAACGGTTTGATTGTAACGTACTTCGGTGTTCCTTTCACCGGGCTGTACAACTCGTCGATGTGGTATTTGGTTTTCGGCAGGCTGTTATAGTAAGGGAATTTCTGCTGCTGCAGCAGGTTCCCTTGATCGTCCACGATATCGTAATACATCATGCTGGCGATATATTTGCCGGTCTGCTTGGACGTCGCCGGCACTTTGCCGGTGCTGTCGATGACCAACTGGGTTGTGGACGACGAGATGTACAGTTCCTTGACGGTGTAGCTGAACCCTTTGTGCTTCTTCGTGGCGTTGGGCTTGACAAGAATCGATTTCTTATCGATTTCTACCGGAATCTTGAATTCGAAGGCCTCATCGACCCCGGTCACCTGGGCCTGGATCGTCAGCTCAAACTGATCGGGCCAATCGGCTTTTTTTCCGATTTGATACATACATGCGTTTTTTATTCTCCCAGAGTCGCCGAAGCTGCCCCAATCGTTCATCTCCTGACCGTCGATCAAAAGAGTGGGTCTTTTAATATACCCTTTTCCCTTTTTGTTTTTTTCTCTTTCTTCGTTAAGGATGACAACCGATTCATCGTCCGGAAAATTTGCACCCTGGCGCTCTATGACGAAGGATAACCGGGTTTTGTCGTAAATCAGATGGGATAGCCGGAGCGTCACGCCGTCGTGCGTTACGCTGAGATTGGCCGCGGCGGCGTTCCCGGCCGCGCCGCTGGCCGCCGCCAGCAAAGAGCTATACGACAAAGTTGGCTTAAAGGCCTCATCCAAGGCCGCGGCCTTGGCCGCGGGCAGCGTGCCGGCGACGGGGATCACAGCCCCCAGCACCGCCGCCGCGGTTAAGGTCAGTGCGGATTTCTTCAACAGTTCGGCTATAGAGGATACATCTTTTTTTGTTCTGTTCATCGTTTTCTCCATTCTGGTTGATTATTTTTCCACGGGAATCGTCATTTCCAGATCCTTGATGTAGTTTTTGGTTCCAAGGCTGCCTTGGGTCTCGCCGATAGCCTTCCAAGTCTTCTTGTTGACCGTCAGGGTGTACGGCTTGATCGTGATCGATTTCGGCGTTCCCTTGAACGGCGAGTATAGTTCGTCCACATGATATTCGGTTTTGGGCTCGCTATAAAATAACCCGACCTTGCGTTGATCCAGCATATTCCCTTGGTCATCGACGATATCGTAATACATCATGCTTGCGATATAATCGCCGGACAGTTCCGGGGAACTCGGCACCTTCCCTTTGCTGTCGATAACCAAACGGGTGGTAACCGGTGTGATGACCATCTCTTTTACGTTATAGCTGAAATCCTCATAAGTTTTGGTAGCGTTAGGCTTGAGCAGGAGGGTATTGTCCTGGATTTTCACCGGAACCTTGAATTCAAAGACTTCATCAACCCCCGTCACTTCGGTGCGGATTGTTAATTCAAATTCATTGCCCCAAACCGGTTTTTTAAACTGCACCTCCGCCATGTATGCATTTTCCCGCTTGGCAAAATCTCCATATCCGGCCGTTTGAACGTTCTCTAAACCCTTCAAAATGTCTTTGCCATCAATAAGTAAAGTCGGTTGCCCCCCTTTTATATAACCTTTTGGAATTTGGTCCTCGGGCTTTTCTCTTTCGCTAAGAGGAGCAACCGTACCCGGAAGATCCACGCCTTCCCGGTCCAGGATAAAGGACAATCTCGTTCCGTCATACAACAGGTCGCTGAGTTTCAAAGTGATGCCGTCATGCGTTACGCTCAGGTTGGGATCTATGACCAATCCTTGATCCATAGCGGCCTTGACCGCCTCTTCGCTGGTCCCCTCAAAAAGCGTGCTGAACATCGGAATCTGTTTCAAAGCATCCGCCATCACCGGGGATACAAAGCCCGATCCGACGATGCCTCCTCCGAGAATCGCGGTGGCTGCGGCGGTCAATGCGGCCCGTTTCATGATATTCGGCTTGTTTTTGGCGTACTTTTCCGTTCTGGACATCTCCATCTCCCCAATTCGATTCATAATTTTATCGTTCAAACTTGTCTTAGGTATCGAGGACTGACGAATCATTCGCTCGATCGCTTCCATTTCAGCGGACTCCACTGGATCCGGCCATTTTCCCATGAGCTAACTCTCCTTTTTCAAGAACTCGGTCCATCAGTTTCCGGCGCAACCGTTCATATTTCTTGCGCAGGGTGGCCGGCTTCACGCTCATAACCTCGCCAATTTCATCAAAGCTGTACTGTTCCACGGATTTTAACAACAGGATGTGGCGTTCTTCGGCCGTCAAATACGTCAACAACTCTTCAATCATCGTTTCATGCGGCGAGATCTGTTGAACCGGTTGCTCCTCCATGCACTTTTCGACCAGTTGCATCCATCGGCCCTGCTTCTTCTTCATATTGATCAAATGATGATAAGCGACCTTGTAGAGCCATGCCGAAAATGAGACCTGCCTGCTGTATTTGTGAAGGTTCAGGTAGGCGCGAATAAATATCTCCTGAACCGCGTCTTCCGTTTCCGCATGATTTTTCAAAATATAGTAGCAGTAGGTGTACAGTTGCCGTTCAAACTGCCGGATGATGAGACCGTAGGCGTCCTTGTCTCCCGACTGGATCCTCTCGATCATCGCTTCGATCCGCGCTTTTTTCTCTTCCGCTTCCCCGGGGATTGGCTGCAAAAGATCACCTCCTTGTCTGTTTGCCTATATAACAATTCAGAACGTGCATTTTGTGACATGAATTTTGCAGGGGTGGATATAGTCTATTACGTCTTAATAGGAGGAATAGAAAATCTAACTCGAATCAAGGGGATGTTTGGTTGTGAAAAGACTGCTAAAAACAGCGGGGATGACAAATTTAGTCCTACTCCTGCTCGTCATTGTACTGTGGGGAACCGTGTATGCCGTAAATGGCCTGCCCGGGGCTTATGCCTGGTTTGTCCTGAAATTCGCCGTCCCGCTCTTGGGACTGGCTTATATTCTCATATGTACCGTCCTGCTCCTTATCCGATTTCGCAAAAAAAAGAGCCGCAACCGCGGTTGGACCGGGCTGGGCGTAGGTACCGTTCTGTGTCTGCACCTGCTGCTCATGATGAATGTCATCCCGCTCGCCTATCCCGCACGGATTCAAAGCACCTCTCCCGCTATCACCGTATCCTGGCCGTTTGCCGGGAAAGCGACCGTCGGCTGGGGCGGTGACGCGGTGAACGACAATTCGCCGCATGCGGTTTGGCCTTCCGAACGCTGGGCTTATGATTTGCTCATGGAGCCTTACGGCACGGGAAGTACGAATCCGGAGGATTACGGGATTTGGAACCAGGAAGTGCTTTCTCCGGTCGCCGGAACGGTAATCGCCGCTTATGACGCCGAGCCCGATATCCAACCGGGAAGCGAGGAGATTCTCTCCATGGAAGGGAATCATGTCTACATTCAAATCGAAGAGACCAGAACTTATTTGCTGTTGAATCATTTAAAACAAGGCAGCGTACAAGTAAAAACCGGAGACACCGTGAAGCCGGGAGATGTTCTCGGGCGGGTCGGCAACAGCGGATCGACCTCGGAGCCCCATCTGCACATTCATCATCAGCGGCAAAACCCGTTGACCGTCCTTCATCCCGTCCTGGCGGAAGGGCTGCCGCTGTATTTTGAGGGGACGGATGCCGATCCCATGCCGATAAAAGGGACGGTAGTGGCACCCGTGTTAAACAATAAAGACTGAGCTTGAGTGGCTAAGCCAGATGGTCCAGCAGATGCTCTCGCAAAATTTCGCGAATCCAAATTTCGTCCTGCTTGAGGGCTTCCAGCCCGGCGGACAAAGTCTGCACTTGCGACCGAAGCACCTGCGGGCCATCCGTTCCCTTAAGGAACCTGCTCATAAAATGTAAAAAGACATCGACCTTGCGCAATCTCAGGAGCAGCGGAATCGCCGAGATTTCCTCGGGGATCAGCCTTAAGCGGGCTCCATAGCCGTCGCAAAAGCGGAGGATATTCATCCGCTTTGCGTCATAACCGAGCAAATCCGAAATGGCGACCGCGGCCTCCATCGCACGGACATCCCGTGTGCAAAACTCAAAATCAAGCAAAGCCGTCACAGTCTCTGGACGCTCCGCATCGACCAGCAAATTTGACGGGTTCAAATCGCCGTGCACCAGCTGATGAGGCAATCTGCGAAGCTCCGGGAGCCGGTCGCAAAGCTCCTCGTACGCTTCGCCAAGCAGGAGTAGCGATGGCTTCAGCTCGCGGAACGGCTTCGGAGGACTTCCGCAAAAATCCCGGACAGCCTCATAGCCGCAATCGGGGTAAGCTTGTTGGAGCTCGTAGTAAGCGCGGTATGCCGGAACCTTCTCCATTTGGACCGCCGCCAGCGCCAGCGTCAATTCGGCGGCAGCTTGTCCAAAGGAGTAAGCCGCATGAAACCCGTCTTCTTTGGGCCGGACGCCTTCGATATACTCGAACAGACAAGCATAGCGCTCCGTCCCGTCTTCCAACGCAATAATGGTTTCCCCCTCCGGTGTCCGCACCGGAACGGGGACCTTGAAATTTAGCGGAAACTTTTGCAAATGCATCAGCACATCATGCTCAAATTCGATTTTATCCCGGTCGCGATGAGTTTCATAAATGCGCAGCACGCAGCTGAGTCCTTTGTTTTCCACGTACCGGGTCGTGTTGTTCCAGCCGCTGTCGCCCTCTTTTACCGCCCCGTTCCAATCGGGCCAATACTGTTTCACCATCTCATCTGACATTCTAATCCTCTCCTGGCATTTCAACTTACATAGAACAAACATTCCTAGATTACCAGTATATCATTCCGCCGGACAAAACAAAAAGGAGCCGCACATTGTCAATGAAGCTCCATTCTCTGCGCGGTCCTATTCGTAAGAACAAGGAATTTATTCAAGTATTATTACGAGTAAAGCCATTCTGTAAATACGGCGTCGAAGCGCTCCGCTTCCTCCAGCATTGGACTATGACCGCTGCGGTCAAAGACGGCCTTCCGGAGCTTGGGATATTCGTTCTCGATGCCTTCCCAAAGGGTGTGGGGGCCAACCAAGTAATCGTAGCGCCCTAGGGCCAAAAAGACCGGCTTTTCCGTCAACGTCAGACGATCCGGGATATGGAGCTTCGCGAAGGCCTCCCCCCACAGATAGTCGATCCAGGGCATATTCGTATACACTCCATCCCACGTCGGAGCCGCATCAAACTGGTAATCGAAAAAACTGTGCGCCCCCATCCGAATGCACATATGTGCGAACCGGCGCTCCGGATCGCGTTCAATGTCGGCAGGCAGCCGGGCGAAGTCGGCGTGAAATTTAACTTTTCGCGCTTCGTCCGCGGTTTCTTCGAAAAAGGCAATGCTCCCTTGCTGTCGTTCGGGACTGTTCGACGTAGCCGTGTTCAGTAGGGCTATTTTCCTGACATATTCGGGGTATTTAATCGCATATTCCAAAGCGAGGAAGGCGTTGCCGGAGTGCCCTGCCACTACGAAATCCTTAATCTCAAGCTGCCTGCGGATCGCCTCAATATCATCCAGCACCCGGTTCAGCGGGTCCCGTTCCTGCAGCGCTTCTTGCCCTTCCGGCGAGGGAGCATGTCCCCTGTGATCGATAAAGATCAGCTTGGCTTGCTTGCGGAGCTCCTCCGAAAACAACCTGGGATAGTAAACCGAGCTTCCTACAACAAGCACCGGAACACCTTCCCCCTCCACGCGGTAACGCAACGGGTAACCGTCTATCCAAACCGTTCCCTTTCTCTCAAGATCCATTCCCGTTAATCTCCTCTAAATATCCATACTCGCCGCAATTTCCTTTCCCGCCTTGGTCAAATGAAGGTCCATCAGGCGGCTGGCCTCGCGGCTGTCTTGTTGTTCAATAGCATGAAGCATTTTCTTGTGTTCCTGAAACAGACGCTGTGCCGATTCCTGTTCGCTGAACAGCCAGAGGCTCCGGGTATCGCGCATCGTGCGGAACATCATTTCGGAAATGCTCTCCATCATACCTTGAAGCATTTGGTTTTGCGTCGCTTTGGCCACCGCGAGATGGAAGTTGACGTCATATACCTGGCTGATCGCCTCGTTCCCGATGGCTTCCTCCATCAGACCGACAATCTTGCGCAATTCCTCCAGGTCCATGGCCGTGCGAAAATCCGCCGCCAAACCGATGCTCCCCACTTCCAACATTTTACGGACCTGCAGCAGGTGGATCAATTCCTTTTTGCGGGCGATTTTGTGAACTCCAATAAGGTCAGGCGCCTGCGCCCGGACATAGGTTCCCCCTCCCTGTCTGGTTTCGATCAACCCCTGAGCCTTTAAATGGCTGATCGCCTCGCGCACGGTTGAACGCCCTACGCGAAACCGGGCCGCCAGCGCTTCCATGGTGTCCAGCTTTTGGCCCGGCTTGACATGGCCCGATTCAATAATTCGTCGTATTTCCTCTGTGACGATATCCACATTCTTTTTGCTTAAATCCATCCGGCTTGTTCCTTCCGCTTCAAAATTTAATTGTCATAAATTCTTAATAATAGTCTATACAATTTAAATAAAATATGGTAGATTGATTTCAAATTCGTCAGATGACCTGATTAATTATTCATATTACAGGATCCGGGAGGAGTTGCACAAATGATAACCCCCGAAATCAAGCGGCAATTGATATCTATTGTGGGAAGTTCTTGGGTCAAGGACAGCCCTCACGAGCTCTACTCCTATTCTTACGATGCGACCCCGATGTATCAGTCTCTCCCCGAAGCCGTGGTCATGCCGGCAACTACCGACGAGGTTTCCGCCCTACTTCGGTTGGCCAACGAGCATATGGTTCCGGTCGTTCCCCGGGGATCGGGGACGAATCTGGCGGCCAGCGCCATCCCGGTCCAGGGCGGCATCGTCCTCAATATGAATCGGATGAACCGGATTTTTGAAATCGATACCAAAAACCTGACCGCTACCGTCGGGCCCGGCGTGATTACCGCAGATCTGCACCAGGCCGTCGAGGCATCGGGTCTGTTTTATCCCCCGGACCCCGGTAGTATGCGGATCTCCACGCTAGGCGGGAATTTGTCTCAATGTGCCGGAGGGATGAGGGGGCTAAAATACGGGGTGACCAAGGATTATGTGATGGGTCTGGAATACGTGCTCCCTTCGGGCGAAATTTTGCGCTGCGGCGGAAAAAACGTCAAGGACGTGGCCGGTTACGACATGACCCGCCTCCTCGTCGGATCGGAAGGAACCCTGGCGGTCATTACGGAAATTACGTTGAAACTGCTGCCGCTGCCCGAGACGAAACGAACGCTGCTCGCCTTCTTTACAAGCCTGGTGGATGCCGCCAAAACCGTGGAACAAGTGATTGCCGCCAAAATTATTCCCGCCACGGTGGAATTTATGGACCAGGGAACGATGCGGGTCGTCGATGAATATGCCAAACTGGGCTTGCCTTTGGAGATGAAATCCATGCTGCTGATCGAACAGGACGGCCCGGAGGAGCTGGTCAAGAGAGATATTGCAAGTATTGCGGAGATTGCCAAGGCCAATGGCGCCGCCAACGTCGAAGTGGCCGCAACTTTGGAGGAAGGCGCCAGACTCCTGACCGCCAGACGTTCGGCGCTGTCCGCCCTGTCCCGAATCAAACCGACAACCATCATGGAGGATGCCACCGTCCCGCGCTCCCGCTTGGCTGACATGGTAACGGAAGTGGAGAGAATTGCGGACAAATACGGCCTGCAAATTTGTACGTTCGGCCATGCCGGTGACGGCAACCTGCATCCCACCTGCATGACGGATGAAAGAAATAAAGAAGAGATTGAACGCGTAGAGCAGGCGTTTACGGAAATTTTCGCCGCAGCGCTCGCTTTGGGCGGAACGATTACCGGAGAACACGGCGTCGGACTCGCCAAGAAGAACTACTTGCCTCTAAAAATCGGGGAAGGCGGAATCGATTTAATGAAGCGGATCAAAGAGGCGTTCGATCCCAACCACATTATGAATCCCGGCAAAATTTTCGCCGGCCCCGCGCGCCGTAGAAGGGTGGTGAGACGATGAGCGAAATTGCTCAAAAAAACCAGGCTCTCCCTGCCTGCTCTTCCTTAAGCGAACCGAAGTCAACCGATGGGCTGCCGGAGCGTTTTGATATGGATGAGATCATGAACTGCATGCATTGCGGCTTCTGCCTGCCGACCTGTCCGACCTACGTCCAGACGGGTTTGGAAACCTACAGCCCGCGGGGCCGGATCGCCCTGATGAAAGGCGTGGCCACGGGCCAGCTGGCGGCGGATGCCGAGTTCGAGCACCATATGAACGCCTGCCTCGGCTGCCGTGCCTGCGAAACGGCCTGTCCGGCAGGGGTTCCTTACGGCGAATTGCTGGAAACGGCGCGCGAGGTCGTGCAAGAAACGAAAAAAGCCGGGCAAAAGCCTTCCGCCCTGCGGAACCTGATCTTCAACCGGATCTTTCCGTACCCGAATCGGGTGAAACGGCTGGGGAGCGTGCTGTGGGGCGCACAGACGCTCGGCCTGCAATCCTTCGCCGACCGGACCGGATTGATCCGCATCCTGCCGCGTGAACTGGCCGAAATGCAAAAATCGGTCGGTACCGTCGCTTCCCCCCGGGAACGTCGGACGCGCCAGCCCCGGATGAAAGCAGAGGGCGAAACGCGTTTGACGGTCGGCCTGTTCACCGGCTGTATTATGGATGTGATGTTTTTCGAAACGAACCAGGCGACAGCGCGGCTGTTAACGAAGGCCGGCTGCGATGTGGTATTCTTCGAGGGGCAGGGCTGCTGCGGGGCGATGCACGCCCACTCCGGGGAGATGAGCGGCGCGAAGGAGCTGGCCAAGCGGAACATCGAAGCGTTCGAACGGTCCGGGGTCGACTTCGTCGTCAATAACGCCGGCGGCTGCGGGGCGGCGCTGAAAGAGTACGGGCATTGGTTCAAGGGCGATTCCGCCTGGGAAGAACGGGCCAGACGGTTTGCCGCCCGTAATCGCGACGCGAACGAAATGCTCGCGGAGCTCCCTCCCCTGTCGTTCAGCAAATCGCTGCCGGCGAAGGCTACCTATCAGGATTCCTGCCATCTCGCGCACGGGCAAGGGGTCCGGAATCAGCCCCGCGAGCTGCTGCGCCGCATCCCCGGGCTGGAGCTGGTGGAGATGCGGCAGCCGGACAGCTGCTGCGGTTCCGCCGGTACGTACAATCTCACCCAGTTCGACATGTCGATGCGGATCCTGGACGGCAAAATGGAACAAGTGCGGGAAACCCAGGCCCATCTGATCGTGACCTCGAACCCCGGCTGCCTGCTGCAAATGAAACAGGGTATCTTGCGCGCCGGCCTGGCCGGTCAAATGGAAGCCGTGCATATTATGGATTTACTGGACCGGGCCCTATAGGAGGCAAATTAAAGGGAATTCTTCCCGTTAATTTGGTGCGTATGCGGCTGCAGAGGCGAATTAGCTGGAAAACCTCCGGCTAATTCGCCTCAAATTCTGTATATCGGCCATTGGGCCGCGAAATAGATGGAGCTTTTCCAGCTAAATCCGATCCAAGACCCAAGAGAGCTACATTAACGGGAGGTTTTCCCGTTAGGTGTGCAGGCTCCGACGGTGCGATGGCGCTTTATATCTGCGATTGTGGATGTTGGCAACGTTTCTCCGAAACCATTTCTTCACGTCCTTGCCCAACATCAATTCTTTAGTTCATCCTATATAATAAGAAAAGAACAAGGAGGAGAACGAATTGGAACATGGTAATATTACTATCACGCCGAACCTGGACATCAAGCCCGGCGAAATCATGACTTTCGGCTCGTATCCGCAGTCAGCGGACGGTGAAGAACTGCCGATTGAATGGCGTGTGCTGCAAAATTCGGGCGGCGAATTGTTTATGATTAGCGAGTATATACTGGACTGCAAGCGGTACCATGGCAGCAGCAAGGACATAACGTGGCGTGATTGCGTGGATATTACGTGGCGTGACTGTGATTTGCGCAAGTGGCTGAACGATGAATTCTATAACATCGCATTCAGTGCCGCCGAAAAGGAATATATAAAGACGGCGCATTGCGCGGACAACGGAGAAGGCAGCCCGGAGACGGAGGACAAAGTTTTTTTGCTTAGCGTCGACGAGATAAAGCAGTTTTCCGAAATTCACGGCAAGGATTTGCGGCGCGCGGCTGGAACGGATTTTGCCAAACAGAAAAAAAACGATGGGTGCAGCTTATATGTATATGATAAAACAAATAAAGATAACTTTATCATCAAAAACGGCGAAGAAGTCGGCTGTTCCTGGTGGTGGCTGCGAACTCAGGGAAACAAGCCTTCACGTGCGTTTTTTATCGGTCCGAGTTTCAGTATTCGCAGCTATGCGAATGTCAGTCTGGCCCGTGACGGCGTGCGCCCCGCTTTAATCATTCAAGTGGGATCTCCAGGCCCGTGTGTGATTAACGGGAAAAACTCCCATTAATTTACCGCCATTGGCCCCAGGATCGGATTTAGCCGGAAAAACGCCAGCTATTATCCGACCCTGACCGCCGATCTAACCCATTGCAGATGAATTAGCTGGAGGTTTTCCAGCTAATCATCTCTACGGTATGGTAGACACTCTATTAACGGGAGAAATTCCCGCTAATAGGTCTTCGTCCCGCTTCGATGTACAAGCTCTTATGGCGTTTCTCCGGTAAGTTCCCGGAACGCGATCATCGCCGCCCCGCGGGCGGCATCCTGTTTCGGCAGCGTGCAGACAAGCTCGGGATAGCGCTGCCGCAGCATCCCGCCGAACGCTTCCCGCACCTCTTTATTGCACCGGAGGACGCTTCCCGCCAAAGCGAGTTCACCCGTCTGCAAGCCCAACCGTTCGGCCACAGGAGCAACAAGCTCAACCAAGGCGCCCGCGCTTTGCCTTACAATCGCCAAAGCCTGCTCGTCCCCCATCGCACAAGCCCGAGACAGAATTGGAGCCAGCGCGGCGATATCTTTTTTGTTCGTGTTCTTGTCGTACACGAACCCGATGATTTGCCGCACGCTGCTCATCTGCAGCTGCTCGTATACCATGGCCGTGATGGCGGTCAGCGCGATCCGCCCGTCCTCCGCCCGCACTACCGCGCGCAGCAGGTCCCGTCCGATGCTGTAACCGCTGCCTTCATCATCGATGAGGTACCCGAACCCGCCGGTCCGATGCGTTTGCCCGTTTGCGTTTTGCCCATAACAGATGGAGCCTGTTCCGGCAATGACAATCATCCCGACGGGACTTTCCAATGCTCCGCACAGGGCGGTCACATGATCTCCGGTCAACGTCAAGCCACCGGTATAACCGGCTTCCCGGACGATCGACTCGAGCCGCCTCGCAGTCTCGGGATGGCTAATCCCCGCCGCGCCGATGCAAAGATGCTTGCAAAATGCCAACCCTCGGCAAACGTCGGAGATCCCCCTCATGATTTCATGCAGGCTGTTTCGGACCGTGCTCTCCTGCTGTCCGTTAAAATTGATAGCCCCCGAAACAAAGGAGTGCACCGCCGCTCCCCTCTCATCCATGATGACGACAGCGGTTTTGGTGCCCCCTCCGTCCAGTCCCGCCACATATTGTCTACTCATGCTTGTGTCACTTCCTTATCTCAGAGCGATGCTCATCCGTCCGGTGGCTGTGACAGAGCCGTCCAGAACGCGCGCGACCGACATCACGGCCAGCGGCGTGTACTCGAAAGCGGCCAGCCCGCACACATCACCGTCCAGCATCTCCAAATCGTAGGGACGCCCCAAGGCAACCGCCGTAACTTGGTGCCCCTGCTCCCGTAAACGGCGGACCAGCTTCAACTGGCCCTCATGTTCACGAGCGTTGAATAATCCGATGACGATATGCGGGTACGGTCGTACATCGGCGGCAATCCTTTCGATTTCCTCGTCCTCCGGATCGATGCCGATCACCTGATGCGCCGCAGAGAATATTCGTCCCAACGTCTCCGGAAACGAAAACGCGGCATCGACGCTGCTGGAGGCAAGGTCGGAACGGTATGGCCGGCTTCCGATAAATATTGTCCGCGGATCTCCCGGTTCCACACGTCTTAGTTCACCGCGAACGCGGCAAATGCTCTCCAGGCTCATTTGCTCGGCCGCGCGGCGGTGAGCCGTACAGCCGACGATGGACAAGTCCTGCCCGGCCCGCTCAACCGCGGCATACTTACGTTTATAATACAGCACCTTGGCCACCGCTTCATCCAAAACCTCCATCGGGAGTTCGCCCGATTGAACCGCCTGCTCCAACAGTTCCACCGTTTCGATCACAAGCTCCGGTGTATGGCTGACGAATACCATGTGCACCCCGGCCTGCAAAGCGCCTAACGCCCCTCGGGCCGTACCGTAAAACTCTTTGATCGCATCCATCTCCAGGCAATCGGAAACGATCAGACCATCAAACTGAAGCTCGTTTTTGAGCAGATCGGTCACGATCTTCCGGGACATCGTCGCCGGCACCCGCTCGGCCTCCAGCGCCGGAAACAGGATATGCGCGGTCATGAGACTTTCGGCACCGGCTTCGATGGCCCGGCGGAATGGCACAAGCTCCAGCGCCTCCAGCTCTTCCAGCGTTTTGCCGATGACCGGCAGGCCGAGATGCGAATCGACCGCCGTATCGCCATGCCCGGGAAAATGCTTGACCGCCGCGAGCACGCCGCCGTCCCGCAAACCGCGCAGCATCTGCAGGCCGTACTCGGTAACCGTCTCCGCCGTGTCCCCGTAAGAACGGACATTGATTACCGGGTTGTGCGGATTGTTGTTGATGTCCAGCACCGGCGCCAAATTGAAGTTTATCCCCAGCGCCCGCAGCTCGCGGGCCGTGATGCGCCCGGCGGCATACGCCTGCTCCGGCCGTTCGCCGGAGGCGATCGCCATCGCCCCCGGTACGTTCGTCGCCTCATCCGGCAACCGCGTGACCCGGCCGCCCTCCTGATCGATCGAGATCAGCGCCGACTGCCCCGTCTCCTTCATGATCAACGCTTGCAATTCGCCGCATAACCGGCTTAACTGTTCCACGCCGCCTACATTATGCGAAAATAGAATGATGTTGCCGATTTTATACTCCGTAACCAAGCGGCGCAAATCGCCCGTCATTTCCGGCGCGGAGAAGCCCGTCAGAATCAGTTGGCCGATTTTTTCCCTTACCGTCATCGCCGGAGATGTCATACGTGGTCACCCCTTGAATAGAGATGATACTTCTCTTTCATCTTCGCAAACACCCGGCTCTCCTCCCGGAACTGCTCCAGCATTTCCGATAGCGGCACCGTTCCTTCGCGGTACAGTTTATCGCCGCACAGCAGATCGATAAACGGCCGGGCGTTTTCCTTGACCGGCGACAGGTATGCGAAATCTTCGTAATTTCGCTTGATCGTATAAAGCAGCGTCACCCCGGCCTCCACAGCGTTGAGCGCCCGCGCATCCGTCACGTAAAGTTGCACGCCCCCGCACAATTCCCCGGCAAATTTGGATGTCGTCGGCTTAAAATACACCGGCAGGAACATCACCCCCGGCAGCCGCAGCGCATTCATTTCCGCGGCCAGCGCCTCCGGCTCGATGAATGGCGCGCCGATCATTTCGAACGGAAACGTCGTGCCGCGCCCCTCCGACAGGTTCGTGCCTTCAAACAGGCAGGTGCCGCCGTACAGCAGAGCGGTTTCAAAGCGCGGGATATTCAGCGAAGGATGCACCCAGATCCGCCCCGTTTCCGGAAACAGCATGCGCCGGTCCCAGCCTTCGCAAGGGATGACATGAAGTTCGGCGTTCCAGCCCACCATCTCGTTCGCCATCGCCGCCACCTCTCCCGCGGTCAAGCCGTACCGTACGCAAAGCGGATAATTGCCGACAAACGACTCGAACCCCGGCTTAAGGACATTGCCCTCCACCGTAACGCCGTCCAGCGGGTTAATCCGGTCCAGCACAATAAACGGCTTGCCCGCCTTGGCGCAATCTTCCAAGGCATACAGCATCGTATAAATAAACGTGTAGTAGCGAATCCCCACATCCTGAATATCGTAGACGACCGCATCGACTTCCTCCAGCATCTCCGGCGTCATCCGCTTGGAATCCTTCCGGTACAGACTGTACACCGGAACGCCCGTCAGCGGATCCGTATAGGTTTCGACCATGGCGCCCGCCGCCTGGTCGCCGCGCACGCCGTGTTCCGGCGAAAACAGGGCGGCCAAATGAAAATGCTCCTTCAGTACCTGAATGGTGGACACAAAGCCGGAAGCGAGTCCCGTCGGCGACGTGATCAGTCCCAGGCGTTTCCCTTTGAGCAGCCGGGCGTACGACATGATATTATCGATCCCGCTCTTGACCATAACCACAAACCTCCCCTTAACGGCCTGCTGAAACACGCCGTTTCATTACATCAAATCCGATTTCAGCACGCGCATCGTCTCCGCCGGCACCATAAAAGTCTCCGCATACTGCTTCCGGGCTTCGATGCCGCGCACGCGGGCCAGATGCTTGTAATATTCCAGATAAGGAAAGGAAGCGCTTCCCGTGACGAACCAATGCTGGGACACGGCCTTCACCCACAGGTCGTAGGCCTCCTGGTCGAAATCGATGTACACGTAAGGCTTGTAGTCGACCGCGTCCTCCCAGTTTTCCGCATAGTACAGCCTGGAAGCAAAATGCGCCGGCCGTTCCCGCTTCAGCGAACCCAGCCCGGCGAAAAAGCGCGCGTCGTTCACGATCAAATGCGTAGTCATATGATCTTTGTGCATGCTGTTCTTGAAATGGGTGATCAAGATGTTCGGCCTCACCTCGCGGATCACGTCACACACCCGGTAGCGCATCTCTTCACTGTTCGTCAGCTCGCCGTCGGGAATTTCGAATACGATGGACTCGCCTCCGAGCATCTCGGCAAAAACGGCCGCCTCCCGCACTTTCTGCTCCCGGTACTCGGCCATATCCCTTCCGGCCGGAACGCCGCGTTCCCCGGCGGTCAGCGCCAGCGTGACGACGCGGTCTCCCTTCAGCGCGTGGCTGGCAAGCACGCCTCCCGCGGTTAATTCCATATCCCCCACATGGCCTCCGATAGCCAGAATCGTTAACCGTTCCTGTTCGCTCATCGCTAGAACTCCCTTCTCATGACCGCAAATGTTTTGACCTTCCGAAATCCCGCCTGCTCGTAAATCCGCATCGCCGGATTCGTCATACCGGTAAACAACGACATGTAATCCGTCCCGATCTGTTGAAATGCCTCGCACAGTTTGAAAAATAAAACGCTGCCCAGCCCATGTCCCTCGTGCGCGGGGTGCACTCCGATGCCGGCGAAAAAGCCGCGGCCTTTCTCCTCCCGGATGACCGGCCCGGCAAAGCCAGCGGCCTTTCCGTTCAAGGCTGCGATCACCAGCGGTTCGCCGGCTTCGGCGTACTCGGGAATCTGCCGCCTCCACAGCGGATTGTCGAAGCCGTCCAGCATCTCCACAAGACCGTCGTGCCGGGCGGGATCGTAGAGCTCGACCCGGTATCCGGCTTCGGCCGCCTTTTGCTCCTTGGCCCGGATCTCCTCCGGGATCGTAAATTGTTCGAGCGGCAAATACATGCCGCACTCCCGCGCCCGTTCCGCGTAGCCACTGCGGAGCAAAAAGCCGTGCAGCCCGCTCCCTACCGGGACGCCGGGCGCATTGTTGTGCTCATGCCGCGGCGTGTCGGGGATGTACCACGGCAGCTGCATCGGATTAAAAAACAGCACATCGGCCTGCTTTTTGCCTAAGCTTCGAAAACGCCGCTCCAGGGCTTCCAGCAGTCTTCCGTAACTCTCATCGGTTTGCAGCTCCTCGTCCAGCACGATGCAGGTAATGTAACCCGCGATGTCCCCGAGCGGCAAATCATCACCCGTGCACCCGCAGGCGAAGCCCCGCACCGTCCCGTCTTCGTCCCGCATCACCCATGCCGCTTCGCGGTCAAAATACGGGCTGGCCGTAAAAATGCCTCCAAAACTTTGTTCGGTCAGCGCTTTGTACCCGTCCCGCACCGCTTCCCGGTTCCATAGCTCGATGACCCCGGGGGTGAAACGATCTTCCCATGTCATCAACATGCGCGCGATCCTCCCTGCCTGGTTCCGGCTTGACAACCTCTAGTGCCCCATCAGACAACCTTGATAACATTGAATTCCTGCATATCTGCATGTTTTTTTCTAGTACGGAACAAGAATTTCAAAATTTCTGCAAATCTGCAGGAATTTTTGACGAAACCGGCTCGTTGCTCTAAAATCGCCAGAAATGCCTGCAGATTTGCATCTTTTTTCGCACCCCCTCGTGAATCAGCCTAAATACCTGCAGATTTGCATCTTTTGGAGCTGGAAGGGTTGGAAGGTGCACTCGGCACCTTGATCGCCGTGGGCCTCAAACGATTTGGATGTCTGTGGGCGTGCGAATGTATTCTCAATTTCTCAATATCCCCTACTACTATGTCTGATGGAGCATTAGTAACTGATCTTGCCCATCACCACGGGGCGCTCCGCCCCGGTCACGCCGGGCAGATTGTTGGCCCGCCCGGCCAGCGTATAGCCGGCGAGCAGCGCGAAGGCCACCGCCTCTTTGGCGTCGCTGCTCAGCCCTACTTCTTCCTGGGTCCGTACGGCGACGTTCATCGGTGCCATCTCGGCGTTCAAGAAATCCATCAGCACGGGATTGTAGCTCCCGCCGCCTCCGACGATCAGCGCGTCCGCCGGATCCCGGTCGCGGACGAAGCGGCGGTAAGCTTCGCCGACCGTCCATGCTGTCAACCGCGTCACCGTCGCCACGAGATCGCACGCCGAAAGGCCATGCCGTTCCCGATAGTCCAGCAATCGATCGATATAGGACGCTCCGAACAGCTCCCTTCCGGTCGATTTAGGGATCGGCCGGGAATAATAAGGCTCCCGCTGCAACTCCCGAAGCAGCCCATCATGGATACGCCCGCGTTTGGCCATATCTCCTCCGGCATCCATCGTCTGCCTGCCCAGAGTCAGCCCGGACACCACCCCGTCGATCAGCATGTTGCCGGGGCCCGTGTCGAAGGCGTAAACCTGCTCCGCCCGGCAGCCCGCCGGAAGGACGGTCATGTTGCCGATGCCGCCGATATTTTGCAGCAGCAAAGTCCGGTGCTCTTCCCGGTACAGCAAGTACTCCGTAAAAGGGACAAGCGGCGCCCCTTGCCCGCCCGCGGCCATGTCGGCGACGCGGAAATCGGAGACGCAGGGAATGCCCGTCCGGGCCGCGATCACGGCCCCTTCCCCGATTTGCACCGTATACCGCAAATCGAAGCCGTCCCGTTCATGCGCTTCCGGCGCATGATAGATCGTCTGCCCGTGCGAACCGATCCAGGCGATCTCCCGGGGCGTCAGTCCCGCCTTGCGGATCACCTCCAAAGCCGCCTCCGCGAACAGTTCGCCCAGCCAAACATTCAACCGGCCGACGCGGTCGATCGTCGCTTTCCGCGGATCAAACAGTGCAAAAATTTCTTCCCTGGCTGAAGCCGGATACGGAAAGTTCTCGAACGCCACCAGGCGGACTTGCGGTTTCAGGTCCAGCTCCCCGCGGATTTCCACCACCGCCGCGTCGATCCCGTCGACGGAGGTGCCGGACATGAGTCCCACCGCGTAGCGGGTGCCGCCGCCCCCCTTGCTCCGCCCGTCGTTCATCCTTTCACCGCCCCTACGGTAACGCCTTCCAGGAAGTATTTTTGCAGGCTGAAGAACAGGATAAACATCGGGATCGCCGAAATGGCGGCCCCCGCCATCATCGGGGCAAAATACGTTGTATTGGCAAAACGGAAGTTTTTCAATCCGACTTGAATGGTCTGCATATCCATCGTGTTAGTCACCAGGAACGGCCAGAAGAAGGTATTCCAGCTATCCATAAATGTAAGAATCGCCATGACCGCCATGACCGTTTTGGACAGCGGCACGATCACGCGGATAAAAATTTGGAACTGGTTGCAGCCTTCCACCTTGGCGCATTCCAGGATTTCGTTCGGAATCGACGACATGAACTGTTTGGCCAGAAAAATATTGTAGACCGTGACGATCCCCGGCAGGATGAGCGCGCCGTACGTATTCTGGATTTGGAATACGTTCACGATCAGAATGTAAAGCGGTACCTGGGTAACTTGATAAGGAATCATCATCGCGCAGAGTAAAATAAAGAACAGCACGTTTCTTCCTTTAAACCGGATTTTGGAGAACGCGTATCCGGCCAAGGTAGCAAACACTACATTGAATACCGTGACACTGCCCGCGACGATCAGCGAGTTCAGCAGCCAGCGGTAGGAATATTCGCTGTAATCAAAGAAGAACTTGTAGGAATCCAGTGAGATCTTGGTGGGCCAAAGCGTGTAGCTTAGAGCGCCGGCTTCCACCGGGTCGCCGAAGGAGGAAATAATCATGAAATAGATCGGAAACAGGGTGGCGAGCGCGAAGAGCACAAGCACGATGATCATGAAGGTATTGCGGGCAAGCTTTACGCTTTTGCGTCCGGTATGATTGCTGTATAGCGCCATCGTTCTCTCCTCCCCTAGTACTCAACATCGTTGCCGAGAAATTTGAATTGGATCAGGGAAATACCGGCGATAATCACCGTCAAAATCAGGGATTGCGCGGCGGCTTCGCCAAACTCGAAGTATTTGAACGCGTTGTCGAAGATCAGCAGTCCGACCATCGTCGTCGCGTTGTCCGGGCCACCGCCCGTCATCAGATAAGCGTTCTGGAAAACCTGGAACGAACCGATGACGCCGGTCACGAGCAGGAACAAGGTGGTCGGCTTAAGGCACGGGATCACGATGTACCACAGCTTCTGAAAAAAAGAAGCCCCATCCAGATCCGCCGCTTCGTAATAGCTTGAATCGATGCCGAGCAGCGCGGCGAGATAAATAATGATGCTGGTGCCGTGGCTCGACAGCCAGGCCATCAGCACGAGGGAGAACATGGCCGTCGCGCTCGATCCCAACCAGTTCTGGTTGGCGATGCCGAACACGCCCAGCAGTTGGTTCAATATCCCCGAGGTCATCGGATCAAAAATCCACAGCCATACAACCGATAAAGCGACCCCCGATGCGACGGCGGGGAGGTAGTAAACCGCTTTAAACGTCGTTTGCAGCCCCTTCTTAAAGGGAAGAATCATGATCGCGACGGCAAAGGACAGAAACAGCGATACCGGAACGGTCAGGGCCGTATACACCACAGTATTCGTGATCGATTTCCAAAAGAGCGAATCTTTAAATGTGCTTACGTAATTATCAAAGCCGATGAACACCGAGCCGAGCGGCCGGTACTCCTGAAAGCTGATGATAAAGGCGCTGACCACGGGGTAGGCGGTAAACATGGCGTAGACGACCAGCGCCACGGCGATAAACGCGTAAGCCCAAGCGCCGTCTCCTTTCCATTTGCGCTTCTTGCCGATCTTGGGTGGATTCTGTGCTTTTGCCAAGTGAGCCATAATGTCCAAACTCCTTCTCCAACCGTTTTGCGAAAAAAGGATCGGGCAGCCGAATCGGTTTTACGCGACTGCCCGATGGGTAGGACTAATCGTTTACAATTCCGTCTTGACCGAAGGTGCCGATCGCCTCGGCCTTGACCGCTTCGTACATTTCCTCCGGCGTGATTTCGTTTGCCAGAAGCGCCTGCAGCTTCGGAATGATAACGGCATCCTCGATCTTGATCGCTTTGGCGCCAAGGTCGACCGGGATGTCCGGCCGGGCCGGGTTCGCATGCGAGAGCATCGTTTCCACGGCGGCCACATTGTCCGGATTCCGGTCAACCGTCATGCTCTTGGCCGCTTCTCTCCCGCTCTTCGTGATATGGGCAGCAAATAGATCGTTGTTTGTCGTGGCCGCTACCTTACCGCTTGCCAGGAAGTAGGCGGCTTTTACCACATTTGCCTTATGCTCGGCGGTCGGCTCTTTTTTGCCGCGGAAGGTAACATAACCGTCGACCACAGTGCTGGAAATCGGCTCCTCGCCCACGAAGGTCGGTACCGGCAGGACGATATAATCCACAGGGATGCTGCCTTGTACGGCGCTGCCATCGTTGGCCTTGAGCTTTTCATTATTCTTCTTGGCGGAATTCTCAAACGTCGCGAGCCCTTTGCCGGTGATCATGGTCTGTCCCGTAAGGAACATATTCCAACGTTTGCCGGCATCGACGGAGCTAAGCTCCTTAGGCATCGAGCCGTCGTCGATCAACTGCCGGATCGCCTTCAACACTTCCAGGAAGTTTTTGCTGGTATACGCATATTTCAAATCTTTGTTGAAAGGGGCCGGCATCCCGGCATTTTTAATCAGAATGTTCAAGTAGTCCTTCGCGGTGACGCCGGCGGTAGCGAAAACGAATCCGTATCGTTTCGTGGTGTCGCCTTCCCTGACGACTCCCTTTTTGATCGCTTCGCGGAATTCTTCGTAAGTCCAGCCGTTTTTCTGCACGTTTTTCCAGTCGATCCCCGCGGCCTCAAGATATTCTTTGTTCCCGCCCAGTGCGTGTACTTCCATATAAGCGGGGAACCCGTAGAGTCCTTCGCCTTTCTTCATATATTCCAGCGGCGCGGGATCATAGTCGGCGATCATTTCCGGGGTCGCGGTGTCGGTAATATCCATCAGCATCCCCTGTTGAACGTACTTGGAAATCCCATCCGAGCCAATGAAAGCGATATCAGGAGGACTTCCCGCATTGACCTGCGTATCGAGCTTCTGGGTCATATCCTCCCAGCTCGCAGGTTCGATTTTCAAAGTAAGATTCGGGTAGAGCGCATTAAAGTCTTTCTCCATTTGGGCAAAATTGTTCTGAAATTCCCCCGAAACCGGCGGAAGCAGCGCGGTAATGGTATCTTTCGCTTCCCCGTTCCCGGCTTTTGCAGCGTTTGCGCCGCCGCCTTCGTTACCTTTGGTTCCGCAAGCCGTCAACGTGGCAAGCAGCATAGAGAAAGCCAGCAGTGAAGTCAGTACATGCGTTTTTCTTTTCATTTGAAAATCCTCCCCCCGGGTTATCGAACGTTATCTTACTTGATTGGTTGTGCGAATGGCGGATTTCAGGTTCCCTTCGCATTCCGCAAGAACCCGCTCCGCCTGGACCGCGTCCAGTCCGGTTTTGATCATCAGGATCGCCAGCTTGCAGTTCATGGACGCCTTCGCCAAAAAATCGGCCGCCGTATCCGGATCGACTCCGGTAGCGATCCGGATGATCCGGACCGAACGGTCATAGAGCTTCTTGTTGCTTGCCTTCAGATCCACCATCAAGTTGTTGTAAGTCTTCCCCAGCTTGACCATCGTGCAAGTGGTCAGCATGTTCAGCACCAGCTTCTGGGCCGTGCCCGCTTTCAGCCGGGTCGAGCCCATAATAACCTCGGGGCCGACCACCGGAACGATGCAAATATCGCAGACTTCCTCCAACCGGGACCCCTTGTTATTGACGATGCCGATCGTTACCGCCCCCAATTCGGCGGCTTTCTTCAAACCGGCGATGACGAAGCTGGCCGAGCCGCTGGCCGAAATGCCGATGACGGCGTCCCGCGCTGTCACGCCAACGCGCTCAATTAAAGCGATCCCCTCCTCCGCACTGTCTTCAAAACCTTCAACGGCTACTCTTAATGCCATGTCTCCCCCGGCAATATGTCCCTGCACCAGGGCGGGATCGACACCGAAAGTAGGCGGACATTCGGAGGCGTCCAGCACCCCCAATCTTCCCGAGGTGCCCGCTCCTATATAAAACATTCTGCCACCCTGTTTGAGCAGTTGATGGAGAATATCCACCGCCCTGACGATTTGCGGGATTTCCGCAGCCACAGCAGCAGGAACCTTGGCATCCTCCTGATTGAGCAGCCGCAGCATTTGCTCGGTCGTGCACTCGTCAATCATTTGCGTGTCGGGGTTGATTCCTTCTGTGGTCAGTCCTGCAAAGTATTGTTCCATGGCCGATTCATTCTCCTCACTGGTGAATTGGGACCTCAATTCTTGGTTTTATATTAATTGGGCAAACCTTACACCGTCAATAGTTTTTGAAATAAAATTTTATGATGTAATATTTTTTTGTTTTTTTAATTCGTCCACGAGATAAAAAAAGCCGCCCCTCCATCATCAAAGATGACCTTGGGACAGCCCATTATGTAGCCCAAAATGCCGGGTTATTTCCGGTTTCTATGTTTGAAGGCGAGAATATTGTGCGTTTTTGTAAGAAACTTCTTCACGTTCTGGTAATCCGCGCTCGCCACGCCGGCAAATAAAATGTCGATGACGGTAAGCATGGCGATTCTTGAGCCCATGGCCCCGCTGCGCATCGTCACTTCGGGCGTCGAAATCCCCAGGAGAATGTCGGCCTTATCCGCCAGCTCGCTCTTATTGTACCGGGTGATCGCGATCGTGCTGACTTTGTTCTTCTTGGCCACTTCCAGCGTGTCCAGGATTTCGGCCGTATCTCCCGAATTGGAAACAAAGATGGCCACGTCGCCCTTGCCCAGCAAGGTCGCCGCCGTAAGCTGGCTGTGCGCATCGATATAAGCGTGACACATTTTGTTGATCCGCGAAAATTTTTGCTCACCGTCCTGGCAGATCAGCCCCGAAGCGCCCATGCCGAAAAAAACGATACGGTTGCTCGCCCGGAGTGCTTTAACGGCCCGGTCCACCTCATTCCTGTCCAAAACGCTGAGGGTATCTTCTATGGATTTCATATTGTTACGCGAAATATTCGAAATAATGGTGTTAAGATCGTCCCCCGGCTGAATGTCGGTGTATCCGTCGTTCCGCTCCTCGTCCATGGAGCCGACGGCGGCGGAAATACTCACGATGAAATTTCGGTACCCGCTGTAGCCCATCGTTTTGCAGAAACGCAGCACGGAGGCGTCGCTGGTCTTGCTTAAACGGGCCAGACTCTTGATCGACAAATGCGGAATTTCTTCCGTATTGGCCAAAATATACTCGGCCACCAGCCGCTCTACCGGTGTCAAATTCTCTTTCATTTCCCGGATTTTGATCAGGATATTATCATTAATCGCCATCGCAGCTTCCCTACTCACTTAATGAATTTCTCTTACTCTACTTTTCTCTCAAAAAGCTGACTTCCCATGATATGCATTCATATCTTAAGCGCTTTTTGCGTAAAAAACAAGCGATCTCTTTCAAAAAACCTGGAAATCGATCCCTCCCACTTAAAATTTTATTTCAAAAATATTAATTCAACATAAAATTTATTTACGTTTTTTATTGTCGCATCGATGAACACCATGCTATAATAACCGCGAAAAAGTCTGGATGTTCACGTCATAACAACAAAGGATGGTTTCCATGCATAACAAGTTAAAAATCTCCATTATTGGAGCGGGAAGCACCTATACGCCCGAACTGATCGAGGGTATCCTCAAGCGCAAGCATGCTCTACCGGTCACGGAGCTCGTTCTTATGGACATCGATGCCCGCAAGCTTGATATCGTGGGCCGGCTCTGCGAACGGATGATCCGGGCCGAGCAGCTCACCTGCCGCGTCGTCAGGACGGCGGATCTGGATGAAACGCTGCGGGATGCCGACTTTGTGCTGGGGCAAATTCGCGTCGGCAAACTGGCTGCCCGGATCCTGGACGAGAAGATTCCGCTCAAATACGACCTGATCGGCCAGGAAACCTGCGGCATCGGCGGTTTTTTTAAAGCAATGCGAACCATCCCCGTCATGTTGGGAATCGCGCAGCGGATGAAGGAGCTTTGCCCGGACGCCTGGCTGATCAACTTCTCCAATCCCGCCGGCATTCTTACGGAAGCCCTGCTGAATTATAGCGACGTTAAAATGCTGGGGCTTTGCAACGTTCCCTTCAATATGTTCAAGAGCATCCGTGAAACGCTGCAGTTGGACCACCCGGAGATCACCTATTTGGGACTTAACCACCTCAGCTGGATCACCGCGATCGAACAAGATGGCCAGGACTATCTCAAACGGGCGCTCGATATGGGCCTGAACAGCGAAGCCATGAAGAACATTCCTTCCAGTGGTTTCAGCAAGGAATTGATCCAAATGGTCGGTGCCATCCCTTCCTCCTATCTCGAATACTACTACTTCAAAAACAAGAAGCTGGACCTTCTCCGGTCGAGCGAATTGAGCCGCGGGGAAAAATGCGTGCAAATCGAAGAGGATCTCCTGCAAATCTACTCCGATGCGAATTTGCATACCAAACCCGAGCTGCTGTCCTCCCGGGGTGGGGCCAATTATTCCGAAGTTGCGATCAGTCTGGTGGACGCCATTTACAACGACAAGCAGGAAGTTCATGTGGTAAATTTGTTGAATCGCGGAGCGCTTGAGTTCATGGATGATACGGATGCGGTGGAAGTCCGGGCGGTCATTGGACGCGACGGGGCCAAACCAATCAAAGTTGAAGGTTTCGCGAACCGGCACATCATCGACTACATGCGTATGGTCAAAGCTTACGAGCGCGAGACCGTGACCGCCGCCGTGACCGGAAGCGAAGACGCCGCCATGCGCGCGCTGCTCATGAACCCGCTGGTCGGTGATTATGACGCGGCTTACGCCTGCTTCCAGGAATTGAAGGAAGCGCACAAAGTCTATTTGCCGCAATTTTTTCCCGTAAGTTAGGTTCTGGCCATGGATAAAAAATATGTGATCGGCGTTGATGGCGGAAACAGCAAGACGGATTATTTCCTGTTCGACCTGGACGGCAATTATATCGATCATCTTCATACCGGCACCTGTAGCCATGAACGGTTTCCCGACGGGTATGCCGGCGCGGAACGGGCCATGAGGGAGCATTTAAGCAGGTTGTTGGCGCCCCACCGGCTTGTTCCGGAGCTGCTTGCCGCCGGTGCCTTTGGCTTGGCTGGAGCGGATATCCCTCCGCAAAAAGCCAAACTGTGCGAGGTGGTCGAGCGGCTTGGTTTGGCCCATTTTGCGCTGGATAACGATGCGTTTCTCGGCATCAAGGCGGGGAGCGAAAAAGGGTACGGCGTCTGCTCCATTAACGGGTCGGGGATGTCCACCGCCGGCATATCCGAAACCGGGGAGCGCCTGCAGATCGGCGGAGTCGGCAGCGAACTGTCCGGTGACGAAGCAGGCGGGTTTTATCTGGCCAGACGCGTATTGCGGACGGTTTACGACACCTTTTACCGGCTTGGCCCCAAGACGGCCATGACCGGGCCGGTAATGGAACTGCTGCGTATTCCATCCAAAGCCGATTATATCGAAACCGTGCTGGAGGGCTCGGTAAGGCGAAGCTTACCCACGACAGAACTGGTTCGCATTTTGTTCCGCGCCGCGGACCAAGGAGATTCTGCCGCACTTCAAATCATTCGTCACTCGGGGGAGCAGCTTGCCCGCTCTGTCGCAGGCTGCCTGGAGCACTTGAATTTCGCCGGCGATCGGGAAGCTGACATTATTTTGGCCGGGTCCGTATGGGTCAAGGCCGAGACGCCTCTGCTGTTTGATGGCTTCAGACAGCAGATGGCCGCTCTGACCCAAGTCCCCTGCAATTATATTTTCCTGCAGGTTCCTCCCGCCGCGGGAGCCGTCCTCTGGGCCTTGGAGCTGGCGGGGGAATCCCCCGTGAAGCCGGAACTGCGCGGCAAAGTCATCGGACATATCCAAGAGACGCGACTATCCTGAGAGAAGCCTGGAATTCTATATACAGAATAAAACAGCCGGTTATCGCTTGTATTAGCGGTAACCGGCTGTTTGCCGTTTCTCTGTACATTCTTACATAAAAATTTCTTCCAAGGTCAGTTGGCGTTCCACGGATAGATCGAGGAACTGTTCGTTCACCTTCACCAAAGGGCGGAAATAATCGCTCGGATTGTTCCAGACGATCATCGCGGTCTCCCCGTTGCTCAAACGGGCGTGCTTCCCCACAAAGTGCGGAAGCAAATGGCGGACCAGCGCCTGCACGACCTTCTCGTTCAGTTCCCCGAAGCCGAGCTCGTACACCTCGCGCAGAACAGCCAGCAGCCCCGGTCTGCCCTTAAGCCGGTCTGGAGCCGTCATTTCGACGTACATGTTGGCGACCGCCACGATTTTGGCATACGGATGAATCTCTTCAGCCTGGAGCCCTTGCGGGAATCCGGTACCGTCCTCGCGTTCGTGGTGCTGTAGCGCGACAAGCGCGGGTACCATATCCGGCATGGAATCGCGAATAATTTCAAAGCCGTAACGCGTGTGGCGCCGCATTTCGTCCAACTGCGCCTCATTCAACGAGCCGGAATGATTGCGCAGCTCCTGACGGACCTTGCTTTTTCCGATATCGTGGAGGCAGCCCGCCTTGCTGATCTCATAGCACTCGTCCCGGCTGTAGCCGAGCCAGGAAGCGATGTAATACGACAACAGCCCAACCTGCAGGGAATGGTTGTAAAGATTGACGTCCTCTTCCCCAAACGTGATCAGCAGGGAGACGACATCTTTCTTCTGGTCAATGATTTCAAGCATCGGCTTCAGCTTGTCGTCCACCATCGTTTGATTAAACTTCCCGGTTGTCAGCGCCTCAAGAAATATGGACTGATAGCCTTTCACCGTGGATTCGAAATTATCCTTCAGCAGCTTCTGAAAATCGGACCGGTTCAGCTGGGAAAGCGCCGCCCCGTCCTCCCTTGGTTCGATATCGACATAATCGATACTTTGCCGAATCAGAAGTGCGATTTCTTCCTTATGTATACTTGTTCCCTTTGGCAGAACGTGTAGCCCGGCCTTGTTAAAGATATCCGTCTTTAGCCGGTCCCCATCCTGCAGCTCCATAACGTGGGTTCTCACGAAAGGCCCCCTTCCTTCTCTTCTCTACTTCGGTTCTCTCCGTTTGCAATTTCTAAGATGACACGCCCAACAGGCCGATATATTCAGGCTATATCATAAATATCGATCAAATGACCCCATAATTAAATAGTTCCAAAGTCTGTATTTAAATCGGGCCGAAAGAATAATTTTCCTGTCTCCCGCAAATCTTTATAGTGTCAGAACCTCGTAAAGAAAGGAGGCACACCGCTTTGCCATTTTGGAGAAGACACCGGCTCACTCTGCGGCCCGATAACAAACCGGACCAGGAATCGGGAAATCGATCGGACGTAAACACGAAAAAACCGGAGTCAGGTGGGGAGACGGTTGAGGGACCGGATGCCCGCGATCTTCAAGAACGCCTCGCCTGGTATCAGCGGGAGCTCGATTTATGTTCGGATGTCATCTACAGGCAGTTTGTGCTCAGCACCGGCCAGGAATGCGCGCTCATTTACCTGCGGGGGATGATCAGCCAGCCGACTGTACAGAACTTTATCCTCAGAAGTCTGCAGAAACGGGCCGAGGAGCTTAAAGAAGGCGATATTTTTAAATTTTTGTTCGATGACAAGGGGCTGGACGTTTCTCAAAACAAGTTGGTTACGGATATGAACGAAGGCTTAAACGCGGTTCTTGACGCGGGCGCCTTGCTCCTCATCGATGGGGACCACCGTATGATGACCTTCTCCATTTCGGATTACCCGACGCGCTCCGTCAGCGAAGCGCCCAATGAATCCGTGATCCGCGGGCCGCGGGAAGCCTTTATCGAGGATCTTGAAATCAATCTGACTTTACTGCGCAGGCGATTAAAAAATAAAGATTTTAAGTGTGAGGAGCTTAAATTCGGAACTAAAACCAAGTCGAGCGTCGTCGTTGCCTTTGTACAAGGCGTCGCCAAGCCGGAGATGATTGCCGAAGTCAAACGGAGACTGTCCTACATCGATATTGACGGAATTATGGGAGCCTCTTATCTGGAAGAGTCGATTGAGGATAATCCCTACTCGCCTTTTCCCCAGATGCAATACTCCGAAAGACCGGATGTCATTGCCGCCTCCCTGCTTGAGGGACGAATCGCTTTAATGGTGGACGGAACGCCGTTGGTGCTGCTCGTTCCGGTTACGATGACCATGCTGCTCCAGTCGGCGGAGGACTATTACCAAAGGTTCGTGGCGGCGACATGGATTCGTTGGATACGTTATTTTTTTCTGTTCGCATCCCTGCTGCTGCCCTCCCTTTATATCGCGACGACAACCTTTCACCCTGAAATGATACCGTCACAGCTTCTATATACGCTTGCCGCTTCCCGGGAAATCGTGCCCTTCCCCGCGCTGCTTGAGGCCTTCATTATGGAAATAGCTTTTGAGGCGCTTCGCGAGGCCTCCATACGAATTCCCAAGGCGATCGGCCAAGCCGTTTCCATTATCGGTGCGCTGATCATCGGGACAGCCGCCGTGGAGGCAGGCATCGTATCCGCGGCCATGGTCATCATTGTGTCACTGACGGGGATCGCCTCATTTATCATCCCGCATTTCGATCTGGGCCTGTCTTTTCGGCTGCTACGGTTTCCAATCATGTTTTTGGCCGCGATGTTCGGGCTATACGGGATCGCCTGCGGACTGATCTTGATCTACACTCACCTGACCAACCTGAAATCATTCGGGGTTCCTTATTTGGCACCGATCGCCCCCTTGGTCAAGGATGACTTGAAAGACACTTTGGTAAGGGCACCCTGGTGGCATATGAGAACACGGCCCCCGTTTATGGCGGGGAACAAGATCCGGCAACAAAACAAATCCAGAGACTGGGCGAAGAAGAAAGGTGAAGGCAATTGATCAACAAATACCTGAGGCTGGCGCTCACCACCGGACTAGCCATCGCCGTTCTGGCGATTACCGGAGGCTGCTGGTCATCCAAAGAAATTAACAACCGCGCTTTCGCCCTTTCCATGCTGGTGGACCGGACCGACAACGGCGAAATCGAGCTCACCATCAGTTTCCCCTTGCCGAACCGGATGATTCCCGGCCAAGCCGGCGGCTCCGGACAAGCCAAGGGGGAGCCGTATTCCTTTGTGACCAAGAAAGCCCCCAACATCAGCGAAGCGCTGAGAGAAATCCAAGTGGATATGTCCCGGACCATCTCGTTCGGACAAACCCGAATTATTGTCATCGGCCGAAAGCTGGCGGAGCACGGAATTGAATCGATCATTGAATTCGTCCATCGGCAACCCGCCTTCCATTTAAGCGCCAATATGTTCGTGACGCCCGACAGCTTGAAGGATATAAGCAACACTCCATTAATCTTTGAGCGATTCGTCTCGGATATTTTGCGAAAGTATATCAATCAGCATGTCACTCTCGATACCACGGTCAAAGACTATATTTTGGCTTATTACCAAGGCGGAGACATTCTGCTGCCCCTGCTGAGTTTCGGCCGTCAGCCCGATATCGAAACCTCGGATCAGGCCAAAGACACATGGATGGGAACCGGGGGGGCCGCCATTTTCAAGGGGGGAAAAATGTCCAAGATCGAGCTCTCCACGCAGGAATTAAGGGGGGCTCTATGGATCAGCTCCCAGCTCACATCGTCGATCGTTACAGTTAACGCCCCTTCCGACGGAAAAGAAATCAGTTGTGTCGCCGAAAATATAGGCACTAAAATCAAACCCGAAATTAAAGAAGGGAAAGTCGCTTTTCAGGTCCGGAGCCATGCCGATGCCTATGTTCTTTCCTCGAGTTCCTCGATAGATTTAAAAAATCCGGATAATTTGGAGCAAATCGGTGATTTATTGGAGAAGGATATCGAACGCCGATTTAGCAGCGTTTTGTCCAAAACCAGGAAAGCGCGCTCCGACGCCTTTTTAATGAGCCAATATCTCGACTGGAGATACCCGGAAGAATGGAGGAAGATTAAGCCGAAGTGGCGGGAATACTATGCGACCGAGCTGCCGATTGAGGTCAAAGTCGGAATCAAGCTGGATCGGACCGGCTCAATTACCCGGTCGGTCATGCAAAGAAAACAATAGATAGGGGGGAAGATTATGTTTTGGATTGGAGCCATTTTCTTTGCGGATATGGGATACAAATGGATAAAGCGGCGCAGAGAGGGTGTAGCATGGAAGCACCATTGGTCCGTTCTGGCGGTTTCCTTCCTCTTGTTCCTGCTGGCCGAGGTTCAATTTCTGTTGAAGGACCGGTGGAATTTGCCGATTTTCTTTCATACGATAAGCACATCGATCCAAGCCTGGCTTTTTTGAGATTCTGAATCCGGAGGCAGCCCGTATGCAAAAAAACGTTACTTCAAGCCAAATTTTTTCTCTCTACAACTTATATATTTTTACGACCGTCATAGCTTTTTTGCTGGGTATTTTGCTTGAAGCAGCCGGTTATTCCACTCCTGTCGGGATGATTGTCGGCTCGTTTGCGGGACTGCTATTGGTTTATCCCGCTTATAAAACGGCTTCCTTAAGGCCAAACGAGTTCATCGTCCAATACGGAAGCGAGCTGGTGGGACGGTTGCCGCACCTCTTGTTTATTTTGATGATCATCGGTGCGCAGCTCCTGCTGGCCGCCGTAAATCTGCGGCAGTTATCCGACTTTCTGCAGTCCGTATATTTGATCGGAACTCCGCAGTGGGCTTTGGTCGCGATCTTTGGCATCTGTGTCGCCTATGCGGTTCACTGCGGCCTGGAGACGATTTTCCGGATCGCCCAAGGCATCTTTCTCATCAGTGCGATCGCCTTCTTCATCATCCCTTTTCTTGCGACCCAGGAAGCCAAAAGCGATATGCTAATCGCCTTGATCACCCATTTGAGTCTCGAAGACGTCGGTTCGGGAAGCTATTTGATGGCAATCATGGTTGGCGAGCTCTCTTTTTTGTTTCTTGTATTTCCGTATCTGAAATCTCCCAAAAAGGTATATCGGACTTTCCTGGCCACCATTTTGTCTTCCTTGGTCATCATCTTCTCCCATGCCATCCCGGTCCTGCTTGCCTTCGGGCCTGAGCTTGGGGGCAATCTGACTTATCCCGACATGGAATTGATCCGTTTTATCCGGGTTGGGTCTTTTATCGAAACACTGGACCCCATTTTGATTATCCTGTGGCTGACCAGCATCTTCGTAAAAATCTCTTTTATCATTTATACATCGGTGCATGGCATCTCCCAATTAACCGGGGTCAAAGATCATAGGCCGTTCTCTATCCCGGCTACCGCGTATGCCGCGGTCTTCTCCATTACCCTGGCCAGATCGCATATTGAATTGCTTCGGTTTCTGCTTGAGGGATTGGCCCCCGTTCTGATCCTCACTGAATTTTTCATCCCGTGGATTTACTGGATTGCCGGTACGATTAGGGGTTCGAAACGAAACGAAGAATCCGCCGACAGCGAGTCGGCGGATTGATAATGAGGGAATTGTTCAGGGTTGATTCGTAAACGACTGGATATCAATGAACGGTGTGGCACCGCCTGTCACGGACGGCAGACGCCCATCCCATTTTTCCAGCGCCTTCTCCTGAACTTCGATCTGCTTCAGTTGCACCAGTTCCGGCGTAACCTCCTGCTTTTTCAGCTTGAGCGCCTCCGCTTCGGCCTGCGCCTGGGCGACCTTCTGCTTCGCTTCGATCTCGATCCGTTTCAGATCGTTGCTGGCTTTCAGCGCCTGCTGCTGGGCGACCTGCTTCGCTTCGATCGACTGGTTGAAAGCGTCGGAGAACTTGAAATTGACGATGTTGATTTCATTGACGATCAAGTCATATTTGGCCAGCCGGCTTGTCAAGTGTTCGCTGATTTCGCCAGCGACCATATCGCGCTTGGCGATCAGATCCTCGGCTTGGTATCTTGCGGTGACCTCCTTGACAATTTCCTGAACGGCCGGGTTGATGATCACGGAATCGACATTTCTCCCAACATTGTTCATAAGGTTGTACGCGGATTCCTTGTTCACCGAGTAGTTTACCGCCACATGCGTGGATACCGGCTGCAAATCCTTGGAAGATGCGCTTGTATCCGTTTCCGCTTTGGTCACCTGCGTATTGACCTGAATAACCGTTTGAACAAACGGGATCTTCAAATGAATCCCCGGGGACAATATATTGCTGTCGAGTTTGCCGAACGTTTTATAAAGCCCCACATGCCCGTATTCGATTTGCGCAAAGCTGTTGGCTCCTAAGACCAGGACGACCAGGCCGGCAACCGCCGTTGTCGTTATTCCCTTCACATTAAACTTCCTCTTGGCTCCCGGATTCTTCACAGTCTCCATGTCCATCCCCTCCGTCTCCTGATATCTCCCCGTTTAACGGTTATAGTAAGTAGTACGGAAATATGGCGAAATGGTGTCATGCAGATGCTTTTTTCCCCTGAATCGGCTAGAATACATGCGAAAGGACGTGGTCGAGCGTGATCATTACTAACCCGATAACCTGGGAAGATGTAAAAGAACTGCAGCACATATGCGAGGCTCATGATTCGATCGTGCTGAAGCTGAACTGGGACACGCTGCTGTCCCGCAAACCCGCAGAAAAAGCCGATTTGGCCGAGTATCGGGACGGCCGGCTCATCGGTTTTCTCGGTTTTTACGATTTCGGCAGTTCGGTGGAGCTTTGCGGCATGGTCCATCCCGACTACCGGTGCCAGGGGATTTTTACCCGGCTGCTGCAAAAAGCCCTGAATCCGGAAAGCTTGTCCGCCTACAAGCGGATTTTATTAAATGCGCCCGAAAACAGCGAATCCGCCAAGGCCTTTATGAGCACCGTGCCGTTTACCTACGACTTTTCGGAGTATCAGATGAAGCACGAGCCGAGCGGCGATCTCTCGCTTCCGGTCCGGGACGATGTGATGCTCCGCAGTGCTGAAGCGAAGGATGTGCCTGTGCTCGCCAGGCTGGATAGCGAAGGCTTCGATTTGCCGCTGGAAGAGTCCGTTTCCTTCTATGAAAATTACGAAACGATCGCGGAAAACGAGGTCCTGATGCTGGACGAAAATCCGGTGGGCAAGCTCCGGGTCTCCCGGTCCAACCGGGAAGCCTGGATTTACGGTTTTGCCGTCTCCCCAACCTACCGTGGACACGGTATCGGATCCGCCGCCCTGCGGCAGATCGTCCGCCGCGAGACGGCCGCCGGCTACGAGGTGTGGCTGGAGGTGGCGCTGGACAACCCGAACGCCATGCGGCTTTATGAATCCACCGGCTTCCGGACCGTCCGGGCGCAGGATTATTACCGCTATAATTTTTCCGAATCAAGCTAAACGTTAACTAGCAAACAAGTTTTTCGGGGATGCTGGCATGCCGATAGAAAAATAAGGTACAATAACTAGCGAACTCCACAACTTGGCAGCGATTCTTGATTCGGGCGGTCCGCGAAGGACCGTTCTTTTGAAACGGAAGGAAGGGTTTAAACACATGTACGTAGCAAACGACTGGAAAGATTATGAGGTTATCGATACCGGGAACGGAGAGAAGCTGGAGCGTTGGGGCGATGTCGTGCTCCGGCGTCCGGATCCGCAGATCATTTGGCCGATCCGGGACGAGAACAAGGAGTGGCGCGATGTCCACGGCCATTATCACCGCAGCTCATCCGGAGGCGGCCAATGGGAGATGAAGAAGCAGATTCCCGACCGCTGGACCATCTCTTATGACCGGCTTAAATTTTATATCCGCCCGACCAATTTCAAGCATACGGGCCTGTTTCCCGAACAGGCGGCGAACTGGCGCTGGATGATGGACAAGATTTCGGGGGCGGGACGTCCGGTCCAGGTGCTCAACTTGTTCGCCTACACCGGCGGAGCTACCGTGGCGGCCGCTTCGGCGGGCGCTTCGGTCGTGCATGTGGACGCCGCGAAAGGGATGGTGCAATGGGCCAAGGAGAACCTGAACCTGTCGGGCCTCGGCGACCGCCCCGTCCGCTTTATTACGGACGATGTGTTTAAATTCGTGCAGCGCGAGCAGCGGCGCGGCAACAAATACGATGCGATCATTATGGACCCGCCGTCATACGGCCGGGGACCCGGCGGCGAAATGTGGAAGCTGGAAACGAGCCTCTATCCGTTCGTGGAGTCCTGTCTCTCCATTTTATCGGATACCCCGTTGTTCTTTTTGGTCAACTCCTATACGACCGGGATTTCACCCACCGTGCTGCATAACATCTTGTCGATGACCGTCAAGAAGCGTTACGGCGGAGTCATTACGGCCGGGGAGTTGGGGCTTCCGATCACCCGCTCCGGTCTGAATCTTCCTTGCGGCATCTTGGGCCGCTGGGAGGACTAAGGAGGGCTGCTCCATGCGAATTCCAGGCGAGCCCGGCGTGGTGATTCTTTATGAGGACAACCATATACTCGGCATTGTAAAGCCAATCAATGTTCCCACCCAGGAAGATGCAAGCGGAGATCCCGACTTGCTGAACCTGCTCAAAGCGGATATTAAAGAAAGGTACAGTAAGCCCGGCAATGTGTATCTGGGGCTGGTTCACCGGCTCGACCGGCCCGTCGGCGGCGCCATGGTGTTCGCCAAAACGTCGAAAGCCGCGTCACGGTTGTCCGATGCGGTGCGGACCCGCAGCTTTGAGAAAGGCTACGTGGCCGTCATCCGGGGGATTCCCGCGCGGGCCAGCGGCACGTTGACCGATACGCTGCTGAAGGACGAGAAGACCAACACGGTGCGCGTAGTTAAGAAAGGCACGCCAGGGGGCAAAGACGCCAGACTCGATTACCGGGTGTTGGGCAGCTCCCCCAAGGACAATCTATCCCTGGTGCAGATCCGGCTCCATACCGGGAGATCCCATCAGATTCGCGTGCAATTCAGCCATTTGGGCTGCCCGCTTTACGGTGACCAAAAATACGGCGCCGCCTTAAACAAACCCGGTGAACAAATCGCCCTGTGGTCGGTTTATGTCGGTTTTCCCCATCCGGTCAGCAAAGAAATGATCGACCTGATCTCGCTTCCGCCCCGCTGCTATCCCTGGGATTTGTGGGAAGAGCGGATTTATCGCGGGGTCGGTGAAGCCTGCAAATCGGGCGGTGCCGCCGGAGAACTGTGGTAATCAAAAATGCGAGTTGCCGGAGTTCATCCTCCCCGGCAACTCGCATTTTCGTTTCAGTCTCCCGTTACGGACTGAGATTTTCCGGATATTTTCCCCATTAAATAGACGAGCAGCTGCTGGTTATGCGTTGAAATTCGATCCAGCATTCCGCCCAGATAAGCCTCTCTTACCTGAACGCCCCGTTCCGCCTCACGCTTCCCTTTCTCCGTAATCGACACCCACACAATTCTACGGTCGCCCTCATCCCGTTCCCGCCGAATCAATTCCCCCCGCTCCATCCGGTCAAGCAGCATGGTTACCGCCGCCGGCGTGGTGGACAGAAAGGGGAGCAATTCGGACGGCTTCAGCTTGCCCTCGCGTTCCAGCACCTCCAGCACAGTCAATTGGGACGTCGTCAGCGCGGGAGCCAATTCTTCCTCCATATGCGTCTGGTAGTCCTTTATGATGATGCCCAGCAATTTAGTAAATTCCGCAGTATGCATGACTTCCCCCCTTAAATAACTTCCAGCCGAGTCCGCTCTTATATACGTCATGAATATTTCGACAACCATTTGAAAATTCCTTCCTGAGTCCATGTTGAAACTTCATCAGACGGCAAAAAGCCCGCCCGGCTGGGAAGCCGAGCGGGCTGGCATGTGGTCGCGTTACGCATGATGATATTAATGAATTTCCTTCATCCAGTCAAAACGGTCCTCAAGGAGTCCCTTCTGGATGCCTGTAATGGTATCATACAGCTTCTTGGCGTACTCTCCGGTGTTACCGCCGGCGATGGTGATCTGCTCCCGATCCCATTTCATCGTCCCGATCGGCGAGATAACCGCTGCTGTCCCGGTACCGAACGCCTCTTCCAGCAGGCCCTTTCGGGCCGCTTCAAACAGCTCCTCGACGGTGATTCTGCGTTCGGTCACCGTCAGCCCCCACGAGCGCAGCATCGTAATCACCGAATCGCGCGTGATGCCGGCCAAAATGCTGCCCGACAAAGCGGGCGTAATGACTTCGCCTCCGAGTTTAAAGAAGACGTTCATACTGCCGACTTCTTCGATGTATTTTTTCTCAACGCCGTCCAGCCACAGCACTTGGGAGAAACCTTGGTCCTTGGCAACTTCCTGGGCCTTGATCCCCGCGGCGTAATTGCCCGACGTCTTGGCGGCCCCTGTTCCTCCGCGAACCGCCCGGACGAATTGATCCTCCACGTAGATCGATACGGGATGAATCCCTTCCGGGTAGTAGGAGCCCACCGGCGACAAAATAACGAGCAGCTTGTACTCCTTGGCGGCCCGAACGCCGAGGCACGGCTCCGTCGCAATGATAAACGGGCGGATATACAAGGAAGTATCATCGCCTTCCGGAATCCAGTCCCGATCCAGGCTGACCAGTTCCGTAATCCCTTCCAGCACCGCCTCCGGGTCGACCTGAGGAATGCTGAGCCGTTCGCAGGACTGGTTCATCCGTTTCATATTCATGTCGGGACGAAACAGGGCGATCCGCCCGTCTCCCAAGGCGTAGGCTTTCATGCCTTCAAATACTTCCTGGCCGTAATGAAATACCATGGCGGACGGGTCCAAGGAAATCGGTCCGTAAGGAACGATTTGCGGCGGCTGCCAACCTTTCTCCGCCGTATAATCCATCACCAGCATATGATCGGTGAAATATTGTCCGAAACCCAGTTTCTTCGGGTCCGGTTTGTCTTTCGGCTGCTCGCGCCGTACGATTTGTATTTTGCCCACTGCGAACGCTCCCTCTCTTTTCCGTAACTTCTGACACTAACTATACCCCTTGTTTAAGCATTGATCAATATTATGATATCAATAATTATCATAGATTGTTTCTATGCTTCCTATCCCGTTTCATTTTCCGATTCTTCTAGCCAATCCAGAATTTTTTCCATATCATAGATGTAATCTATTAAATAGATGATCAACCGGGATTGGAGAAACTGTACATGGAGCATCGACTATTGGATTATTTTTTGGCGGTGGCCGAGGAGCTTCATTTCACGAAGGCCGCGGACCGGCTCGGCATTACCCAACCGACATTAAGCCACCAAATCCGCCTGCTGGAGCAAGAGGTGGGCACTCCCTTATTCCACCGTTCAGGGAAAAAAATCCATCTGACGCAGCCCGGCACGATTTTGCTGGAGCATGCCAGGCGGATTCTGCATGAGCTGGAGCAGGCCAAACTGGAGATCGGCCAGCTTGCCGGTCTTCAGCGGGGAAGACTCCGCATCGGCTGCTCCGGCAACCATCTCCTGTCCGATGCGCTTGTCTCGTTTCACCGCCAGTATCCGGGAATCGAGCTGAACGTCATCGAACTGGCGACTGAAGAAACCCGTGACGGCCTGCTGGGCAACCGGCTTGACCTGGGGGTTGTCTTTTTGCCGCTGGAGGATGAGCAGTTGATCAATCTGCCCCTGTATGACGAAGAGCTCGTTCTCGTCGTTTACCACAGTCATCCTTTCGGGGCCTTCACTGCGGTGAAGCTGGAGCAGCTTGCCGAAATACCGCTGGTGCTGTTCCAACCGAAGTTTTTTGTGCGGCAAATGATCGATTCCGCCTGCCATATGGCCGGGCTAACGCTAAAGCCGGTCATGGAGCTGTCCACTATGGAATCTCAGATACGGATGGTCAGGCAGCATGTCGGCGGAACGATCCTTCCCGCCTCTTACGCCGGAACGCTGGATTCCTCCGGGATCTCCGTCATTCCGCTGGCCGAGCCGGCCCCCCGAAAAAAGGTGGGGCTCGTTTACCGGAAACATACGTTTATGGATCCCAGTCTTCAGGCCTTTATCGAGCATTTGGCGACCAGCCGGATTCCGGGCGATTAACAAAAGCGTCTGTAGCGTATATATCCGCCATCGCCGTTAAATTAACGGGAGTTCCTACCTTTATTTTGATGTTACTCAAGCCGCTTTTCACACTATATAGGTTGAACTAAAAAATTGGCGCCGGGCAAGGACGTGATTTGGTTACGGAGATACGTTTGCCAACATCCACAAATGTAATTTTAATACCCCACCGTCGGAGTCTACATCATTAACGGGAAAACCTACCGTTAATGTACCGCTCTTGGCTCCTCGATCAGATTTAGCTGGAAAAGCTCCAGCTATTTCGCGGCCCAAGGGCCGATGTACAGAATTTCAGGCGAATATGCACCAAATTAACGGGAGAAATTCCCTTTAATACAATGAGCTGCAGGCTATGAATGTGAAAAGAACCTTCTTTACACCACTTGTCGCGCTTTAACGGTTTCTCATCCATCGATGCACTCCCAACATAGACAGACCGAGATCGCGGTCTGTTTACCCGCAAAAAAAGCTTCGCCCGGCGATTTCTACCGCCGCCAGGCGAAGCTTCCGGTGCTATTTCTCGAGCAGATCGACCAGCTCGTCCTTCTTGTCCACGGGTACCAGCTGCTTTCCGGTGGATTTCCGGTCCGCCAGCGGCGCATCCTCGGAGCTGAACGAATGCATCGCCCCCTCCTTCGTCACCGCGAGCAGCGCCAGCGGAGCCTTGCTGTGGAATCCGCCCGCCAGTCGGGTGCCGTTCGGCTTGACCCGCTTGCCTTCCTTGAATTCGAACGTCTGCACGCCCTTGCCTCCCCGGCTCTGCACCGGGTAATCGAGCAGCAGCGTCCGTTTGCCGTAGCCCAGGTCCGAGACGACCAGGATTTCCCCTTCTTCGCCTTCCACCCACAGAGCGGATACGACTTCGTCTTCGTCCTTGAGCTGGATGCCCTTGACCCCTGCCGAGACGCGGCCCATCGCGTTCACTTCATTCTCGGCAAACCGGATCGCCATCCCCTGTCTCGTCACGAGCAGAATATCCTGCCGGTTATGACTCAGCTTGACGCCGATGATTTCATCGCCGTCCGCCACTTTACAGGCCGCCACCGCACCGGAGCGTTTCGTTTCGTAATCCTTCAGGTCCGTCCGTTTGACCTGGCCCCGCTTCGTCACGAACACCAGGCTTTCGCCCGGTGCGTCAAAGCTCTTGACCGGGATGACGCTGACGATCCTGTCCTCTTTGGCCATCGGAATGACATTGACGATCGCCGTTCCGTTATCCTTCCACTTGAACTCCGGAATTTGATGCACCGGCAAGAGGAAGTATTGACCCCGCTGCGTAAAGATCAGCAGGTTCTGCAGCGTATCCACGTCAAACACTTGGCGGATATAGTCGCCTTCCTTGACTCCCGAGCTGTCCCTTTCCCCGCCGGAACGGGTAAAAGACAGCATGCTTGTCCGCTTGATATATCCTTCATGGGAGAGGGTAACAAGCACCTCTTCCTGGGCTACGAGCACCTCCAGGTTGACCTTGAGCTCCTCCACCTCGCCCTGAATCTCCGAACGTCGGTCAACCCCGTACTTGTCGCGGATTTCGGTCAGCTCTTTGCGGATGACAGCGATCAGTTTTTTGTCGCTCTCCAAAATTCCGCGCAGGGTAGCGATTTTCTTCCGGATATCCTCCAGCTCTTTTTGCAGGGAAGTAATCTCCAGATTCGTCAAGCGATAAAGCTGCAGCGTCAGAATCGAGTCGGCCTGGCGTTCGGTGAATCCGAACATCCACTGCAGGTTGTTCTGGGCGTCCTGGCGATTCTTCGACGCTTTGATAGCGGCGATGACCTCGTCCAGAATATTGAGCGCCTTCACCAGACCTTCCAGCACGTGAGCCCGGTCCTCCAGCTTTTCCAGTTCAAACTGGGTCCGGAAGGTCACGACCTCCCGCTGGTGGGCGATGTAGGCTTCGATCATCTGCTTCAATCCCAGCTGGCGGGGGGCCTTGTTAACGATCGCGACCATATTGAAGTTGTAATTGACCTGCAGGTCGGTTTTCTTCAGCAAATAAGCGAGGATGCCCTGCGCGTCGGCGTCTTTCTTCAGTTCGACGACGATGCGGAGCCCGTTGCGGCCGCTTTCGTCGCGGACCTCGGCAATGCCGTCCACTTTCTTCTCAAGCCGGATATTCTCCATCGCCGTGACCAGTCGCGATTTCACGACCTGATAAGGAATCTCCGTGATCACGATCTGCTGTTTGCCGCCGCGGAGGGTTTCGATCTCGGTCTTGGAGCGGATATAGATCCTGCCTCTTCCGGTATCGTAAGCTTCGCGGATCCCCTCTTCGCCCATAATGATCCCGCCGGTCGGAAAATCCGGCCCCTTCACATAGGTCCGGATTTGCTCCATCGGCAGATCGGGCTTCTCCATTACGGCGATGCAGGCGTCGATGACTTCCCGCAAGTTGTGCGGCGGAATCTCCGTGGCAAAACCCGCGGAAATCCCGCTGACCCCGTTGACCAACAGGTTGGGAAAACGCGAGGGCAGAACGATCGGCTCCATCGCCGTATTGTCAAAGTTATCTTTGAACGGGACGGTACGCTTCTCGATATCGCGCAGCAGTTCCATGGCGATCGGCGACAAGCGGGCCTCCGTGTACCGCATAGCGGCGGCCGGATCGTCGTCCTGCGAACCCCAGTTGCCATGGCCGTCCACCAGGACATGTCCCATTTTCCACGGCTGGGCCATCCGCACCATGCCTTCATAAATGGAGGAGTCCCCGTGCGGATGATAGTTCCCCATGACGTCCCCAACCGTTTTGGCGGATTTGCGGTAGGGTTTATCCGGCGTATTGCCCGAATCGTACATCGCGTACAGAATCCGGCGCTGAACCGGCTTCAAGCCGTCGCGTACGTCGGGAATCGCCCGGTCTTGAATAATATATTTGGAATACCGCCCGAAGCGGTCACCGACGACTTCCTCGAGGAAGGCCGGCAGAAAATTCTCCAATGAACTCAACTCATGTCACCTTCTATTCCTCATAATCCGTGAAATCCACATTCTCCACAATCCAGCGCTTCCGCGGATCGACCTTGTCTCCCATCAGGGTGGAAACGCGCCGTTCCGCCTTCGCGGCGTCTTCGATCTGAACCTGGAGCATCGTGCGGGTTTCGGGATTCATCGTCGTTTCCCAGAGCTGCTCAGGGTTCATTTCCCCGAGTCCCTTGTACCGCTGGAGTTCAAAGTTCTTACCGAACTCCTTCAGATAATTCTGCAGCTGTTCTTCGTTCCACGCATACCGGACGGTCTCCAGCTTGCCGGAACGACGGGTGATCTTGTAAAGCGGAGGCTGGGCGATATAAACCCGGCCCGCGTCGATCAACGGCTTCATGTAACGGTAAAAGAAGGTCAGCAGCAGCACCTGGATGTGTGCTCCATCCGTATCGGCATCGGTCATGATTATGATTTTGGAGTAATTGCTGTCTTCCACCGCAAATTCCGGCCCGATCCCCGCGCCGATCGCGGAGATGATCGCCCGGTACTCGTCGTTCTTCAAAATATCGGCCAACCGGGCTTTCTCCGGATTCATCGGCTTACCTTTCAGCGGAAGAATCGCCTGAATTTTGGAGTCCCGGCCCTGCTTAGCGGAACCGCCGGCGGAATCGCCTTCCACAATAAACAGTTCGTTGCGCGTAAAATCCTTCGATTGCGCCGGCGTCAGCTTCCCGCCCAGATTGGAGCTTTCGCTCCGCTTCTTGCCCGAACGCATCTCATCCCGGGCCTTGCGCGCCGCTTCTCTCGCTTTGGAGGCCTGAACCGCCTTCTTGATCAGCGTTTGCGCCACCTGCGGATTCTCTTCCAGGAACAGCGCCATCTTCTCGGACACGACCGCGTCGACCGTGCTGCGCGCGGAAGCGCTGCCGAGCTGGTCCTTCGTTTGGCCCACGAACTCGACCTCCGACATCTTGACGCTGATAACGGCCATCATGCCTTCGCGCAAATCGTTGCCTTCGAGGTTTTTGTCCTTTTCCTTCAGCATGCCGTTCTTGCGGGCATAATCGTTCATGACGCGCGTGTAAGCCGTCTTGAAGCCCGTTTCATGCGTCCCGCCGCCCCGGGTCGGGATCGAGTTCACGAAGGAAGCGAGCGTTTCCGTATACCCCGCGTTATACTGCAGGGCCACCTCCACCTCGATATCGTCCCGCTCGGCGTAGAAATGAACCACGTCATGCAGCACATCTTTGCCTTCGTTCAGAAACTGCACGAACTGGCTGGCGCCGCCCTCGTAAAAAAACTCGTCGGAACGATCCGACCGCTCATCCTTCAAGGTCACTTTGAGGCCCGAATTCAGAAAAGCGATCTCCTGCAAACGTTCCGCGAGCGTATCATAATTGAGTCCGATTCCATTGACAAAGACGCGAATGTCCGGCTTGAACGTCACCTTTGTCCCGGTCCGGTTCGTATTTCCAAGCACCTCCAGGCCTGTGACCGGTTCGCCGACATGCTCGACTCCCTGATCGTCCACCCAGTACTCGAACCGCATCCGGTGGATTTTGCCCTCCCGGTAAATCTCGACCTCGAGCCATTCGGACAAGGCGTTGGTCACCGAAGCGCCGACCCCGTGCAGACCGCCCGATTTCTTGTAACCGGAGCCGCCGAACTTCCCGCCGGCGTGCAGAATCGTATAGACGACCTGCGGCGTGGGAATGCCCGTCTTGTGCATCCCGGTCGGAATGCCGCGGCCGTTATCGAATACGGTAACAGATCCGTCTTTATTTAATGTAATCTCGATTTTGGTGCAAAATTTGGCCAAATGCTCGTCGACCGCATTATCCACGATCTCCCATACCAGATGATGAAGTCCCGACGAACTCGTACTGCCGATATACATACCTGGTCGTTTACGTACCGCGACAAGCCCTTCGAGCACCTGAATGTCGTCCGCTTCGTATCCCGAAGCCGCCTGGCCCGGCTTGACCCCGGAGGCGTCTTCGAACAAATCGATTTGTTCGGCCATTCATGCTCCCCCTTTTATCTTCTTTATGTAGTCCATGGAAGAGGTTGTTCCAAAAAGGTTCTCTCTTTAGAAAGTTTCTCTCCGAGAACAAGCACTTTACGTCTACAATGCAAACAGATGTTTTGTTATCCTTGTCCATTTTAATGCAATATATCCTGTTTCGTAAAGACAAGGAATGAAACGACCAATGAGGCGGCGGCCCAGATCCCCAGCACGGCCAGGGAAAAACCCAGCGTCATTCCCTCGATGGGAGCCGGCGTTCCCGCCAGATAATTGGTTAATCCCAGGTTGACCATGAACAAATACTTGGCGCTCGCCCACGATGAAGCCATATTGCTCAAAATGCTGCCGGCGATCAGCGACGCCATCATAATCACGATGCTGGCCGCCGTACTGCGGACCAATACCGAGACCATGAAGGCCAGAACAGCTACGGTCACGCCGACAAACCAGACCAATCCGGCTTGCATAAACAAATATTTCCACTGCGGGACCGCATGCACCGCCGAAATGTCCACATCGGAGCCGGAAAGTTGAAATCCCGTAAAGACCGGGGCGTCAAATCCCTGGTATCCGAAAAAGAGCCCCGATATCAAATAGCATATGACAAAAGTGGACAGAACGATCAGCGACACGAACATCAGCAGCGTGATCAGCTTGCTCAGCAGGATTTTCCAACGGCGGACCGGACGGGTCAGCAGCACCTTGATCGTGCCGGACGTCCGTTCCGAGGATACGATGTCCGAACCGATACCCATAATCAGCAGCGGGATGAACAAAGATGAAGCGTTGTCGAGAAATTCGCGGGTAAACGATACCCCGCCGGGCTGCGCCGGATTCACGTCATGCTCCAGATAGTACTTCAGTTGCTGGATATAAATTTGCCGGTACTTTTTCCATTCCTCCGGCACCCGATCGCTTCCTAGCGAGTTCTGATTGTCGGTGATCGCCTGCTGCACTTCGCGGCGCCAGTCACTTCCGTATTTTTCGATTTTGTCCTCCGCCTGCTTCAATTGGGCGTACGCAAAGATCGGCACGAGAACGAGCAGAACCAACAGAACGACATAGAAACGTTTTTTCTGGACCATTTTGATCATTTCGTTCTGAATTAAAGAAAGCATGAGGGATTTATTCAATCGTTTCACCGCCTGTCATTTCCAGAAACAGTTGTTCCAGCGTCGGATTGATTTTGTGCACCGAGCTTACCTTCACGCCGGCCGCAACCAGGTCGGCGAGCAGTTGCGGAACTTCCTCGCTCTGCATTTGTGCCACCACCGAGTTCGCGGACATCCCCGCCAGGACGGCGTCGTCAAGCACCTCTTCCGCCCGTTCAATCACCTTGACGCCGGCGGATTCAAGCAGCGCCCGGCCTTCCGCTTTCGGCGCCAGCTCCCAAATGACATAGCCGGCGCTTTCGCGGATCAAGTCGCTTACCGTGCCGACCGCCAGTACGCTTCCCCGGCTGATAATCGCCACCCGGTCACAGAGCAGCTGAATCTCGCTCAGTAAGTGGCTTGAGACGAGCACCGCCAGCCCCTCTTCCGCCAGGCTGCGAATAAATTGCCGCAGCTCCTTGATCCCCTTCGGGTCGAGCCCGTTTGTCGGCTCGTCCAGAATCAGCAGCTTCGGCCGCCCGAGCAAGGCTTGAGCGATGCCCAGCCGCTGGCGCATGCCAAGAGAGTAGGTTTTGACCTTGTCATGAATCCGTTCCCGCAGGCCGACTAATTCGCTGACTTCCACGATCCGGTCCCGGTCCACCCCTTTCACCATGCGGGCAAACTGTTCTAAATTTTCCCACCCAGTGAGGTAGGCATACACTTCGGGATTCTCTACGATGGAACCGACAAAGGCGAGCGCCCGTTCGGGGTCCCGGTTTACGTCAAAGCCGCAAACCCGCACGCTGCCCTCCGTCGGGCGGATCAGATCGACCAGCATGCGGATGGTGGTTGTCTTTCCCGCTCCGTTCGGCCCCAGGAAGCCGAAAATTTCCCCTGCCCGCACCTCGAAGCTCACGTCCTTGACGATCCATTTGGCGCCGATCTTTTTCTTCAAACGTTCTACCTTTAAAACTGTTTCTACAGCCATGCTGCCCACACTCCCGTAATTCCTAAGGTATGGCGATGCCCTGGGCGATCCTTTCGGCAATCGCCTGGTATCCCGTTCCGTTCGGATGAAAATGATCGCCGGATAGATAGCTCGAAGCACGCAGCGTAAACAGGTCGGCCGTTGGCGTGACCCGGCTCCCCTCCAGGGAAGAGATCTCCTCCGCCGCTATGGCGTTCCAGCGGGCCACCGCTTCGTCTCCCGCCTCCTTCAACTGTTTCATATCGGAAAACGGGTTGTACAATCCGATATACACTAGTTGTGCCTGCGGATTGATCTCATGGATTCTCTTCACAATTTCGACCAAGTTCGTTGAAGCGCCTTTGATGGCTTGTTCCAATTCGTTCTCCGTCGGAATCTCCGTTCGTGTCTCCAGCCGCTGCTCCCCGTCAAATAAATCATTGGCTCCAATGGACAGCAAAATAACCCCCGCCTGCTTCAGCGAGTATTGTACGCCGGGCTCCTCCAGCATGGGGAGAAGCTCTTTCGTCGTCAGCCCGTTAATGCCCAGATTGTTAATCAGCTTGGACTTCGCACCCTGCCGGTTCAGCAAATCCACGACCCTGCGCGAAAAACCGCTGCCCGTATCGTCCCCCGTCCCCTTGGCCAGGGAATCGCCAAGCGCGGTGACATCCAGCGAAGCGACTCCATTTCCTCCCCGCTCCACAGCGTCCGATGGTGCCGGCCGGTCCGCAAGGGATGCGACGGGATTCAGGATATCCTTGACCGCATATACGAACCCGGACAACAGCAATAACGTCCCCAGTACCGAGACCGAAACCAGGACGGCCGTACGCCGGATGCCGGATGTTGTCTTCATCAGCTCGCCTCCCGTAAGATGTTGTCCTTCTTATTCTCTCCAGTTTATGTAATAACCATAAAGCTTTACTGCCCTGAGAAGCAAATTTCTCTCGGACATTTCGACAAAGAAAGGCTGTCCTTCAGCCTTTTCGCCGCGGACAGCCCTTCAATTTATTAGCAACTAACTAGCCCGGATTACTTTCACGTCCGCCGCAATCACTTTCTCGCCTTCATAGAGCATGAAGCGGCCGTTTTGCCACTCAATCCGCAATAATGCAAAATCATCCGACTGAAACTGCCAAACATACTGCTCACCACCCTGCATGAAAGGGGTCCGTCCGGAGACCGTCACCGTCCCGATGTATTGCTCGTCGAGGTAGTAAGTTCTTCCGTCCAGCTCCATCTCGGCCGGAACCTCATCCGGCGTATCCAACCGCCCGTCAATCGGCCGGTAGAGCTGGTACCGCAGCGTTTCCCGCTCTTCGATAAGCAGGTAGCTGATCTGGGCCCCGTCCTGCAGGGTCAGTACCACGGCATTACGGCCGCGGTTATGAACCCGCCCCGTCACCTCATAAGTCACCAGCGACACTTCGCACATGTCGCCGGGCGCCAGAGTGAGCATGCTCTTCTCCGCCTGGGGCGGCTGTGGCTTCGCGAACAGGTTTCCGATTCTTTTCCAAACACTCATGAGCTTCGCTGCCTCGCTTTACCGTCGTTTCGAAAATCCTATTGTTTATTCTCGTACTGCTTCATCAGTGCAGCCAATTCGTCTTCCACTTCTTTGTCTTTGCCGAGCTTCTCGAACTCCTCGTCCAGATCGGCGCCTTTGGCGGCCATTTCATTGCTGGCTTCGGCGCGGGCTTCCATCTGCATCATTTTCTCTTCCATGCGTTTCAGGCCTTGGGCAGCCGTGTCCGAACCGAATCCGGTCATCGCCTTGTTAATCTCCGTTTGCGCCTTAGCCGCATTATATCGTGCAACCAGCGTTTCGCGCTTGTTTTTCATCTCGGTCAACTGCTTGCGCATCTCTTCCAGTTTCTTGCGGAGATTGTCGGCCGCCGTTTTGTTCTGTTCATAGTTGGCTTTATATTCGGCCATTTTCTCTTCCGCGGACTTCTTCTCCTCCAGCGCGCGGCGGGCCAAATCCACATTTTGCGCCTGCGCGGCCGTGTGAGCCTGCTGCGTCCGTTTGGCCACCAGCGCTTCCTGTTCCTCATACAGCGCCTTGAATTTCTTCTCGATCGCGATTTGCGCGGCTACCGCCTTTTCGGCATCCTCCAAATCTTCCTGCATGTCCCGGATATATTGATCGGTCATTTTGATCGGATCTTCCGCTTTATCAATCATTGCGTTAATGTTGGACATCGTTAAATCGCGTAATCTTTTAAAAATCGACATGGTTTAGTTTCCTCCCCAAATGTTTTGCCTTCTTGAATAATGTTTACGTGGTGCGAAGGAAGAGGTTTCACCGTTTATTAAAAATAATTAAAAAAAAAGACCCGCTTGCATCCGCAAGCAAGGTCCGGGTAGCCGGACGGGATTGATCCCGTCCGTTTTCTAAGCCTGATTCGCCCCTATTTCAAACTCTCCGAGAGCGCTTTGAAAATAACCCCCAATGCGTAAGCGCCCGCATCGGGATAACCAAGGCTGCGCTCACCGACATTTCCGGCACGTCCCATCCGGGCGACGAAATCCGCAGTTCTTCTCGCGCCATCCTCGGCCGCTTCCGCCGCCTTCCGGAAGGCGGTCAGCATGTCGTCTCCCGCCTTAGCGCTGGCCGTCCAGGAGTCCGCGCACGGGGCGAGCGCATCGATCAGCGTTTTGTCCCCGACGACGGCTCCGCGTCCGAAGGAACGTTCCCCCGTAGCCTGAATTCCGCGCACGGCCGCCTGCAGCAGGTCACCCATGTCGGCCACATTAAGCCGGGCCTTCGTGCCCGCCGCTTTCCCGGCCGCCCGAAAAGCCGAGCCCCAAATCGGGCCGGAGGCTCCTCCGCAGTGTTCCATAATGACCAAGGAGCACGCTTCAAGAAAATCGCCGATATGTTCCCCCTGACCGGAGATAATCTCTTTCCACTCACGCTTCAACTGCTTGAAGCCCTTGGCCACGCTCATGCCGAAATCCCCGTCTCCGGCATGGGCATCGAGCTCACAGAAAGGCACCTCATTTTTAATGATGATTTCACTCATTTTGTCGACAAGATAGATCATATTACGCAGTTGGATCTCGTTGTCACGGATCAGCCCATATTCCTCCGGGGTTTCCGCTGTGAAGAATACTTCTTGCCCCTCGACATCCTGCTCCTCGAGGATTTCCCGATAATCGGCGGCCGCTTCGGTGCCGGTCATTTTAAATGCCGGTGTATCGCTCTCCGCAAACAACAGTTGCTTTAATTCGTCGTCCAGTTTCATGATCGAGACGGATGCCCCCGCCATATCGATGCTGGTCATGTAGTTGCCGACGAATGTCTTGCAAATTTGCAGACCGGATCTCTTGACCAGTTCCTTGGTTACTGCATGATTCAGAACATACAGCTCCTGCAAAGGGGTAGCCCCAAATCCGTTGATCAGCAAAGCGATTTCCCGGCCTTCCCCCCCGCCGATACTCAAATCCTCCAAAAGCGCATGTACCATCCGTCCGGCAAGCTCGTCGGCCGATGCGGCTTTTTCGCGCCGGATGCCCGGCTCTCCATGGATGCCAACGCCATATTCCATCTCATCCGCGGCGATTTCAAACGTCGGCGTCCCTTTGGCCGGAACGGTACAGGAAGTCAGGGCGAAACCGATGGTGCGAACCCGTGAGGCCGCTTTCTCGGCAACCTCCTTGACTTCCCGCAAGCTCCGCCCTTCTTCAGCCGCGGCCCCGGCGATTTTGTGAACAAGTACCGTCCCCGCAACACCCCGTCTTCCAACGGTGTAAAGGCTGTCTTGGACGGCAATATCATCCTCAACCCGAACGTACTCCACCTCAATTCCGTCTTCCCCGGCCAAAAAAGCCGCATTCTTGAAATTCATCATATCCCCGCTGTAATTTTTGATGATCAGCAGGGCTCCTTTTTTGCCGGCAGTCGCCTTAATGGCTTGATAGACCTGAATTTGGGAAGGCGAAGCGAAGACATCGCCGCACACGGCCGCATCCAGCATCCCTTTTCCCACGAACCCCGCATGGGCGGGCTCGTGGCCGCTCCCGCCGCCGCTGATCAAACTCACTTTGTTCTCATCGATGCGCTTCCTCTTGATGATCTTATGTTTCTTTACGAATTCAAGCTCAGGATGCGCCAAGGCAATACCTCTGCACATTTCCGCGACAACATCCTCGGGTCGATTGATGATTTTCTTCACCGGTTTGCCTCCCTTGACGTTTTATACTTTTTGCCGATTCTGTCCGCTGTGGCAATTGCCGCAGCCACCTCTTCCGCCTTGACCGGGAACGGCATCGAATGGATTGATTCTTCGGGAATACAGGCCTTTTCCGCCACTTTCTGAAGTTCGTCCTCCCCGATCGAGTCGACCCCGATATCCTCCAGACAAACCGGCAAACCTACATCCAGGCAAAAGTCGAGTACCTGATGCAGCTCTTCGTTAGGCGCATTTTCAAGGACCAATTGGGCCAAAGTTCCGAAGGCGACTTTTTCCCCATGGTAATAGTGATGGGTTCCTTCCAAAATCGTAAGTCCGTCATGGATCGCATGGGCTCCGGCCAAGCCCGCGCTTTCGAAACCGAGGCCGGACAGCAAAATATTGGTCTCCACAATATTCTCCAATGCCTGTGTGACCTTGTTCGCGTCGCAGGCGACCTTGGCTTTAGCGCCATCCTTCAGCAGTATTTCATAGCATAGGGTTGCCAAGGCCAGTGCCGCATGTGTCCCGACGGCAGGCGGACAAACGCCTTCCCGGGTTCCCGTCGGCAGGCTGGCATTGACTCGCGAGTATGACTTGGCCGTTGCCCGGGCTTCAAAATAGGTCGACAAAGCGTCGCCCATCCCGGCAACGAGGAAGCGCGTCGGCGCATTGGCGATCACCGTCGTATCGACCAGAACAACGTTTGGACTTTGTTTGAAATAAGCGTAATCGTCAAAAGCCCCCTCCGGTGTATAGAGGACGGCGGAATGACTGGTGGGCGCGTCCGTCGCGGCGATCGTCGGGCAGATGATCAGCGCTTCGCCTTGGGCTACGCATTTCGCCGCGTCAATGGCCTTCCCGCCGCCGAGGCCCACGGTGCATGTGCAGCCTTTTTCCTTGGCGATCTGTTGCAAGCGGGCTACCTCCTGCCGGGAACACTCTCCCATAAAACCGCTTTCAACAAAGGTAATCCCGAATTTCTCCGCCGTAGCTTCCAGCTTATCCTTTACACGGGCCACATCGTCACGGTGGGCAATCAACAATGCGGATGTTCCGAAAGAGCGGACAAAATAGCCCAGATTCAGCAGTTCGTCCTCTCCCTGTACATATTTTGCGGGGCTTATAAACGCTTTTCTCATCGTTCTTCCTCCTTGGTTATATCAATTTTATTTTTTAATACCTTAAATTATAGCCGAGATAAACGGTCTTGAAAGGGAACAAAGATTACGGATAATTGCAATTCCAAATCGTAAAATTTTGCACTTTTCCGGATAAATGGTATCCTTATGACATAAACAACGAGAGGGTGCGAACGATGATCCAGGAGCATCTGCGTATTCACAAAATTCTAGATTTAAATAAATGGAAGCGTCTTCAAGATTCACTGGCGACCGTGACCAACCTCGCGATCCTTACGGTGGATTATAAAGGAAATCCCGTCACGAGCCATAGCAGCTGTCAGGCCTTCTGCCGACATGTGCGGAAAGACCCCGAGCTCCTTCCGTACTGCCTGAAATGCGATTCCCGCGGCGGCCTTGAATCCGTCCGTTCCAATGCTCCGTATGTCTACCTTTGTCATTTTAACATTATCGATATCGCTATCCCGATCTCCGTGGATGACAAGTACATCGGAGCGGTGATGGCCGGCCAGGTCAGGTTGTCCGATCCGGAAAATGCCCGGGACCTCGAACAGATTCTGAGTTTGAAAGATACCCGGCTGCACCGGACCAAACGTGCCGAACTCCAACACTTCTACGACGAACTCCCCGTCATGACTTATGAGGAAGTGGTCAAAATCTCCAACATGCTGTTTCTGTTATGCAACTACATCGTTGAGGAAGCGCTAAATAAAAATCTGCTGATCGAGATGTTTGAAAAAACAGCCGGAAATGGCGAGACCGTTAATGTCTCCACCATTCTACCGGGCTATTCGCTCAAAAATATCGAATCCATCAAAAAAGAGATGACAAACGTCATTGCCGACGCCTACCTGAATAAGACGGATTCCGAATCCTACGCATGTACGAACAGCGTTCTAAAGCCCGCTTTCGAGTATATTCACCGCCACAAAAGCGAGCAGGCCTCCCTTAAGCAAATGGCGGATTTGTGCCACATCAGTCCAAGCTATTTCAGCAGGCTCTTCACCAAGGAAACAGGGGAAAATTTTACGGCTTATTTGGCCAAACTTAAAATCAGCTGGGCCAAGCAGCTTCTGGAGGTCACCGATATGCCCGTAGCGCAAATCAGCGATGAACTTGGCTTTAATGAGCCGGGGTATTTTATCAAAACGTTTAAAAAATTCGAGGACATTACGCCCTACCTGTACCGGAAATATTATAAAACCTCGGTGTAAACTACTTTCCGATAAACTCCTGCACCCAGTACCCGTTATAATAACCGACCCCGATCAGCGTGTAATGGGCATTCAGAATATTCGCCTTATGGCCGGGGCTGTTCATCCAGTCCCTTACGGCTTCCTTGGCGGTCGTCTGACCCATGGCGATATTCTCACCCGCATAGCGATAAGTAATATTAAACGTATCCATCATGTCGAACGGTGACCCGTACTCGGGGGAAGTGTGGTCAAAATAATTGTTCTTAAACATATCCATGGCCTTGAGCTTGGCCATTTTCGAAAGATTGGTATGTATGGTCAGCGGTTTCAACCCGGCGGCTGCCCGTTCTTTGTTCACCAGTTTCACGACCTCCGAAGCGCGTTCGGTTTGGATTTTGGCATATGCGGCCGCAACGGCCTTCTTCGATGGAACCTCGGCTCTCACAGGATGGTCCAAAACGGGAGAGAACAGCAGCGCACCTGCCAAGACAGCGAATAATAAGCCTTTTCCGACCTTTTTTATGCTCATCTCTTCAACTTGTCTCCCCTCATTTTTATTTTTTTCTACACGAATTGGTTTCCTTAACACATTTTAGCACGGGAAATTGCCGGATGCATACGAAATTTATGGAAAAATGAAAGTTCCTGCCGCAGGACCACAACAAAACGCCCCGAAGCGGGACATCCGCTCTGAGGCGTCTTTTCTAGGTCTATCGGACTATTTCTTGGATGCGTATTTTCTCATATCAAACGCGACGGCGGCCACAATGATCGCCCCTTTGATAATTTGCTGCCAGTATGGGCCGACCCCGACGAAAGTCAAACCGTAGTTAATGACGGTGAAGATGAGTACTCCGGCCATAACGCCCGGCACGGTGCCGATTCCGCCTGTGGTGGACACGCCGCCAACCACGCAAGCCGCAATCGCGTCAAGCTCGTACATGTTCCCATAGTTGTTCGTGGCGCCGCCGGTTCTGGCCGCTTCCAGCACCCCGGCCAACCCGTACAGGGCGCCTGCGATGGAATAAATATAAATCAAATACTTGGTGACATTAATACCGGATACCTTTGCGGCCTGTTCGTTGCCGCCGATCGCGTACATATTTTTGCCGAGGCGGGTTTTATTGAACATCACCCAGACGATAAAGCAGACGGCGATCGCGATGAGTACGATATAAGGAAGCGAGAATTCGCCGCTGCCGATGCTGCCGGAGCCCAGCGTCGTGAAGTCGTCGCGCAAACCGCCGATCGGCTGCGATTGGTTCGGTTCCGTATCGAAGTACAGCGAGTTAATGCCGTAAATGGCAACCATGGTACCCAAAGTGGCGATAAATGGTGGTACTTTAAATTTTGCGACGATCAATCCGTTGATCAGACCGAAGATCAGACCGACGACAATAGCGATCAGAATCGGTACGAGCAGCGGCAGATGCGGCAGGTCCGGAAAAAACCGGCGCGGATAGTTCTCCACCTGCAGCAGGGATGCGGAGATGACCGCGGTCAAACCGACCATCCGGCCGGCCGACAAGTCCGTGCCGCCGGTGATCAGAATGAAGGCCACACCAAGGGCGATAATGACCCGGGTGGACGACTGAATCAAAATATCGCGCAAAGTATTGACTCCGATAAAGCTGGGATCGTAGACGGCGATGCCAATCACCAGCACGGCTAGAACAATATAGATGGCGTTTTGGGTTACAAAATTCTGTATCTTTTTCGTTTGCATGATTTTTCTCCTCCTTGAATGGCCTTAGTGCTGGGCCGCCAAACGCATGATTTCTTCTTCCGAAGCCTTGCTGCCTTCCAATATTCCCGTCAAGCGGCCTTCGGACATGACCATCACCCGGTCCGACATGCCTAACAGCTCCGGCATTTCGGAGGAAATCATGATGATGCTTTTGCCCTGCAGCGCCAAATCCGCAATGATGGAATAAATCTCGTATTTGGCGCCCACGTCGATCCCCCGCGTCGGCTCATCGAGCAGGAGGATGTCTGGTTCGGTCAACAGCCAGCGTGCGAGCAGTACCTTTTGCTGATTCCCCCCCGACAAATTCATAATCAACGTTTTCGTGGTGGGCGTTTTGGTCCGCAGCTTCGCGACCATCTTGTCGACCTCTTCTTTTTTGCGCCGGTCATCCAGCAAGCCGTACGGCTTGACGTAGCGCTCCATATTGGCGATCGCCGCATTTTCGTGCACGGACAATACCGGGAAAATCCCCGTCGTTCGCCGTTCCTCCGTCAGCAGGGCAAGCCCGTGGCGTTTGGCGTCCCCGGCGCTGCGGATCTTCACTTCTTTGCCGTTGATCGAAATCGTCCCGCTTTTGATCTCGCGGAGCCCGAACAACGCCTCGATCAGCTCGGTCCGCTGCGCGCCAACCAGCCCGCCCACTCCCAGAATCTCGCCTTTGCGGAGCTCGAAAGACACGTTATTAAACGACTTCGGATCCGGGGAGGTCAAACCGTCTACCTTCAAGATGACGCCGTTCGGCGTATTGTACCGATCCGGAAACCGCTGCGTCAGGTCGCGTCCCACCATTTTCGAGATAATCAGATCGGTGGTCATTTCAATCGCCGGCCAGGTCCCGATCTTTTTACCATCACGCATGATGGTGACATCGTCGGAAATCCGCAATATTTCCTCCATTTTGTGGGAGATGTAAATGATAGCGACTCCGCGTCTTTTCAGATCGTTAATAATCCGGAAAAGATGCTCCACTTCCACACTCGTCAAGGAGGATGTCGGTTCGTCCATCACGATGATCCGCGAATGGAAAGAAACCGCTTTCGCAATTTCGATGGATTGGATTTTGGATACCGACAATTTCCCGACGAGCGTATCCGGACTTAAATCTATATCTAATTGTTTAAACAGCTCTTCCGTGTCCCGGTGCATTTTCTTGTGGTCCACAAATTTGAAGGGACCCGCGCCTTTCAGCGGGAATCGGCCAAGCCATATATTTTCCATCACATTGCGGAACGGCACCGGGTGCAATTCCTGGTGAATCATGGAGACTCCAAGGCGAAGCGCATCGCTGGAGTTGTTGATGTCGGCTTTTTGCCCGTCCAAATAAATTTCGCCTCCGTCGGGTTTATAAATCCCGAACAGGCATTTCATCAATGTCGATTTCCCCGCCCCGTTCTCGCCCATCAGGGCATGCACCGTTCCGGGCCGCACTTGCAGCGTTACGCCATCCAGCGCCTTAACGCCGGGAAACTCCTTGGAGATGTCCTTCAGCTCCAATGCATACTTCGAATCTGTCATACTCAACGCCCCCTATTTTTTTCTATTCCTGCAGAGGCACAGCAAGCGTTTCCTCCTAAGTCGCCATCCTTACATTCGCTTGATCTAAAAAACAGGAGGCTCGCACCGTCAGGCCCGAACCTCCCATATATGATGATGATGAGAAGTCCTGCTGCAGTCGCAGCGGTTTACTTGAATTGCGCTGCGTTTTCTTTCGTTACTTTTTGGTAAGGAATCCACACGTATTGATTGTCGGTAATCTCGAAACCTACGCTGTCCTTGTTCACTTCGCCGCCTTTAGCCAGCAGGGAAGCCAGGGTGACCGCCGCTTTGCCTTGGTTTTCGGCGTCGTTGAGTACGGTGCCGAGCATCGTGCCTTGCTCAAGGGCTTGAAGTGCCGGGGCGGTGGCGTCTACGCCCACAACCGGCATATATTTGTCGCCTGTAAAGTAGCCTGCGGCTTTCAAAGCTTCAATCGCACCGAGGGCCATGTCGTCGTTGTTCGCAAAGACGGCTTCGATTTTGTCGCCGTTCGCGGCCAGGAACGCGGCCATTTTCTCTTGGCCTTTAACGCGGTCCCACATGGCGGTATCCTCGGCTACTTTCTCTACCTTGATCCCGGCGTCTTCCACCGCCTGAATCGAATACTGAGTCCGCAGCTCGGCGTCTTGGTGCCCAGGCTCGCCCTTCAACATGACGTATTGGAGCACACCGTCGCCGTTCTTATCCGCCTTCGGATTGGCCTTCCAGTAATCGACGACGATTTGGCCGGAAAGCGTACCGGATTCTTCCGCTTTCGCACCGACGTAGTAGACTTTGTCCCATTTCTTCATATCTTCCGGCAGCGGTTCACGGTTCAGGAAGACCACCGGCGTTTCCTTGGCTTTCGCTTTATCGATAATGACGCCTGCGGCCGTCCGGTCCACCGGGTTGACGATCAGGGCATTCGTCTTCTTCGTCAGAAACAAGTCGATTTTATCGTTCTGGGTAGGCTGCGAGTTTTGGCTGTCGACGATATCCACCTTGGCGATGCCGCCCGCATTCTTCTCGATCGAATTGCGTACGCCGGTCATGAAGGTGTCGTCAAATTTATAGATCGCTACGCCGACTTTCGGTTCCGCGGCCCCGTTACCGCCGCTTTCTTTGCTTCCGCCGCCGCTGGAGCAACCGGCAAGCGCTCCTCCGAGAAGTACCGCAGCCAATAGTGCCGATCCGATTTTTTTCATATAAATGACCTCCTGAACTGATTTGAGTTATCTTTATTTATCCTCTTGGATACGTTTTCATTATGCCTTGTTTCCTCGCGATTGCGAATCAAAAATCCTCAGATGTTCTATTAAAATTCTCATGAGGTTAAAATACAAAAAAGAAGGCCCGGGTTTGCCCTAGACCTTCTCCTCATCATTCACATATTTGCCCTGCTTCGGAACCGCAAGCTCGTCGAAATGCTCGGCGAGCCGATTTAACCCGAACTGCAGGTCCCGTCCGCTCATCGGCTGGCCGTGTCCCGTTAAGGCCACCTCCGGCGTCAAGGCCGCTAGCCTTCGCACCGACTCCTTCGCCGCCTCCCAGTCCGGCGTAAAGTACATCGGCGGCCCGTGCAGCTCGAGCTCCTGCTTCATGACGGCCAAAGCCGACTCCTGCTTGACGGTGATGAACGCATCGCCGGCAATTAACGCCTTATCCCGCTCACGGAACAAGGACACATGGCCGGGGCTGTGTCCCGGCGTCGGGATCCACCGCCACTCGGGAGCGCCCGGGACCCGGCCGTCATCCGGCAGCGGGAGGAGCCGGTCCTTAAGATCGATCGCCCGGTTGGGATATAACGGTGCCACGCCCGCCATCAGACCGCCTCCGACGGTGGGATCGCCTTCCGGATAGTCTTCCAGGCCGGTGAGATAGGGGAACTCAAGGACGTGAGCATAGACCGGAATCCCCCACAAATCGGCCAGCTCAATCACATTGCCGACATGATCGAAGTGCCCGTGCGTCAGCACGATCGCTTGCGGCGGCCGGCCGAACAACCGGTCCGCCTCCTCGACCAGGGCATTCCGGAAAGGCCCCACCCCCGTGTCTACCAAAATCCAGTCCCCCCGATCCGGATGGCCTGCGAAGCCGACATTGACCATCAGCGTCCGGACGCACCACAAATCCTCCAACACCCGGGTCGTATCCACCGCGCCGGTGTGCAGTATATCTTTTTCACTCACCTGTCTCCCTCCCTTTCTATGGATAAATAAATGGGTTCTCCTGTAATTTACCCGGGCGCCATAAAAATACTCCCGGTACGCTTATTTCACAAAAGGGAACAGCAGCTTTTGATTTTCCGGCCACAGCATATTATCGAGGTCGATCAGCTTGGTGTCGGTCGGAATGCGGTCTTCCAGCCGTTCGCCCCGGGCCGCCATTACCGCGGCGTTGACCGCCATATAACCGTTGTTGAACGGATTTTGCACCACCATCGCGTGGACGGTCTCCTCCTGGAGCAATTCCAGCATCTCCGGCGGATTATCAAACGCAATTAGCTTCACTTTGCCGCCGTAGCCGAGCTCTACCACCGCGCGTCCCGCACCGATGGAAGACTCGGCGCTCAAGGATACCAGCCCGTCCAGCCCCGGATGCCGCTCCAGAATCCGCCGGGTCAGCCGATAGGCAAGCTCCTCGTCCGAACCGCAATACTGGATGTCCACAACGGCAATCCCCGGAAACCGGGCCACATAATCCAAAAAGCCTTCCTCCCGCTGATCGGCATTTCGCGCGCCCTTCACAAAGTTGACGATGGCGATTTCGCTCTCTTTCCCGGTCAGTTCGACCAAACGCTGCGCCGCCTTCTGCCCGGCTTCGTAATTATTGGTGCCGACATAGGTTTTCACCTTGGTTGAAGCCACCTCCGAATCCATCGAGATGACCGGAATGTTAAAATAAGAGGTCCTGTCGGTAACCTGACCCAATGCCTCATAATCGCTGGCGGCCAGCACGATCGCATCCGGCTTTCGCGCAATGGATTCCTCCATAAGCCGGATTTGGTCTTTATAGTCGTTCTCGTTATCCGGGGCGATAAAGTTCAGCTTCACGTTAAATTCCTTGGCCGCCACCTCCGCCCCCATTTTGACCGTGCTCCAGTAGTCCCCCCGATCCATCTTCACGATCATGTCGACCATAAGCGGCCGCTCGTCCATCGGGCCATTTCCGGCGGGGGCGCAGGAAGCCGACAAAGGAAGCAGCAGCAAGCCGAGCAATACGCCCTTTGCCGCATTCAAGCCAAACTTCATTCGTTCTCCCCTCCATTTCCCGACTTTTCCGGCTTCTCAGGCTTCTCAGGCTTCTCAGGCTTCTCAGGCTTCTCAGGCTTCTCAGGCTTCACGATCGGCAGCTTGATCGTTACGGTCGTTCCCTCTTCCGGCTCGCTGTCGAAGTACAATCCGTACGGCTCCCCATAATAGAGGCTGACGCGCTCCTGAACATTGGTCACGCCGACGCCGGAGCCTTTCTCGCTTCGCAGGTTGCCGGACCGGAGTTTGCTCAGCGTTTCCTCTGTCATCCCGATCCCGTTGTCCTTGACGATCAGTTCCAGATGATCCCCGGCGAACCGGGCGTACACCCCGATAAATCCGGCTTCAGCCGATTTTTCGATGCCGTGGTGGATCGCGTTCTCAACCAGCGGCTGTAATATCAGCTTCAGGGTAAGGCAATCCAGTGCTCCTTCATCGGCTTGGATTTCGTAGGTGAATTTGTTTTTGAACCGGATCGTCTGGATAATTAGGTAATGCCGGACATGTTCCAGCTCATCCTGAACCGTGATAATATGATCGCCCTTGCTCAGACTGATGCGGAAAAACCGGGACAGCGACGTGATCGTCGTCACCACTTCCTCCGTCCGCCCAAGCTCCGCCATTCTGGTCACGGAATTTAGTGTGTTGTATAAGAAGTGGGGATTGATCTGGGACTGGAGCACATCCAGTTCGCTTTTCCGTTTCGCTTCCTGTTCGCGTATAATCTGGTCCATCAGCTCCCGGATCCGCCGCAGCATGAGGTTGAACCGTTTGGAAAGCTGCTCCACCTCATACGCCCCGCCGACATGCACACTCGTGCCGAAGTCTCCCTTTTCCACCATTTTGACGGAGCGTTCCAGCCGCCGAATCGGCTGCGAAATCCGCGCGGATACGTACAGATTGATTACCAAAATCACCGCGATGGCAGCCAACAGAAAGCCGTATAAAAAGCCGCCAAGCTCCTTTCGCGTCGTCAGAAACTCCTCCGCATAGGCGACCCCGACGATTTTCCAACCGGCCGGTTTCACGGTTTGAATCGTAATCAACCGCTGTTCGCCCTCCGTTTCATCCAAATAACTTCCAAAGGCGTAGTTGAGTACCGGCTCGATATTTTCATATTTCAACCCGGCATAAATGAGCTGCTGCTGCGGGTGATAGACGATATTTCCAACGCTGTCGATGATATAAACATATCCTTTTTTGCCAAGGCTGACCCGCTGGCTCAATTCATCGATCGTTCGAAAATTGATGTCCATCACGAGCACGCCTTCCTGGTCCCGGGAGTCATCCCGGTACTTGATAAGCCTGCTCATGGACACTACCCAACGGTATTCGGACTTAAACAAATTCTGAATATGCGGCGGCGAAAACTGCAGTTCTTTCGGATGGCGGAGCGCGGATTCGAACCATAACTGTTCGGTCAGCCGGGTATTTCGCCGCATCGGATAAGCCGGAACGCCCCGCACGAGCTCGCCCTCTTTCGTGAAGAGCGCGATGGACACGAGGTCCTGCCTCGTTCCCATTAGCGTTTCTAGCTGCTCCTCCAGCTTCGGTTCATCCGTGATGTCGGAAGCTTTGCTCATTTTGTCCTGCGCGACTTGAAAGATGTCCTGCATCCCGCTCACGTACATTTCCAGGTTCGAGTTGACCTGTTCGATGATTTGGCCGAGATTAAGATAGGCATTCTCTTCCGCCGCTTTGGAAAAACGGTCGAACAGCAGAAAGCTGACCAGGACGACGGCCAGAATCGTAATCGTAATCGACGAGAACGAGATTAACACCTGGATCTTTTTGAAATGGAAGCCCTTGAGCAATCGGGCGACCGCCCGCGTCCACTTCATAGCCCGCCGACTCCGTTCCGGTATTCCTTCGGCGAAATGCCGAATTTCTTCCGGAAGCAAAAGCTGAAATAGTTCGGATCGGCGAATCCGACCTTTTCCGCGATCTCAAACGATTTAAGATCGGTCGTTCGCAGCAGATGTTGCGCGGCCTCCATTCGGACTCCCATCAAGTAATTGACGAAAGTCGTCTTTGTCTCTTTTTTGAAAATGCCGCTGAAGTAGCCCGTACTAATATGAAGCTGCTTGCATACTTTGGCGATGGAAAGGTCGCTTTCTCCGTAATGGGCCTGAATGTAGGCTTTGGCTTCCTCGACCAGCCGGTTGTAGCTGGTTTGCCGCTCGCTGGCTATCGAGTGCTTTAGGGTTAGGCATACTTTCGTGAACCAATCCTTCGCCTCGGCTGCATGTTTGAGCTTGGAGATCTGCCCCAGAAACAGCGAGCTTTCCCCGAACAGACTGTCCATATCCGCATGAACCTCTTGGGACGCCTTTATGATCGCCGTCAACATCATCAGGAGATATACCTGATAATCCTGGTATGAGATACGGCTGTCCAGCAGGCCGCTAAACAGTTTCTCCAGCATCTCCTTCAATTCTTCGTCGCTGCCGACTTTAAGAACGCGGATCAGTTCCTTTTCCTTCACCTCATCGAACGTAAACGGAACGACCTGCCTCGCTTCCACATCCTGAATCCAGATCACCTTGCCGCTCCCCAAAATCAGCCGGTAATCCAGCGCCCGCTGCGCTTCCTGGTAGGACGCAAACACCTCGCCGACATCGGTTCTTATCGAACCGACACCTATAGTAACCGTCAACTTCAAAAAACGTTCCACACTAAAGCGGATTTCTTCCAACAGCTGCAACATTCGCGCCGTGATTCCCTCGTCGTCCGCACTGACAGCGCTGTCAAATACGCGAAGCATGACGATTTCGTCGTGGTGAATAAACACTTTATCACCCGGTTGATCCCTGCCGACGAGCTCCGAGGCGATATTCAGCACGGCGAACAACTGCAACTGCGTATCCTGGGTTTCGCGGAGCGACAGCGAGCCCCCCGGCTTGCGTACCGCCGCTTCCTGCAGTTGGACCGGATCGATTCGGAGTGTGGCAATCATGTAGCCTTCCCCGTCCAGGTTCAGATCGTAATGCCTGCCTTTTTCATGAATTTCCGCCTTAGGCAGACGCCGGGAGACCAGGCTGGACAGAAACAGGCTTTGCAGAATCGGCAAATTTTTGCGGTAATGCTCGGTCAGCAGTTGAACGTTTTCTTTTTCCGCTCGCTCCTCATCGATCTGCGTCTTGACCTTTCCGAGCACCGCGGCGAGTTCCGCCGAAGAAAACGGCTTGAGCACATACTCGTCGATGCCGAGACGAATGGCCTTTTGAGCATACTCGAACTCCTCAAAACCGGTAAGAATAATAATCTTCATGGCCGGGTACGTTTCCCTGATCCATTCGGAAAGCTCAAGGCCGTTCATAAACGGCATCTGGATATCCGTTACCACGATGTCGGGCAAATGCTTGTCCACCAGTTCTACAGCTTCCTTGCCGTTCTCCGCGGTATCCATGACCTGAAATCCAAGACTTTCCCAATCAATCAATTGCAGCAGACCTTCCCTAACGTCTTCCTCGTCATCCGCCAAAATCAATTTGTACATCGAAGACCATCCTCTTCATTATTCTTCATTTCAGGCGTGCCTCCCAATTTCCCCCCGATTTTATCGCATCGCCCGATATTTGTAAATCCAGCCCCCGCAAGGGATGGCGGAAGAGTCCACGACCTTGGTCCAGTATAATTTCCGCCTCCGGTCCGTTTCACTATTCCCCCAAAGCCCGTACCATGTTAATATCAAATGGAAAACGCGTTGCTTTTTCTTCTACATACCCAATAATTAAATGGCGGTTGAAACCTAATATGAAAAATGAGAAACAAATCTATATCCTGCTAAGCAATCCTAATACAGTTGTTGCGAAAATGATCGGCTTTTATACAAAAGCTCCCTATAACCATGCCTCCATCGCTTTTGACCCAGGGCTCCGGGAAATGTACAGCTTCGGACGAAAACACCCTCTGCTCCCCATGTTCGGCGGCTTCGTGAAGGAGAACGCCCGTTCCCGGGTATTCGAGCGGGCGACCTGCGCGGTGTACAGCTATACCGTCGACCTGGAAGCTTACAATAAAATGAGAGCTTATGTCCGGCAGTTCGAAGAAAACGGCGATCTGTATAAATACAATTTTCTCGGCATCCTGGGCATTGTGTTGAATATGGAACTGGGCGGAGAGAATGCCTACTTCTGCTCCCAATTCGTATGCAGCGTATTCCAGAAGGCCGGGGTAAAACTGCTCAATAAGTCGGCTGGACTGACGACTCCCGACGATCTGACCACCTGTCCTTCCTTGAAGCTCGTGTTCCGCGGTGAAATGGAAACTTACCGGCGCAACTACTGCGTGCGCCAGGGAGCCTCGACCGCGCTGGAGCAGCATCCTTACTACGTCGCCAACTGAATGTCCTGACTAACAATCGAGAAAAAAACCGTTAACCGTCTCAATGGAGGGCTTAACGGTTTTTTTATGACGTATGCGGTTTGCAGACCGTTTCCCGTCATCCCACAAAACCGTGCACCGATTGTCGGGCGGAGCAACATCTTTTCCATTAATCTTAAAGACAAGGGAGGTCAACGTGATGGATGCACTTCAATCTATGAACGAAGCGATGCGGTATATCGAGGGTCGGCTCACCGGGGAGATCGATTACCAGGAGGCGGCCCGGCTGGCCCAATGCTCGGAGTATCATTTCAAGCGAATGTTTTCCTTTTTGGCGGGGATCCCGCTTTCGGAGTACATCCGCAGAAGGAGATTGACGCTCGCCGGACTGGAGCTTGGCAGTTCCAACGCCAAAATTATCGATGTGGCCATGAAGTACGGCTACGCTTCCCCGGATTCGTTCGCAAGAGCGTTTCACGCGATGCACGGCATTCTTCCTTCGGAAGCCAAAGCCCGGGGATCTTTGTTGAAGGCTTATCCGCGGATGACCTTCCAACTAACGGTTCAAGGAGGAGATGAAATGAAGTACAGGTTGGTAGAGAAAGAGGCTTTTCGAATCGTCGGCTTAAAAAAGAGGGTGAACCTCATTTTTCATGGCGTGAATCCGGAAATTGCCGAAATGGCGGCAAGTCTGGATGAGGAAACGATCAAGCTTCTCAAGCGGCTGTCCAATACGAACCCCCAGGGGATCATAAGCGCTTCCGCTCATTTTTCGGACGGCCGGATGGAGGAGCAGGGCGAGCTGGACCACTACATCGGCGCCGCCACAACACTGGAGGGACCGGAGCACCTGGCTTCCTTGGAGGTGCCGGCTTCCACTTGGGCCGTCTTCGAGGCGGTCGGGACTTTTCCGGATGTGCTGCAAAGTGTCTGGGGCCGCATCTATTCCGAATGGTTCCCGTCCACAGATTACGAAGCCGTTGAGGGGCCTGAAATCCTTTGGAACGAACACCCGGACACCACGGACCCCGACTATCGGAGCGAGATCTGGATCCCGGTTCGGAGAAAGCCGGAGCACTGAGCCGCCCGAGTCTTGGTTATGGATTAAGCTTCACTAAAAACTACGGAAGCGGCGAGGGAATTCCCCTCGCCGCTTCCGATTTAGTTCCTAGACTATTTCAGTTCCTTGCTCAGGCGGTAGCCCATGCAGGAAAATCCCGTACATTCGTAAAACGATTTCGAAGACAAATTGTTCTCCCCGGCCACGGAGACGAACAATTGCGAGCTTCCCCGCTCTTTCCCCCAATTTTCGGCTTCCCGCAGAAGACGTTTGCCGATCCCGGTTCCCCGGTGCTTCTCGTCAACCACCAGGGCGGTAATACGGGTGACGGGTCTTGGCATATCGTGTGTCTGGTGCTGTCTCAGAAAAACGGTCCCCACCACGGCACCGTCCAGCTCGGCGACAAGACTTGTGAGCTGCTCATGTCCCTCCAGCATAGAAAGGCGCTCCTTAAGCACGCTCGGCGTGGTCGGATAGCGCAGTTGCCGCATCAAAGGAAGCATATGATGGGCATCTTCACTGCAACATCTACGGATTACCAAAGTCGGAGCACAAACCTCAATACTCAATTGGACCAAACCACCTTTAATAAACTTGCCGCTTGCTTCGCGCGGCTGCGGGCTGTTTCAACATCTTCGGCCGCGCTAAGCGCGACGGCCATCCGTCTGCCGGGCTTGGAATCCGGCTTGCCAAATATACGAACTTGCGTACGCGGCAGGCTTAAAGCCTCCTCGATACCACCGATCCGGAAGTCTTCCCCTTCCCGGTCGGATTTCAAGGTAGCCGATGCTCCAGGGGTTAAAAGCTCCACCGAAGGAATCGGCAATCCGAGAATCGCGCGGACATGCAGCGCAAATTCCGACAAATCCTGCGTCACCATGGTGACCATCCCTGTGTCATGCGGCCTTGGCGATACCTCGCTGAAAACGATACGATCCGGCGTAATGAACAGTTCCACTCCGAACAGACCAAATCCCCCGAGCGCACCGGTGATCTTCGCAGCGATGGACTGAGCCTCATTCAGCTGCGCTTCGCTCATAAAATGCGGCTGCCAAGACTCCACGTAATCTCCATCCCGCTGGATATGGCCGATCGGCGGGCAGAACAGCGTCCCGGACGATGACCGTACCGTCAGCAGGGTGATTTCGCTTGTAAACGGGACGAAAGCTTCAACGATGACGCGCATCTGCTTGGCTCTTGCCCCTTCCAGCGCCGCATTCCAACAGCCGGCCACCTCGCCCGGCTTCCGGCAAACGCTCTGACCTTTGCCGGAGGAGCTCATCAACGGTTTGATGACGCACGGCAGGCCGATTTCCGCCACCGCGGACTCCAGCTCCTCCAGGCTGTTCGCAAACCGGTAGGCCGCGGTCGGCAGTCCCAGCTCTTCGGCAGCAAGCCGCCGGATGCCTTCCCGGTCCATCGTCAACAGAGCCGCCTGCGCCGTCGGGATAACTCGAAATCCTTCCTGCTCCAGCTCGACGAGCGCACGGGTCGCAATCGCTTCAATTTCGGGAACGATCAAATCCGGAGCGATGCGGACAATCAGCGATTTCAAGGCTTGCTCGTCCAGCATGTCGATACAGTAAGCTTCATGGGCTACCCCCATCGCCGGCGCATGCTCATACCGGTCAACCACGATTGTCTTCAGGCCAAGACGCTGTGCCTCAATGACAACCTCCTTGCCTAATTCCCCGCCGCCAAGCAGCATGATACTTTTGGCGCGTTCTGAAAGAGGAGCCCCCCACATGCGTTCCTATATCCCCCTTGCTTAGACTTGAATCTATCTCTATTTTGATATTTTACGACCAATATTGCAATAGGGCGATGAAAACTGATAGTGGAAATTCGACAAGAAGTTACAAAAATCGAAACTGTGCTTGGCTCCTTATCCATAATCTCAAAGATACGCTCCGAGAAGGCCATGGCGACCGGCAATGAATTGTACGTTTGGCCCGGGCGGTTAATGGGGTTCCCAAAGTTACCGATATAGTTGCTGAAAGCGGCCAAGAGACAGATCGTTAGTTCGCCGGATCGGAGCAAATAACCCCCGAGCATAAGCCCAATCAGGCCCACAGACGTGTCCAAACCGCTTACTTAAATGAATCCAGCAGTTGATCGAGCCGAGTCATAACGGCATGCCAATCCTGCTCCCGGTTTTCCCCCTCCGCCATATCGGCCAAACCTGATTCCCAGGCTTTCCATTCGGTTTTGTAGCGCTCCGCAAGCCGGACAAAGCGTCGGGCCGTTTCCGTGGCGTAAAAATTCCCCAGCTCGCTACCCGCGGATTCCACGGCTTCCTTAAGCACGGCCGCCAGCGGCTGCTCCAAAGCCTCGCGCAGCTTCTGCTTCCCTCCGCCCTCAAAAAAGGACTTCGGATTCTTAAAGTACGAGGCGTAAGTATCGGCCTTCAATCGATGCTCCAAAACTCCTTCCGCGATTTCCGGAGTTTCCCACGGTCCCGACTCGGGATCGGACAGTGCCGGAACATGCCTTAATGCGCTTTCCGTCTTGTCCCGCCACTCCGCGGCGTCCGTCGCCAGCAAGCCTTCACATATACGCTCGAGTCTTAACGAGGTGGCTTGAAGCTCGCGTTCCAGTTCCATGGACAATTGAGCCAACCACCCCCGGAAGGAGGCGGCGAATTTACGCCGGAAATCCCCACCGTCCTCCTGGAGGAGCGAAGGGTGAAAAAACTCCTGGAACAGATCCCCCGCCAGCAGCCGCAGCCGCTGCCGGACATGGAACAGCAGTTCTCCGGCTTCTTGCAGGATCAGCGGGCTTCTGTTGAGCGCAGCCAACTGCCGAAGTCCCTCCTCGAAGGAGCTGCAGTCTTCGCGGATTTCATCAAGCCGCTTCCTCCGCTCTTCCCGGCTCTGCAGCAAAGACCGGCTCCATTCCCGGGCAAGCTGTCCCAAGGCCTCGAACTCCCGCTTGGCGGAAAGGACGGCCAGGCCCGCCAGCTCGTTGCCCAGAAAATCGAAAAACCTGGATTCAAACCGGGAAAATCCGCTGGTATGCAGCAGCCCGGCATCCCCGGTCTCCTTGGCGGCCTGGGCCGATAAACTGGAGACCGCGAAAATCTGCGGCTGATCGATGCCGGCAGTCCTTAGACCGTCCGAGACATGGCCGACAACCGCGTCCAGCTCTTCCGGAGAAGCGGCCAAATCGGCGGCATTGACGACAAAAAACATCTTATCGAGCGCAAAGTTCCCCTTCACTCTGCCCAGGTGGGCCAGAAACTGGCGGTCGGCCCGCGAAAACGCATGGTTATAGTAGGTCACATAAATCAAGGCATCGCAGTTTTTCATGTATTGAAAGGTGACACCCGTGTGGCGGGCATGAATCGAGTCCGCCCCCGGCGTATCCACAATGACAATCCCTTGTTCCGTCAACGGGCAGGAATAATAAAGATCCATTCCGTCCACAAAGCAGGCCTTGCTCTCTTCCGCCACGAACGAAGCAAAATCCGCCATCCCCGCGATCTCTTGCTTCCCCAGACGTTCAGCGTGATCGTTCCACCCTTCGTCGGCCGCCTTTAAAAAACTGTAGTGCGCCCGTCCGGAAGGCGGAACGTCCACCGCGCGGAGCTTCTTAACTTCGCTTCTCCACGTCCGCTCCTTCCAGGGACCGAGCTGCAGCGCCTCAAAAGAGTACGCCAAATCGGACTGCATGGCGTCCCTGCTTTTGAATGTAATTACGGCTTGGCCGTGCTCGATGCCGTCCGTCGGAGCCAGAATCCTGTTGATCGCCGCCGTCGTCGGATGCGGCGAGACCGGCAGCACCTTCGCCCCCAGCAGCGCGTTGGCGAAGGACGATTTACCGGCGCTGAACGCCCCGAACAGCGCCACGGTAAAGCGACCGCCGCGCAAGTGGGCCGCACGCGCGCGCAGCTCCGAGGCCCCGGGCCCGAAGGCCGGGTACGGGGCCAGCGCCTCCGCCGCGGCTTCCAGAGCAGCGGCGGCTGCCGTGAGCCGCCGCCGGCCTGCGGCCGCGGCCGGCGGCACCGCTGCCGCGCCGGGCGCGGCGGCGGGCTCCGGCGCAGGGCCCCGCGCATGCGCCGGGGCCTCCGGCTGCCGCGGCTCCGCCGGCGGCAGCGCCTGGGCCCGCACGTCCCTCACCTCCGGCAGCAGGCCGGGAGGGAGGGACGGCGGGGCGCCCAGCAGCGCGCGCAGCTCGGCCGCGCGCTCGCGGGCGGCGGCGCGCAGCGCGGTGACGCGCGCCGCGGCGGCCGACCGCGCCAGCAGCGCCTCGCGCTGCGCGGCCAACTCCGCCCGCGCCGCCTCAAGCCGCGGCGCGTTGGCTTCGAGCAGCCCTTCCGCCACGGAAAGGGCTGCCCTGCGGTACCGGCCGGTAATGCCGGCCGCGACATCGGCGGTATAGCGGAGCGTATACTCGCCGGACAGCATTGCGCCCTCCCTGGCCGGCCCGCTGATCCACGCTTCCTCCGCCTTCGGAAGCGCCTCTTCCATCCGGCTCTCCCACGCCGGATTCCATAGCTCCAAACTCCGGCCCCATTTCCGCAGCAGGTCGCGGACATGCCAGTCAACCTGGGCGTCGGTTTGTTCCTTCAGCTTCGCAAGGAAATCGCCGCTCCTCCGTTGCTGCTCCCGCTTCGTTTTATCGCGATGGAACATTAACCCGGTCTTGAACCCCGGCTGTAAGCTTTCCAGGTAAAGCCCGGCCGCCTCCCGGAGAGCGGGGGTCATCAGATAAGCGCTGTCCAGCAAGCCCTCCAATTCTTTCGTCCACTCGCTTCGCAGCGAGTCCGTACGGTTTTCCAGAGTTTCCTGCTCCTGCTGCAGCAAGGCCAACTGCCCTTGAATCGTTTCCACAGCCTCTGGGCCTCCGGCTTCACGAATCCAGCGATCCAGTTCCTCTTCCTCCGCTGTCTCTCGACGCTCTAAATATTGCTCGGCACTATGGTGCAGCGAGCTCGAGACGCTGTACTCCAGCAGCGGCTCAGGTTTCTCCAGAAGCCGCCGAATCGTCAGCTTCAATCCCGGCAGCCTATTTTCCGGGTGTTCCGCATCTTTAAGCGAAATATAAAAGACCCCGGCCGGGGCAATTCCCCACAGCTCAAACGCCTGTTCCACCGACCTTCGGTAAGTTTCAAAGCTCAGTTCCTGCTCGCGGTGCTTGTCGATCTGGTTTACGACCAGATAAAGCGGTTTTCCCCAGTCGACCAAACGCCGGGCAAACCCCAAATTGCTTTCCGACAGCACATGATTGTAATCCATCACATAGAATACGACATCCGCCAAATGAAGCGCCGAGTTCGTCGCGGCCGCATGCGATTCTTCGCCGGAATCAACGCCGGGGGTATCCAGCAGCACGCCGTGCTCACCGAGCAGCGGGATATCGTCCCATAAGGCTACCCGTTCATAAGCGGTGCCGTCCCGGCAATAGGGAGCCAGTTGATTTAGCGGAATCTCGACCGGATGACCGCCGCTGTTCGCGGACGGAATCAGCAGCGCCTTGGGTGCCCCGTTTTGTAACGAAGCCACATTGGCTGTCGTCGGGAGAGGTCCGGCCGGAAGCACGGTTTTCCCGCATAACGTGTTGATCAGACTGGATTTCCCCGCGGAAAAATGGCCGCAGAAGGCGATCGTCAATCGGCCGGAGGCGAATTTTTCCTTCAGGTCGAAAAGTTCATTTCTGGCGATTCGGTCTCCCTGGGCCGTGAACCAGGTCTCCAATCCGGCTATACGGTTCATCAGGGAGCCCTTATGCCTGTCTGTAATCGTTTCCACTATTCTTCACTCCTTCTTCCCTGTCCCTCTAGGGACGAGCCGGGAAGTCCTTCCCTTCTGTCGGGATCTGGATCTGCTTTTGAAATACATTCATTTTACCCTACCTGAAAAAGACATGGAAGCCTCTTAGGCCATTTCTTTAAATTTGATCTATTTGATTGGGAGGACGGGAAAAAACAAAAAACGATGGCGGGGAAAAAGTCCCCATCCATCGTTTTTCTATTTTAACTTATACGGAAGCTTCGCTTTCCATTTTATCCGCTTCCGAAGGAATCAGGATTTCGAACACTTTGCCATGCTGCAAAATCGTAATGCCCTTATCGCGGTCACGCATAACCACCACTTCAGGTTTAACGGACATGCGCTCCAGGTAATGCTTCGGAACTTCCCCCGAATCGCTGACGGTGACGCCTTCAAGCTCACGCTCATCGTTTTCCTGTAAATCGATCGCGATCACTTTTTCAAAAACATCGGAAAATAATTCAAAATTGTCGGTATAAACGGAAATACACTTCATGGAATCTCATCCTCTACTATCGTAATCTTGTTTTGTCACTCTTCTCTATTATTTCTGGATTGTGACTTTTTCATACGTTTTTTGCCCTCCCGGCAAACATCCAACAGCGGGCAAACCGGACAGTTGGGGTTCTGGGCTTTGCAATGATATCTCCCGAAAAATATCAGCCGATGGTGCGTAATCGTCCACTCCTCGCGGGGGACCTTCTTCATCAGCTTCTTTTCGACCTCCAGTACGGAGTCGTTCCAGTTGGCCAAACCCAGCCTTTTGCTTACCCGCTCCACATGGGTATCCACCGCGATGGCAGGCACCCCGAAGGCATTGGAAACGACCACATTCGCCGTCTTTCTGCCGACGCCCGGCAGGGTCACGAGCTTGTCATGCTCGCCGGGAACCTCACCGTTATATTGTTCAACCAAAATACGGCACAGATTCTGAATATGCTTGGCCTTGCTGCGGAACAGCCCGATGCGGCGAATATCCTGCTCCAATTCTTCCAACGGGACGGCAAGGTAATCTTCGGGCGTCTTGTATTTTTGGAACAAGTCGACCGTCACTTTGTTGACCGTAGCATCCGTGCACTGCGCCGACAACAGCACGGCGATGGTCAGTTCAAAAGCGTTGCTGTGGTTAAGCTCGCAATGCGCATCCGGGAACATTGCGGCGATGGTGTCCAGGATATGGCGCACCCCAGCAGCATTCATTTCCCCACCCCCTTTAAGGTAACTAAAAATCTGAATTTTGATCACGAACCGCCGGTGATTCCAACCTCTGGGTCAATGAATTAAATCGTCCAAGGACGTTTAAAAACCGCCTTGACCGGGAAATATCCCGTATCAAGACGGTTATTCTCACGAAAACGATTATTGTTTTTCCACTTCAATCAGCTTGTCGCCATTGAAATACAGAACAATTTTATCATTTTCCTTGAGGGATTGCACGGATATTGTCGTGTCACCTTGATGAATATATGTCTCCGATGTCACGAAGAAGCGGTAGTTGCTGTCGGCAAGCCCTTCTCTGAACACGATAAGTTCCTTGCTGTTCGCATCGTAGCGCGACATTTTCCGCTCCATCGACTTCAGAACCTTGACCATCAGCGAACCGTCGGTGCCTTTGCTGACTTCGACATGATCGGAGGTCGTCAAGCCTGTAGCGCCCGTGCTTACCGAAGTTCCCCGCATGACCTTCACTCCGTTGGCCAACGGGTACGATTCCTGAGTCCCGGTGAACGACTTGATCGTCAATGTCGAGCCGTCAATGCTGGCAATCTTTCCGAGCGTCAGCTTAATCACTTGCAGGGTGGTGACGGTACGGCCCGTAAATTCCACGTTGACGGTTTGTCCCGGCTGAAGATCCGCCACGCGAATCGCTGATCCGTTTTCCCCCAGAAGCTTGGCTTGATCGACATATAAATCGTCGGAGATGCCATCGGCCACCACCCGGATTCGGCTGTTGGACGTATTGACCGACTGAACTTCGAATTGAACTGATTTTTTGACCGCCAGCGTTTGCAGCGCATCCTGGTTTCCGGAAAGAACGGCAGCCACCGGATCCCCGGATTTGATATCCCCTAGCGTCGGTTTTGTTTTTCCGTACAGTTCGATCGTTGGCTCCACTCCTTGATAAGGAATTTCGATTGACTTGCCGTCCGCTTTCAGGATCGTGACTTTCTTGGTGTTCGTATTGATGGACACAAAAGTCCCCTCGTACTTATACATAACCTGAACGGAAATCGCTCTGGAGCCGATATGGTGGATATTTATCTTCCGCCCTTTTTCCAGCAAGGACTCCAATCCCGCCAGGGACGGCTCCTTGGAGTTGTAATCGTATTTGGTTTTCGCATCGATTACGAACACGTAAGGCTTCTCGGCCGAATCCATTACGGTTAACGTTTTGAGCTTCGAATCGTAATTGATAATGGTAACGCCCGTAAGCTGATCCGATTCGCGTCCGGTTACCGCGATCTTTGTGATTCGATCGTCGGCATTGATGGTAAGTTCGACCTTGTCCCCACCGTCCACATCGGCAATGAGATCATTTAGCGTCGGCTCGGCAATACCGCTGATAATGATCGTCGGCTTGTCCGCAAGCGACTTGATTTCCGCGACGCCGGAGGAATTTGTGTAGCTGAGCAGTTTATTGCCTTCCACGCTTAACAGCGTTCCTTTGACCGTCCGCTCTATTCCTTGCGTAATTTCGAGCCGGGTCAGCACACTGTTTTCGACCGTGTATTTGACCGAAGCGCCGGTTTGAATCTCGTCGGCATCCTTCAACAGCTGATTTTGATAGACCATCACGGAGTCAGCGTCATATTTAAAGGTTTCCACGTTCCCGGAACTGTCCTTAATTTTGATCGTCTTCTCCTTCAAGCTGACCGAATCGATCGTACCGTTGCCGGATTTGCTGAGGATCGCCGACTTCACCTGGACGATGACCGGCTTTTTCTCGGACGTAAATGTCTCGCGCTGCACCACGACCGTACTGTCATTCGTCAGGTTCTCCGGATTGATTTTATTGCCGTTTTGATCCAAAAAGGTCGTTGTATTGTCATAAGTAATGTCCATGGAATCGTTGTTAACCAGCATCAAAAGCTTTTTTCTGTCCGTCAAAGCACGCAGCAAGGTTCCTTCGGTTTGCTCCAACTGTTGCTTCGGATCGCGCACCTCTATGTATGCCGCGGCCCCCGCCTTATCCACTGCCAGCACCTTTGTGTACGGCTTAATCTCACTCTTGGTGACTTTGGTTTCGGAATCCTTGGTAAAATAGATGGAACGGTTATCCAGCTTAAAGCTCTTCAATTTCCCGTCCGCATACAAGGTCAGCTTATTGTCCGTCAGTTCGGTCACGATACCTTCGTATACATTCTCATAACCCGGCGTGACATATTCGCCGCCCCGGCTGAAAAACGTCGCCAATTGCGCCCGCGTCACTTTGCCTTGCGGGTCGAACTTGTTGCCCGCGATCCCTTTGGTCAGATCGAGCTGAACGGCGACATTCACATACCCGCGGGCCTCGGCGGAAATGCTGGATTGATCCGTAAAGCCCGTGGAGGCTCCTGCCGCTGCCTTCGCCTCGGCGTCACGTCCCAGAGCGCGAACGATCAACTTGGCAATCCACTCGCGCGAAGCTTTCTTCTCGCCCCAGGATTCCTTAGCGCCGGTCGCTTTCACTTCTTCCGCTTTATCAATCAGCTTCTTCTCAACGGCCAATTCCAGATAAGGCTTGAAATAGCCGCTAACCTTAAGCTCGGCCGGCGCCCCGCTGCCCGCGCCCAGTTTGGACTCCAGGTTCATAAAGCGGATGGCCATCGTGATCGCTTCCTGCTGCGTTACGCTGTCGCTTGGCCGGAATTTCCCTGCATCCCCGAGGATGATCCCTTGCGCGGCCAGCTTATTTATATGCTTCTCAGCCCAGAATCCATTGGTCACATCACTGAAAATCAAAGAGGCGGCTGTCGACTGCGAAGTTTTGGTCGCCGGTGTTTCCTCCGCAAATACGGCGCCCGCACCGCCAAGGCACATCGCCGTTACAAGCATGGCGGATACTGCCTTCTTCGTGCTGCGTCTAAAAGTACGTTTATAAGATGACATTGCATTCTCCCCTTTAAAATAGTTCTGCATATCCAAGTTCGACAATCTACCCTCCGGTTCCTTTAAAAAGCGACTAATTTCTTGGAATCGGATGTTCGAGTTCCTCGTGCCCCATTAAAGTTTCAACCGGATCGCCATCCACCAGCAGGTCGACAGCCTCAATCTCCTTAAACTGGAAAACCGTGCGTTTCAACGCCTCCAATGCAAGCGCTTCTCCGCCAGCCCCCAACCGGGCTTCATCGGGTAAATGGATATCGACGGTCAGAACGCCATCTTTTAAATTCGCCGAACGGAATTCCGCCTTCTCCCACAACGCAAACATATCGGATTGGCCGCTGGACTTCAAAGTTTGAAGAGCGGCCAAGTATTTATCCTGTTCCTTTTTATAAGTGATTTCGGCGGTTACCGTTTTCAATTCGAGCATTTGATCATCCGTATAGTAGGCCTCGATTCGCTGTTTTTCTGCAGAATCGGCCTGCGCTTGTCCGGAGGAATTCACCTTTGGAGGTTCCACCGGCTGCTCCGGGCTTTCGGAAGCATCCTGCGGAGCTTCGTTCAAAGCCGCTTGCCGGGTCTCCGTCCCAGGTTTTTCGTCGGGTGCCGCTTGCGGCTTTTGCCCGCACCCGGTGCTCCATGCAAGCAGGAGAACGATCATTCCTAGTTGTGTCCATCGTTTTGTGTTCATCGCCGTTGCCTCCTTCATTACCGGGTAGTATTAGTGTAAGCCGACGTATTCCTTGATTCCGTCCACGATACCGGCAGCGACCCTATCCTGGAATTCTTCCGTAAACAGAACGGCATTGTCATTATTATTGCTGAGATATCCGCATTCCAGCAGAACAGCCGGCATTTTCGTTTCGCGCGTGACGTGCAGACTCTTGGCGCGCACACCGCGGTCGCTAAGTCCGGATGACTCGACGAGATACTTATGCATCACATTGGCCAAAGCCAGGCTTTCGGAGCGGGTATAATAGGTCTCCACCCCGCTGGCCTTAGCGCTGCCCGAATTGGCATGGATGGATATAAACAGATCGGCGTTAAGGTCATTCGCGATTTTGACGCGATCTTGGAGTGTCGGATAGGTGTCGCTGCTGCGGGTCAAAACAAAGTCAATCTCGGTTTCCTGCTTCAGCAGCTCTTCTACCTTCAAAGCAACGGCGAGGTTGAAATCCTTCTCCTTCTTCTTGGTCACGCCGATCGCCCCCGGGTCCTTGCCCCCATGCCCCGCATCGATAACGACCAGCTTCTTCCCGTCATCGCCGGGCAGATTCCCCGTTGAATCATCCACATTCAAATCCACAATGATCAATCCGTCATTGTTGTTAATCAATTCATAGTTCTTGTCCTGGTTCATATCCAAAACAATGCGGATGGTCGATGGATCGTCGTTGAACAACGCATACCTGACCTTGGAAACGTCCGGATACTCCGTAACGTCAATATAGCCGTTCTGGGTGGCATCCAGCATTTGCCCGGTCGAAAATGTATCCGCAAACCGGGTATTCGGCAAATCGATGACGATGCGATCCGGATCACTCATTTTAAAAATCGTCGGCTGGACATTTTTGTCCACGGCAACCATCAGTCTGTTTTCGCTGAAGCTGATCCCGCCGACATTCGCCAACTCGGTATTCGGAACGGGGACTTCCCCCGTCTGCCCGCCTTCGTTACCGCTCGTATTTTCACCGGAACCGGCTCCATTTCCACTTCCGGAATTCGGAGTAATGAGATAGGCCGCCTTTTTAGCGTTGTCCCAACTGACCTTGAGTCCCATTTGTTCCCCGACGAAACGCAATGGGACCAGGGTAGTATCGCTTACTAATTTAGGGGCCGCGGACAATTTGACCTTCGAACCGTTCACTGTGGCCGTGCTCTGATCCACGACCAATTTCAATTCTGTACCGGACTGCTGTATGGTTACCGTGCGCGTCTTTTTATCCCAGTTGACGTCAAAACCCAGCTCCTCCACGACGACACGAATGGGTATCATCACATTTCCATTCACATTTTGGACTTGCCCGTTCTTGGTCAGCTCCAGCTCTTTACCGTCCAGATAAATGCCGGTGCTTCCTCCGGCGGCTTGTCCCGCTTGCGGAAATACAAATAAGATCATTGCCAAAAACATAAACACCGAAAAACCAATTTTTTTCATCCGTCACCCCTACCATCCTAAAATTTTGCCTTCTGACCGCCAGGTTTAAAGCGAAAATCCCGGCTACCACCAGACGACATATTAGACGCCCATAATCCTCAAAAGTTGCGTAATTATGCTATTTTTCTTACCAAAAAAAGAGAGCCCCGGAGCTCTCTCCAGGGCACGACTGTCTATAGTCCGATTACTTCTTGAACGGGTGCTCCAGCTCAACATGTCCCATCATGGATTCCTGCTGTTCCCCGTCGATGGTCAACTCCAGTTCCTTCACCTCGTCAAATTGGAAGAAGGTTTGCTTTAGCGCGTCGATCGCCAACGATTCGCCGCCGGCTCCGAGGCGTGCTTCGTCCGGAATGGTAACATCCAGCGTAATCTTGCCTTTCGAAAACCGGACCGAGTTTAAAGTGATTTTATCCCATAGCGAAATCATCCCGTCATCCGGGGTCTGCAGCGCTTTGAACGCCTCGTTGTACTTTTGGGACTCCTCCGTATACCCGATTTCTTTCTCGACCGTTTTTAGTTCCATCAACTCATCGTCGGTATAATAAACCTTGATCTTCTGAGTCAGCGCTTTAGGCGTTTCCTCTAGCTGCTTGCCTGTTCCCTGGTCGCCCGGTTCCTCCTGGGCACCGCCGCTTCCCGTTACCGGACTCACCGTCCCCGGGGCGGTGACGCCCGTTTGCGGCGATTCCGCCGCATTCGGCTCGGTCTCGGGCTTTTGCCCGCAGGCCGACACAACCAGCACCAGCAGCAGCATGGCTGACAATCCTATTTTTTTCATGGTACGACCCCCTATTCAATAACTGAAACCAATATCATTTTACCATTACTGTCCCAGATACTCCTTGATTCCGGCCACGATGCTCTCGGCCACACGTTGCTGGAAATCCTCCGAATACATCAGAGCCTCGTCGGTTGTATGCCTCAGATAACCCACTTCCAGCAGAACCGCGGGCATTTTCGTCTCCCGGGTCACATGCAGACTCTTCTTGCGGACTTTACGGTCCGGCAGCCCCGTTCCTTCAACCAGATGTTTATGCATCACGTTGGCAAGCGGAAGGCTCTCATCCCGGGAATAATAGGTTTCGCTTCCCGTTGGGCTCGACTTCCCGTCGAAGCTGTTGCCATGGATGGATACAAATACCGCAGCCTGGTTGTCGTTCGCCAATTTCGCCCGGTCTTCCAGGGACAGGGTGACGTCGGTGGTCCGCGTCATTAAGACATCCAGTCCGGATTCCTGCTGCAGCAGAGCCTCCACTTTTAAAGCCAAAGCAAGCGTGAAGTCCTTCTCGTTCTTATTCGTAATACTGGTTGCTCCAGGCTGCTTGCCTCCATGCCCCGGATCAATAACCACGAGCGGTTTGCCGCTGTACACCGGCGGAACGACGGGAACGGTGGACGAGGCGGCCAGATCCACAACGAGCAATCCGTCTCCCTCATTATTAACCTGATATTGCACCTCTTTATTCAGGTCGACGACGATCCGTATGGTTGAGGTGCTGTTGTCGAACATGGAGTAACGGATCTTGGACACATCCGGGTAGTCCGTTACGGGCAGTTCACCCTGCAGCGAATCGCTCAGCGGGTGCTGTTGTTTGAAGCCTTCGGAGAAAACAACGTTCGGAATGTCCACAACCAGCCTGTCGGGTCCGCTCATGGTGAACACCTTCGGCTGCACCGCGTCGGAGACCGCGATCATCAGCCGATTCTCGCCGAAGCCGATACCGTTAAGATCAACCGTCGCTCCTTCTTTTGCGGGAGGGGATTCCGGTATGTATGTCGATTTATCGGTTTGTTCGCCGCCTCCGGTTACAGGGGTCAACGTTCCGTCTCCGGCCGCTTCTTCTTCGGGAGAGGAACTGGTGCGTCCGGGAACAATCCCCACGGATTCTCCCCCGTCCGGACTATAGAGATAGGCGGACTTGCTATCGTTGTTCCAACTGACCTTCAGCCCGGTCTGCTCTCCCACAAAGCGAAGAGGGACCATGGTCGAACCGCCTTGAACCACCGGAGCGGCGGATAATTCGATCGCCTTCCCGTCCACGACGGCTTTGGTGCTTCCGACCGTTAACTGCAAGCTTCGCTTCCCCTGCCGGATGGCCACAAGGCCGGTTTTTTTGTCCCAATCCACCTCATATCCGAGGTTTTCAATAATGACGCGAAGCGGAACCATGACGCTGCCTTTCACGCTCCCGGCCTGGGCATCGGCAGGCTGCTCAAGTTCGGCCCCGTCCAGGTAGATATGCGTCCCCCCCTGGGCGGCCATGCTCACTGAGGGGAGCATCAGCAGGAAAAACGCAAAGACCAAGAGAAACCCGATTTTTTTCATTGTAAAATCCCTTTCATTCTCCTTATTTGCCGGATGCACGCATATCGTCCGAAGATCGGAACCCTCTCTCTACCTTCGCCGCATACGTTTCAGGCATCCCGTTGTCTTCCCTGGATTTCTAATTGCTTCCATAATACCAGAAAATCAGCTCCGCTAATAGACTTATATTTTCATGGAAAGACAAAAACCGCCGGGGATTCTATCGAATCCTGCGGCGGCCTTGTAGCGGTGCGATTAAGCGAATCTCTTTTTCTCGTAAGCGGCGATCAGATCCTCATGCTGCAGCGTAAGTCCGATATCGTCCAAACCTTGGAGCAGGAATTGCCGGCGATGCTCGTCAAGATCAAAATCGATGTTCAGGCCATAGTTGTCGGTAACCTTCTTTTCTTCCAGATCCACCGTCAATTGATAACCCTCATACGTGGCCGTCCGCTGGAACAATTCCTCAACCTGCTCCTCGGACAGCTTGATCGGCAGTATGCCGTTCTTAAAGCAGTTATTATAGAAAATATCGGCAAATGACGGCGCGATCACGCAGCGAAAGCCGTAATCCAGAATCGCCCAAGGCGCATGCTCCCGCGAGGAGCCGCAGCCGAAGTTGACGCGGGAAATCAGGACCGAAGCCCCTTGATAGCGCGGCTTGTTGAGTTCGAATTCCGGGTTTACGTTGCCTTCCGTATCGAAGCGCCACTCATAGAATAGAAACTGGCCAAACCCGGTACGTTCGATCCGTTTAAGAAATTGTTTCGGTATAATTGCATCGGTATCGACGTTAACCCGGTCGACCGGGCCGACGATACCCGTGATTTTTTTGAAAGCTTCCATGGTTGTTTCCCCTCTCTTCCGCTTGATTAGCCCACAGCTTCTTCGCTCTTTACGTTCCACTCGCGCACGTCGACGAAACGGCCTTTAATCGCTGCCGCTGCCGCCATGGCCGGCGATACGAGATGGGTTCTGCCGCCACGGCCTTGACGGCCTTCGAAGTTGCGGTTCGACGTCGATGCGCAGCGCTGTCCCGGCTGGAGCACGTCCGGGTTCATCGCCAGGCACATACTGCATCCGGCATCCCGCCATTCAAAACCGGCTTCGATAAACACTTTGTCAAGCCCTTCCTTCTCGGCCTGAATCTTGACGCGGCCCGATCCGGGGACGACGATGGCCGTCACTTTCTCGGAGACTTTGTAGCCTTTGGCGATTTGGGCCGCCGCACGCAGGTCCTCGATCCGTCCGTTCGTGCAGGAACCGATAAACACATAGTCGATTGCGATATCGGTCATTGGAGTTCCCGGTGTGAGACCCATATATTCCAAAGCTTTTTCCGCCGCCTTGCGCTCGTTGTCACTGGCGAAATCCACAGGATTCGGCACGCGGTCCGTAATGCTGGTGCCCATCCCCGGACTCGTTCCCCAAGTCACCTGAGGAATAAGGGAATCGACATCGAACTCGACGACGCGGTCGAACGTCGCGCCTTCATCGGTCGTCAGTTGCTTCCACTCTTGTACGGCACGGTCGTAGTCGGCGCCTTGAGGCACATGCTCCCGTCCGCGCAGGTAGTTGAACGTCGTCTCGTCCGGCGCGATCAGCCCGGCTCTGGCCCCGGCTTCAATCGACATGTTGCAGACGGTCATGCGCTCTTCCATGGACAGCTCGCGGATCGCTTCGCCCGTATATTCGATGACGTAGCCTGTGGCAAAGTCCGTCCCGTACTTGGCGATAACGCCGAGGATCATATCCTTCGCGGTGACGCCCTGTTTTCTTTTGCCGACAAAACGAACTTCCAGCGTCTTCGCTTTCGCTTGCTGCAAACATTGCGTGGCCAGCACATGCTCCACTTCGCTCGTTCCGATCCCGAAGGCGAGCGCGCCAAACGCGCCGTGAGTGGAGGTATGGCTGTCGCCGCACACAATCGTCTTGCCCGGATGCGTCAGGCCGAGCTCCGGCCCCATGACGTGAACGACACCTTGATCGATCGTATCCAAGTCGTACAGTGTCACGCCGAAATCGCGGCAGTTTTTGGACAGTGTGTCGATTTGCTGTTTGGAAATCGGATCCGAAATGTTATAACGGTCCTTCGTCGGCACGTTATGATCCATCGTCGCGAAAGTCAGATCCGGACGGCGAACTTTGCGCCCGCTGAGACGCAGGCCTTCAAAGGCCTGCGGGGAGGTTACCTCGTGCACGAGATGCAGGTCAATGTACAGAATGCTAGGTTTGCCCTCTTCCTGGTAGATTACGTGATTGTCCCAAATCTTCTCATACATTGTCTTTTTGCTGGTCATTGAAATTCACCCCATAGCGTAAATTCGAACATGCGACTTAAAAAGCAGCTCAGCGCGAGCCGCCTCTCTCGTCTGTTGAATACAATATAGCATCTCGCAACTGATTGTTCCAAGATATAATATCTATAATGTCCATAGGAATTACCTATAGACAAAGCAAAAAAGACAGTGAGAGGCCTCACTGTCCAGGTCACTTGAATATGAACCAGGAGTTCCTAATTCGCATAGTATAACAACATCTCAATTAAGGAGGAATCCGTTCCATGAGTCTTCAGCTTGGAGGTCAACAGCAGATCGTCCTGTATCAGGCGGACCAGGATCTTGCGCAGAATTTGACAGCGATCAGAAACAAAATGCATCACATTTGCAGCCACTACGCCAATCGTACCGTACGTATTGTAACCTTGGACGGTCAAACGTTTGTCGGTCGAATCGTAAACTGCAACAAAGGCTTGCTACATTTGGCCGTACCTAACTACGGCGGGCAACGGGCGTTCTTTGGGGGCCCTTTCTACAACTCGGATGAACTCATCCTGACGCTTGTTCTTTACGAGTTGCTCGTAATTACTCTGTTGTATACTTAGGACGCACCCAATATTTTTCTGATTTTCTTCGCTTTAGAATGTTCTCAGTACAATAACAAGCAAAATGTAGAGAACCAAGATTGTAGCCGTAGATGTAAAAATGAAGTTTTTCCCATCGTAACCGCTCATTATTTTCCCTCCCAGGACTTAATTTTTATTACACCACATCTTATGAGGCAAATAACGGGTTGGTATAGACGATAACCTATAGCGGCTAATCCATTATCATTTTTTTCGAAGACGCAGTTAAAATATACTTTCGCATCCGCCAAGCGGGTGCTTTTTTTTGAAGCACGAACTTAAACCGAAGCAATAAAAAAACAGATCAATCGCTTGATCTGTCGGATAAGGCGAGGGCAGCTCTAAGGCTTCCATTTATGACCGCAGGCCGTGCATCGGTTAACTTTCCCCTTCATAAAGCTGAACAAGGAAATCACAATCGGAACAAAGCCCGCAACCACCAGAGGCCAGTAAAACAGTAGTCCAAGCCACATCAGGCAGCCGCCGGCCGCAAACCAGAGGTAAAAATAAAAAAGCTTGCCCCGCGTAACAACCTGGTCAGATTTGCATTGGGGACAGGTTTCCCAGACATCCGTCATTCTCTTCTCTCCTTTAGCCAGATGCGAAAATTAATCAGAAAGAGTCAATCCCCATCACGTGGTCCTGAGGTACGGGGCCGATACTTCTGCTGTCATTGCTGTTGTTGCGATTATCGCCCATCACAAACACATGGCCCTCCGGAATTTCCCAGGACTGGTTCGTTCCGCCGTTCATCGCTTCCTTGATGTAAGGTTCATGAAGACCCTCCCCGTTACGGTACACTTGTCCATCCTTGATTTCAATCGTATCGCCCGGCAGACCGATCACCCGTTTCACATAAAAAATCTCCTGTTCTTCGGCGCCCGAAAGCAAACGGATCAACGGATGTTCCTTTACGTCATCCAGGAACGACCTCTCACGGTCTACCCGGCTGTCGATAATGACGATATCGCCGTACTTCGGCAGCTTGTCGAAAGAATGTACGAACTTCCATGCGTAAATCCGCTGGTTATCATTCAGTGTCGGTTCCATTGAATGGCCGTCCACTCTGTAGGGTTGAATCACGAATATGCCGATAATCATACTAAGTACAAATCCGATGATGATGGAAATTCCCCATCCCTGAATTTCTTTCCAAACTTTTTTCAAAAGCCAAACCTCCACTACAACTTTTTCTATTATTATACATTGAAAACTGCAACATTCCAAACCTATAATAGCATATAATATTAATAGGTTTGGCTTATAAGAAAACATGCACAGAGGTGATACGATGGAGCTTCGACAACTACAATATACGCTGCAAATTGCCGAGGAACGTAACTTCTCCAGAGCGGCGGACAAACTGCATATTGCCCAGCCTTCCTTAAGCCAGCAGCTGTCCAAGCTGGAACAAGAGCTGGGCGTCAAGCTGTTTCAACGGAACACAAGCACCGTTGAGCTTACGCACGCGGGAGCGAGTTTTATTGAGCACGCCCGCAAAATCATGGACGCCGTGGAGCAGCTTCGCCAGGAGATGGACGACATCTCCCAACTGCGGGCGGGGCGCGTCGTCATCGGAAGCATGCCTATTACCGGCTCGCATTTGCTCCCATATGTGCTCCCGGCCTTTAAGGCGGCCTACCCGGATATCCAGGTAAACCTTCTGGAGGACACGTCGCTGAATCTGGAAAAACTGACCGCCGGCGGCGGAACCGACCTTAGCCTGCTTTCGCTTCCGCTGCAGGAGCCGACGCTGACGTATGAGGCGATCGGCGAAGAGATGATCGATCTGGCCGTCCCGCCCGATCACCGGCTGGCCGCACTCGAACACCAAGCGGGCGGCATTTCGCTCGCGGAGCTTAAGGAAGAGCCGTTTATCGTCCTCAAAAAAGGCCAGGGTTTCCGCAAGATCACCATTGACTTGTGCAAGAGCGCCGGCTTTGAACCGAACGTCGTATTTGAGAGCAACAATATCGAGACCGTACAGTCTTTAGTCGCGGCCGGAATGGGAATCACCCTGGTGCCCAGATTTATCGCCCGGGCCAAACGGAGCGAACTGATTCCGGTCTACGTTCCGCTAGCCTCCTCGCCGAGCCGCACGCTGGTTATCGCCTACCGCAAAGGAAGGTACCTGTCCAAGGCCGCCGAAGCCTTCATAGATACCTTCAAAACCACGCTGGCGGAACGCTATAGCTCGTAAAGCTTTGGGCGGCGGTCGCTGAAGACCGGAATCCGCCCGCGAACCTCGGCGGGGAGACCCAGGTCAACCCGTCCGGTAACGATCTCTTCCTCTTCCCCGCCCTCGGCCACGATTTCTCCCCAAGGGTCGATGATCAGGGAGTGCCCGAAGAATACGTCGCGGCCGCCGCTTCCCGTCCGGTTGCAAGCGATGACGTACATCTGGTTTTCGATCGCCCTGGCCATGAGCAGCGTACGCCAATGATGGAGACGGGGATGCGGCCACTCCGCCGGGACGAACAGCACTTCGGTTCCGTTTAAGGACAACGTGCGCGCAAGCTCCGGAAACCGGATATCGTAACAAATCGAAGCTCCGGAGCGGATGCCGTCCAGCGTAAACGTGACGGCGCGATCGCCCGGAGTGAGATGCTTCTCCTCCTCCATCAACCGAAACAGATGGATTTTGGAATACGCGGCGACCTCGTTTCCGTCCCGATCGAAAACAACCATGGTGTTATACACCCGGTCTCCTCTTTTTTCCGCGATCGAACCTGCGACAACGTGAACGCCATACCTGCGGGCAAAGGAAGAAAGCCAGTCTCTGGACTCTTTCCCTTCGCAGTCGGCGAGACTCCCGATACGGTTCAGGTCGTAGCCGGTGTTCCACATTTCCGGCAGGACGATCACATCCGGCTTATCCGGAGCGGTTGCCGCCTGTTTCATCCTCGCTTCCATTCTTTCACGGTTTAGCGCGGGCTGTCCAAGGACGATATCACATTGAATCAATGCCACGTTCCATGCCTTTGTATTGTTGCTCATGGTTATCTAACCTTCCTTTCTTATCGGGCGGCAACCTGCGGGCGGCCGACTATACTTGACTCCCATCATAATCTGGCGGAAAGAGACGCGCAAGGCTTTCACACCTGAAATTCCATCTATGCAGCTAGGTTAAATCGTGTTAAATTAAAACATATTATTTTTGAAGTGACGCTGAGTCAAAAAATCGCGTTTCTCATAGACCGGAGAGTGTGAGCCATGAAATCAAATCAACCTAACCCGGGGGCCGCTTCTTTTTCGATCCGGCCGGCCGACATCATGAATAAACTGCCCAAGCAGTTCTTCGCCTCGCTGGTCACCAGCGTAAACCGGGAGATCGCCGCGGGACATGACGTCATTAATCTCGGACAGGGCAACCCGGATCGCCCTACCCCGGAGCATATCGTCCGCGCCGCGCAGGCCGCCGTCGCCAACCCCCAGTATCACAAATACTCCCCCTTTCGAGGCTTTCATTTTCTGAAAGAAGCCGCGGCCCAGCGATACCGCGAAGATTACGGCGTTAACCTGGACCCGGAAACCGAGGTCGCCATCCTGTTCGGCGGCAAAACCGGGCTCGTTCAGATCAGCCAAATTTTACTGAATCCGGGCGACCTGTGCCTGGTGCCCGATCCGGGCTATCCGGACTATTGGTCGGGCACCGCGCTGGCCGGCGCGGAAATGTCGTTCATGCCCCTCAGAGAGGAGAACGCTTTTCTTCCCGACTACAACGCCATCCCGGCGCGGGATAAAGAGCGGGCCAAGCTGATGTTCCTGAATTATCCGAACAATCCGACGGCCGCCACGGCTCCGCTGTCCTTTTATGAGGACACCGTGAAATTCGCCGCCGCCCACGGCATCGTTGTCGCCAGCGACTTCGCTTACGGCGCCATCGGTTTTGACGGGCAGCGTCCCGTAAGCTTCCTGCAAGCGGAAGGCGCCAAAGAAGTCGGCGTTGAGTACTACACCTTGTCCAAAACCTATAATATGGCCGGCTGGCGCGTCGGATTCGCCCTTGGCAATAAGGAGATCGTCTCCTTAATCAACCTGCTCCAAGATCACATTTATGTCAGCCTGTTCGGCGCTATCCAGGAAGCGGCCAAAGTCGCCTTGACCGACTCGCAGCAATGTGTGGCCGATTTGGTGTCCGTCTACGAGTCCAGAAGAAACGCCTTGTTTACAGCTCTGGCCGAGATCGGCTGGGAAGCCCGCAAACCGTCCGGCTCCTTCTTCACCTGGCTTCCGGTGCCGAAGGGCCTGGATTCGGCCGATTTCGCCAAGCTGCTGTTGGAGCGGGCCAAAGTCGCGGTGGCGCCCGGCATTGGTTTTGGCAAGTATGGCGAAGGATATGTACGGCTCGGATTGCTCACCGAAGAAGCGCGGCTTTCGGAAGCCGTCCATCGGATCGGCAAGCTCGGCCTCTTTTGAGCCGGTGCGGTCATTTTCTTTTGCAAAGGCCGGATTCGCGTGGTATCCTATCAGTAATTCAAACAAATAAGCACCATATTTTGATATTAAACGTAATGACGGGACCAGTAAGAGACCGGTGCGGCCCCCAGAGAGCAGATTCCTTCGGCTGTGAGAATTTGCGGCCCGCCCGCTTTGAACCCTATCCCCGAACGGCCGGCCACAAACCGGACAGCGCCCCTGTTACCGGGCAACCCAAGTCGGATGATGAATCATCAATAAAGGTGGTACCGCGGAAGTGAAACTTTCGTCCTTTGCAAGCAAAGGCGGGAGTTTTTTTGTTTTACCTGTAGTCTAAGCTATGATTTATTTCATAAGGAGTGGTCTCCATGCAACGCCGCATTGTCGTAAAAATCGGAAGCAGCTCGCTAACCTCCCCGGAGGGCGGGTTAAACCGGGAAGCGATCCGCTATTTCGCCTTCGAGCTCGCCGCTTTGCGGTCGGCGGATACCCGGGTTCTGCTCGTATCCTCCGGCGCCGTAGCCGCTGGCTTCCGGGAAATCGGGTATCCGGAGCGGCCCAAACTGCTTCATGAAAAACAAGCCGCCGCCGCCGTCGGGCAGGCGCTGCTTATGCAAACCTACCGCGAGGAACTGGCCGAGCACGGAATTTCCGCGGCGCAAATCCTCCTCACCCGCTCCGATTTCCAAAACCGGAGCCGGATGGGCAACGCCAGCATGGCGTTGGAAGAGCTGCTGAGCCGGGGTATCCTCCCGATTATCAATGAAAATGACACCGTCTCGGTCGATGAATTGAAATTCGGGGATAACGATACATTGTCCGCGCTGGTCGCCAATCTGATCAAAGCCGATCAGCTCATTATCCTGACCGATACCGACGGATTATACACCGCCGACCCGCGCATCGACCCCGCGGCCGTCCGGATCGACCGGGTCGCGGAAATCAACAAGGAGCTGTACGCCATCGCCGGCGGGGCGGGCTCCAGCGTAGGGACGGGCGGCATGCGCTCCAAGATCGACGCGGCCAAAATCGCCTCGCGCGGCGGCATCCCCGTCTTCGTCGGCAAAGCCGGCCGCCCCGGGGATCTTCGGCAAACGCTGGAAGGCCGCGGCCGGGGAACTTATTTTGAGACGCACAGCTCCGCCCTGCCGCGAAAAAAACAATGGCTTGGCTTTATATCCACCCCGATCGGCGCTTTGACCGTCGACGCGGGGGCCGAGGAGGCGCTCATCCATGGCGGGCGCAGCTTGCTTCCCGTCGGCGTGCGCGGGGCTGAGGGCCATTTTCAAGCCGGCGACGTGGTGGAAGTGCTGAACGATCAGGGGGAAGTGCTGGGGAGGGGCATCGTCAACTACGACGCCGGCCAGCTCCGGGACGTTCTTGGCTTGCCCAGCACGGAAGTGATGAAACGTTTAAACGAAGTCCACCGTCTGGAGGTCATTCATCGGGACGAATGGATTTCCTTAAAATCTTAAATACTCGATATCCATGAAGGAGGTTAAACCATGAGTGAAGTAAGAGAAAAAGCGGCGTTAGCCGGCAAAACGACCGCCATCCTGGGCGGTCTGAGCACGGAAGCCAAAAATGAGGCCTTGCTCGCCGCGGCCAAGGCGCTGGAGGAGCGGGCCGCCGAAATTATCGCCGCGAATGGCGAAGACCTGGAACGCGGCCGGAAAAACGGCACATCCGAATCGCTGCTGGACCGCCTTGCCCTGAACGAAAGCCGGATTGCCGGCATCGCCGAAGGGCTGCGGCAAATCGCGGAGCTTCCCGATCCCGTGGGCGATGTGCTCGCGACGATCGACCGCCCGAACGGCCTGCACATCGTCCAGCAGCGCGTGCCGCTCGGCGTTATCGGCATCATTTACGAAGCCCGTCCCAACGTCACGGTGGACGCGGTCGGCCTTTGCCTGAAAACCGGCAATGCCGTCGTGCTGCGCGGAGGCTCCTCCGCCCTCTCCTCCAACCGGAAAATCGTCGAAATCATCCACCGGACGCTCGAGGAAACCTCCGTCCCGAAGGACGCCGTCCAGCTGATCGAGGATCCGAACCGCTCCTCCGTCGATGAGATGCTGAAGTTAAACGGGCTGCTGGATGTCGTTATCCCGCGGGGCGGCAGTTCCCTGATTCAGACCGTCGTGCAGAACGCCACCGTTCCGGTCATTGAGACCGGGGCCGGAATCTGCCACACGTTCCTGGATGAGTCGGCCGATCCGGCCATGGCCGAAGCCATCACTTTGAACGCCAAGGTACAGCGTCCCTCCGTTTGCAACTCGATGGAAACGCTGCTGGCACACCGCTCCTATGCCAATCGCCACTTGGCGGATCTGGCGGATAAATTCCGGGAAGCGGGCGTGGAACTGCGGGGCTGCGAATCGGCCCGCAAACTCGTCGCCTGGGCCAAACCGGCAACCGAAGAAGACTATGCGACCGAGTACAACGATTATATTTTGAACGTGAAGATCGTGGACGATCTGGATGAAGCATTAGCCCATATATCCCGTTTCGGCACGAAGCACTCCGAATGCATCGTGACGGAAAACGGCGCGAGCGCCGCCCGCTTCCAGCGGGAAGTTGACGCGGCCGCCGTATACCATAACGCTTCCACCCGCTTTACGGACGGCTTTGAGTTCGGCTTCGGCGCTGAGATCGGAATCAGCACGCAAAAGCTGCACGCCCGAGGGCCGATGGGATTACCCGCGCTCACTTCAAGCAAATATATCATTCACGGGAACGGTCAAATCCGGAAGTAAAGATTTAGGAGGTTGAAACCATGCTGAACGAATCCACCGCAAAGGCGCCGGAGATCTGTTTTTACGGCGCCGGTTCCATGGCCGAAGCGATCGTGCGCGGCTTAATCCACAAGCAGGTAGCGGCCCCGGGACAGATCGTCATGCTGAACCGCAGCAGCGCAGAACGGCTGGCTTACCTGGAAGAACAATACGGCGTAGTTACCGGAAACGGCGCAGACAAAACCGCGAAACATCTGGGCCAAGCGTCCGTAATCGTTCTGGCGATGAAGCCGAAGGATGCGGGCGAAGCTTTAAAAGCGCTGGGGCCCATGCTTCGCGAAGGGCAGCTCGTCATCTCCGTCATCGCCGGCCTGTCGATCGGCACCATCCAGGCGCTGCTCGGCGTGAAAGCGCCGGTGGCTAGAACGATGCCGAATACGTCCAGCTCGATCGGATTCGGCGCCACCGGCATCTCCTTCTCCGCCGAGACCTCCGAGGAGCAGCGCCGGCGGGTGCTCTCGATGTTTGAAGCGGTCGGCACCATCCAGGTGATCCCCGAGGACCGGATGGACATATTGACCGGGATTTCCGGCAGCGGGCCCGCTTACTATTATTACATGATGGAAGCGATGATCGCCGCCGGCATCGAAGGCGGACTCACCGCCGAGCAGGCGCGCGAGCTGACCGTGCAAACCGTGCTCGGCGCGGCGGTCATGATGAAGGAAACCGGCGAAGCGCCGGAAAAACTGCGCAAAGACATTACTTCGCCGAACGGGTCGACCCAGGCCGCGCTCGAAGTGCTGGCCGACCGCGGGTTCGAAACGGCCGTCAAAGCGGCGGTTCACCGCTGCGCGGAACGCTCCCGCGAAATGGGCGAAGCGGTAAAGGAGGCTTTGTTATGAGCTATTGTACAGCGACGTACCGGATTTACGATGCCAAGGCCGATTTTGAACGCAAGGCCCAAGCCATCGCCATCGGCATGACCGTCGGCACCTGGACCGAGCTGCCCCAGATCAAGCAGGAGGAGATGAGGCCTCACCTAGGCCGGGTGGAACGGATCGAGGTACATGAGCCGGATAACGGCGATGATACCGAGCGTTACGCGGACGTGTTGATTTCCTATCCCGACATCAATTTCAGCCGCGACCTCCCCGCCCTGCTGATCACGGTGTTCGGCAAAATCTCGATGGACGGCAAAATCAAGCTGCTGGACCTCGATTTTTCGGACTCGTTCCTCAGCGCCTTCCCCGGCCCGAAATTCGGCCTGAACGGCGTAAGGGACCTGCTGGGTGCCCAGGAACGCCCGCTCCTGATGAGCATCTTCAAATCCGTCATCGGCTACGATCTGAACGGGCTTAAAGAGCAATTTCTCGCCCAGGCGCTTGGAGGCGTCGACCTGATCAAGGATGACGAGATCTTGTTTGAAAATCCGCTGACTCCGATCGACCAGCGCGTGCGCGTCTGCCGGGAAGCCGCGGAGGAGGCCGAGCGCGTCACCGGCAAAAAGCTGCTGTACGCCACAAATCTCACCGGTCCGACTTCGAAGCTGAAAGAGCAAGCGCTGCGCGCCATCGATGCCGGGGCCTCCGCCCTGTTGTTCAGCGTGCTGCCTTACGGCTTCGATGTCCTGCACGAACTGAGCTCCGATCCCGACATCACCGTGCCGATTGCAGCGCATCCGTCGCTGGCCGGCGCGTTGTACCCGTCGCCGCACTACGGCATCTCCGCCTCCCTGCTGCTCGGGAAGCTGATGCGGATCGCCGGGGCCGACCTCGTGCTGTTCCCCTCGCCTTACGGCTCGGTCGTGATGCCGAGGGAGGAGAACCTGGCGATCCGCCGCGAGCTCACCGCCGAGGCGCTGCCGCAGCGCGCGAGCTTCCCGGTGCCGTCGGCCGGCATCCATCCGGGGCTTGTTCCCCGGATTCTGGACGACTTCGGCACCGATGTGGTCGTGAATGCCGGCGGCGGCATTCACGGTCACCCGGGCGGCGCGAGCGCCGGCGGCCGCGCCTTCCTGCAGGCGATCGACGCCGCGATGAACGGCGTCTCCCTCGAGCAGGCGGCGGCGAGCCTGCCCGAATTGAAAGCGGCCCTCAACCTGTGGGGAGGGCAGCGATGAACAGCGGCAAGCAGCCCGTCGTCTTCTGCGATTTCGACGGGACGATCACCAAGAGCGATAATATTGTGGCGATCATGCAGCATTTCAAACCGCAAGGATACGAGCCGATTATGGAGCGGATCCTTTCCCGCGAATTATCGATCCGGGAAGGCGTCGGGGCGATGTTCGCCCTCTTCCCGGCTTCGATGCGCGAGGAAATTACCGCGTTCGTCTTAGGACAAGCCGGGATCCGCGCAGGCTTCCGGGAATTTCTCGCTTACGTGAAGCGGCGGTCGATCCCTTTTTTCGTCACGAGCGGGGGCATCGATTTCTTTCTGGAGCCGCTGCTGGCTCCGTTTGATATTCCGCAGGACCATATTTTCTGTAATACCGCCGATTTCAGCGGGGAGCGCATCGCTATTTTATGGCCCCATCCCTGTGACGAACATTGCAGTAACGATTGCGGCATGTGCAAAGCCGCGGTGATGCGGCGGTATCCTCCGGATCAATACGAACGGATTCTGATCGGGGACAGCCTGACCGATTTTGAGGGGGCCAAGCTGGCGGACCGGGTTTATTCGCGCGCCAAACTCACCGAAAAATGCCGGGAACTGGGCATATCCCATATTCCATTCGAGACGTTTTTCGAAATTACAACCGACATGATCAGGCGGGAAGGAGTGAACTAAGTTGACATTTTCAGAAATCTCTCTGGAGGAAAAACAGAAGGCCCTCGGCGAACTCCGAAATATCAAGGAACAATTTGCCGCCCGGGGCTGGTTCCCCGGAACGAGCGGTAATTTGTCCGTACGGGTCGGGGGCTTCTCCCCGGACCGGTTTCATTTTGCGGTCACTTCGAGCGGAAAAGACAAATCGGTTCACAGCCCGGAGGATTTCCTCTTCGTGGACGCCGCCGGCGAAGCCTGCGAAACGACGTCGCTCAAGCCGAGCGCCGAAACGCTGATTCACGCCAAAATTTACCGAATGACGGGGTGCGGGGCTATTTTTCATGTGCATACCGTTTACAACAATCTGATCAGCGAATACTACGGGGACGAGGGGGCCGTACCGGCCCAAGGCATCGAGCTGATTAAGGGGCTCGGTATTTGGGAGGAAAATGCCGCCATCCAAATTCCGATTCTCCCCAATTACGCGGATATCCCTTCGATCGCCAAGCTGATCCCCGGAGCGCTCAAGCCGGAAATCCCCGGCATCCTGCTGCGCAATCACGGCATCTATGCCTGGGGAGCCAACGCATTTGAGGCGAAGCGGCATTTGGAGGCTTTCGAGTTTATTTTTGAAGTGCTCTACCGTTCGCTGCTGCTCCGCGCCCATAAGTAAGCGTACTTCTACGCGCCCCCGCCCGCCTGGTTTATCGCAACCACGGCGGGCGGGGTTTTTTTCTAAGTTTAAAGCACGCCTCGCTTTATATTATTTCTTTCCGTTTAGAGAGATAGATGTACAAGACTATACCGGTTATCGAGCAGATTGCCGCGCATAGACCGATGAACCCGTAACCGGCTTGAAGCCCGCGCAATAAAGCTGTCTCAGGATCGGACGTGTACAACCCCTTAACAAGCTCTATCACGCCGCCAATGATATAGTTCCCGATGACACTTCCCAGCCCCATCAGGGTTACTGTAAAAGTAATGGCGGTATCGCTCCCGTGAGGATATCTTTTGGCGATAAAGGCCATCACCGTGGGATAGATCATGGCGATCCCCAAGCCGGCAAGGGAAAACAAAAAGGCGAAACGCTCGCCGGTAAGAATCGCGGCAAACGTACAGACCGCCGAAAATCCCGAAAACAGGATCAGCGACAAGGTGAAGCCGATTTTATCGGTGATCGGCCCAAGCAGCAGCCGCGCCAGCGTAAAGCAGAGGAAGAACGCCGACAGCATGCCGGAAGATTTCACCGTGTCCCAACCGTAGGCTTTTTCCAGAAAATTGACCAGCCATCCCCCTACCGCAAGTTCGGAAACAACGCCAAACGATAAGATGAGAACCATGAGCCACAGCACGGGGTCTCGCATCAATGTCTTCAGGGAAATCCGATCCTCCTGCTTGATATCATCCCCCGGAAACTTGCTGCCGAGAGCGAAAAAGATGGGGAGTACCGACAAAGAAAGCATAACCAGATACATCCCCCTCCAATCCAGCGTAAAACCGTAAATCGTGATTTTCATTAAGCCCGTGGCGACGAGCGGTGCCACCATAGAGCTCAGACCGTAGAAACCATGGGTCAAATTCATCATCGTTCCTGCATTTTTTACGAAAATTCGGGCACCGAGAATGGCCAGAGCAATCTCCAGCATCCCGTTGCCTATGTACATGAGGAAATAAGACGCTGAAAACACCGGGTAATTTTGCGAGAAAAAAATCAGAATTCCCGAGACGATCATGGCCAAAAAGGAGAGTATGGTTACTTTTTTAATTCCCCAGATCCGGGTCAGATAAGCGGTAAAGGAACAGGCCAACAAATAGCCTAATGCATTGAGCGACAACAATGTGCCCAACTGGGATTCGCTCAGCATAAAATCAAACTGAATTCGCGGGATTGCCGGCCCCTTTATATTCTCCGAAAACCCGAATATAACAAATCCTATAAATATCGTAGCCAGTTGCATGATGTAAATCTTATTGAGTTTGCCAGAATTCTTCCCCAAATTTTTACGCTCCTTACTTTCCGTTTTTTTGCAATAACCTGCCGGCCGTAAGTTAAACTCTCCAGCGTTGCCGCCACCAGGCCTTGCCTGAAATCCTCTCGTGTATGATGATACTCGAACACAAAAAGAACCGCCCGCACAACTGAACACCACCGGACGGTCCTTTAACATTTTACCAGAAATACAGCTTACCAGAAATACAGCGCTCCGATCACGACGGCCAGCAGCAGCCGGTAGACGGCGAACGGGACAAGCCGGATCCGGTTGATCAGCTTGAGGAAAAAGCGGATCGAGAGCAAAGCGAAGATAAACGCGCTTATAAAGCCGGCAATAAAGAAGGGCAGCGCATCCACCGTGAAATACTCCCAGTTTTTCAGCAGGGAGAGCCCGCTGGCCCCGGCCATGATCGGCACGGCCATAATAAACGTGAAATCGGCTGCCGCCCGGTGGCTGAGCCCGAGCAGGACTCCGCCGGATATCGTCGAGCCCGACCGGGAGAATCCGGGCCAGATTGAAAGGCACTGGAACAAGCCGATCGCAAACGCCTGCTTGTAGGTGATCTGGTCGACGGATTCCACGGTCGGCCGCTTCGGCCCCAAACGGTCCGCCGCGATCATCAGCAGCGCGCCCACGACCAGGCCGACCAGCACCGTGGCGGTGGAGAACAGGTATTCATCGATATAGTCCTCCAACAGAACGCCGAGAATGCCCGCCGGCACCAGCCCGACCAACACCTGAGCCAGCTTCAGCCTCGATCCTTCGCCGACCTTGCCATAACGGGATGCCGCGGCGGCACCATGTTCCCCGCGCCGCTTCATCCGGGAAATGCCGAGCAGATCCATAAACCGTTCCCGAAATACGACAAGCACCGCCAGAATGGAGCCTAACTGGACGACGACTTTAAATGTATTCGCCACATACTTGGATTGCAGCAACTGCTCCGTCTTCAACCACATATCGTCCACGATGATCATATGGCCGGTCGAGGAAACGGGGGCAAATTCCGTCAATCCCTCGACCAATCCGAGAATGACCGCTTTGATCAAATCGATAAAATCCATGCGAAACCTCTCTCCCCGTCAACCCTTTTTTCTCGTCCGCCAAAACCAAAACACGCCGCCGATCACAACCACCGCGATCAAAGCGTAGGCAATATTGGAGTAAACGTCCATAAACTCGACGATCTTCTCCCAGGAACCGCCCACCGCGGCGCCTACGGAAACGAGGATAATGTTCCAGATCAAAGTACCGATCGTCGTAAACAACAGGAACAGACCGAACTTCATCTTGGACATCCCCGCGGGAATCGAGATCAGACTGCGGATCAACGGAATCATCCGGCAAAACAGCACCGTCCAATAGCCGTATTTATCAAACCAGGCATCCGCCCGCCGGATATCCTCTTTTTTCAGGCGCAAAAATTTACCGTACCGGTCCACCCAACCTTCCAGCTTATCGACATTGATCAGGTAACCGATCCCGTACAGGATGACCGCACCGAGCACCGAACCGACCGTCGCCGCGGCAATGACCCCGACGACCGTCAAGCTTGTATACGTCGTCATAAAGCCCCCGAAGGTGAGAATCACCTCCGACGGAATCGGCGGAAACACATTTTCCAGCGCGATCAACAGCAAGATCCCGGCATAGCCAAATTGCTCCATAATATTCGTAATCCAGTTTTCCACGAAGTACCTCCAAAACGGTTATAGATGTCATTTTTGCAAATTCCGTAAATACCGCGCACGAATGAAGTAGAAATACATCCCCTGCACGAAACAAAAGCTGAACAAGATCAGGCAAGCCTCCCAGGCAATCGGGATAAAAAGATAGCTCTGCAGCGCGATGAACGCAAAAATACTGTGAACGAGCGCTACCCCTACCGGCAAAAAGAACATAAGACCCAGTTGAGCGGTCACAACCCGCTCCATTTCCTTGCGGGTGAGCCCAAGCTTGGTAAGCGCGGCATACTGCCGCCGGTCATAGTCCAGGTCGCTGTAAAGCCGGAAGTAAAGAAAGCTCCCCGCCGACATAAAAAACACGGTTCCGACCAACATCGCAAAGAACAGCAGAGCTCCGTAGGTGGTCCGTTGAACCTCGAACAAGGTCCCGCTCACCGACATGGCGTAATCCAGAGTGGTTTCATACTTCATCTTTCCGTTATCCGTCAAATTTTTCGCCATCCCGACGGTCTCTTTCAGCTCGGAATCCGTATAAAACGCTGTGTAAACCGCCCGATTTGAGCTCGGAGCCAGCCGTTCCCACATCGCGTCGCTGACGACGAGCCCCGAAAAATTGCCGCCCCGGAAATCACCGAGCTCCGGCGTTAAATATTCGGGAACGGACACGTGTTGCGTAATGCCGGCTTCGTGCAGCCGCACTCCATCCGCTTCAAGCACATAACTTGCCGGCTTCCGTCCCCGCAGGAGCAGCTTTTCCCGCTGTGAGCTCATGAGCACAAGCCCCCCGTTGTCGTCCGGGGGTTCCTCCCCAATCTCAATCCCCGCGGCGGCCACCAGTTTTTTATAATCGGAAAAAGAGAGCAGCGCCAGCTGATCGGGAACATTCGCAAGTGTCGCCGACGCAACGTCAGCTAGCAGTAAATCCGCCTTTTCCTCGTGAAAGGCGAGACCCCGCCCCGCAAGCTCCTCCCGGATCTGCGTTAGATGCTCCTTGCTCCCGGCATTTCCCGGCTTGGCCATATAGCCGATTTGAGCGGGGTGATCCTGCGCGAACTCGCCGGACAGCCGGTTGACGGAGGCGAATACGCCGACCGCACAAAACGTGACCGTCGAAATCATGGAGACGAGAAAAAACATCCAGGCGTTCTCTTTCAGCCGGTACGATAAATTGGAAATCAGGATCAGATTCGTCCTGCGCCAGTACCTGGCCAAATTTCTCTTCAACAGGTGAATCAAAGTGAGGCTGGCTTGCGAGAAAAATAAATAGGTGCCGAGCATCGTCATCAAGGCCACGGGGACCATGCGAAGCTTCACAACCGGTGCCGATGCCGTCACGGCCAGTACATAGCTGGCCATGAGCAGGGTTGCCGCCAGCAGGGACAGCCCTTTGGAGAACCGGGGCTGGCCTTTCCTTTTCACGCCGGATTGAAACAAGTCGATAAGCCGGGTGGAGCCGAGCAGCATCGTCGTGCAGGACGAAATCGACAGAAACAGCAGCAGGAATGCCGCCAATGTCAACAGAACGCTCCAGGGTGAAATATGGAACGACAGCCCTTCGATCCCCAGCAGATTCGAACCAGCCATAAGAAACAGCTTGGCCGTCAACAGGCCGGCCAGTATCCCCGTGCCCAGCGCTCCGAGGCCCACCAGCATATTTTCCGTGAACACCAGCTTGCGCAGCTGTTTTACGGTCAACCCGTGCAAGAGAAGCAGCCCGAATTCCCGTTTCCGGGAACGAAGGAATGAACCGACGGAGTAAAGAACAAACAAAAAGCAGAATACGAACATGATTCCTTCCGCTTGCCCCAGCACAAGCAGTGCCGACTTCCAGGCCACCCTGGCGCGCAGCTCCGGATGAAACAGAAACACGGCGCATACGAAAAAGATCATGACCGAAAACGTGCTGCTCAAAAAATAAGCCGCATAAGTGCGTTTTTTCCTTAACACATGACTAAAGGCGAGCTGACGAAAGGTGATCCGTATCCCCTCCCAGCAGCGACATCATGTCGATGATTTTTTGAAAAAAAGCCTGGCGGTTGTCCCCCCGGTAAACTTCGTTATACATGCTTCCATCCTTGATGAAGATCACCCGGTGACAAAAACTCGCGGCAAAGGCGTCGTGCGTCACCATCAGAATCGCGGCCCGCTCCGCTTTGTTCATCATCGCGAACGCTTCCATGACATCCCGGGAAGACTTGGAATCCAGGTTTCCGGTCGGTTCGTCGGCCAGGAGCAGCGAGGGATGATGGATCATCGCCCGGGCGATCGCGGTCCGCTGCGTCTGTCCGCCGGAGATCTCATGCGGAAATTTGTCCAGCACGCGGACGATTCCCAGCCTTTCCGCCAAATTCGCCGCATTTCGCTTCATTTCCTGTACCGGCGAACCTTCCAGCGTAAGCGGAAGCACGATATTTTCCTCGACGGTCATCGTATCGAGCAGGTTAAAGTGCTGAAAAATAAAGCCGAGCTGCCTTCTCCGGAAGAGGGCCATCCGCTCCCGATCCAATTCGTGCGGGTTTTGTCCTGCGATCTTTACGGTCCCTGAGGTAGGTTCGTCGATCGTAGCGATGACGTTGAGCAGCGAGGTTTTCCCGCTGCCGGAGGGACCCATAATCCCGACGAATTCCCCCTCCTCCACCGTAAAGCTGACATGGTCAAGGGCCTTGGTGGAAATTTTGCCTTCATAAATTTTTGACACTTCCCGGACTTCCAGAATCGGCATCCTTCCACCTCCTCACTCCGATAGCTTCATTATACCCGGGACCTCTAGCGGGTTCCCATGGATTAACCTTACACTTCCTTACTTCCTTGTAAGGTTCCCGCTCGATTTCCTCCAAAGAAAATCCGGACCGTAGTCCCCTCCATGACGGCAGACTCCAGCTCAACCCGATGACCCAGTTGATGACAAATCTGCTTGACAAGATACAGCCCCATCCCCGTGGACTCCCTGAAATTCCTGCCGTTTTCCCCGGTAAAATATGCATCAAAAACACGCGGGAGATCGCTGGCCGGGATGCCGACGCCTTCATCGGAAATCTCCAGCACGGTTTCATCGTCCCGCAGGTAACCTCTTAACGACAAATTCGCATCTTCCTTGGTCGTGTATCGGACCGCATTGGTCAAAATTTGGGTCAACGCAAATGCCAGCCACTTCTCGTCGGTGGCAATGACCAGGCGTACTCCAGGCGGGAACTGCAAGTGGGGAAATACTTTGCTGCGGATAAAAAGCCGTTTCTGCTCCGAAACGACGGAGCGGACAAGAGACTCCAAGTCCAGCTTCTCCACCATGAAATCCTGCGAGAAAGCGTCCAGCCTCGTGGCGTACAGTACCAGGTCCAGCCCTTTGCGAAGCCGGTCCACCTCATCTCCCACCGCGACGAAGCGCGCATCATCGCTATCCTGCACCAGAAGATGAATGACCGAAACCGGGGTTTTCATCTGATGCACCCACTGGCTTATAAACTGAAGGTGGCGGGTGATTTTGTATTGTTGGGCATCCAACTCGGTGATGTACGAGCGGTATTGTTTTTTCAAGAACCTATACAGCGATTCGGAAAGCGGCGTTTTCGGCTCCACTTCCTTGAAGCCGTCCATCGCCCCGTCCTGTTCCAGGCAAGTGTAGAACGAACGGTGGGTCAAATACCGGACGAGCAAATAGGCGGCCAGCAGGCATCCGCTAAGCAGTGCGGCGTACAGCACGACAAAGATATTGCGGTACCCGTCCAGCCAGTACACGCCGGAAACCACCAGCAATTGCAGACCGTATACGGCGACGAGAGCCCGGTGATCTTTCAAAAAAAGCTTCATCGCGCCTCCTCCCAATGGGGCATCAGCCGGTAACCTTGGCCGCGCACGGTTTGCAGGGCTTCCTCAATCCCCAGGGCGGCGAGTTTTTTGCGAACCCGCGTTACATATACGTTCAAGGTATTATCGTCGACAAAAACCTGGTCGTCCCAAATCTTCTCCAGCAGACGATCCCGGCTGACCACCGCTTCCCCTCTGCGCATCAATTCTTCGAGGATTTTGACTTCGGTCAGACTGAGCTCGATCTTCTTGTCCCGCAGACTCAAATACAGACGGTCCTTGTCCAGCCTAAGACCTTCCAGATGAATTGATCTTTCACCGCCGGCCGCGGCGTAGTCTCCATAAGTTCTGCGCAGCTGGCTGCGGATTTTGGCCAAAACGATGTCATAGTCGAAAGGCTTCGTTATGTAATCGTCCGCCCCGTTCTCCAACGCCATGACCTGGTCCATTTTCCCTTCCCTGGCGGAAATAAAAATAATCGGGCAGGTGGACAAATTGCGGATCTGTCTGCACCAGTAATAGCCGTCAAACTTGGGCAGATTGATGTCGAGCAGAACAAGATGCGGCGCTTCCCGTTCAAACTCTTCTTTGATCCGCTCAAAATCCGCTGCCTTGCACGTATCGTAACCGAACCTCTGCAAATAGTTTTCCAGCAAGCCGGCAAGCTGTCGATCATCTTCCACAATATATATTTTGAACATCCGGTCTTCTCCTTCTATACCAACGTTTCATCTGTCTGCATTGTAACAAAAATAGACTCCGAAATAAAAAAAGAGGGCCGCAGACTCCCTGCAACCCTCGATTGGCTTGATGCCGTTTATAGCCGTTCCTCGCCGCCCCACTCCGCTTCCTTCCGGCGGCCGGACAACAGCTTGAGGCCCCCTCCGATCAGAATCGCCGCAACCAGAACCGGCCGTAGATATTCATCAATCAAATAGCGTATCTGCAGGTACGGGAACCACCGGTCGAGCGCAGGAATTATAAATTCCACTCCCACATAATAGACGCCCATCAATACAAGAGCGATTCCCAGCCAATGCTGGCTGCCCCCCCTGCTTCGGATCAACGGAATGTCCTCCATCGGCAGAATGCCGTACCGGCTCGTCTGCTGCAGTCCGTCAAAAAAGCAGTAAAACCAGATCACGGGGACCACAAACAGAAAAACGGACAGACGCAGTACGTCGATAATGTAGAAGCTGCCGAGAAACAGCACCATCATCTGGAGACCACGCTTTTGCAAGCCGAGGTACATTTGGCCCGCTCCGGGAAACGCGGACAGGAGTGTAGCCAGGACCTTGCTGCGGCGCCCCTCGATCCGGCCCGCTTCCCATTCATCCAAGAGCGACCGGTCCTGCAGAGGTTCCCCGGCCTGCTTGCGGTGAATGAGCTGGACGGCGTCGAACATGCAGTAGAGCCAAATAATCGGTAATAAGCCCAGAAACAGCAGGAATACCGTTACATGCGTGACGCCGGTCAAGAAGAACATCATCGTGATCAGTCCGAAGAAGAGGATCAGAAAGGACAGCCCCCGCTGCATCAGCCCCATTTGGAAATGACCGAGTCCCGGAACAAAAGAGAGCAGAATCGTAAAGAATCGCTCGGTTTCGGCTTCGCCGCGGCGCGATGCTGCCATCGGGTCGTACGCCGAACTTTCCTGGGCCGCCGGCTCTCTCAACACTACGATAAGCAGATCCAGCATGGAAATGGTCCAAAGGATCAACTCCATTATCAAGCCGGCCAGGAAGAATTCTCCGTGATCACTGATCAACGCCACCAGAAAGCCGCAAAAAATCCCTCCGAAGAAGAAGAGCGGATAGAAAATCCCTCTTCCCTTCTTCCCCCAGTAAAAGTGGCCCAGCCCGGGGATCACATTCAATATAAACGCCAGCATTCTGCTGCGATAGTAAGTCAATGTTATCATCCTTTCCCCGTGAATTTAGCTACCATCTTAGTTATCAGCCGCAGCTGCCGCGGGCTTGATCCGATCCATCCACAACGAGGCCCGCTCCAGGAGCTGCTCACTCAGCGGAGCCCCGCTGCCCTGGTGTTCCACCGCTGCGCTCGTCCCCGCCGCCAGCAGATCAAACACTCCGCCTCCGAGCAGCAGGAAGGTGATGGAAGCGGCGATCACATAATGCAGCACCGGGCGGTCCCAACGCCACTGCTTCCTTTTTCCTTCGGCCGCCCCGTTCAACCGCCGACCCGGAAGCCGGGCCATGACATCACTTGCGAAGCGCTCTTCATCCGGCAGCGTCGGCAGTTCGGACTCGACCGACTGAAACTCCTCCATATAGAGTTCAAACTGCCTATCATCCGCCCGCATCAGCGCCTCCATTCTGTCGGCTTCCGCCTTCGGCAGTTCGCCGAGGATATACTTCCGCCAGAGGATCCGCTGCATTTCCGGTTCGTTCATTTCCATTCCTCCTCCTTCCAATGCTCACGAATCCAGGCCCTGGCCCGGTACAGCTTTGACTCAATCGTCTTGACGCTTAACGCAAGCTCCGAGGCGATTTGCTCATGGCTTTTTTCTTCAAAATAAAAAGCGGTCACCACCTGCCGGTGGTTCGCAGGGAGCTCCGACAGTTTGGATCGCAGCTCGTTTCTGCGCTCCTGGCTCAGCATCTTCTGCAATAATTCATCTTCTTGCGCGGGAATTCGGTCCGCCACATCGGCAGGATCCCAATGTTCCTCACGACGTCGATCCCGCCGCCGCTTCAAATCGATCGCTTTGTTGACGGTGATGCGGGATAACCAAGACTTGATTCCTTGCGAACGGTAAGCGGAGAGAGACTTATAGACTTGAAGAAAAGTTTCCTGTGCGGCATCTTCCGCCTCTTTCTCGTCATGGAGGACCGAGTAAGCAATACGGTATACCATCTGGCCGTAAAGCTTGACAAACTCGTGAAATGCCGCGCGGTCGCCCTCCTTCATCTTTTCGATTAACTCCTCGTCAATAGCTCTCCCCTCCCCTCCAAAAACAATAGACGCCCAAGGAAGACCTTCCCCCTGCATTAAGATCAATTTTTTTTAAAAAGAATCCGATTTATCATGAATGTCAACTAACATTACATGAATCAATGAATCTTATATGAGTTTGAAACTCTGCAGATATTGAATGAATAGAAACGATATCCGTAGGAAAACTAGCATTGTAACGCTTACTTTGCATATAAACTAACTTGTTAATAAACCTTACATCATTTTATAATCCACTCAGTTAACCAATTATGCGTAAGATTATATTACATATGGTTAACAAATTACATCATGGAGGTCGATCCTATGAACACTTGGAAATCCCACACCTTGAAATGGGTGCTCGCCGCCGGTCTCGCCGTTACGACAGCCGCGCTTCCGGCCATGCCGCTCCCCCGCGCGTTCGCTGCCGAATCCGGGGCAGCCGCCGTGGACGCACAAGCCGCCAAAACGCTGCCCAAGGTTCAAGTCATCGCCACCGGCGGTACGCTGGCTGGCAAATCGGTGGACGAAACGAGCTTTACGAACTACCGGGCGGGAACCCTTCCGATTGAAGACATGGTCAAAGCGCTGCCGAACAAGGATAAAATCGCCGAAGTCAGCACCCGGCAATTCGGAAATTCGGGATCCAGCGCCTATTCCATACAGCAATTATACGATTTGTCCCTCAAGGTTGATGAAGCGTTGAAAACCCAGGACGGCGTCGTCGTAACCAGCGGAACGGATACGATGGAGGAGATCGCCTATTTCCTCGATCTCACGGTCCGGAGTCCGAGGCCGGTCGTGGTTACCGGCTCCATGCGTCCGTGGACGGTGATCGGATCCGACGCCCAGGCCAACCTGTACAATGCCATCAAATTGGCCGCCAGCGGAAAAACCAAATATTTCGGCACCGTAGTGATGCTGAATGATGAGTTTCATGCCGCTCGCGAAGTGACCAAGACGAATTCCTACCGGACCGATACTTTCGCCACTCCCCAAATCGGCTCTCTAGGTTATATCGACGAAAACAATATTCGCGTTTACCGCGCCCCATTTCGAGCCCTGAAAACCGCAAAGGAATGGGCAACTCCATTCGACCTTACCAAAATTACCAAAAATGATTTGGCCAAGGTCGAAATCGCCTACTCCTACCAGGATGCGGGTCCCGGCGCTATCAGCGCTTTTGTGGCTAACGGGGCCAAAGGAATCGTCACGGCCGGTACAGGCGCCGGAGGCATCTCCCAAGCGATGAGCGAAGAACGCGCCAAAGCCATTGAACAAGGCGTCCTATTCGTGACGACGACACGCACAGGCTCCGGCAGCAACTATTCCAGCGGCAAAGGCATCATCGCCGGGGATAACCTGAATGCACAGCATGCCAGAATCATGCTCTTGCTCAGCCTTTCTTTCTCCAAGGAGTTCGCGACCATCCAGGACTGGTTTACCACTTACGGCTACGGACAGATCGAGCTCCCGGCCAAATAACTCCAGTCCCCGCTTATATATCAAACTCCGGGAGGAAGTCTGCAAGAATAGAACGTTACAGAGGCGAAAAAAGATACTGATTACGGCAAATCTCATACTCTAACAGCAAAAAAGCGAGCTGCCGGGATACTCTCCCGGGCAGCTCGCTTTTTTTCATCGCTAGAATAGAGGACTATTCATGCTCTTTATTCGCCAAAACGGTTCAATCGAACGCGAAGAAAATTATATATTTCCTCCGCGATGTTGACATTGCAACAGGATTCAATGCCCTCAAACCCCGGGGATGAATTCGCTTCGCATATTTTATAATGATCCCCGTCAAACAGCAGATCGATCCCCGCAATATCCAGGTTCAGCAGCCGAGCCGTTTCCAGTGCCAGCCACTCCATTTCGGGGGTAATTTCGTAAGGTTCCACGATCCCGCCCCGCGAATAATTCGCCTTGAAGCTGTCGTTTCCGGAGCTGCGCTTCATGGCAGCCACCGCCCGTCCCCCGATCGTCAGAACCCGCAAATCCATCCCGCGGCTGGATTCGACAAATTCCTGCAAAATCATCGTCGCATTTTCTTTGTAGGCATTGATCATTTCCAGCAGATCGATAAATTTGGATTTCGTCTCGGCCAAAAATACGCCGCTTCCCTGGGACCCGGAAATCGTCTTGACCACGACCGGAAACCCCAGGTGCTTTTCCACCAAATTAACATCCACTTTGGACCGGATCAGCATCGTCTTTGGCACCGGCAAGTTATGCTCCGCCAAAATTTGCTGGGTGAATAATTTGTCCTTAACCGTGTCGATGCTTTGCGAGGAATTGAACGTCCGCACGCCAAGCCTTTCCAGATGCCGGATCAAGGCCAGTCCAAAATAGTTCGTTCCCGCCCCCATCCGCGGCAAGACGAAATCAGGCAACTGCAGTACCTCTCCGTCCACCATCACGCTCTTGCGGTCATCCCTTGTCACGATCAGCTCAAACTGCTCCGGAGCGAGCACGCGGATTTCGATCCCCTGCTGCTCCGCCTCCTCGACAAGGCGCCGGATTTCGTACATTTCAGGCTTTACATCCTGGGGTAAATGCTTGTAAATAATCCACCCTATCAACGGAGAATCCCCCTTCGGCACATGCTAGGTTTACATAAATTTAAACTACCATACCAATTCATGATTTATATGATGAGAATGTTTGCTTCATGTAAAAATAGCAATTCCGGAAAGCCCGCCTCGATAACACTCTAGATGATCAGACCATTTTCCATGGATGTTACCTTTTGAGTCAGGGCAAAGTACTTCAGCTTAGCCAACTTCTCTTTTGCCTGAGACTGCGTAAGAGTAAACTTCAGTTTGTTCATATCGAAAGCGGAGATAAATCCTTTTTCAAACCGGATATAATTGTTGTTGTAATCCTCCAGAGCATCCTGGCTCTGTTCGGTCGCTGTCAACACCTGAAGATACGCGGTTTCCGCTTCGTTATAGACTTGATCGATTTTCTTGGCTTGCTCTACTAACAGCTGTTCTCCTTGCATCTCCTTAATCCGGGTACTTATATCCAAGTAATCCTTCCCGTCCTCACCCGAAGTATTCGTATGAACCTCTTCCCATCTCGCTTGCTCAATATCGTTGTATTTTATTTTAATATCATAAGATTTAGCCAGAATCTGGTTTCTATCCTTCCGTTCGACAGGCTGGGGTTCCGTTAGGCTGACCTCTTCGAGAACCAAGTCCGGTTTGTATTCGATTCCCAAATCAAAACTGAGTTGCACCAAATCGACTTGATAGGCTCTTTCCAAAATTTCCAACTGTTCCTTTTGCTCGCGAACAGCCCGTTTTGCCTTCACGATGTTTTCTTTGGATCCGCCCCCCAGGCTTTCCAGGCTTTGAGCCCTCACTACATCATTCTCAAGCAATTCGATATACTCCTTGGTTGTATCGATCTGTTCCTTCTTCGACAACAATGTCACATACTCCGAGGTCATTTGCAGTTTCGTAGCCTCTTTAGCTTTATCCGACTCCACCAATGTTGTCTTTTTGTTGGTATCCATTTGCTCGATCGCAATTTCCAATTGATTTCGCTGAGAGCGTATTAATTTGTTCATTCCCTCAACGATATCCCCCATCCCGTCCAACATTTTATTGATGACCGTGTTCGCCTCAATCGTAGGGCCTAACCAAACCAATTGCTCTGGTTTAGTCGTATTGGGAATACCGTATTTGGGATCGCCCACGATATCGCCTGGGCTCGTCGGCAGCCTGTAGGAAGGCACGGAGCCAGCATCCGGCAGATCTTCTTTTTGGGCCTTCAAATCATCCTGCTTATTATCCAAGGCATTGAATTTCAACTGCAGTAGAGACAAATTGTAAGAGTTGTCGACGGCCATTTTGATAGCGGACTCCAAATCCAAACGGTCTACCTTTTTCAAATCGGTTAACGGATTATTATCCGCTGAAACCGGTCCATTTCCGAGAAATAGCAGCAATGCTGCAATTGCAAAAATCCCTTTTTTCATAACAAGGCTTCCTCTCAACTAAATTCGGACTCTTCCTGAACTTCATCCCTAAACAGAGGTGGTTGTGGATTGCGCAGCACTGAATGACTGTGTTGTAACTGGAACTACATGGTCAACCATGTCCATTTGTTGTCCTTCATCCAGTTTACGAAAGGAGATAAACCGGGAATAAAGCAGTGCCGACAACAAGGTGATTAATCCGATTACAGCAGTGGCGACACAATTGTTCAAAATGTGATGAGTTGGCAATCCCTTTAACATAACCGTCCGCAATGAATCGAGAAAATAAGTTAACGGCAATCCATGCGCTATGAATGACAGGAATTTAGGCATGGCTTCCAATGGCCATGAATGACCCGATAAAGAAAACGACGGGAGGGCGACCAGCATCGAAATCTGCAGGGCCACAATTTTGTTTGGAGCGACCAGGCTGAGAAAATAGCCAATGGAACTCACCGTGAAAGAGAACACGACTCCCGCCAGCAGGATAGACCATACCGAGCCATGGAATGACAACTTAAATACCGATGTAAGGATGGACAATACTACAAAGACATTTAGCACACTTACTATAAAGTAAGGAAACATTTTTACAAAAGCTATTTTCCAAGGACTTCTTTTCCATGCGGCAAATCTGTCCCAAGTTTGATCTTCTTTTTCTCTAGCCACGGACATCCCTACGGCCATAAATATCACCTGCTGCAACGTCGTGGCCGCCATCCCGATCACCAGAAAATCCTCATAATCAAAAGTTGGATTGTATAGCGTCCGGGCGCTAAATGGAATGTTTGATAAAGTCGTGCTGATCTGCTCATCCTGAAGCCCCTGCTGCTGCAATTTTTTCGAGGATGCTCCAAAACTGTAAGTAGCGATGACTTCATTGGCCCCTTTAATCACGGAGTTTGTAATCATCAAGTTCGTCCCGTCGACAAAGGTAATGACCGGCGTCACCGTTCCATGCTTCAATTTGGCTTCCAAATCATAAGGGATAACGATGGCAGCTCTAGCCTCACCATTGTCGATGGCTTCTCTTACTTCCTTATTCGAATAAACTTCACCGACGATTTTAATCGATTGATGCGCATCCATCGCCTGGATGATTTCCTGGCTTAATTCACTGTGATCTTCATCATAAACGATGGTAGGAATTTCCGTTACGGCGCGCTGATTATATAGCGATGCAAAGAAAAACGTATAAAAAATCGGCCCTATAAGCAGGATTACAAAAATGACCCGGTCTCGCAGGATTTTTTTCCATTCATCCTGCAGGGCGCTTCCTACTGTAATGTTGTTCACTTGACCTCACCTGCTTTTTCTCCTTGGGACGTTCCGTTTTCCTTGCCGTACCATTCTAATGTCATACCGACCGGGACGCTCGAAGGCAAATCCATCAACTGCACCTTGACACCAAAAGAACGAATATCGAAGTCACCCGTATTCTGGGTTGCCTTCTGCGAAGCGAATGTGGCCGCTTGAGCAACGGAAACCACTTTGCCTTTAATCATTTTACCGCTTGACACCAACTTGATATTTACGATGTTTCCTTTTTCGAGGCCCGCCATGTCCGTTTCCGGCAAATAAAATTTTGCGGTTTTGATGCTCTTGGTTTCCTGCAGCGTAAATACCGGAAAGCCCGAGCCCACAATTTCGCCCAATTGTGCGGATTGAGATACGATATACCCGTCCGCCGGGGCAAACAATTTAGTGTAGCTCAGATAAGTTTTCGCTTCGGACAAAGCGGCGGATGCTTGCTGTTTGCCTGACTGTGCCGTATGTAGCGCCGCTTCGGCTTGTTGAACCATAGCATCCGCCGCATCGACATCCTGCTCTTTGATGGCCACCTGAGCCTTGTTCGCCTTCGCCAAACCTAAAGCGGCCTGCGCTTGATGAAGTGCTGCCTCGGCGGCCTTGATTTCTTCCGTACGCGCGCCTTCCTTGGCCAATGCAAGCTGTTCGGCGGCAGCGTTATAAGAAGCTTCCGCCTGTACATTTGCTACTTTGGCTTTATCCAAATCAGCCTGACTAACCAACCCTTGAGCAAAAAGCTCTTCTGTACGGCTCAAAGTATCTTTCGCCACTTCCAAAGCCTTGTTTGTGGCGTCCGCCTGGATTTGAGCCTGATTGATTTCTTGCGGCCGAGCTCCCGCTTTTAGCGCATCCACCTTGGCTTGAGCCGCTGCAACGACGGCCTCGGCTTGCTCGATTTGCTTATTAATTGTTTCTGATGTGAGCGAAACCGCACCTTTCCCCTGTTGTTTTTTGGTCTTGGCTGCATTGATGGAAGCTTGCGCCTGACCAATTTGCCCCTCGGTTACGGCCACGGCCGCTGTGGCTTGGGCAACCTTGGCATTAACTTCCTGACTTTCGATGTAAGCAAGAACATCTCCCTTCTTAACCTCGTCCCCTTCTTCCACCAAAATCTGCTTGATCCGTCCTCCGACTTTGAAACTAACACTGGATTGATCGGCTGCAACAAAAGCGGTCGGACGATTAACCTGTTCACTGCCCAATGTAATTTGATTTGAACTGACAATCCAAATGCCGGTCGCGATCAGCGCACAGATAACTACATAAATTGAAATCTTGGCAATCCATGAAAAATTAAATTTTCCCATTTCCGTTCTCCCCATATCCCTATGAAATTTCTCTTTATTCCTGATTTCTTACCGAAAGCCCGCCCGCCAAGAAAACTCTGATAAACTCTTTAATCTGCTCTTTAGTCAAGGGCTCATTATTTTGATTCCAATCTACGGTTAATGCAATATAAAGCTTTAGCATCACAAAAGAGATGATCTTGGGATCAAAAGATTGGATTTCACCATTTTGGCCGGCAATCAAGATTTGCTTCTCCAAGTAGCTTAATATCGCACTCTCCACTTTATCCAATCCTTCTTTAGCTTGCTGCGTCCCGAAACTGCGAACCTCCTGAAACAATTTGGCCAGAAGTTCATGCTTGCTTCTGTATTCCAATAAAGCATCCATAATTTGGTACAAATTCTCGAAAAAAGGTCTATCCTCCCTTATTGTTCGGTCAACAATGAGCTTCATTTCCGCAATAATCGAACCGAGAATTTCATCAAAGAGTTCTTCTTTATTTGAGAAAAAAGTGTAGATGGTTCCTTTGGCCACATTTGCAATTTTGGCTACCTGGTCCATGGTCGTTGCTTTATACCCGAATAGTGAAAAGGACCGTTCTGCCGCCTCCACTACCCAGTCGCGACGATTCACTGCTTCCGCCAAGAAATACTCCCCCCCACGAAAAAATTGTACCGATTGACCAACTTGTAATTGTGGTCATTTAGTCAATGACTATAATACCACTTCCTCAATTGGATGACAATTCCTCAGCGCAATTTTTTTTATTTCATTTTTTACTTCTTAAATCTGGCATAAAAAAACCTTATTCCGGTCTTCCCAGAATAAGGTTATATATCATGAAAATTCTATTTATTACCGTCCGCCCGTCCGGAAGCGCTGCGCATACGCCTTTGCATCCGCCGCCGTTTTTACGCGGTTTCGGCTCCACTCCAACAGGATGCGGTCGATATACCGGAAATGGACTTTTCCGGCAAACACCGCTTCCTTCAAAGCCAGCAGAATCAATTCCTCCGCGTAGCCATCCTGATCCATCCAACCGGAAATGGTCTCGCATTCCATCGGAGACAAGGGACGGGCGAATTCTTTCTCAAAAATGACAAAGAGATTTCGCTCCTGCTCCTCTCTAGCGGCCTCCGGTAGATTTCGTTCTTCGGCTTGCCGTTTCGCGGCGGCAGCTCGCAGCTGAGCCAGATGCATACCCAGCTTCTCGTACATACCGGCGAGATTGTAATATTCCGAGCGGATGCCGGTCGAGGTCTCTTCCTCATCATCGATGCTGAGCCATCCGTCCTTCAACAACCTGCGGATCATCTGGGACAACTCATCCGGAGCGGTTCCCATCCGCCGTTCCAATTGATCCAGGGTCGGAAAATCGTTGCGTTCCTGTTTAAAGGCGAGCAGTTGAAGAAGCAGCATGACCTCTCTGTCGGTCAAGCGGAGATCCCGGTAATGCGCGAGCAGCGCGAGCGGAATATTCACCGTCCCCGATTCCAGGCCGAACGAAATTCCTTTGGCCCATATTTTCCAGCTATCGGTCATCCCTGCAAGTTCTCACCTTTCCTATGGATACAGGCGGTACAGCATACGAGGGAACGGAATCGTCTCCCGAACATGATCCAGTCCGCAAATCCAGGCTACCGTCCGCTCCAGTCCCAATCCGAAGCCGGAATGAGGAACAGAACCGTATTTTCTTAAATCGAGATACCATTGATAGGTTTCCTGCGAAAGATTGTGCTCCTTGAAGCGTGCTTCCATCAGCTCCGGATCATCGATCCGCTGCGAGCCGCCGATGATTTCGCCATAACCTTCCGGAGCGATCATATCGGCGCACAGCACCACTTCCGGGCGATTCGGGTCCGGTTTCATATAGAACGCTTTAATTCCTGCAGGATAGTGCGTAATGAAGACCGGTTTGTCGTAACGCTCGGCGATCGCCGTTTCGTGCGGCGCCCCGAAGTCTTCGCCCCAAGGAATATCAAAGCCCTGGGTGTGCAAATATTCAATCGCTTCATCATACGTAATGCGCGGGAAAGGAGCCTGGATCTTCTCCAGCTTCGAAATATCCCGTCCTACCGCTTCGAGCTCGGCCCGGCAGTTCGCCAGAACCGATTGCACGACATGGGAGATGAATTGCTCTTGAACTTTCAAGCTCTCCTCATGATCCGTAAACGCCATCTCCGGCTCAATCATCCAGAACTCGATGAGATGTCGGCGCGTTTTCGATTTCTCCGCCCGGAAGGTCGGGCCGAAGGAATAAACCTTCCCCAGCGCCATCGCGGCTGCTTCCATATACAGCTGGCCGCTCTGCGTCAAATAGGCGTCTTCGTCGAAATATTTCGTATGGAATAAGTTCGTCGTTCCTTCCGCACTGGTCGGGGTCAAAATTGGCGGATCCACCAGCGTAAACCCGTTCTTGTCAAAAAACTCCTGCACCGCGCGGATAATTTCCGCACGGATCACCATAATGGCGCGCTGTTTCGTCGAACGCAGCCAGAGATGACGATGATCCATCAGGAAGTCTACGCCATGCTCCTTCGGGGTAATCGGGTAGTCTTCGGTCAAATGGATGATTTCCAGATCCGTAACCGTCATTTCATACCCGGACTGACTGCGCGGCTCCTCGCGGATCACGCCGGTCACATACATCGAGGACTCCTGGGTCAAGCTCTTCGCGTTGTTCCAGGTTTCCTCCGACACCTCACTCTTTACGACAACCGCTTGAATATAGCCGGTGCCGTCCCGGAGCTGCAGAAACTGGATTTTCCCGCTCGAACGTTTGTTGTTCAGCCAGCTCCCGATTACGACGGTTTCACCGACATGCTCTTTCACCTGACGGATCACTGTTTTGATCGCCATGTTTAACCTCTCCTCTAACGTCACCTGATATAAAAAATACGCTCTATCCCAGATTACTTCATTTCATTGACGATACGCAACGTATCGCGGGCGATTACGAGCTCTTCGTTCGTCGGAACGACAAGGACTTCGACTTTGGAGTTTGGCGTCGAAATCCGGCGCGGATCGCCCGAACGAATCTGGTTCAATTCCTTGTCGATTTCCACACCGAGATAGGTCAGGTTCTCACAAACCTTCTCCCGGACGATCGCGGAGTTCTCGCCGACGCCGGCCGTGAAGATGATGACATCGACACCGTTCATAGCCGCCGCGTACGAACCGATGTATTTGCGCAGACGGTATTCGTACATTTCAAAAGCCAGCGTCGCGTTCGGTTCGCCCTCCGCCATACCGTCGGTGATATCGCGCATATCGCTGCTTGCGCCGGAAATCGCCAGCAAGCCGCTATGTTTATTGAGCATGGAATTCACTTCATTGATCGTCAGTTCTTCTTTATTCATGACAAAAGGAACGACCGCCGGATCCAGGTCACCGCTGCGCGTACCCATAATCAGACCTTCCAGCGGAGTCATCCCCATAGACGTATCCACGGAAATACCGCCCATGACGGCTGTCAAGCTCGCGCCGTTACCGATGTGGCAGGTTATGATCTTCAAGTCTTCAACCGGACGATTCAAAAACTCGGCAGCAGCTTTGCTTACATAAGCATGCGACGTCCCGTGAAAACCGTACCGGCGCACTTTATGTTTCTTGTAAAGCACTTTCGGAATCGCATAAAGATAGGCTTTCTCGGGCATCGTTTGGTGGAAAGCCGTATCGAACACGACCGTGTGCGGTACATTCGGCAGGTTGGCTTCAGCGGCCGAAATCCCCATCATACTGGCCGGATTGTGCAGCGGAGCCAGGTCGAACAAGCGGCGGATCTCCGATTTCACTTCACCGGTAATCAGCGCGGAGCTCTTGAACGCTTCGCCGCCATGCACGACGCGATGGCCGACGGCATCGATTTCATCGATCGACTCCAATACGCCATGCACCTTATCGGTCAATTTATCCAACACCTTGCGGATTGCTGTCGTATGCTCGAGAATATCGCTGACCTCGGTTACTTCTTCCTTACCCGTCGGTTTATGCGTCAGAATGGAGGAATCCATTCCGATCCGTTCCACAAGCCCCTTGGCCATGACGGATTCGTCCGTCATATCGTACAGTTGGTATTTCAACGAGGAGCTTCCCGCGTTAATAACTAGAATTTTCATATCCGGTCACCATCCTTGTCGTATTTGAAAAAGCCTTCGCCCGTCTTCACACCGAGTGAGCCCGCGCGAACCATTTTTTTCAGTACAAAGGAAGGGCGGTATTTCAGCTCTCCGAATTCGCGGAACATCCGCTCCAAAGCGGCAAGCACGGAATCGAGCCCGAAGCGGTCGGCCATTTCAAGCGGACCGTATTGGAACTGGTATCCGATACGCATCGAGTCATCGATATCCTCGGCGGTGGCCACGCCTTCGCCAAGCACATGGAGCGCCTCGTTGATCATCAGACAGATGATCCGGGAAGTGACGAAGCCCGGGGATTCGTATACCATAATTCCGCGCTTATCGACAACTTCCTCCACAAACCGCTTCGTTTCTTCAAACGTGGAGTCCGAAGTTTTCAAGCCGCGGATAATTTCCACGAGATTGATTTTGGCTACTGGATAAATAAAGTGCATGCCGATCACGCGCTCCGGATACATCGTCGACCCCGCGATCTCCGTCAAGCTGAGCGTCGATGTGTTGCTGGCCAGAATAATATTGCTCGGACATACTTGGTCGAGCTGTTTGAAGACCTCGCGCTTGGCATTCAAATCCTCCGAAATGGTCTCGATCACCATATCGCAGGTACCGAGTTCGGCAAAATGCGTCACTTTATGAATTTTGGATAAGATCAGCTTCTTCTCCGCCTTGGTAATCGCCCATTTCTCGAGCTGTTTGTCCAAGCTTGTTTCGATCATGCTGTACGCATGGTTTAATTTCTCCGTCGTCTCTTCCACGAGTAGCACGTCGAGTCCTTTGGCCGCCAGCATTTCGCTGATGCCTTGGCCCATCGTGCCGCCACCAATGACACCTATTCTTTTGAAGTTCATGGTCCTCTCGCTCCATCCTTTCATGGTCTCTCCATAATATTGTACCCCTGATGTCGAATAATACATCATTTTATACCCAACATATAATAATATCTTAGCACGAGCAAAAAGTAAAAAAAAATAACCGGCATGATAAATCATGCCGGTAAAGTCAAGCTGTCACGAAATTGACAACGGAATTGATCGCCGGAAAGGCGCTCTTCTTTAAGCAAAATTTCCAGAGAACGGTCGAATACGGCCGAATGGTCGATCAAAATCTGTTTGGACCGGGCCGCAAGCTCGTCCAGAATCTTGGAGTTTTCTTGCATCAACACCTCTTTGGTTACCATGTCCATATTCACGATGCCCAGCGAGGTCAAGCCCGAAGTCATCATCGTCTGCACCAGGTTCAACGCCTGTTCGAAGTCGTTGCTGGAACCGGTGCTGCGCCCTCCGTAGTAAATCTCCTCCGCGGCAGCTCCCGCCAGGGCGATGATAATCTGCCCTTCAATATAATGCTTGGTGTACAGGTATTTTTCCTCCCGCGGATTATGGCGCACATATCCCAGCGCTCTGCCGCGCGGGCTAAGCGCAACCTGGTTGACGCTCCCCGGAGCGACGACCTCGGCGGCAACCGCATGGCCAAGCTCATGCACGGCCACGCGCCGCTTCTCTTCTTCAGTCGATTGACGGTCTGTTTTTTCGCCCATCATGACCTTGTCGATCGCCATCGATAGATGACTTTGTTTAATTTCCTCCAATTGATCGCGCATCGCGTAAATCGCCGCTTCGTTCATCACGCTCTCCAGTTGGGCGCCGGAGAAGCCGTAGGATTCCTCGGCCACCTTGTCCAAATTCACTTCCGCATCCAGCGGCTTATTCTTCGCATGAATCTCCAAAATATGACGGCGGCCCTTCTTGTCCGGCAGATCAACCTGGATATGCCGGTCAAAACGGCCCGGGCGCAGCAGTGCGCTGTCCAGCATCTCTTTGCGGTTCGTGGCCGCGATCAGCAAGACCCTCGGCGTATCGGACGTATAGATGCCGTCCATTTCAGTCAGCAGCTGGTTCAGCGTCTGGTCATACTCGCGCTGTTGGCCGCCTTCCCGTTTGCCGCCGATCACATCGATCTCATCGATAAAAATGACAGCATTCTCTTTGTTCTCCTTCGCCGCGCGTGTGCGGGCGTCCTTGAACAAATCGCGAATCCGGCTGGCCCCGACGCCTACGTACATCTCCACAAATTCGCTGCCCGATGCCGCGACAAACACGGCGTTCGTGTACTGGGCGGCCGCTTTCGCCATCAGCGTTTTGCCTGTTCCCGGAGGCCCGGTCAGCAAAATCCCTTTCAGCGGGCGAATCCCGAACTTTTTGATCTCTTCATGACGCACCATAAAGTCGAGGGCTTCCCGGAGTTCCTGTTTGGCGCTGTCTTGACCGCCGATCTCTTCAAACGTAAGCCCGGGCGACGCCACTTTCTTCCGCTTGCGCTCCTGGGAAGCCGTCGCGACGATCCCGCCGCGCATTTTAACGGCCGTAAGCAGTGCGCCCACCATGACGAGACCGACGAGCAGCGGAATCACATTATAGCCGATAAAAGCGAGAAAGATGAGGAAAACCGGGACAAATCCGGCCGCAACTTCAATCATCCACTTACGCATTAGGCCACACCCCCATACTTTGCGGTACGCGAGGTAAAATAACAAACTTGCTCGCCTTCTCATCGGTTAACGTAATATACACGTTCTTATCGTCCATTTCCGCTTTGGCCGAAACGCCTTCGGTCTGCTTTTGCAGTTCATCCAACGTAGTCGTGATATCGGTGTACTCTTTCTTTTCCATAGCTTGAGCGATCGGGAACAAGGCCTTGTCCCACAATTCGTTCAGCTTCTCTGAGGCTTTGTCTTCCACGACCACTTTTACTTCGCGGCTGCCGATCCATTTGCCGCCTTCCCGCTCAATTTGCTCAACGAGGCTGCCCAAATTCGTTCCGGGCTCCAAATCAAGTTTCAACTCCACCTGTTTTGGGGTAATATCTGTTTGTACACTTTTTACGCCTTCCATAGAATTGATTTTATGCTCAAACGGGCTCTCAACCGCCCATTGTCTATACGCAAACCATCCTCCGAACAACAACAGTGCGGATACGGCCACACTTGCCACAATCGGTCCAACACGCAATTTCACGTTGAGGTCCTCCTTGCTGTAGAAAAATATAATGATAAGTATATCAGAAAATGGTAGACAAATACGCAAATTAAACTTACAAAGATGAGTATATCACATCGTATATACGATTTCGAATCAAGTTGTGAAATTATTTTAAATTTTTACGAAAAAAGCAGCCCAATGGGCTGCTTTTTGTTCTGAAGTTGATCTTACCGGTTGGGTAAAGTAAATACTTCCTCCAACGGCTCTCCATCGCTGAATCGGAAAAACCGGTAAAAATGATGGGCTTTCTCTTTGTAAAAGAGCTGCCAGACATACTGGTTGTTGTATATCCCCGGCATCAACCGGACAGGGGTTATCCCCGGAAATTTGTCTTTAATGATCTTGCGAATTTGACTCTCCGATACGCCTTCGGAAAGGGGCTTTACTTCCGGATTCCCCTTTTCCGGCAGCCAGACCATGACTTCCCGGCCGCTTTCATCCTTCCCCTGAACGACCCAGCACACTTGGTCCCAGACGGATTTCCAGACCTCATCGGCCTCGGTCAGTCCGGTTTCTCGCATCGCCCGCTGAATCGCTTGCTTCTCCCCCTGCCGTAGATCCTGCTGTACAAAAAGATAGAAGCGGTGAAGCCCGATGAGGACGAGCCCCAACATCAGAAGGGAGAGCAGGATCCACTTGGTTCTGTTCCTCAACCTTCTCTTCCTTTCCCCGATCGGCGTAGTTTCAACATACAGTAGATCGTCTTATCGGCCGAGAAGGCGCTCGAACGCAGCTTGGGCTTCAAAACGTACTTTTTCCTCATCAAGCGTCAGGCAAGCGCCATGCTTAACCACTTGCTTGCCGTTTACCCAAACATGCTCCACATCTTTCGGTCCCGCCGAATATACGATATGGGAAATATAGTCCGTGCGGGGCAGAAAATGCGCCTGTTCCGTATTCAGGGCGATAAAATCCGCCTTCATACCGGCGGCGAGCCGGCCCGTATCCTCAAGGAACAGCGCCTTCGCCCCGTATTCCGTACCCATGCGAAGCGCCTCTCCCGCCGGGACCGCCGTCGGGTCTCCCGACACGCCTTTATGAATCAGCGCCGCCAGGCGAATCTCCTCAAACATGTCGAGGTTATTGTTGCTGGCGGGTCCATCCGTTCCCAGCGATACGGTAACGCCCGCCCTGAGCAACTCGGGCACGCGGGCTACGCCGCTGGCCAGCTTCAGGTTGCTCCCCGGGTTGTGGGATACCGTTACCCGGTGCTCCGCCAAAACGCCGATCTCCTCGTCCGTCAGATGGACGGCGTGGGCCAGCAGCGTCGGCCGATTGAACATCCCGAGATTCAGCAGGTGCTGAACCGGGCGGACGCCGTAATCGGCTACATTTTGCTCCACCTCGGCTCTCGTCTCCGACATGTGCGTGTGCATCGGCAAATCCAGCTCATGTGCCGCCTGTACAATTTTCTCAATGTAATCCGGAGGGCAAGTATATGGAGAGTGCGGCGAAATCATGGTGGTGATTCGTCCGTCCGCCTTGCCGTGCCAATCGCGCGCAAAGCTCACCGCTTCGTTCAGCTTGCTTTGCTGCACCTCAGGAGGACAGAGCCCGATTACGCCGCGAGTCAATACGGCGCGGATTCCCGATTGATCCACGACGGAAGCTACCTGTTCCATATGGTCGTACATATCCAAAAAGGTGGTCGTTCCGCCCTTTAGCATCTCCAGCACGGACAAGGCCGTTCCCCAATATACATCCTCGCCGGTAAACTTCGCTTCCATCGGCCACATTTTCTCCTGCAGCCACTCCTGAAGCACCATGTCGTCTCCATAGCCGCGCAAGAGCGACATCGCCGCATGACCATGCGTATTGATCAACCCGGGGAGAAACAACAGCCCCTTGCCGTCAAACGTTTCGGCCCCTTCCACGCCTTGCGGGCGCTCCGTTCCGACGTATGTGATCCGGTCTCCTTCGACCAGCATATAGCCCCGGATGATCGGGGTTTTCTGATCCGGCACCGCGAAGGTACCGTCTTTAATCAGCCATTTTCGCGTCATGTTCCGTATGTTCCTTTCCGCCATCCAGATAATAAGCCAAACTCATCAAATCGGTTGTGAAATCCGCCGCATGCACGCGCACTTCCGAAGGCACCTTAAGGATGGTTGGCGCAAAATTCAAAATCGCTCCGATTCCCGCAGCCACCAATTGATCGGCAACCCGCTGCGCTTCCACATCGGGTACGGTGATGATCCCGATGCGGATGTTGCTGCTCCGCACCGTATCCACCAGCTCCTCGATCGGCTGAATCGTAATATGGTTGATCTGCGTCCCGATTTTGTGGGGGGATGCGTCAAAGACCGCTACAATTTTCATATTATCTTTCACATACGCGTTATAATTGGACAACGCGTGGCCAAGATTACCGGCCCCGATCAAAGCTACATTAATTTGCTGATCCAGGTTCAGAATTTGGCGAATTTTCTCGATCAGATACGTTACGTCGTAGCCGATTCCCTTGCGCCCGAAATCTCCGAAGTAAGCCAGGTCTTTACGGATTTGCGCCGGATTCAAATCCAGCTTCTGCCCAAGTTCCTGCGAAGAGACCGTAGGCACCTCCCGGCGGCTGAGTTCATTGAGAAAGCGCAGGTACACCGGCAGGCGGCGAACCACTGCATCCGAAATTTTTTCCGATTTCATCAAATTTCCCCCTACTTACACGATTTGAGGAACACTTACGATTCCCCGGCGTTTAACCATTCCGAAATTCGAGGCACCATCTGCTCCAACGGCATATGCTCCATTTTCGGTCCGGGCAAAGAATACAAGAAGTATTTACCGTAATAGGATTCCAAGATCCGAGTATCATAAACCACCACGATCCCGCGGTCCTGCGAGGACCGGACCAGTCTGCCGAAACCCTGTTTAAAGCGGATAACGGCTTGGGGAACGGACAGTTTCATGAACGGGTTCTTCTTCTCTTGCTGCAGCCTCTCGCTTTTCGCCTCCACCAGCGGATGGTTCGGAGGCTGGAACGGCAGGCGAACGATTGCCAGGCTCGTCAAGGCCTCGCCGGGAATGTCAACGCCTTCCCAGAAACTGCTCGTGCCAAGCAGAACTGAGGCTTGCTGTCCTTGAAACCGGCGGGTCAGCTTCGTTCGGCTTCCGCTGTCCATCCCCTGCCCGATTACGGTGATCCCCTGTCCGGCAAGCAGCTCCTTCAGCGGATCATACACCTGCCGCAGCATCCGGTATGACGTGAACAGGACCAGCATTCTCCCGTGGGTGGCGATCGCCGTATCGGCCAAGGACCGAACGAGCGTAGAGACAAAATGGTCGTCTCCGACACTGCCTTTCACGCTCGGGAAATCCCGCGGAATGACAAGTAAGGCCTGTTCCCGGTAATTAAACGGGGACGGAAGCATAGAGGTGTTGAGCCGCTCCTGCTCCGCCGCTTCGGTCAGCCCCAATTGATCGATCATGTACTGGAAGGACTTGTCGACCGAGAGGGTCGCCGAAGTCATCACTACACTTTTCTTCTTGTTGAAGAAAAATTCCTTCAATTGGGTGCTCACATCGATCGGCACCGCAAAGATTTGCAGCGATTTGCTGCGGTAATTGCCATTGCTCTCGATCCAGTAGACCGTGCTTAAGTCTTCAAGCTTGATAAAAAAGCGAAGCGCTTCCCGCTCGGTGGCGAGATCTTTCAGCAGCCCGCCGATATCGGTGATCAGGCTGTCATAGCCGTAGTCGTGCTCATCGTCTTTTAACTCGCCGATCAGCCTTTCCCCTTTGCGGATCACGTCGCCCAGAGCGGTATAGATCTGGTTCTCCAGCGCAGACAGGGCCTCCCACTGCTTCGGTTTCTTCTGGGGCAGCAGGCGCAGCACAAATTGCCCCGGATCCCCGGGCGCCGCGTCGCTGCGTTCCGGCATTAAGCCGAACATCTGGTCCGCCAGCCGATCCCAGATTTCCTTCACATCGACCAGTGTCGGATACAGCCCGTCGATGACGGAGCACCACTCGGCCGATTTTTCGCTCCCCGACTGATCCAGCATCACGCGCAGATTCGGAAATTGGCCTGTCTTGCTGTCCTTGAACAGCCGGGTGAGCGTATGGACAACGGTGAAATATTTCATTTGGAGCCCTAGGTGTTTCCCGGCGACTTCCTCCAAATGATGGGCCTCATCGATCACCAGGCGCTCGTACCCGGGCAGCAGCTGGTGTCCGGCCTGAATATCGGTAAACAGCTTGGAATGATTGGTGATGACCACGTCCGCTACGCCGGCTTCATGCTTCGCTCTGTGGTAGTAGCACTTGCGGAACCAAGGACAAGAGCGGCCGAGGCAGGAATCGGACTCGCTCGCCACCGTCTCCCAGAAGTCCCCGCCGCGGTTTCCGAGGTTCAATTCCTCGTCGTCGCCCGTTTCCGTGTGCGCCAGCCACACAATCATCTGGGCGGCGGTGATTACCTCTTCCTTAGGTGAGGCAAAGTCTCTTCTATTAATTTTATGTTCAAATTTGCGCAAACACAAATAGTGCTGCCGCCCTTTGAATACGGCGGCCCGAAACGGAAACGGAACCGCATCAGTAAGCAAGGGGACATCCCTTTCCCTAAGCTGCTCCTGCAAATTGATCGTATGCGTGCTGACCATCACCTTATCGTCCTGTTTGACACTATGATAGATGGCCGGCAAAAGATATCCGAGCGATTTTCCCGTTCCGGTCCCCGCTTCGATCAACAAGTGCTTGTCCTCGGCAAACGCTTTGCCGACTTCGGACAGCATCATATTCTGCGCTTCGCGCTCCTCGTATTCCGGCAATATCGTCTTGAGACGCTCCCGCACCTGATCCATAAACTGCTCGAACGAGACGTCCTTGAGCGGATTGTCGGAAAGGCCATTCCTGGCCGGCTCGATATCCATCCAGTCCTCAACCTGGAGCGCAAACTGGCGGTAATACACAAAACCGTCCGGGCTCGGCTCTCCTTCCCGCTCTCTCTCCTGAAGCATGGCGTCGAAGAACCAGCCGAGGTCGCTATCCTCGCCGGCGAACAGGTCGGCCAAACGCTGAACCACCAGAAGCGGCAGCCCTTCCAGCTCCTCCAGACACTTCAGGAAGATCAGTGCTGTGGCCAAAGCGTCGCTGTCGGCCTGATGGGGGCGCTCATGCTCTACGCCGAACTCGACAGCGACCATCCCCAGTTGATAGGTTGTCAGCGAAGGAAAGAAGATTTTCAAGAAATCCATCGTATCGAGAATCCGCCCGGTAAAGGGCAAATACCCTGTCTTATCGAGCGCGCTCTGCAAATAATTGAAATCAAAGGCTACGTTATGGCCGACGAGTACGGCATCGTTCAAGAGCGGAACCAGGTCCACCATCACTTCATCCAGTTCCGGCGCATCCTTGACATCCTCTTCCGTAATTCCCGTCAGGTTCGTAATAAACGGCGGAATCGGGATTCCCGGTTTGACAAAGGAACGATACACTTGGGAAATATTCTGTTCTTCATCTATAATGGCAAGCCCTACTTGAATAATTTCATCAGAGGACTGGTTTCCTGTCGTTTCAAAATCGAGTACGGCATATTTCATTGATTCCTAAGTCCCTTTCGTTCCAGTCTCTTTTACAGCATAACAGAAGTGATCCGATTTGAAAATTGCGTGAAGCGGACGGGAGGCCTCCTTCCAGAAAAAAACGATGTCTCCCGCGATCCCGGGACACACCGTTTCTTCCGAGTACATCAAATTACGCTAAATCAAGATAAGTTCATTTTAAAGGAGGGAGGTCAGTTCATTCCCGTACTTCAGCTTTCCGGTGCTTCGCATGCAGGCTTCCAAGTTCGAAAGCGGCTCGGCCAACGAAGGATCATGATAGTGCGCCAGGGTAAAATACTCCTTGGCCTTGGCGCGGCCGCCTCTTTGCGCCTCGATGCAGCCCAGGGCGTTGTAAATAATCGACCTTAGCCGTTTATTCTCCGTCCCTTCCAGCACCCGCCAAAAGTGCGGAATCGCCTCATCGGTTTCCTCCATATGCAGATGGCACATTGCCAAATACGTTCGCGCCGAGGGGCTTTCCGGAAACTGTTCCAATGCCTGTTTAAAGTGGGTAAGCGCCTGCGGAAACATCATCAGTTTGTAATACCCCTGTCCTTTGACAAACGCATCGCAATCCATTTCGGGCAGCTTAGCGGCAAAATCGCCTTGGGGGCCTGCAGAACTCTGGCGCAACAAGCCCATCTTCTCTTCAAAGCTCAGCCACTCTTCGATAATTCCATCGCTCATCTGCTGAAGCAAATGCCATTTCTTTGCCAAATCCTGTTTCTGGGTGCCATGGGCTATTGGATAGAACTGAATAACCTCATCCAACATCTCATTCATTTCCGCAAACATGTGCTGAAACATCATCACCATTCACCCCTAACAAAATGAAGTCAGTGCGAGCCTTACGTTCATTTTTTGTTGAAGGCGGACATTTCATTCCCGAAGGGATTAATTGCTTGCGGCTTGAAGAGCCTTATCGCACCGTGGCATGCAGTTCCTGAGTCGCTTTCTCGACGGGCCGGTTGCCCGAGTCGACAAACACGACGGTTGGCTTATGGCTCCGCACTTCCTCGGCGGACAGCATCGCATAAGAAATGATGATCACCTGATCACCGGGTTGAACCAGCCGGGCCGCAGCGCCGTTCAGGCAGATGACCCCGCTGCCGCGCGGCCCCGGGATAACATAGGTTTCCAGACGGGCGCCGTTATTGTTGTTGACGATCTGCACCTTTTCGTTCTCCAACAGATCCGCCGATTCCATCAGATCCTCATCAATCGTTATGCTGCCCACATAATTCAGGTTGGCCTCCGTCACCGTGGCCCGGTGAATCTTCGACTTCATCATCGTTCTAAACATGGAACTGCTCCCCCTTATTCATCAAAATCACGTTGTCGATCAAGCGGGTTTTGCCAAATTTGACCGCCAGGGCGACAAGGACACCCTCTTGCTCCGCGGTCTCGCCAAGCACGGTCCCGCCGTCAAGCGGCTCCAATGACGGAAAACGGACAACCTCCACATAGTCGATAACAGCCAGCGGCTCGGCCTCAATCGCTTGGATGACCGCCTTCCTGGCCTGCCCGGCGGTTATTTCCACCCCCGCTTCCACTTCCGTCTGAAGCTTTAGCAGGCTTCCGGAAAGGACCAGTGCCGCCTGGCGCTCTTCCGGGCTCAAGTATACGTTCCGGGAGCTCAGCGCCAAACCGTCGCTCTCCCGGATAATCGGGCACGGCACGATGCGGACGGGGAAATTCAAGTCCTCAACCATCTGCGCTACAACGGCCGCCTGTTGGGCGTCTTTCTGGCCGAAATAAGCTTGGTCCGGCCGGACGATATGCAGCAATTTCCCCACCACCGTGGTTACTCCGTCGAAATGGCCGGGCCGGGAGGCGCCGCACAGCGAGTCGGTCAACCCCTCCACCTTGATTTTCGTGCGGGTAGGCTTAGGGTACATTTCCTCCACCGTGGGCAAAAATACCGCGTCCACTCCCTCGCGTTCAGCCAAAGCCAAATCCTGTTCCTCCTTGCGGGGATAACGTTCAAAATCTTCGTTCGGTCCAAACTGGATCGGATTGACGAAGATGCTCAGCACGACCAGATCATTTTCCCCGCGTGCCCGCCGAAGCAGGCTGGCATGCCCTTCATGCAGGTAGCCCATCGTCGGCACGAAGCCGGTTTTAATTTTTTTTCCTTGCCGGACCGCCGCGTTAAAACGCTCTTCGCCCAGAAAATGGGCAAGCTCGCCGATTTTTCGAAATACCTTCATCCCCGGATCCCCGCCTTTCCTGGACCGTACAAACTGTCAAGCACGCCTTCTTCCGCGGCAAACACATGTTGCTCCGCCGGAAAAGCGCGGTGCTTCACTTCACTTACATAAGCGGCGATCCCTTCTCGAATCCTTGCGCTGATATCCGCGTACGTTTTGACAAAGCGTTTCTCGCGGTAATCGGGGTCATACTTCAGCAGATCGTGGAAGACGAGCACCTGGCCATCCACGTTTCGTCCGGCTCCGATTCCGATGGTGGGAACGCCGATTTCCGACGTGATCGCCCCGGCGACTTCTTCCGTCACGAGCTCCAACACAATGCCGAATACGCCGGCTTCCTCCAGCGCCTTGGCATCGGCCAGCAAGCGTTTGGCATCCCGCTCGTCCTTCCCCTGGACGCGGTACCCGCCGATCTGATTGACGGACTGCGGCGTCAGTCCAATATGCCCCAGTACGGGCACTCCGGCTTGCACGATGGTGCGGACCGTATCCGCGATCTCGGCCCCGCCCTCCATTTTGACGGCGTGCGCATGTCCCTCCTGCATGATGCGCCGCACCGTTCGCAGCGTCTCATCGATGCTGCCGTGATATGTCATAAAAGGCAGGTCCGCCACGATAAACGTGTGCTGTGCCCCGCGGGCGACCGCCCGGGTGTGGTAGACGATATCCTCTGTCGTCACGGGAATGGTGGAATTGTGGCCGAGCACGACGTTTCCGAGCGAATCCCCGACCAGCAGCACATCGATCCCCGCCTCCTCAGCCAGTTTGGCCGAAGGGTAATCGTAAGCGGTGATCATCGTAATCGGCTGACCTTCCTGCTTCATTTTTTTCATCTTCACAATGTTTAGAGCTTGCTTTACTGCCATGGTTTTCCCCATCTCCTCCGGTTTCCCTTACGCATCATCACTATGGATGGCACGACAAAAAAACCTTTTAGTTTACGCACTAAAAAGGTCCGAAATCCAAAGAAGAGTTACTAGCGCTCGTTCTTTCTGTCTCGGTCCTCTTCGGCTCAGAGCAGAATCCAACGTCATTTGTGAAACCCTAATTCTTAAACAGCTGTATTGTGCCCTCATGAGTGCAATTCGAAACTTCGATATCGCCTCATGAGGACAGTATAACAAAATGCGTTAGATTTTTCATCAGGCAAGTTGGACTTCCCCGGAAAAAAGCGTGTATGGCTCCCCATTCTCATCCAAGAGAACCAGTGCCCCGGACTCGTCCAAAGCATCGGCCACGCCCGACATTTCCTCTTGGGGCGTCTGTACCGTCACCCGTTTTCCGAGTGTAACGGACAACGCCTCCCACAGATGCCGAATCGGCGTAAATCCTTCCTGCTCATAAAGGAAGTAAAGCTCCTCCAGTTCATTCATCACGGCCGCGATCAAGGCGGCGCGATCCTGGGTTTGTCCGCTTTCGATTTTCAGCGATGTCGCCACCGGCTGCAAGTCGGCTGGCAATTCTCGGGCTTCCACATTCACGTCGATACCGATTCCCGCGATACAATATCGGATCCGTTCATCCTCGCTGACGGATTCCACAAGAATTCCGCACACTTTTTTGCCTTGTACCAGCAGGTCGTTTGGCCATTTAATGCCCGCATCGACGCCGCTTGTTTTCCGGATCGCCCGGCAGACCGCCACCGCGATAAGCAGCGTCAGTTGGGGAGCAAAGGAAAGCGGGCGCTCCGGCCGCAGAAGCAGGCTCATCCATACGCCTTTGCGCGGCGGAGAGAACCATTTACGGCCCTGCCGGCCACGCCCTCCCGTCTGCTCCTCGGCAACAACGAGAGCGCCCGAAGGCGCCCCCTGTTCCGCCAAAAGCCGCACCTCCTCCTGGGTAGAAGTGGTGACCTCCACCAGCTTCAGATGGCGGCCGAAAGAACGGGTCCGCAGCTCCTGCAGCACCCTTTGCGGGTCGAGCTTATCCGGTGAGTGGACCAAACGGTAACCCTTACGGGAGACGGCTTCAAACTCAAAGCCTTCCTCGCGCAGCTTATTTATTTGTTTCCACACTGCCGTCCGGCTGATCGACAGCCGTTTGCTGATCTCTTCCCCGGACAAGTATTTTCCTTCGTTTTGCCGGAACATGTCCAACAATTTATGATGCTCCATCTTCATTCACCACAACTTTCGCTTGCTCCAGCAAAATTTCCCGCGCATTGGGCAGTTCCCTCGAGGCGACCATAAACAAAAGCCGGTCCATCAACCTCCCAAGCCACGGTCCGCCCTTCCTTCCGGTAGCCTCGATCACATCCTCGCCGCGGATCGCCAGTTCCTTGAGTGTGTGTATCGGGATCTCCTCATGCCACCGGGCTTCTCGTTCATTCATAAGGTCCAGCTCCGCCTGCAGCTTCTCCGGTGCTTCGGCAAACCGCACGGCCAAGAGTCTGCGCTCCCGCTTCAGCCATAACGCCGCCATGTGCTTGCCGAAGCGAAGCTGGAGAGCAACCCAGTGCTCCCTGAGCTGGCGGCTCCCGCCTGCTTCCTCCCTGCGGCTCTTCCAAAGCTCATCGAACAAGATGAGATCCGCGGTCCGCCGGGCAATGGCGTTCGGAAACGTCCACAGCTTCATCAGCTCGGCCGCCTCTTCACCTCCGACGCCAATCCCTTGCAACAGCAAGGTGTACCTAAGTTCGGGGGACTCTTCCGGCGGCACCGCGGCGAGCGCCTTCATCGCCGCCAGAGCATTATCCCCGGCAAGCGGCCGGAGCGCGGCGGGAGGCACCGGGGCTTTTATGTAGGGGAGAAGATCGCTTCGCTGCAGCAGTACCAGCCCGCGCAGCGGGTCGGGCCCAAGCAGCATCTTTTCGAATTCCGCCCGAATCCGTTCGATGGCGATAAACGAAATTTTGGAACGGCTCGACTTCAAGGCGGACCACAGGCTTTTGACCGGGCGAAACCCGAAGACGGAAGCGAACCGGATCGCCCGCATCATGCGCAGCGCATCCTCATCGAACCTTTCGCCGGCGTCTCCGACGCAGCGGAGGACTCCGGCCTCAATGTCCCGCCTTCCGCCGAACGGGTCGGTCAGATTTCCGCCCGCATCCGCGGCGATCGCATTCATCGTGAAGTCCCGCCGGCGCAAATCCTCCAACAGCCCGTCCACGAACTCCACCCGGGTCGGGTGGCGATGATCCTCGTAGTCGGCTTCCTTGCGGAAGGTTGTCACTTCAAAGGCTTCCTGCTCGGCCAAAACGGTGACCGTACCGTGCTGAAGCCCTGTCGGCACGGTGCGCTCGAACAACGCGAGCACCTCTTCCGGTCTGGCCGAGGTGGCTATATCCATGTCGTGCACCGGTCGGCCCATGATTTCGTCGCGAACGCATCCGCCGACAAAGTAGGCTTGATGCCCATGTTCCTGCAGCCGTTTAAGCACGTATTCCCCCTGATGACGCATCAGGGGGGGGACCATTCTCCAAAAACTCATGTTTTGCACATCCTCCATACGGCGGAGATCACGATTTCCGTCTCGGGGTTTTCCTCGCTTATCCGCAGGCCGGTTTTAAGCGGGGCAGCTCTCGGTTCAACACCCGATAATAAATCGCTTCATACGCCGCCGTAATGATTTCGCTGCTGAACTCCGTTTTAGCCCGCTGCAAGCAGGCTTCACGCACCCTGCCCGAGAGCTCGGGGTCCGTTAATAGGGAAACGCAGTATTCCGCCATCAGGCGGGTGTCGCCGATCGGCGCCAAAAACCCGGTCTCCCCATGGGCCACGAGTTCCGGAATGCCGCCGGCGATCGAACCGACGGTCGGAACGCCGCAGGCCATCGCTTCCAGCGCTACAAGGCCGAAGCTCTCTTTTTCCGAGGGCAGCAGCAACACGTCCGCCATGGAGATAACCTGGGCGATATCATCCTGTTTCCCAAGGAAATGAACGCGGTCTTCCAGTCCCATTTCCTTAATCTTCCATTGAATCTTCGGCAGATCCGGCCCTTCGCCGACAAAGAGCAGCCGGGAAGGCACCTTCCGATTGACCATTTCGAATACATCAACGACATCGCTTACCCGTTTGACCGGTCTGAAATTGGAAATATGCATCAGCACCTTTTCCCCCGGATCGGCGAAGTCCTTCCGGCAATCACAGCACACCCGCGGATGATACACCCGTTCATCCACAAAATTGTAGGTCAGGTCGATATCGCGGGTAATATCCAGGACTTCCCGGGTTTCGCGCATCAAATCGCGGGATACGCTCGTCACGGCATCGCTCTCGTTAATGGCGAGACGGATTAAATCCTTCAGCGATTCGTCCTGGGCCAAAACCGTTATATCGGTACCGTGCAGCGTGGTGACGACTTTCAATTTGTCGCCGACCATCTGTTTGGCCAAAAAAGCGCACACCGCATGCGGAACCGCATAATGGACATGCAGCACGTCGAGATTTTGCGACTTGGCCACTTGTGCCATTTTTGTCGCCAGCGACAGGTCATAAGGAGGATAACGAAACACATAATAATCGCTAACGTCTACCTCGTGGTATTTGATGTTCTTATGGAAACTGCCAAGCCGGAAAGGTACACTGTGGGAGATGAAATGGACCTCATGGCCTTTTTCCGCAAGCAGCTTCCCCAGCTCGGTTGCAACAACCCCCGAACCTCCCAACGAAGGGTAGCAGGTAATTCCGATTTTCAAAAATGAATCCATCTGGCGGGGGCCTCCTTTTCAAACCTTTTCTGTTTCCAGTCTATGTTCGGTCAGATCCGAATAGATGAATCAGATAGGGTGTTTTTACCATAAATCCTTCCGCATAAGGGATTAGTCTGCGCTGTCCGAGCAGCGCGTCTCTGGCCTTCACCCGTTCGACATAACCCTGGTTGAGTGGGGTCGGAGCGACATCCTTGTCCCCTTCAGCTTGTCCAAATTGGGATTTGTAGCAGCCCAGCGCCTCTTCCTTGACGGAGTAGAAATCCGTAACATCCATGAGCAGATCCGGTGTCTTCCAGTCATTGATAAAATAATAATACAATTCCGGCGCCGGAACAGCCGGTTTGCCGGGCATATACCGGCGGAGTTTGGCGTTGAACGCCGCCTCTTCCACCAATTTGCTGCAAGCGACATGATCGGGATGACGGTCCTCCCAGTAGGGGGCAAAAATCACTTGAGGCGCATATTCCCGGATCACTTCCGTAACCGCCGCAATTTGTTCCGGCGATCCGCTTAAACCGCGGTCGGGCAAGCCCAGATTGATGCGCCGGGACACGCCGAGCACGCGGGACGCCGCTTCCGCTTCCTGCAAACGCAATCCGACGTTTCCGTTGGACGACAGCTCGGCCCGGGTCATATCGCACAGCCCTACCGTATAACCGGCGGCAATCTGCTTGGCGATCGTTCCCGCCATTCCGATCTCCGCATCGTCGGCATGTGCCCCGAAAATCAGGATATCCAAAGTCATTGGCCTAGCCCCGGCTTGTTCAATTCCACCAGTTCTCTCCAGGCAAAATCGCCGCGATCCAGCGCGCGGACCAAAATCTCCGCTGTCGCCAGATTGGTCGCGACAGGGATGCCGTGCACATCGCAAAGTCGCAGCAGTGCGGTAATATCGGGTTCATGGGGCTGAGCCATCAACGGATCGCGGAAGAACAGAACCAGATCCATCTCATTCTGGGCAATCAGAGAACCGATCTGCTGATCTCCTCCCAACGGCCCCGAGAGGAACCGGTGAATCTTCAGGTCCGTCGCCTCCATGATTCGCGTTCCCGTCGTTCCGGTGGAGTACAATTTCTTGTCCTTGAATACATGCTCGTACGCTATGACAAAGTTAACAATATCTTCTTTCTTCCGGTCGTGAGCAATAAAAGCAATGTTCAACATATTTACACCCCTTATCCATCCACAAAATGATCGAAACCGTAGATCATGCCTTTTTGTTCCAACACTTTTTTGATCGCCAGATTGACGCCGGGCATATACCCGGCTCGTTCGTAGGAATCATGGCGGATCTTAAGCGTCTGCCCGTAACCGCCGAATACGACCTCTTGCTGGGCAAAAACCCCGGGAAGGCGTACGCTGTGAATTCGGAATCCGTTATAATAACCGCCTCTGGCGCCTTCGATAGTCTCTTCTTCCTGCGGGTTCCCCTGTCTCATCTCTTCGCGGTTCATCGCGATGAGCTCGGCCGTTTTGATCGCCGTGCCCGATGGGGCGTCCAGCTTCTGATCGCCGTGATACTCGATGATCTCCAAATGCGGGAAATATTTGGCCGCTTGGGCGGCAAACTTCATCATCAGAATCGCGCCGATCGAAAAATTGGGGGCGATCAATCCGCCGATGCCTTTTTCCCGGCACTGCTTGTCCAGAAGCTCGATTTGCTCCGGGGTAAACCCGGTCGTACCGACGACGGGAGCCACGCCGTGCCGGATCGCCGCCTCGGTGTTAACATAGGCCGAAGCCGGAGTCGTAAAATCGACCATGACGTGCGGGCGGCTCTCCGTGAGCGTCCGCTCCAGATTGGAGGTGAGCGGTACCCCGCACTCGGGCATACCGACCAGGGTGGCCGCGTCGACGCCTTCATTGTTGAGGCCGAGGGCGGCCACCAATTGAAGAGATGGATCCTCCAAAACCATCTTCACTACTTCTTTACCCATTCTTCCGGCCGCACCTGCAACAGCGACTCTAATTTGTTCCTCCATGTCAGATCCCCCACATTCCCTGGAATAGTTGCTATTTCAAATGTTTCCTAATGCGTTGTTCCAACTCTTGCAGCTGTTTCGCAATTCCCACGTCCTGCGGTAAAACGGATGCCTCCTGCACGGCGCTCAAAGCGCGGTCATACTGTTTCAATTCGGTATAAGCGATCGCCAACCATACCTGCGCGTCAACGGACAACGGATCGAGCCGGACCGCCCGCTCCAGCAGCCGGACCGCGGGTTCGCAGGATAATCCCGCATCGACCGCGCTGCCCGCGGATTCCCCCTCCAACAGCCGTTTGGCCATGAGAGTCAATTCCATGGACTGCAAACGGTCAAAGTGAAGCTTATATTCCTCCTGCACCGGAACCAGCGCGGAAGCCAGCCTGGCGTGGGCCAGCGCTTTCTCCAGCCGGCCGCTTCGAGCGCAGGTAATCGAGCACCTGTAATGAATATCCGCGTTATCGGGCTCCAGGACAAGGGCATGCTCAAACCATTGGATCGCCTGCTCAAAATCGTTTTCATAAATGCTGCGGTAAGCTTTTTTTAAACAGTCCTCCGCCTTCATCTGCCTTCCCCCCGTTGATGGGTGATATTGCTACAGCATATGAAGCAAGGACCTATTCGGTGTCCTTTTTGGTCCACCGGTTCGCATCCCGGGTATTGAATTTGTGCATCACTTTATCGTGCGCTTCCGTCAAATCGATACCGAGTGAATTTGCAAAGCAAATCGTAATGAATAAAATATCGCCAAGCTCCAGTTCAATCGAATTTTCGGCTTCGCTCGCTTTCTTGGGTTTCTCGCCGAAACGGTGATTGACTTCACGGGCCAGTTCGCCAACCTCTTCGCTCATCCGCGCCAGCATGGACAGAGGACTGAAATAACCTTCTTTAAACTGCGATATGTATTGGTCCACTTCCCGCTGCAGCTCGGCTAGAGACTTCTCTTCCAAGGGCCATCCCTCCGTCTGTGGTCAGGTGTCATTCCTATGTTATCGTAAAGACAATTTGAAGACAAATCATTTTTTAATCGCTCCAGAAAAAGGTATACTAACAAAGAATGCGCAAAAATCTATATTAAATTTATGGGTGAGGGATTATTGCATGAAGACGAGCAAACTTGGAGGTTATATGAAAACGGTGCTTCCCATTCTGCTGGGGACAGCCATTTATGCCTTCGCACTTCTTTATTTCATTATACCCAATCAACTTATGGAAGGCGGCGTTACCGGGATAACGATTTTGCTGAAATACGCGTTCGGCATATCCCCCTCGATTTCCAATCTGCTGCTGAACATTCCGCTGTTTCTTCTCGGGTGGAAGATACTTGGGGGAAGACAGATCATTTATACGGGCATCGGGATCGGGGCACTCTCGTTTTTTCTCTGGATCTTTGAAAAAATGATTGAATCGGGTTGGATCAGAACATTCCAAACCGACTACATCCTGGCTTCTTTATATGCCGGGGTTACACTCGGGGCCGGGCTCGGCATTGTGTTCCGGTTCGGCGGGACCACGGGCGGGTCCGATATCGTCGCGCGGATACTCGGCAAGAAATACGGCTTCAGCATGGGACAGATCATTCTGACAATCGATGTCATCATCATCGGGCTTTCGCTGTTTTACGTGGCGGTCGAGAACATCCTGTATACCTTGGTCGCGGTGTTTATCGCCTCCCGGGTAATCGACTTTATTCAGGAGGGCGCGTATGCGGCCAAAGCCTTCACGATCATCAGCGACCGCGCGCCGGAAATCGCTGATATTATCACCAAAGAGATGGACCGGGGCGTCACACTGATCCCCGCGGTCGGGGCTTACTCCAAGCAGGCGAAGCATATGGCCTATTGCGTCGTCTCCCGCACGGAAATCCGCCGGCTGAACGGTATCGCCAAATCCGTCGATCCCCGGGCGTTCATCATTATCAGCGACGTGCATGACGTCCATGGCGAAGGGTTCCGGGAAGACTAGGCCCCATCAGCCATCGTTGTACGAGAAAATGAGTATTCTTTACGTCGGGAGTGAGATGCTCCATAAGCACACAGAACATCCCAATCCGTGATAAGTCCGCAGCTTTCCATGCGCCGAATGCAATTTCAACTCCAAATGATGCAAATCCGCAGTTATTTCTAGTGATTATTGAGAATCAAGCACTGACATTTCCTTCAAAACATGGCATAGTGCTGCCTATTCAAGACTTTTCGCCTTAAAGAATTGGCGTGGGCAAGGATGTGATAGGGTTTCGGAGATACGTTGCCAACATCCACAATTTTAGATATAAAGTCCCACCGTCGAAGTCTACATCATTAACGGGAAAATTTCCCGTTAATGTACCGCTCTTGGCTCTTCGATCGGATTTAGCTGGAAAAGCTCCATCTATTTCACGCTTCTATTGCCGGTATACACAATTTCAGGCGAATTAGCGGGAGCTTTTCCAGCTAATTCCCTCTACAGCCGCATACGCACCAAATTAACGGGAATAATTCCCTTTAATTCATACCAAACCATTAGTTGCAGGTCAAGAGTGTGGAACCCTTTACACCGCTGTCTAATATGCAAATCAATAGTTCAACCTATATAGATCTTAAAAAAAAGAAAAGTGCGTGCTGTACCGGGAGGTTCCCGTTACAGCACGCACTTTTCTTTTCCCGAACTCACTCCGGTATCCCTCGTTAAAACCTGTAGCTGTCATCCCGGTCTTTGGGCGAATGCGCGGCCATCACCGTCTGATCCGCCATATACTTCCGCAGTCCGGTATAACCGAGTGCCAATACGATCCACCCTCCGATCAAAAGGCTCCAGTACACCGGTTTCCCGTACCCTGTCACAGGAAGAAATACGGGATCCTCCGTTTTGCCGAACAGCTCCTTTAGAAATTTCTCCCCCTGCTTAAGGGCCTGACTCAAGGCCTCGCCATTCGAAGTCTGCTCTTCGCTGAGCCCATCTACATGCGACATCCAGGAGTCAAACCGGCTGATCTCCCATGCTTCCTTCCGGATCACCGCAGCCGGCCGGATCACGTCATAATGCCGCTTGAGCCCCAGAAAGGCTTCGCGGACAGCCGTCCGGCTTCCCGAAATCCGGCCGCTTTCGATCTTGTCCATTTGCTCGTGCATGACCTTATAGTATTGAAGCCAGAGCGCATCGTCCCGATGAACGAGACTGTTCGCCGCCAGCCGGAGCTTCGCCGACACAAACATCCAGTCGTCGGGAGAAACCTCCGCGCGGATGAGTGTCTGCTGCACATCCATAACGCTTTCGGCCAACGCATGAATGCCTTCTACCGAAGTCAAACCTTTAAACGAGAGACCTGTCAATGCATCCGTTAACCGTTCCATATCCTCCAAAGCCTGCTGCGTATACCCTTCCTGCATGCTGCGGTACAACTCCTCCGTAGCCTGTTCGAACCGGGCAAGCTTGGCCTCGCGGCTTTCCCGAGCCGTTCCGCCCTTCCCCGATTCTCCGGCGGCCTTAGCGGGATCCGCTCCCGCATAGCCAGTCCCCGAAAACGGCAGACCGGCGAGGACGACAAGCCCCCCCAGCAATAGGATCAAAGCGATGGTGTTTCTCCTTTTCACGGACAATCCCCCCTTACCTCCATGGTATGGCGGGCTGTCCGTCCTTAGAACCCGGCTTTCGTCCGGCCTGCGCCCTTGAGGGCGAACCAGCCGGCGGCCACGCTTGCCAAGGTGAGGCAAAACGTGAATATCATGACGGAAGGAACATCATCCCATAACGTTCTGGGAAGCCATGGATAAACTTCATAAGTATAATCAACCGCGTCGTTCAGCAATGTCCAGCAACCGGCGGCGATCAGCATACCCGTGCCGAAGCGGAACAGACGGACGTATAACAAGGCTTCCACCGCCATCGCCAAGTGGGAGCCTACCAGCATCCAATCCTGCCACCCGAGGACGTCACCCTGATAAGCGCCGGCAAAGATCATACTGACCGCCCAAACGCCGTATTTTACGCTGGTCACGACAGCCAACCCTTCAAGAAGCTTGCGGGTTCCGGCAAACCTGCCCAAACGTACGGGAAATAGCAAAAACAAGAGCGATAGTGTGAAGAACAGACTTGCCGTAGGGCTGTCAGGCACAAAAACAATCCGCCAAAGCGGATGGTTCAGCCAGGTCTCCCGCAACTGCGCATCGTACCATATGTATCCGTAGACCGTCCCCAACAAGTTGCAAATAAACAGCGGCCAGAGCAGCAATCGTGACGAGAGCAGTGTCCGGCTCCAGAAAAAAGACAATTTCAAAAAAAAACCTCATTTCCTCAAATTTAGCCCATGTCCGGCGATACTAAAAAAACCTGACCGCCGAAACGATCAGGTTTTCTCTTATTGCTCTATTTTACTGTTCCGTTTTTTGTTTCGCAAGCCATTCGGCCAAATGGTCAATGTCCTGATCCGTCAGACCTGCGCTGATCGCGGTATCATACATCGGCGGCATCTTCCCGTTATAACCTTCCTTTATAATGGAAAGGATGGCGTCCTTATCGTGCTTGTCGCCAACGCCTCTCAGCGCGGGACCGCTGGCCCCTTTCAGATCGGCGCCATGACAGGACACGCAGGTCGCTTTCTTGTAGGTCTCCATGGCCGGATCGTCCTTATCCACAATCGCGACTTCTTCCTGTTTGACTCCACTTGAAGTCGGCAAGCCTTTCTCGCGGTTTTCCCTTGCCTTCTCCTCGCGCTGGATATGCTCCGGTTGCACCCCCGAAGCTTCCAATTCATGCTTATAGTGCGTCCAAGCGAAGTTCGTAAGGTATACCAGCGAAGCCAGGGAAAGAAACATCAGCGCCGAAGCGATCGGCCGTTTATAAAAACGGCGCTCCTTGCCGCGATCCAGGAAAGGCGCCAACAGCAGCCCTCCGAACGCCACGGTCGGAATTCCCAACGTGCCGAGAACCACGAAATCTCCGGACGCATAAGGATATTTCAAGTATTGGTACAGAAACAGGAAGTACCAGTCCGGCATCGGGATAACCGATGCGCTCGGATTCGCCGGGAAACCGAGCGGAGCCGGCTCCGAAATCGTCAGTACCAGAAAACCGACGAGGACGACGACGCCCACCATCCATTCCTTGAGCAGGAAGTTGGGGATAAACGCCTCGGATTTCCCCGGGTACGCCGTATAGTCGGGAGGAGTGATGAAACCGTTCCCTTTGCGTACCCGTGAATCGCCGACAAATACGACTTTTTCCTGTTTTGATTTGTCACCATGAGCCATGTAATTTCCTCCCTTCTCAAAATGTTTGGTGTCTGCCAGCAGGGGCACGCCCCTGTTCGATGTTAAAGCGGGCCCGAGATGCCTTGTCTGCGGATCATAATGAAGTGTCCCACCAGAAGGATCAGCAGCACCGCCGGAAGGAAGAACACGTGAATGGCGAAGAAGCGGGTAAGCGTTTCGGCACCGACAATCGTACCGCCTTGCAGCAGTTCCTTAATAACGGGTCCGAGTACGGGAACCGAGTTTGCGATTTCCAATGTTACTTTGGTAGCGAAGTAGGCCTTGTTGTCCCAAGGAAGCAAATAGCCCGTCAGCCCGAGACCGATCATTACGAAGAAGATCAGCATGCCGACCACCCAGTTCATCTCACGCGGCGCTTTGTAAGAACCTGTGAAGAACACGCGGAGCGTATGCAAAAACATCATGACGATAACAAGGCTCGCGCCCCAGTGGTGCATCCCCCGGACGATTTGCCCGAACGCAACCTGGGTTTGCAAAAATTCAACGCTGTTGTATGCGTTAATGATATCGGGAACATAATACATCGTCAGAAACATCCCCGATAAAATCTGGATCACGGTAATAAAAAACGTCAAGCCGCCGAAACAGTAAACAAATGCCGAGAAATGGTGCGCCGGGTTGACATGCTCCGGAACTTCATGATCGGCAACATCTCTCCAGATCGGCGTGATATCTAGACGTTCGTCAATCCAGTTGTAAACATTTTTAAACATCTGAATCTACGCCTCCTTATTTCACGATCGTATTCGGGATGATCTCGCCCAAATAAACCCACTCGTCCTTGATCATTACCTTGTATTCATCAAGCGGCTTCGACGCGACGGCAAGCTGTTTGCCCTCCTTTGTGTAGTGCGCCCCATGACAAGGACAATGATATTGGTCGGGAAAATTCGTGTTGGTGTTCCAGCCGATCGTACAACCCAAGTGCTTACAAATCGGTGAAAGCGCATAAATTTTTCCGCTCTCGTCTTTACGGATCCAGGCCGTCAGGTTCGAGGTGCTCAAGTACCAACCGTCCTGCTGCTTGAGTTCAAAAGTAAATTCCTGCGGCTCGTTTGTGATTTTACTGACCTCTACTACTTTAACAAACGCACCTTCATCTTTCTTTTGCAGAATCGGATCCACGGCAAATCGAACCATCGGAAGCGTCACACCTGCTGCCATAAAGGCGGTCGCGCCTCCCAGTGTATATGTAAGAAACTGCCGACGGGACATTTCCTTACGAATGGGCGGTTTATGCAATTCTTCATGCTCTTCGTGCTGATTGCTCATACAGTCTTCAACCCCCTTTGCCTACCAATTCTCTCTCCGTTTCAATGACAATTATCACATTGTTGTGTAAGACATATTAATAATATATTAGGCTTTCAAGAGCGTCAAGAATTAGACACATTTTTTCCCTTGGCCAGATTGCTAACGCTTTCTATTTGTCAATAATTTGTCACATTCAGTACTTGCTTCCTTGCCAAAGTGCTTGAACCTGCTCCATTACCCTCTGCTTCGGCAATTTTTCTTCCGTTGGGGGAAACAACCCCGGGCTGATCAACAAATCCGCATCGGGCAGTTGTTCCCGGCGCAGCTCCAGTCTGCCCGAAATCACGATCGCATACATAAATCCGGACCGTTTCACACGGCGGCAGACCTCATTGATATGTGGCATCATTTCTTCCTCTCCATATTGGAATGAAGGGTACGTCACCACTCTCCCGTGAAAAGGAGACTCCACCCAATCCAGCACATCCCGTAATTTCTCCAACGCTTCCACGACCTCGTTCGGCCGCTCCTTCCCCGTTAGGCCCGTGACCGGAATCAGGCAGGTGTCCAAATAGGGCCGCAATTCCTCCCATGTCCCCGGTTCGATGTCACTAAATTTCATAATATTCGCCCCTTTCTCTCCTGCTCCCATTATAATGAAAAATTTAATGAAAAAAAGAAATGCCCGGGGGCATTTCTTTTATTTTTCCAGCGTCTTCAGTTCATCCGTCAGAAGCCGGAAGGCCACCTCATCGCCTTGTTCCAGAGCGTTGTCAATCTCGGTGTAAATCTGCTCCGACCGGTGTTTGCGTAACGCTTCGTCCCAAACCATCTCCGCCGCTAAACTGAGCATCGCTTCATAAGTAACCTTCATCTGATCCATAGGATGCACCTCCAACCTACTGTTTAGTGATCCTATATTCCTTCTCCCTGATCAGGTAGCGTTCCGCCGTCCCTCGGGAAAGAGTATAGGGTGGAATTTTTTTGTTTTCCGTAACGAAAGAACCTGCTCCTACTAAAGCATATTCACCGATTTCGGCTCCGTTTAAGACGATAGCCCCCATGCCGATTAATGTGCCTTGGCCTAAAGTACAGACGTGGATAATGGCACCGTGGCCAACCGCTAGCCGGTTCCCGGCGATTAAGGCTGCCCCGTATTGAACTGCCCGATCACGCTGGACGATCAGCTTTTTAGAAGCCGATGTACTGCAGATTTACCAAACGGTGTCGTCTGCACGTACCTTTCTCCCCGACCGTCTTCCCCGATTCTCACCATCCCCAGGTGAAGCATCATATGTAGAATGCGCTCCTCAAAAATGGATGCGGACGAATCGTAGAAGAAGGGCTTGATCAGGGACGACATCCTGCCATATAGCGAGGATACAGTCACCCACTCTCTGCTGCAACTTTCGATCCAGTAGACCAAAGAGAGTAAGTTAGGGATCGGCCCTTTATAAAGTCTTAACCAAAAGGTGACGAACTGTATCATCGGTTCGCGTCTTTCTTCGTTCAAAAACGCCCCGCCCGCGGGAGTCAGCAGGAGACGGTCCCCCTCTTCACGGATCCAGCCGGCATGGCTGGCGTAATCGTAAAGCAACGCAAACCGGTTCGGGTAATCTTTGAAACGCCGGCCATACCCGAATCGCCACCCTTTGCCGACCAGCGGCTCCGAAATGTGAAAGCTCTCCAGAATTTGCTGCTGGTTTCGGCGATACATCACACCCTCGTTGTTCAGGGGGATTTCCTGCTTCTCCACATAGCGCAGAAACAGAATTAAATCCTCGGAGAGCAAGTCGGGTTCCTCCCGGTACATGGGCGGTTCATCGGTACAGGTCACGACCCCCGCTTTAAAGCGGCGCTCCAGCGCTTCCCGGAAACGGCGTTTTAAATCTTCCGGAACCTCGTACAAATATTTCGTGTTATGGGTCATCCCCTGGAACAGCCACCCCCGTTGTCTGAACCGGGTGATGACATCCCGCGGACTCTCCCTCTCTCTGGCGTCCTCCGTATAGCGCGACTGCTGGGCGCGGGCAATCAACTCTTCCAAACTGAACTGACGGCGTCCGTCAAAGATCAGGCCATTCAGAAAGCGCAAATCTTCCAAACTCATCCCTTCCACGTGGGAATCGATAAACTCCCTTCGCCCGATCGTTTGAAGGATCGATTGAATTAATTCGTGCTTGGAATTCCCGTTGCATTCGCATTGGTAATGGTTTGCTATTCTGCTAAGCTGTCCGATGTCGGCATATGTAAGCATATCCGCCAGATTCATATCATACCGCCTCGCCGTTTTACTACCATTATGGGATTTTTTTCAACTTTTATTCCGGGGACCTAAAAAAAACAACCCGGAATCCCCCGGATTGTCTGACATATCCTTATTTTATCTCCTCTATGATCTCTTCCAGATGGCGGAGGCAGTTATAGAGACGCAGGTCCCACTTCAACTCGTTTTTTTCCAAAATAGTCAAGGATAAGTTGCCTATTCTTTCCGTGCATTGTTCCTGATACAACGCCGCGAACAATTGGGCGAGCAGACCGCCGTGACTGACTACAAGCACATTTTTATCTCCGTAACGTTCTCCCAGGTCGCTCAAAAACGAAAGACCCCGCAGCCGGATCGCTTCAATCTTCTCCTGCCCCAACTCTTGAAGATCCCAATCCTTTCCCCACTTGGCCTCCCTTTCCAACGCCGTCAAACCCTCCGCCTGACCGAATGACCTTTCCATAATCCGTGAGTCCGGTTCATAAAGGGGTATACCCAATCGATTGGCGATAATTTGGCCCGTCTCTTCCGCTCGCTTAAGCCCGCTAGTAATCACGAAATCCCACTGTGTATCCTCTTCTTCCTTTAAACGTTCAGCCAACCGTACCGCTTGTCTCCGGCCTTCCTCATTCAGCGGAATATCGCTCTGCCCCTGAATTCTTCCGGCCGCGTTCCAGTCGGTGAGCCCGTGACGGATCAATCCAACTAGCATGGTTCCCCCTCCTTGGTCGAATAGTGATCTATTGTATACCATATTATATCATTCAAAAAACAAAACGCCTCATTCCGAGTAAAAAATCGGAAGAAGCGTTATTCAAAGGGACAGCCGATCATCTTCGGTATCGTCGAATTCCTTTCCAAGACACCAGTGCCAGCGCCATTCCGGCCATGGACAGCAGCATCCAATATTGCGGATAAGCCGGTCCCAGTTGGACGACAAACGGCTCGACAACCCCACGGGAAACGGTAGGAAGTTTAAATGTAAAATCCCCCGAAATCTCCGTATCCGCAGAGACTACGGCCGCAGGAACGATGCCGGTTGCCGGTTTATTGGCTTCCTTCTGCTCCAGTGTACCGCCAATAAAGAACAGTAAGGTGCTGAAAAGAAAGACGGCCAGAAAGCAAGCCGACCAGAGGGTTACACGACGGCGAATGCGCCGGGCATACCCTTTATCCCGGATGTCGGGAGCAAGCCAAGGCGATTCCGCATAGATGCGATCCATTACCCTACGGTTGACGGACTCCGCTTGTTCCTCACTGACTTCGATGGGCAGTGCTTGAACGGCGTCAAGACTCTCCGTCCAAATCTGATATTCAGCCGCGCAGGACTCGCAGCCCAAAATATGCCATTCCAGCATTTTGCGCTGTGGATGATGCTCCGGCAAATCGGGCATCACACCGAACAATTCTTGGGCCTCTTTACAATTCATCTGCTTTTCATCCCCTCGTAATGCTCGTAAATCGGTTCGTAAAAGTAGGGTTCAAGCTGACTCTTTACGCTGCTCCTCGCCCGGAACAAAAGGGATTTCACCGCGCTTACGCTCTGTCCGAGAATACTGGCGATTTCCTGATAGTCCAACTGGTCGTATTCGCGCAAAATTAAAGCGGACCGCTGTTTCTCCGGGAGATTATTAATCGCTTCCCGGACCTTGCCGACCTTCTCGCTCCGGAGAACGGCTTGCTCCGGCGCAACGTCAACCGGCGCCACCGGCACGATCCCGCTCTCTTCCAAAGGTATATTGGCGCCGCGCTGCTTGCGCAGCTCACTGAGCACCGTATTTCTGGCAATAGTGTAAAGCCAGGTCGAAAAGGAAGCGTCCACTTCCCGGAAAGAATGCAAGCTGCGAAATGCTTTATAGAACGTTTCCGAGCAAATATCTTCTGCGAGCAACTCCAGTTGGGCGCTCTTCAACATGTGGTAGACAAAGGCCAATATCTTTCGCTGGTAGCGACGCATCAGCTCTGAGTACAGCTCCGTATTGCCTTCCTTAATTTCACGAATCATTTGGGAATCCGTCATCTGAGTGCGATCCTCCTCGCCCATCCATACGCTCTCCCCGTTCGATCCTACACACATTATTACCGAACAGGAACGAAAAAGTTGCGGTTCTTATGTAACAAATTCAATAAATTGAAGATTAAAGCAACAACGAATGTCGAAAAATAACGCTTTTTTACATCAACGATTAGTATATCATGAAATACAAAAATTAAAAAATATCATCAGGTACGATTAAACCAACAACCACCCGTCCAAAAAACGAAAGTTTTAAAGGACGGCCGAAAGTCCCCCGTCGATGTTAACTGCGGTTCCGGTAATATAGGAGGCTGCCTGCGAAACCAGAAAAGCGATAACATTGGCGGCCTCTTGGGCCTCGCCGATCCGTCCGAGCGGAATGCCGTGCCTCGGATCGCGCGCAAATTCCTCCCAGGACAGCTCTGGGGCGAGACTCTTCCATTTCCGTTCAATCTGCGCGCTATGGATCAGGCCGATACACACAGCGTTGACGCGAATCCCTTCCCCCGCCAGGTCTTTGCTCATCGCTTTGGTTAAGGCCAGGCCGGCGGCGCGGCTCACCGAGGTCGGCAAGGACGAGGCCCCAGGCGTCTTTCCTCCGATGGCAGTGACATTAACTATCGCGCCGCCTCCCTGGGCTTGACGAAGATAAGGCAGAGCCGTCTTGGAAAAATGGGCGGCCGCGAAAAGTTTAAGATCCAAATCCGCCGTCCAGTCCTCCGTTTCAACCTCGTCGAACGGACGAGCCGCCGAGGTGCCGGCATTGTTTACCAGGATATCCAACCCGCCGAGGCCGCTTACGGCCGTTTCGACCGCCTTCTCCGCTTCCCGCTTGACCGACACGTCCGCGGAAATCCAGAGTGGAGCGGTACCCGTACGCTCCTCGATCAACTGCGCGGCGGCCTTCAGATCATCGCGGTCCCTCGCCACGATCGCCACCTTGGCTCCTTCGGAAGCCAAAGTAAGCGCTGCGGCTAATCCGATCCCCTTGCTGCCGCCCGTAACGATCGCTTTTTTGCCCTTTAATCCGAGATCCATGGTTCGGAGCCCCCTTAACACTATGTACTGAACCGTTCGCATATCCGTAATCATAGCATATTCAAACTTTACGATATTGTTAAACCCTGACACTATTTGCCGCCAACAGCGTTCCGTACTTTTCTAAATGATAACAAAAAAGAGGGAATCTTACTATGTGTGTGTTGCGATAAATTGCCTTTTCTAATATCTAACTAACGAAAATTGCAGCCGTTTTGTTGCGTTCATCAACTCCAAATCGTCATTTCCAGTAGCGGCCGGTGCTTTTATTTACCAAAAAATACGCAAAAAAAAGGCCGCTGTTCGCGGCCCATTGCTCATTTTCAGAGCAATACAGTTATTGGATAGGAGTGGAGAGAAACCATACTGTACTTTTATTATATGTATCCGTTTTCATTCTGTCAACACTTTTTTTTAAGCGTTTACATCTGCCGGTTCCGAAGGGGGGCTCCCCCTCCAAATTCAGACGTACACCGAGTACCCGAGCGTCAGCAAATGGTCTTTGGCCCGCTCCATCTCCGCCTCTTGCCGGAAGGAAAGCCGCAGTACGCCGGGGACGTCCTCCCGGCTCTCGATGATTTGCATATTGCTCAAATTGATCTGATGGACGCCGAGCTGGGTAGCAATCTGCCCAATGATCCCCGGATGATCGGGAACGTCGATGTACAGATCGAACAAGGATGTTATCGCTCCCTTGCGCCGTTCCGGCAATTCGCCGCGGAACTGGTTGGCTTTTTCGAAAGCCTGCTTGATCCCGTCCCCGTCCTGCGCTTCAAGCAGCCGGATAAAACCGGCGATTTCCCCGTTCCAATCCCGCAGCAGCGAAAGCAGCACCTCCCGGTTGCTGAGGAGTATATCTCTCCAGATCAAAGGATCGCTCGAGGCGATGCGCGTAATATCGCGAAATCCCCCGGCGGCCAGCGTCCGGTAGAGCCCGTTGGCCGCGTTGTAATCGCACACCTGGTTGACCAGCGCCACCGCGATAATGTGGGGAAGATGGCTGATCGCCCCGACGATCCGGTCGTGCATAACGGCGTCGACGCGTACGATTTGGGCCCGCGTATAGGCAAGAAGCTGCTCCAGCCGCGAGTAAGCTTCCTCCGGCACATCGGGAGAAGGGGTCAGAACGTAAAAGGCGTTTTCAAACAGCAAAGTCGACGCCGCATCCACACCGGAGCGCTCCGATCCCGCCATAGGATGTCCACCGATAAAATATACGCCCGGAGCGGAAAGGCTCCGCGCACGCTCCGTGACGGAAGCCTTCGTACTGCCGACATCGGTGATGATGCAGCCCGGTTTTAAAGGCAGCGCGTAAAGCTTCTCCAGATATTCTTCCAAATTTCCGACCGGGACGCATAAAAATATAAAATCGGCGTCGGCGGCCGCTTCCTCCATGGAAAGGGTAGCGGCATCCACGACCCCGCGTTCGATCATCCGGTTCAATGAACCGGGGCGCTGGCTGTGTCCAACGACGGTGATGCCGGGCTTGCCTCTCAGGCAGAGCCCCAGCGATCCGCCGATTAAACCGACGCCGAAGATTGCTACTTTAGTCGTCATATGCATTCACTCGATTTCTGATTTATAGTCGGCAAGCTCTAGACTCCGGCTTTCTGCGCGGAGAGAACTTGCTCCAGTGCTGCGATAAATTTGGCGTTCTGTTCGGAGGACCCGACCGTGACCCGAATATATTGCGGGTATTTCCCGAATCCCGCGCGCACGATGATACCCAGCTTCATCAGCGATTGGAACATCTCTGTCGCCGGCATTTCGACATCCACCATGATGAAATTGCCGTGCGCCGGGAAATGGGTCAAGTTCAACCGTTTAAACTGCTCGGTGAGATATTGGATCCCCACGCTGTTCTGGCTCCGGCATTCGGCAACAAAACTGTCGTCACCCAGCGAAGCGAGCGCGGCCGCCTGGCCGATCCGGGACGTATTAAACGGTTCGCGAACCTGATTGATGAATTTGATGATGTTCGGCTGCCCGATTCCGTATCCGATCCGCAGCGAGGCAAGTCCGTAGATTTTGGAAAATGTCCGCAGCACGATCAGATTAGGATACTTCGACAACAGCTTGACTCCATTCGTATACGAAGGATCGGTGACATACTCGGCATAGGCTTCATCCAAAACAACCAGCACATGTCCCGGTACCCGGTCCAAGAAAGCGATCAACTCGTCGTTTGAAACGATTGTCCCCGTCGGGTTGTTCGGATTGCAGATCCACACGGCTTTTGTTTTGTCTCCGATCTTCTCCAGCATGGCTTCCAAATCATGGGCGCCCTCCCGGAGCGGTACCTCAATACTGACCGCCCCTTCGATGTCCGCATTCGACTTATAGACGGAAAACGTTTGATCCGCCATCACGTTCTCGTCACCGTGAACGAAGAAGGCGCGGGCAATCAAGGCGATAATTTCGTCGGAACCGCACCCGAAGATCAGTTGATCCCGATCAACTCCGTGATAGGCCGCCAAAGCCTCTCTCAATTCGGCGGCGCTGCCGTCCGGATAAAGGCTTAAATGGGATAGCTCCGCTTCGATCGCCTGACGGACGCGCGGCGAGCAGCCGAAGGGGTTCTCGTTCGATGCCAGCTTGATCACTTCCGTCAAACCCAGCTCACGCTTTACTTCTTCTATCGGTTTTCCCGGCTGGTACACCGGAAGATCGACGATGTTCGGTTTTGGCTGCATATAAGTACCTTCCTCTCTCAGGCAAAATCGGGCAATACAGCTCCAACTTTGCTAGTCTTTTATATTTAATTGTGCCACAAAGTCGTGGATTTGCAACAAGCCTTGTTCTCGGGTAGCCTCTTGTTGCAGTAGAGGCAAGCTCTCTTCGATCTTGCGGACGATGGCGCTTCCGACCACGACTCCATCGCAAAACTCTGAAAAACGCTGGACCTGTTCGCGATTGGAAATCCCGAAGCCGACGGCGACCGGCAAATCGGTCTGAGCTTTGACCGAGGCGATAAATTCGTCCACCTGCTGGTGAAAAGAACTTCGCTCTCCGGTAACGCCAAGCGAGGATACGCAGTAAATGAAGCCTCTGGCCCGGGACAAAATCTTCGCGACTCGGCTTTCCGAAGTCGGAGCGACGAGCGGAACGAGCCGGATCCCCGCCGCATCGGCCAGCCTCAGGGCCTCCTCCGCTTCCTCAAAGGGAAGGTCGGGGATTATAACGCCGCTGATTCCGGCCTCCCGCAGAAGAAGGAAGAATCGCTCCAACCCCGTCTGCAGCACGGGATTATAATACGTGAACAGAACAAAAGGCATGCTCACGCCCCGCTCCCTGGCTTTGCGCGCCGTATCGATGCAGGTTTCCACCGCAATCCGGCGTACCAGCGCCCGCTCCGACGCCCGCTGGATGACGGGGCCATCGGCCAGCGGATCGGAATAAGGGACGCCGAGCTCCAGAATATCCGCCCCCGCCCGCTCCAGTTCGACGATAATGTCGAGCGTGGTGTCGGGATCGGGATCGCCCACCGTTATAAATGGGATAAGTGCGGTTTTGCCGGCGGCCTTCAGGTTTGCAAACGTCCGATCCATCAAATTGACAGCAGTAGCGCCGCTCATAGCTCTGCGCCTCCTTCCGTATATGCCATAATCGACTCGACATCCTTATCCCCGCGGCCGGAGAGGCAGATGACAACGATCTCGTCCCGGCTCATGTCCGGCGCCAGCTTAACCGCCTGCGCCACCGCGTGCGCGGATTCCAGCGCTGGAATAATCCCCTCCAGCCGGCTAAGCAGTTGCAGCGCGTCGAGCGCTTCCCGGTCGGTAATCGGATAATATGTCGCCCGCTCGATATCCTTGAGATAGGAATGCTCCGGGCCGATCCCCGGGTAGTCAAGTCCTGCCGAAATGGAATGCGCAGGCAGTACCTGACCGAAGGCGTCCTGCAGCAAATAGCTCATGCTTCCCTGGAATACGCCCTTCGTGCCCTTCGTCATCGTAGCGGCATGGAATTCCGTGTCGACGCCTCGGCCCGCGGCTTCCACTCCGACAAGCTTCACGCCTTCATCGCCAACGAAAGGATAAAACATTCCGATCGCATTGCTGCCGCCGCCGACGGCGGCGATCAGCATATCGGGCAGCCGCCCTTCCGCCTCGAGGATTTGCCGGCGCGTTTCATCGCCGATGATCCGCTGGAAATTGCGGACCATCATCGGGTAAGGGTGCGGTCCCGTCGCGGAGCCGAGGATGTAAAACGTGTCCTGCACATGGCTCACCCAGTACCGGAGCGCCTCATTGCAAGCGTCCTTCAACGTGCGCGTGCCCGACAGTACCGGAACAACCTCGGCGCCGAGCAGCTTCATCCGAAAGACGTTCAACTGCTGACGCTTCGTATCCTCCTCGCCCATGAACACCTTGCACTCCAGTCCCAGCAACGCGGCTACCGTGGCTGTGGCCACCCCGTGCTGTCCGGCGCCGGTTTCGGCGATCACCTTTCGTTTGCCCATCCGTTTGGCCAAAATCCCCTGCCCGATCGCATTGTTGATTTTGTGCGCTCCGGTATGGTTCAAATCCTCACGCTTCAGATAGATCTTGGCGCCGCCCAAATGCTCGGTCAGCCGCTCCGCGTAGTACAGCGGGGTTTCCCTTCCGGAGTACTGCTTAAGTAAATAGGCGATCTCCTCCTGGAATATCGGATCATCCTGAAATTTGCGGTAAGATTCCTCGAGTTCGATCAAGGCATTCATCAACGTTTCCGGTACGTAACGGCCTCCAAAGGGACCGAAGCGGCCATGCTCATCCGGCACCTGCTTAGTCTCTTGCGTCATGTTCCCCTTCACCCTTTCCACAAATGCTGCGATTTTCGCAGGATCTTTCACCCCGTCGCTTTCCACGCCGCTGGAGACGTCAACGCCATCCGGTGCCATCGCGGCGATCGCATCCCGGACATTCTCCGGGTGCAGGCCTCCGGCCGCCAGGAACAAGATCCCGCGAGCTCTCGCCCAGTTCCGGTAATAAGCGGCATGCTCCCAAGCGAAGGACGCTCCCGAACCTCCCCCATAAAGGGGATCGTAAGTATCCAGCAAAATCCCGTCAAGCACACCCTCGTAGGCTTCCAGGGTGAGCGACCCGTTCAGGCTTCCGTCCTGTCTGACAGAAAAAGCCTTAAACACCTTCACGCCGAAACGCCGTCTGACCTCCAGGCAAAATTCGGGAGCTTCCGTTCCATGCAGTTGAACCACATCCAGACGGGCCTGGGACAACACCTCGGCGAGCTCCTCCAGCTCGGGATTGACAAATACGCCTACGGTCTCCGGAGCTTTCCCGGTCCCCCGGCTGCCCAGCGCGGCGGTCAACTCGGCGGCCTTCGCCGGACTGATCTTCCTGCGACTATTCGCGAACACGAAACCGATATAATCCACCGGCAAGTTTATCATAGATTTTAGCACTTCAACGCTTTGAAGTCCACAAATTTTTACGACCGTTTCTCCCATTTCAAGACAAGCTCCCTTCGAAGCGGGGCAAACCGAACGCGTCCCCGCCCAGCGGGCCCAATAGCTCGCATACCGCTTCATCCACCCGTTCTTGGCGCATAAACGTTTCGCCGATCAGCACGCCCCGGGCTCCTCCGGACCTCATCAAAAAAGCGATATCCTCCCGGGTCCGGATTCCGCTTTCGCTGATCAGCGTGATGTTAGCGGGAACCTGAGCGGATAGAGCGCTCGTGGTCTCCAATGAAGTTTCGAAGGTCCGCAGATTCCGGTTGTTTATCCCGATCAGGGTTGTAGAGCCGAATTCCAAAGCACGCTCCAGCTCCGCCTGGTCATGGACCTCGAGCAGGACGTCAAGCCCGAGGGCTTGAGCCAAACCGGAATAACTGCCGAGCTGGTCATCCGTCAGGATGGCGGCGATCAGCAGCACGGCGTCCGCGCCCATTAACCGCGCTTCGTAAACCTGCCGCTCGTCGATAATAAAATCCTTGCGGAGCAGCGGAACGTCGACCGCTTCGCGGATGGCGGATAAATAGGCGGCGCTTCCCTGAAAGTACTTTTCGTCCGTCAGCACCGAAATGCAGTCCGCCCCGGCGCTAACGTAAGCTTCGGCAAGGCTGACCGGGTGAAAATCCGGACGAATCAGCCCTTTGGACGGCGAGGCCTTCTTCACCTCCGCGATAAGTCCGATCTCCCGCTTGCGCCGAAGCGTCAAGGCCTCATGAAAGCCACGGGTCGGCGGCATCGCCGCAATCTCACGTTCCGCAGCGGAGAGCGAAAAACTTGCCGCCAATCGTTCGACCTCTTCTCTTTTCGTTTCCACAATGCGATCAAGATACATAGCTCAGTTCCCCCGTCGTCTGAATTAATTGGTCCAATTTAGCCATCGCCCGTCCGGAATCAATCGACTCCGCCGCAATTTTTACTCCTTCGGCCATACTGTCCGCCAGGCCCGAAACGTAGATACAAGCACCGGCGTTTGCCAATACGACATCGCGGTAGGCTCCCTTCTCGCCTCCGAGCACGCGGCGGATAATCTCCGCGTTCGTCATCGGATCGCCGCCGATCATTTCGTTCAACGGGTAAGTTCTTAAGCCCAGATCCTCAGGCTTCAGCTCATAGGTCGTAATCACACCATTCTTGAGTTCGGACACCTTGGTCGGAGAAGAAATACTGATTTCGTCCAGACCTTCGCTGCTTGTCACGACCAGCGCCCGCCTAGAGCCCAGTTCGTTCAGCACCTTGGCGATTGTCTCGGTTTTGCCCGCGTCATAGATGCCGAGCACCTGGCGGTCCGCCCCTGCAGGATTCGTCAGCGGACCCAGCATGTTGAAGACGGTTCTCACCCCAAGTTCTTTGCGCGGCGCGGCCGCATGGCGCATCGACGGGTGATAAACCTGCGCGAACAGGAAGCAGATTCCGATTTTATCCAGGCACCGCTTGGCCTGTTCGGCGTTCAAATGAATGTTGACGCCCAGCGATTCCAGCACGTCCGCACTGCCCGCCCGCCCCGAGGCCGAACGATTCCCGTGCTTCGCGACCCGGACGGATACCGAGGCTGCCACAATCGCCGAGGTCGTGGAGATGTTGAATTTGTGGATGCCCGATCCGCCGGTGCCGCAGGTGTCCAGCAGTTGACGGCTTTCCGTATGCAGACGGCTCGCATGGCTTCTCATCGCTTCCGCAAAACCGGTGATTTCCTCCACCGTCTCCCCCTTGATGCGAAGCGCAGTCAACAGCCCTCCGATCTGGGCGGGCGTCGATTCGCCGCTCATGATCGCCTCCATAATGCTGCGGGCTTCCGTACGTTCCAGATTCCGGCCTTCAATGAGACGGCCGATGCCGTACTGCACCGCTTCCTGTCCGTTCCGCGTTCCGTCCATCATTCCGTTCATGATTTATTCCTCCTTATCCCCGAGGGGTATATTCGTACAGATAATCCTGGTTAATCACGCCCTCACTCCGGGCCGGCGGGGGAAACATTTGCTCCGCCGTGCGGATTGCGGTCAACAGCGCTTTGGCCTTGTTCACCGATTCCTGGTATTCGTTCTCCGGCACGGAATCCCATACGATCCCCCCGCCCGCCTGAACATAGGCCTTCCCCTGCTTAAACACAATCGTCCGGATCGTTATGCAGGAGTCCATGTTTCCGGAGAAGCCCAAATACCCGATCGCTCCGGCATAGGTTCCCCGCGCTTCGTTCTCCAGCTCGGCGATGATTTCCATCGCCCGCAGTTTGGGCGCCCCGGAAACGGTCCCCGCCGGCAGGCAGGACAGAAACGCGTCAAAGAAGTCTTTTTCCTCCGCCAGCTTGCCGGAAACTTTGGAAACCATGTGCATCACGTGGGAGTACCGCTCAATTTCCATATACGAGTCGCATTTGACCGAGCCGAATTCCGAAACGCGCCCGAGATCATTGCGGCCCAAATCCACCAGCATCAGATGCTCCGCCCGCTCTTTCTCGTCTTTCAACAGCTCCGCCTCCAGGGCGGTATCCTCTTCGTCCGTCGCTCCCCTCGGCCGGGTACCGGCGATCGGCCGGGTTTCCACCCGGTCCCCCTCCACCTTGACCAAAGCTTCCGGAGATGTGCCGACGATAATTTCGTCGTCCATTTTGAGGTAATACATATAAGGCGAAGGATTCATCGTACGGAGCACCCGGTATACATGAAGCGGATCGACCTCGGTTTCGATATGAAACCGCTGGGACAGCACCACCTGAAAAATGTCGCCTGCGCGGATATACTCCTTCCCTTTTTCCACGTTGGCCAAAAATTGCTCCTTCGTCAGGTTGGACCGCACATCGCCAAGTTCCACCTGCCCCGGAATGGGGGTCCGGTTAAAGTTCTCGCCGGGGCCTTCCTGTTGCAGCAAATCGGCGGCTTCCTCCAGCTTCTTTTCCGCCGCCTGATACGCTCTGCGAATATCCTCGTCCCGGTCTCCCTCCCGGATATGCACATTGGCCACCAGTAAAATCCGCTGCTTGACATGATCGAAAACGATGACCTGATCACAAAACATAAACTGCATATCCTGCATGCCAAGGTCATCCACCCGATGGGCAGGAAGCTTCTCATAATACTGCAGAACATCATACCCGAAAAATCCGATCGCCCCGCCGGTAAAAGGCGGCATCTCCGGCAGCTTGGGACTGCGGTAGCTGCGGAGCACCGCCTTCAGCTCATCCACGGGTTTTTGGGAAGAAATCACCTGCTTCTCCCCTTGCCGCTCGATAACCATCTCACCCTTTTTGGCCGTCATCATCAGAAACGGATCCGTTCCGATAAAAGAGTACCGGGCCCATTGAATGCCGCCCTCCACGCTTTCGAGTAAAAATGCCCGATCGCTCCGGGCGAACCGCCGGAATATCCGGATCGGCGTCTCCAGATCGGCAAGCAGCGTCCGTACGATCGGAATCAGATTATAGTCCTTGGCCATGGCGATGACCTGTTCAACGTGGGGAGTCGTCATAATAGCACCCTTCCTTTTCGGCTCAAAATAAAAATCGGATTCGGAAAAACAAAAAAACCTCTACCTAAGTAGAGGTTTGCTTCTATGCAGTAAGTTGTATGAACGGGATTATGGATGCTCCCATGATTCAAGTACACGAGTGGCCGATGTGGAAATAAACCCGAACGCACCCCCGTTGCCCGCTACGGACTTTCAAGGTGTTTACGAACGCCTCATCCTTGTCGCCAGTATACTCTAATCACATCGAAGCAATTCCCTGCTCCAAACTCAACTCGACTCTGCTCATCTCAGCTCAGCTCTACTCAACTCTTAACATATTGCGGTCTTCGTCTCAAACTGCTCTTCTCAACTCTTCATCCGAAAGGATGATCTCTTCTCTTCACGACGCTTTCGTGAAAATCTTAAAATTAATATAACGCAACACCGGCCGGTTTGCAAGCACTCTATTTGCCGAAAGCCCGTCTTAGGACTCCGATCCGCTGAGATCGGGGCGCAGGCTTTGCGCCTCGTTCAGATAAATGTGCTTCATCTCCCGCTGCCCTTTGGTCGTGTTTACATGAAGGAGCAGGCGGACGCATTTCGGCAGCCCGCCCTTCACCGGAATCTCCGTCGAACACATTAACGGTACCATATCCCAGCCGCTTAAGGCGCGGATGGCCTTAGCCGGAAAAGTGGCGTCCAGATCGGGCGTAACGGTGATCCAAACGCTGCAAATATCCTCCGGTACGATTTCGTTCCGCCGAACGACTTCCTGAAGAAGTTCGGCCGTCGCATCCAGAATCTCTTTTTCTTCGTTGCGGTTTACCGTTGTGGCTCCGCGAATTCCCCGGTTATACATGAGGCCCCTCCTTTTTTAATTCCCGAATGACCCGGCGGACCTCCTCCACCTTCACATCCGATACGATTTCCACTTGCCCGATCGCAACCGGAAGCACAAAAACGAGCTGCTGCTCCTTGAACTTCTTGTCATGCATCATCGCGCCGATGATACGTTCTTCATCCAGATGCTCCGGCATGACCGTCGGCAGCCCGAAGCCGCCAAGCAATCGGACAGTCTCCGTGTACAACGCCCGGTCGGCGCCGCGGTTGACGGCGATCAGCGCCGATGCGGCCATCCCGATGGAGATCGCTTCCCCGTGCAAAAATTCGCCATACCCGCCGATCGCTTCCAGCGCATGACCGATCGTATGACCCAAATTCAAAATCGCCCGCAATCCCAGCTCCCGTTCGTCCTGGGACACGACCTGCGCCTTGATTGAGCAGCCCATTGTGAGACCGTAGCTCAATGTTTCGGGATCGAGCGCGAGCAATCGGTCGGTATTCTCCCCGCACCATGCCGCGAACTCGGCGTCCCAGATCAGACCGTGCTTGACCATCTCGGACAGCCCGGCCCGGATTTCACGTTCGGGCAAAGTAAGCAGCGTGCCAACGTCATACAAGACGAGCTCGGGCTGGTGAAAAGCGCCGATCATGTTTTTGGCCAGCGGATGGTTGATCGCCACCTTGCCGCCCACGCTGCTATCGTGCGCCAAAATCGTCGTCGGCATCTGCACGAACGGCACGCCGCGCATATAGGTCGCGGCCACAAACCCCGCCAGATCGCCGACCACGCCGCCGCCTAGCGCAACGACGGCGGAGCGCCGGTCCAGGCCGCCTTCGATGGCGGCTGTCATGACATCATGGAATACGTCCAACGATTTTGCCTTCTCTCCGGCCTTAACGACTTTGCTGACGGTCCGGTACCCCTCGGCTTGGAGGTTCTCCTCCACTTGCTTCAGATAAAGCGGGGCCACATTGCCGTCCGTAACGATCAGGACCGGGCTTTTCTTGCTCAATTGATGCTTGGCGAAGATCACACCCGCCTCATTCCGCAGGCCGCTGCCGATATAGATCGGATAGGATCGGTCCCCTAAATCCACTTGAAGCGTACGCATCAGTAGCTCTCCAACTGAGCCTTGTAGCTCCGTACGTTGCGTTCGATTTCCTCGATGGAATCGCCGCCGAATTTCTCCAGGAACGCCTTGGCCACTTCCCAAGCCACCACATGCTCCAGAACGACGCTCGCCGCCGGAACCGCGCAGGCATCGGACCGTTCCACCTGGGCCGTGAAAGGTTCTTTCGTATCGATATCCACGCTTTGCAGCGGCTTGTACAAAGTCGGGATCGGTTTCATGACGCCGCGAACCACGATCGGCATGCCGTTAGTCATCCCACCTTCAAAGCCTCCCAAGCGATTCGTCGCCCGGTAATAGCCCCGTTCCTCGCTGTACATGATTTCGTCATGAACCTGGGAACCCGGCAATTTCCCGGCCTCAAAGCCGATTCCGATCTCAACGCCTTTAAAGGCATTGATCGACATGACCGCCTGTGCGATTCTGCCGTCCAGCTTGCGGTCGTACTGCACATAGCTGCCCAATCCGACCGGTACGCCTTCGACGATACACTCCACGATGCCGCCGATGGAGTCGCCTTCTTCCTTGATTTTGTCGATGTAGGCCTCCATCTTCTTCTCCGTTTCCGGATCGACCACCCGGACGGAGGACTCCTCCGTAAGGCGCGCCATCTCCTCCAGGGACAGATTGTGCGGCGGCGCTTCGATTTCCCCGATCCGGATCACCTGCCCGGCGATGCGTATGCCGAATTTCTCCAGAAGCTGTTTCGCCACCGCGCCTACGGCAACGCGAATCGCCGTTTCCCGGGCGCTGGAGCGTTCCAGCACGTTGCGCAAGTCCTTAAGATTATATTTCAATCCGCCGTTCAGATCCGCATGACCCGGGCGCGGCCGATGAACGCGGCGCTTCTCCTCATCCGTTCCCTCAATCGGCTCGATATTCATGATGTTCCGCCAATGCGTCCAGTCATTGTTGGCGACCACCAGCGCCACCGGAGCGCCGGTCGTATTCCCGTGGCGTACGCCGCCGACAATTTGGGCCGTGTCCTTCTCAATTTGCATCCGGCGTCCTCGTCCGTAGCCCTTTTGACGGCGGGCCAACTCAAAATTAAGCTTCTCGAAATCCAGCTTCAAATTGCTGGGCAAACCTTCAATAATCGCCGTAAGCTGGGGACCGTGCGTTTCCCCGGCAGTCAAGTAACGTAATGTCATGATGCGTTCCCCCTTTAAACTGTTAAACTGTAAAGAGCTAAAATCCGATGATTTCTTTGCTCATTATAATATTAGTACTAATGTCTTGTCACGCCCGTATTTTTTCCGGATTTTTAATTATTCCCCCAAACGCATGATGACCACCTGAAACCTTTTTGTAATATTTTTGACCTTTAGGCATATGCCGCGATCAAAGTAGGTTGTAGGCCATAGACTGTTGTCGAGTAAATTTTAGGAGGTTATCCATGGATACCAATTATCAACAAGTCGCAATGAGCTGTATGAATAAATATGTTGGTATAACAACTACTGACGGCCAGTCTCACGATGGTTTTATTGCACATGTTGACCAGGACTACATTACTCTTGCAATTCCATCGAACGAAATGATCGGACAAATGAACGGAATGCCCGCCAATGCATCCACGTACAGACAATTTGGATTCTTTCCGGGCTTTTTTCCACGCCGACGCTTTTTTCGCCGACGCATACCACTTCGCATTATTACGGGTTTATTTTTGCTCCCGTTTTTCATTTAATCGCTGGCATGCCCCCCTTTATGGGGGCTCATGCCCGCTCAAATGCGTTTATTGATCTTGTAACACAGCTCCGGCCGACAGGTTGGTCCGCCGTGTAACCGTACCCTGGCAAGTATGCCGCGAAAAGGTTCCTGCAGGCAAAACAGAAAAAAACGCGCGCTCCTTCGCTGAACGCGAATTAAACGCACGTTGATTCCAACCTTCATTCTCAATCAAATCAGGCTTATTTCCGCACTAAAAGTTTCCCGAGGCCGGCTGGTTATCCGCCAATAGGTTCTCCGCGCCAGGCGCCTTAGCGCCCTGCTCCAGCAGACGCGTCAACTGGCCCTTCTCCAAGCCAAGAACCTGGGCGCATTCCTGTGGTGTAAGGAAGCCTCGGCGATAGGCATCGATGACCTTTCTCTTATCCATTGAACGACCTCCCTAACCCTGTTGTCAGTCATTATGGGAAAAGTGGGGAAGGATTATACCGTCTTTTAAGCCTTTTTTCTGTAAAAGAACGTTTCCGCCGGCTCCAGCGCATATTGGGACGGGGAAAAGATCTGTTCCGTGCTGCCGACGAATAAAATACCGCCCGGCCGAAGCGCCTGGGCAAACTTATGGTACAGCCCGTGCTTCGCTTCCTCGGTGAAATAGATCATGACGTTTCGGCATACGATCAAATCAAAGCTATCTTCAAACGGATCAAGCAGTAAATTCTGCTTTTTGAAGGTGACTGCTTTTTTGAGTTTGGGGTCAAACCGATACATCGCTCCTTCCGGAGTAAAGTACCGTTTCGCCACCTCCGGAGGAACGTCCTTCAGCGACCGCTCCAGATACAAGCCTTCCGCCGCCTTGGCCAGCGCGCCCTCATCGATATCCGTCGCCAGCAAGTATGTACTCGTCAGCAGCCCTTGATCCGCAAGTATCATGGAAAGGGTATACGGCTCTTCCCCGGTAGAGCATGCCGCGCTCCAAACCCGAAGCTTGGATTTACCGGCGGCAATCCCGGGAAGAACGACATCCCGCAACACTTCCCAGCGGTTCGGATTACGCCAAAATTCGGAAACGTTAATCGTCATCTTGTCAAGAAATTCGTAAAAAAGCGTCTTGTTTGCCATCATGGCTTGATAAAATGCATCGAAAGATGAAAATCCGTTCTTGTTGCGGAGCGTCGTCAAGCGGCGTTTCATCTGAGCTTCTTTGTACTGGGCCAGGTCGATCCCCGTACTTTTCTTGATATGGAGGATAAACGCCGTGTAATCGGGATCCGGTGCGCCCGCCTCCTCTTGACCCATGGCCGTTCTGGCCGAGATCAGATCCATGGCGTAATACTCTTCGAATAGGCTACGATTTCGTGGGGGGCAAAGAAGTTCGCAATCTCCCGCTCCGCGCTTTCGGGGCCATCCGAACCATGAATCAAATTGTAAGGAGTGTGGGCTGCAAAGTCGCCGCGAATGGTGCCCGGGACCGCCTCCGTCACTTTGGTCTTCCCGATGACCGCCCGGGACAACGCCACAATGTCATCCCCCTCCCAAACCATGGCAAACACCGGTCCGGAGGTAATGAAGCTCACAAGACTGTCAAAGAACGGCTTTCCTTCATGCTCCGCATAATGCCTTTTCGCTTGCTCCTGGGTCACCTGTACAAATTTTCCGGCAACCAGCTTAAAGCCTTTGTCCTCAAACCGGCTGACAATGCGGCCGATCAACCCTCTTTGAACGCCGTCCGGCTTAACCATCAAAAAAGTACGTTCCATGCTTCTCCTCCCGATATCGACAACTTGGTAATCCATGAAAAATCTGGCTCAACAGGTGAGTTTACCACCATTCTACCAAAAAAACCGGGTGCTGATAAGCTTGATTCTTAATAGGACCGTTTATTTACAAACAAAGCTATCTCTTTCAGGTGGGTTTTGGGCTTGCTCTCCGGAAGCCCTTCCAAGGCGTCCAGCGCTTTTTCGATAAATCGGTCCGCAAGCTCCTCCGCCCGCCGGATGCCCGGACTTCCCAAGATCATCTTGATCGCCCGGCTGGCATCGGCTTCCATTCCATTCGCCCGGATCGCAGCGAGTTCCACCAAGAGCGGCTCACGGATCTCCGTCTCCTGCAGCGCATAAATGACCGGTAACGTGATATTCCCCTGCCGCATATCGCTGCCCGGCGGTTTGCCCAAACTTTTCTCCGTGCCGCACAGGTCCAGCAGGTCGTCCCTGATTTGAAAAGCCATGCCGACATTGTACCCATACCGGTAGAGCTGGGAATGAACCCGGGAAGGAGCTTCCGAGGCCAAAGCGCCGAGCTGGCAGCTGATCGCGATCAGGAGCGCCGTCTTTCGGCGAATGCGCAGCAAATAATGACGAACCGACTGTTCCGTGTTGAAAAAATCGCGAATCTGCTCCATTTCCCCCACCGACATCTGGACCATCGCTTTGGCCAGAATCCGGTGCAGTTCGGGAATCGGCAGCCGGGTGGCCAGCGTCAACGCCTTCGCATAGATATAGTCCCCGGTATACATCGCGATTTTGTTGTCCCATTTGGCCTTCACCGTAGGCTTGCCTCTTCGGGTCCCCGCATCGTCGATAACATCGTCATGGACGAGCGACGCCGAGTGAATCAGCTCGAGAGGTACCGCTACATGCTGCAGCTTCTCCAAATCGTAGGTCCCGAATTTCCCGCCGAGCAGAACGAAGACCGGGCGCAGCCGTTTCCCCCCCGCCTTCAGCAGGTGCAGAGATGTTTCGCTCAGCAGCTCCTCATCGCCTTCGATGCTCCGGTACAGCTGCCGCTCAATAAAATCCATATCCCTTTTCAGCGCGCCGAAAATATCCATTAATTTCATTCTTTCACCCGTGTCAGCGTATTCTCACTCCAAATATCCATCCGTACTTTCTTCGGCAGAAGTCCCATTTCATAGGCGTAAGAGAAGTATAAGGCCAAGCCTTTCCGCCGCCGTTCACTAAAATCATAACACAAGTTACGGAAATAATGTTCCCAGTACTCCGCACTGCCCCCGATCTCATCGCGGGCCTTGTCCACGAGCGGCGTCAAATCTTTCAAGCTTCGACGTTTGCTCGCCTCGAAAACGCCCAGCACTTCGGACAAAAAGCCGGGTTGCGCTTCGGCAAACGCCCTTTGCACGGCCCATACGGCAAACGTCATGCCGTAACCGGTCCATTGTTTCCAGACTTCCCCCAAATCCGTAACGATATAACCGTGGTCCCTCCAGGATGCCTGGATGGCGTGGTCCCCGATCAACAGGGCGGCATCGCTCCGCTCCATCATCGTATCCAGGACGGGTTCGCTTTCCCAATAGGTCGGCTTCCCTTCAAAAGCCTTCTCCATGATGATCTTTAGCAGATTATTCGAGGTCGCCGACGTATTCGTGAGCGCGATGACGCCGTTGCGAATTTCCTCGGGCGGTTTCCGGGAAAACAGCAGGATCGAATTTACCGGACCGTCCGAGCTGACGGAAAGATCCGGCAACAGAACCAGATCTTCCGCCCCGTACCCAAAGGCAAACGAAGATACGGGCGACAGGTCAAGCGAGCCGCTCAGCATGCGGCGGTTCAGCGCCGAAGGCACGTCGGTCACCATCGTGACCTGGTGCGACAGGCTCTTCGCTTCAAAATAATGAAAAACAGGCCATACATTTGTATATTTGATTTTTCCGATGAGGATGTCGTCATTCTCCCGATTGTTCACTGTGATCCCCCCATCTTTTAAATAACGCATGTTCGATATTCAAATTGTCCAGCACTTTGCCCACCAGGAAAGCGACCAGATCGTCAATGGTTTTGGGGCCAAAATAAAAAGCGGGCATTGCCGGAATCAAGCGTACACCGAGCCGGGCCAGCTTCAACATGTTTTCTAGATGAATCGCGTGCAGCGGGGTTTCGCGGGGAACCAGCACCAGCGGCCGTCCTTCCTTCATCATGACATCGGCCGCCCGGGTCATCAGGTTGTCCGACGTCCCGTTCGCAATCGAGGCGAGCGTCCCCATCGAGCAAGGCATGATGATCATCCCCATTGTCAAAAAGGAGCCGCTGGCGATCGAGGCGCCGATATCGGCGATGGGATGGTATATCCAACTGCCGGTTCCTCCACGCAAATGCTTGCGCAAAGCGGCTTCGCGATCCGTCGTTTCCCAACCGAGCTCCTCTTTCAAAACCCGCCAGCCGGCATTCGAAATGACCAGATGAACGGTAAAACCCAACTCCAGCAAGGTTTCCGCCAGCTTGACGCCATAAACGGATCCGCTGGCCCCGGTAATTCCGACAACGAGTTCCCTGTTCTTCTTCGCATTCTCAGGCATCAGGAATGGCGCACCACCAAATCGATCAGAGTAAAGGAAAAGACGACGATGCTCAAAACGCCGTTCATGGTGAAAAATGACGTTTGCAGCCGGCTTAAATCGCCGGGAGAAACGATGTGATGCTCATAGAAAAGAATCAGGTAAGCGATGATCATGCCCGCGATATACCACCAGCCCAAATCGCTCATGAGCAGCAGAGCGATAAATCCAATCGCGGTGAAGATATGGAACGCCTGCGCAATTTTCAGGGATTTGGCGACCCCGAATCTGACGGGAATCGAATGGAGCCCTTCTTTTGTGTCAAACTCTACGTCCTGACAAGAATAAATAATATCGAAGCCGGCAACCCAAAAAATAATCGTGGCAAAAAAGACCATCGCGGTCGCGTCGACCTTCCCCGCTACGGCCACCCAACCGCCCAGCGGAGCCAGGGCGATCGTAATTCCGAGCACAACGTGGCAAAGCCAGGTGAAACGTTTCGTGTACGAATAAATCACGAGCATGAATACCGCGATCGGCAGCAGCTTCATCGCCAGCGGATTCAATTCCGCTGCCGCCCAGAACAGCAGGGCGAAAGAGCAAATAATAAAGACGACAACTTCGCCGATCTTCAGCAGACCGGCCGGGATCGCCCGGTTTGCCGTGCGCGGATTTTTGGCGTCGCTGACCCGGTCGATCAGCCGGTTAAGCCCCATCGCCGCGCTGCGCGCTCCGAACATCGCGAGCAGTACCCAGCCGATTTCGGCCCAGGACGGCAGCCGGTGGTGGATAGCCACGGAACCGAGCAGAGCGCCCATAAAGGCAAAAGGAAGTGCGAAAACCGTATGTTCAAATTTAATCATCTGCAGAAATATTCCAATTTTCCTAAACATCTTGCGTCTCCTTCGTTCCGATATGCAGTGCGGCAATTCCGCCGAAAAAAGGATACACTTCGACGCTGGAAAGCCCGACTTCCGTATAAATTCTTGCGAGCTCCTTGCGGCCCGGAAACTGAATCAGCGATTCCGGGAGCCATTTGTACTGCGCATACCGCTTGGCGATCAACTTGCCGAGCATCGGCATCAGATACCTGAAATAGAAGTAATACAGCCCTTTGAACGGCTGCCAGGTCGGTTTGGACAGTTCCAGACAAACCACTTTGCCGCCGGGCCTGACCACCCTCGTCATTTCGCTCAGCACCCGGCGCGGATCGGGCACATTGCGAAGCCCGAACCCGATCGTCGCAAACTGGAAGCTGTTGTCTTCAAACGGTAGGTCCATGGCGTTCCCCTGGAAGAGCTGAATCGAGCGGTCCAGTCCGCGCTCGGCGATTTTGCGGCGGCCGATCTTCAGCATATTTTCGCTGAAATCAAGGCCCGTAATCGGGCCTCCAGTCGTTTCCGCCATGCTGATCGTCCAGTCGCAAGTGCCGCAGCACAAGTCGAGCGCCGTATCCCCCGGCGACATATTCATTTTGTTCATCGTAAATTTACGCCAGGCCCTGTGGCGGCCAAAGCTGATAATATCGTTCATGAGATCGTACTTTGGAGCCACGCTCTCGAACACGGAATGTACGAACTCTTCCTTCGGTTTGGAGGACGGATTACTCATTTAAACCTTTCACCTTACCCTTCCTGAATTGCGGGAGACCGCGACGACAACACGGCCATCATCGGTTCCAGGATCGCGCCGATCTCAGTGCGGGTATGTTCCTCCCTGCACTCGTGCATCAGATTCTTCACGTTCTCCACGGATTGGTGCAGCATCGTGATTAATTGCTTTTCAATCCGGTATTTCTGCAGAAGCCGCCTCCACTCCCCGGTCTCCAGTCCGTTTCGGACGAGCTTCTCTTTGTCCTCAGCGGTGCAGGTCTCCCAGATCCGCAAATAAGCGTATCCCTTCCGCTCCTCTTGAGCTTCCGGACCGGGACTCATTTCATCCAGAGCCACTTCGCACCGGCTTAATTCCGTAAGCAGCAGCGCCCAAATGTTTTGCGCCGGCTTGTCCAACTGCTCGGTAAAAACATGGAATAACTCGCTTTTTAACCGCACGCGCTGCTTTATGTACTCCTCCGCGGAAATTCGCATGTTCCTCAGCCCCGTATACAGCCGAACCTTGATCCGGTTCACTTCGCAGATGGCCGCGCTCAAGGTGGATATCACGCCGATCAGCCCCTCCTGCGCCAATTGCTGATAAAAAACGCTGCTGAAGTAATCCCCGGCCAGAACCTTCAATTGACGCGAGCGCATTTCCTTCTCTTCCTTCCGGAAGTCCCCGACATCGATCGAGTCGTGCGTATCGAGTCCCAATTGAACAAGGAAGGCCGCGAGCGCGCAGGTTTCCCCCGAGCGTTCCGGCAGACGGGCCGAGTCCTTTAAAAACGTATAAAGCAAACGAACACGGGGAACCGGGAAATTCGGTAGCTCCGTGTGAGTCGTAATCATGTCGTATTCGACATACTTTTGGGCCAGTTCTGTTATGCGATCAGGTCTCATCATCTGCCTCCGAGCCGCTAATACTGACATCTTTGTTTACACTTCGGAAACAAAGATGTCACAATCTTGTCTATTATAGCATATGTTATTTGGGAGCGCACGGAGGGGCTTAATGGATTTTATCCCTCCAAAGCGCCGTTTCTGTCAGACGGAACCATTGCTTCAGCTCCGTGGGGATTTCACCGTTTCCGGCCGCGCGAAGCCGCTCCGGCGCATCCATCGGCCATTCCCCGCGCCGCACGTCCGCAGCCACCAGCAGATACCGGCTTCCGAGCCACTGGTCTTCGGCGATGAGGCGAAGCAGCAATTGGTCGATGTTGGTCGTCCGTGCAAACGCAAAAGAAATCAGGTCGGCCATGCCGGCGTATAAGTCATTTTTTGTCAGCCGTTCATCCTTCACTTTCAGATCGACCGACAGAATCCCTCCGTTCAGATCCACCTTCGCAATCGGGACATTCAGCTCAAGAGAGGACAAGCTGTCCACCAGATTGTCATCGGTCAATTCGACGGGCTTGCCGGTCTCCGAGAAAACTTCAGCGACAAGCCGTCCCGGTTCCGACAAAGGCCCTCCTTCTCTCGTCATCAGAGCCAAAGCGATGGCCGCACCGCAGGTCAGCAGAAACGCTTGCATCATCCATTTCGACTTCACGGGAATCCCCCTTCGATATTCACCGGATCTCCCGGACATCCTTAAAGGTTCATATCCCATTGTACAAAAGAAAAAAGCAGGCTATGCCTGCAAATTGAATTTCATTCTTCGGTGTCGATGATCCCGTACTTCGTATAAACGACCGCTTTGCCCCGGACCTTGACGGCCGAAGTGTGGTCGGTGAACTGGGCGATCAACACCTCGCCCTTATCCAGCTTTTCCGTATGGTGGAACCGCGTATCCTTGCCCCGGGTCAGCCCGATCACCGTAACCCCTTGTTCCTTGGCCTTGACAACGAAGTAATCGCCACTGCCCGTCCCCTGTTCGGCTCCGCCGGATTTGGCCTGTTGCTCCTGATTCATGAACGGCATTCCTCCCCGACATAGATTAGCACTTTCGCTCATGTTAAAAGAAAAGGCCGTGAACAAAAAATGCCCACGGACTCTTTCAACACGGAAAATATGTAGAAATCTTTATTTAATTCCGTCTTTGAGCGCTTTGCCTGGTTTGAATGCTGGAATTTTGCTCGCAGGGATTTCGATTTCTTCTCCGGTTTGCGGGTTGCGGCCTTTACGTGCGGAACGCTCGCGCACTTCAAAGTTTCCGAAACCTACCAATTGTACTTTGTCTCCGTTTTGCAGAGCTTCAGAGATTGCGTCAAAAATCGCATCAACCGCTTTGGTCGCGTCTTTCTTGGACAATTCTGCGCTTTCCGCCACTTGAGAGATCAAGTCGGATTTGTTCATTAGGGTTCACCTCCCTACCAAAATTAATAGACCATTCTGATATTCTGTGTTTCCGTTTTGCCGTAGAATATACGTGGAACCGCGCATAAACCGTAGAAATTCCCGAAAAAATCGGCTTTTTACGAGGTTTAGGGCCTGCGGAACAAACTTATAGTAATACAGTCAAAAGATATTTTCAAGTTTTTTAAGTCCTGGATCGGTTCAGGACATAGAAAGTCACGGACAGTGCGAGTACCAGAACAGCCCCTTTGACGATGTCATGGGCAAAATATTGGACATTCATCATTGTTAACCCGTTCACCAGAACCCCGATCAGAACGGAGCCGACAAAAGTGCCGATGATATTCGGCTTCCCCGCGCCAAGGACGGAAAAACCGACGAACACCGCCGCTACCGCTTCCATGAGCAGCGGGGCTCCCGCATCGATCTGTCCGGACCCCACCCGGGAAGCGAACAGCATGCCGCCGATCGCGGCGAACACGCCGGATGCGACATAGGCCAGGGTCCGTACCTTTTTCACCTTGATACCCGACAGGCGCGCCGCTTCCTCGTTGCCCCCCGTTACATAAATCTGCCGGCCGTATTTGGTCCGGGTGAGAAAAAAGTGGACCAGCACGACGAAAATCAAAAGCAGAATAACGGAGACCGGAATTCCCAGCCATTTTCCCTGCCCCAGCAGCAGGAAGGTTTTGTCCATTTCCCCCGCGGCCTTACTGCCGTCCGGGAATTGCATATGATTATAAATCGTGTAACCTTGGGCATACGTTTTATGAATCCCGCCGACGATATACATCATCGCAAGCGTCGCCAGCAGATCGGGTATCCGCATTTTGACGATGAGAAACGCATTGAGCAAGCCGATGATCGCCCCGATGACCAGCGGCACGACCAGTACGATATAAAGCGGCATTTGATACCAGATCATTAATGTAGCCGTAACGACGGTGCTGAGCGATACCGTGGAGCCTACGGACAAATCAAACCCGTCGACCGCGAGCGACAAAGTAACCCCGATGGCCACAAAGGTGACGATGGCGATCGAATTTAAAATATCGGTTATATTGCTGTAAGTGAAAAAGTAAGGCAGCCGGAACGAAAAGAAGGCGAAAACCAGCACAACTACGACCAACGCCCCGTACCTAAACGACAAGTTAAGCAATTTCTCTCTCATGATTGGATTTCCCTCCGTCCCCCGCTAGCGTAAAACAACGCTTGTTCCTGTGAGATTTCTCCCCGCGCAAACACGCCCGAAAGTTTGCCGTCAACCATCACGGCGATTTGATCTCCGATCCCGAGGCCTTCATCCAGCTCGCTCGTAAAATAAAGAATCCCTTTGCCTTGGGCCGCCAGGTTGCCGATGATCCGGAAAATATCGCTTTTGGCGCCGATATCCACCCCTTTGGTCGGTTCATCGAAGACCAGCACATCGGCACCCCGCTCCAGCCATTTGCCGATGGCGACTTTCTGCTGGTTGCCTCCGCTCAAGTATTTAACCTCCAGGTCGGGGCTTGGGGTTTTGATGCCGAGCGCGGAGATAACCCTCTCCGCCAAGCTACGTTCCCTGCGCGCGGACATGACGCCGAGGCGGCTTAATCTGCCCAGCAGCGGCAGACTGAGGTTCCGCTCCACGCTGTCCTGGATGACGATCCCCTGCTTGCGGCGCTCCTCGGGAATACTGACAATGCCGGCCCGGACCGCGTCGGCCGGCTGCCTGAAGCTGAAAGTCCGCCCCTTCAGCTCAATCGTCCCGGCCTCGGGACGATCCGCGCCGGACAGCAGGCGGGCCAGCTCACTCTTGCCGGCGCCGACCAGTCCGACGACGGCGACGATCTGACCGCGGCGCACTTCCAGGTCGACGCCGCGCACCTTGGTTCCCCGCTTCAAACCATTGACGCGCAGCAGCACGTCGCCGATCTCCGCGGGAACCTTGGGGAATTCCTCGGCAAACGTCTTGCCGAGCATGTGCGAAATGAGGCCGTCGATCCCTCCGGCTTCCCCCAGGGGGCCGGTATAAACCACCCGGCCGTCGCGCATGACCGTCACCCGGTCGGCATGGTCCATGACCTCCTGGAGGCGGTGCGTGATGAATACGCACGCCACCCCCTGATCCTTCAGTTCATGAAGGATTCTAAAGAAGCTGTCCGCCTCCGCTCCGCTGAGCGGTGCCGTCGGCTCATCAAAGATGATCACCTTGGCATCCTGGGACAAAATACGCGCCAGCAGAATCATCTGTTTCTCCGCGATGCTCAGCTCCGCCACTTTGCGCTTGACCGGAATGCTTACCTTCAGCCGCTCCAGCACCGCTTCCGCCCGGCGGGCGATCTCGCCAGGAAAGAGCCAGGCCTTCGTCCCCGGCTTGGCCAGCTCGTCCAGCATGACGTTCTCGGCCACCGTCAACTGGGGGACCAGCGCGGCATCCACCTCCTGATACACGCAGTGTACGCCGTGCAGCTTGGCGTCGGAGGGGCCTTGAAAGCGAACCTCCTCTCCCAGCAGCTTCATGCTGCCGCCGTCTCGCTCATAGGCGCCCGACAAAATCTTCATCAGCGTGCTTTTCCCGGCTCCGTTCGCCCCCAGCAAAGCATGAATTTGCCCTCCTTCCAGCGTAAAGTCCACCTCGTTCAAGGCGGTCACGCCGGCAAACGACTTTGTAATTTCGTGCATTTCCAGCACCTTCGGTGATAATGGCATCTTTCGAGTCTTCCTCCTTTCGCCGGGAAAAGGCGGCGCCGCCCGTTGCCGGACGGCGCGCCTTGGTATTCTCCGCAAACTATCGGTTGCTGCGTTACTCCACACCGTACTCCTTCATCCAATCCTGGATCCCTTGCTTTGATCCGCCCCAGCCTTCCACATACTGCGACAGTTCATCGGTGGAAATCTGCTGTTCCGGCAAAGCCTCGCGCGTAACCAGAACGGCTTTCAAGACCACCTGATCGTCCGTCGAATCGCCATGCAGCTTTTGATAAGCGTAGCGGACCTGAATCCGTCCGATATCCTTCGGATCCACCGCCGCCGAAGCGACCCACGGGCTCTTCGGATCCTGAATCATCTGCAGATCTTCGTCGCTAAGGTCCATGCCGTACACCTTGATCTCATCGCGGCCCGCCAATTGAATCGCCCGGGCCGCGCCCTTGGCGAATTCATCCCAGGCGGCCCATACCGCGGTGATTTCACCCTTCGGATACTGCTTCAGCACCGCTTCCATTTGCGTTTGGCTGTCCAGGGCCGGGTTGGACGCGTTGCCAAATGCCGCGATCTCCTTGATCCCGGAATTTTCCGCCAGGAACTTCTTATACTCCTGCTCGCGCCGTTCCATCGGCGCAAAGCCCGCTACCCACACTTTAACGATATTTCCCTTGCCGCCGCTATCCTGTTTCAATTTGTCGAGAGTAAGCGCGGCAAGACTTTGATCGTCCTGGGACAGCACCGTGGCTCCCGGAACGTTGACCAGCGCATCGAACACCACGACCGCGATCTTTTGCTCGACCGCCTTCTTGATGCCGGACTCCAAAAACTCCGCCGACCCGTGATCCGTCAAAATGACATCGAACTTCTGATTGATCGCCGATTCCAGCAAATCCGCCATTTTTGCCCGATTGTTCTCCGCGACGAAGGTCGTCAATTCCCCGCCGAATTTCTTCACTTCTTCCGTGACGCCCTGTACGTACTGCTGCGAAAACGTGCCGGTATTGAATTCCATGATCAAGGCGATACGTTTGCCCGCCAGTTCTTTGCCCTCTGCGGAATTTCCTTCCTTTTCCGCCTGGGCCGCCGTTGCCGGCGTGGTGGTCCCGCTATTTTCAGCGGGCATTTTCTTAATGCCGCAGGCGCTGATCGTAAGCACAAGCGCAAGCAGTAGGAAAACGAAGCCCGTTTTTTTCAAATCTGTGATTTTTTTCATCGTTTCTCCCCCTGGAATTGTGGTATGTAAAAATCTTTATAGATTACTATAATGCCAAATACCAAGTATGTAAATCGGTTTTATTTATTTAACGCAAAAAAACGCGTTTGGCTCTTTTTCCCAGCCAAACGCGTTTGGTTTTTAGCGATTAGAGAATGATGGCGATCAGGCCGCCAGAGCCTTCATTGATAATTCTCCCCAGCGTCTCCTGCAGCTTATAGCGGGCATTATCCGGCATCATGGCGATTTTGCCCTGGATGCCTTCCCGGACGATTGAGTGCAGCGAGCGGCCGAAGATGTCGGACTCCCAGATTTTGATCGGATCGTTCTCGAAATCCTGCATCAGGTAGCGGACGAGCTCCTCGCTCTGCTTCTCCGTTCCGATGATCGGCGCGAATTCGGACTCGACATCGACGCGGATCATATGAATCGAAGGTGCGGTGGCTTTCAAACGAACCCCGAACCGGGAGCCTTGACGGATCAGCTCCGGCTCATCGAGCGCCATCTCCGCCAGCGACGGAGCCGCGATGCCGTACCCTGTCGTCTTGACCATTTCCAGCGCTTCCGCGAACCGGTCATACTCCTTCTTGGCATGCGTGAATTCCTGCATCAGCTGGAGCAAATGATCCTTGCCCCGGATTTCCACGCCGACCACTTCCATCAAAATCCGGTCGTACAAATCGTCGGGCGCGTACAGGTCGATCTCGGCGACGCCCTGCCCCATGTTCAACCCGCTGAGGCCGGCCCGGTCGATAAAGTCGTACTCCATAAAGTTGCTGACGACCCGGTCCACGTCGCGCAGACGGCGGATGTCCTTGACCGTATCGCGTACGGAATTTTCATAGTTGCTGCGGAGCCAGTGGTTCTCATTCAGCACCATCACCCAGCTCGGGAGATTGACGTTGACCTCGTGTACCGGGAACTCGTACAGGACTTCGCGTAAGACGCCCGTGACATCCTCCTCGGTCATCGTGGCCGCGCTAAGGGTAATGACCGGAATGTCATACTTGGCGGCCAGTTCGCCCCGAAGCTGCTGCGTTTCCTCGCTGTTCGGGCGCGTCGAGTTGATGACGAGCACGAACGGCTTGCCGACCTCTTTCAGTTCGGCCACGACCCGCTCTTCCGACTCGACATACGAGTATCTCGGAATATCGGCGATCGTGCCGTCCGTAGTAACGACGACACCCAGGGTGGAATGCTCCTGGATGACCTTCCGCGTTCCGATCTCCGCCGCCTCCTGAAACGGAATCGGCTCTTCAAACCACGGCGTCGAAATCATACGGGGACCGTTTTCATCCTCATATCCTTTGGCGCCTTCCACGGCGTAACCTACACAATCCACCAGCCTGACATTGACCTCAAGCCCTTCGGCCACCTTGATTTGTACCGCGTTGTTCGGAACGAATTTCGGTTCGGTCGTCATAATCGTTTTCCCGGCCGCACTTTGCGGGAGTTCATCCACCGCACGCGCCCGGTCGGCTTCACTCGCGATGTTCGGGAGCACCACCGTTTCCATAAATCTTTTGATAAATGTTGATTTGCCGGTGCGGACAGCTCCGACGACACCCAGATAAATATCCCCTCCGGTACGTTCGGCAATGTCCTTAAAAATGTCTACTTTCTCCAATACCAATGATATCCCCTCCTCAAAATTCGCCGAAGGAAAAATGCTCGCCGAGCATCCGCTTCGTTATTCGCCAATAATTTGAAATCATAGCTACGGTAAGGAGCGGCAGCTCCTTTGTACCTGTGTCCGCCGCCGCAACCCCGGGTGGAGAGAACACAAACGAAGCGGCGTAACTCGTACATGCATTTGGACTAGTAAAATCATATGTACCAGATGCGGAATTATGACGGTGTAGACCGTCCGAGTCGGCTTTTTTTCAAGCTTCGCTTCGTCACGAACATGACGGGGCCATCTCCCGCCACATTGATAGTTATGAATCTATCGATTCCAATATGTATTTTTGGGCAAAAAAAAACGCAGCACCGTTGCTGCGACATTAGGCCGGCTTATTCGATTTGCGGTACAGGCGTACCGTCGACCCAGCGGTAGGGCAGGGACTTTACGGGAACGAAATAGGATCGATCGGTTAATATCTCCCGTAAATCCGCGGCCGCCCCAGGTTTTTCGCCTGATTGATCCAGGGCTTGCATAATATCGAAGGCATAATCCACATAAACGCGGCCGTCTTTGTCCACAAGATAGTCCTGCGGCTGGCCGGAATAAACGCTTTTGATGTCATACGCTTCGGCTCCGGCCGCTTCCAGATCAACCTTGAACACTCCGGGGGAAATCTCGCCGTTCACCTGGACAGGAAGTTTCCCGTCTTGTTTGTTCCGGAATAGATCGACCGACCGCTGCACATCGTTCACCTTTTGTACGGTGGCCAGGTCCATCACCTTGACCGTAGGATCCTCTTCCTCATTGATCACGAGAAAATAGACGCTCCCCCCTTTTTCGAAGGCGGTTTCCGGAATTTGCTCCAAATAACCCTGTCTATTCAACTGATCCAAATTGACCCTGAACTTCTCGTACTTTGGCGTCTCCTCACCTGCCGTTATCATCGGTAAAATCCCCTGGTCCTCTTGGAAACGGTCCACGGCCCTTTGTACCCTGTCAACGCTTTCAATATACGAAACCCGCCTTTCCTGCGGTTCCCCCCGGTATAAACAGCCGGACAACAAGCCCGACAAAATGAGGATCGTTAATCCGCACGCGATACGGCGGTACTTCCATCCGCTCCGTCGTTTTCGATTATGCATGTTCAAAGCTCCTTCTGTTCGTACTCTTTTGGTTCTAGATAAGTGTCAGCTCCCTATTAAGGGGAAAACCCTCCCTCCCCGTCCTCGAGCAAGGCGGTGGGGCGCTTCCGGCGCGCCAGCTTCCCTTTGGGCCGAGCAGGTAAATAAGGCCTTTTGTTCCCCGCGGGAGCCAAAGCGGGCCGCAATAGCGCCCCAAAAGGACCCAAAAGGCCGCTATTACGAAAGATAATTTCCCGTTAACTGGATCACCAAAGATCATCTTCCCGATTTTGGGCTTCCAACTGTTTACGGATCGCCGCTTTCAACGGGCTTTCCGGCAGCCTGACCGTGGCGGGTCCTACAATCTTCGCCTGGCAGGCCAGCCGGATCCCCTGTTCCAGCAGCGGCCCCAGCTTGCGGCGTTCCGCCTCGCCGGGAGGCGTGAGACCAGCCGGTGTCCCTTCCGCACTCTGGACTTCCACTTTACACATCAGGCAGCCCGCATTTCCGCCGCAGCGGGTGGGGATATGAACCCGTGCTTTGCGGGCGGCCTGCAGGAGGTTCGTGCCGGAGCGTACTTTTAGCGTTCGGTTCCCCGGCAAAAACGTAACTTCCGGTTCCATTGTCGGGCTTTCCTCCTTATTGGCGGGCGTTTTCAAGTTCTCCCCAAGGTCCTGACAATAGCGGCTGATTCAACAGTTCCGCCATCCTTGCAACGGTCTCCGCGGACCACTGATTCCGGCGCAGCAGCTGATAAAGCAGCGGAAGATGATGCTCCGCCTCCCGGCGCATCACACCCGCGATGTTCAAATACCGATCCGGACGCCCCCTCAGGAAGTTGAAGACAAACTCGTGACTCAGAGGCATCAGGCGGAGCTCCGCCCCGCCCAACCGAACCGACGGGGCGTTGGGCGCCAGCACTTCGCTCACTTCCGTCTGGTATTTGGCCCCTTCGGCCCTCACCTGAAAACCGCCGACCAATTCCAAAGTCCAATCGTTCAGCCGGTAATGGCTGAGTTGGGACAGATAAAGTCCGCTTTGGTCCAGACGCGGTTCGTCCAAGGCCGCTTCGGCCAACAGGCCGTGCAGTTCCTCCGCTCCGGTCATATCCGCATAAATGTCGATATCCCGGGGCGGCGAATCCAGGGGTACGCCCTGCAGCCAAAGTCCGCAGCTACCTCCCAGCAGCCAGGGCTCCTTCGCTCCCCCACAGCGGTGCGACAGCGTCTGAAGAGCACTGCTGATTTCCGGGTACTTTTCATCCCAATCCTTTATGTCTATTTCCATTTTCGATCCTCTTCTCTATCCCCGAAATCTTATGTGATCGACACGAGTCCCGTTAGAAAACCCGCCAGCATAATCACGAATGCGACCAAGGAAAGCACCCCGCGCAGAATGCCTTTCGTTTTGGTCCTGGCAAACGTAATCAAAAATACAGACAAGCCCATGACAAGAATCGCGGCCAAGGACAGCCACATTTTAGTCATTGCGTCCATGATCGGTACACTCCCCATCTGATTTCACGGCATTTATATGATGAATATTATAGCATCTCCGGAGCGAACAGGCTATGTAAACGAAACCGAATAAAAAAAGCTGCCATGATAAGGCAGCTCCGCCATTCGGCAGTAAAAAGATTTATTTCTTTATCATCATTTTCATTAAGGCTTCCATATTGTTGGAATTCATGCCGCTTTTTTTCACGGCGCCGACAATTTCGTTGATGGTGCTCTCCGAGACGGGTACCTTGGCCATCGCGGAAACCTGCTTGATCAGCTTTCTCAGTTCGGCCTCGCTCTGCATCGTCGAGGGCTTTACTGTGCTGGCCAGCTTTTTGACCGCGCCTTCCGAAATCTTCTTCCCGGTCTTCTTATTGATGGCATCCAAGGCATCCTTGGAAACTTTGCCCATATTCTCGCCTCCTCCATTGTCCTCCCCAACAGTTTATGAGTAGGAGCCGGAAAAGGTCCTGGGCCTTAGCGGATGATCCAGGATGCCCTTTAGATAACTCAGGTATGCCACTGTTCCCAGGTTTCCAGCGACATAACCTCCATTTCGGTTTTGCGGTCCCGTCCCATCAGCGCTTCCACCGCGGTTCTGGGATCCATTCCTTCGAACAAGACATGGAAGAGCTGCTTGGCGATCGGCATCTGGACCTGGTATTTTTCGGAGATCGTATGGGCGGCTTTCGTCGTCCGAATGCCCTCCACAACCATCCCCATCGAGCCTAGCACCTCCTCCAGCGATTTGCCCTCCCCGAGCAGGTAGCCGGCCCGCCAGTTCCGGCTGTGCCGGCTCGTCGCCGTAACTACAAGGTCCCCGATGCCGGCCAACCCGGAAAAGGTGAGCGGGTTGGCTCCCATCTCCACCCCGATCCGGGTAATTTCGGCCAAGCCTCGCGTCAATAAAGCCGCCTTGGCGTTGTCCCCATACCCGAGTCCATCGGACATGCCAGCGCCCAGGGCGATGATGTTCTTCAAAGCCCCGGCCAGTTCGACGCCGACCATATCCCGGTTCGTATAAACCCGGAAATAGGAGTTCATGAATAAGTCCTGGGCCGCGGAGGCTTGAGATTCCTCCAACGACGCTACGACAACCGTCGTCGGACATTGCTTCACCACTTCCTCCGCATGGCTCGGTCCGGACAGTACGACAATCCGTCCTTCCTCGCACCCCAGCTCTTCGGCGATGACCGTAGAGATTCGTTTTAAGCTCTCGGTTTCAAAGCCTTTGGTGGCGTGAACGATCAGCATGTCTTCCTTCCAATGCGGCTTCAAGGAACGTGCGACCTCCCGCACGGCCGAGGAAGGAGCGACAATGACGACCGCCTTCGCGCCTTCCACCGCTTCCTTCATGTCCGTCGTTGCGCGCAGATGGGACGAGAGTTCGACGCCAGGCAAAAAGCGCTCATTGCGGTGCAAATCGTTGATTTCATCCCGTTGCGCTTCGTTCCGGGTCCAGATCATGACATTCATTTTCTTGTCAGCCAATACGCTGGCGAGGGCCGTTCCCCAACTCCCTGCCACCAGCACAGCAGCTTTGTCAGACAACGCGTTTTCCTCCTTTGGAGCCCAGTTTGTTCTCCTTGCCCTGGGCGATTTTCACGATGTTGGTGCGGTGTCTCCAAAAGGCGAAAACGCAAATGACCAGACTCGTCCAAAAATAAGGGCCGAATTCGCCTGTTACCGCAAGAAAAACCGGCGTCAAAAACACGAAAATCAAAGAGCCGAGCGAGACGTATCTCGTAAATACAATCGAAAGGATCGCGATGATTCCGGCATACAAGGCCGGAAAGAAGGCCAGGGTCGCCATGACCCCGATCGTTGTGGCGATTCCTTTCCCGCCGCGAAAGCGGAAGTAGATCGGCCAGTTGTGACCGATAATCGCGGCGATCCCGCAAAGCGAGGCGACCCAGGCGGAATCGCCTCCCAGCCAGCGACCGATCCACACCGCCGCGATCCCTTTGAGCACGTCAAGGGCCAGCACCAGGATCGCCGGACCTTTGCCGAGCACGCGGAGCGTATTGGTCGCCCCGGCATTGCCGCTTCCGTGCTGGCGGATATCGATCCCTTTCAGCGACTTGGCCAGCAGTACGCTGAAGCTGACGGAGCCCAGCAAATAACACACGATTACAGCTACGACAGGTAAAATCACTTCGCCTCTACTCCCCTAACCTTCATCTGACTTGCGCCGCGTGAACAACCGGATCGGTGTGCCTTCAAAGTCGAAAGCGGCTCTGATTTTGTTCTCCAGATACCGTTCGTACGAGAAATGCATCAGCTCCGGATCGTTCACGAAAACGACGATGGTAGGCGGTTTGACCGACACCTGCGTGACGTAATTGATCCGAAGACGGCGCCCTTTATCGGTCGGCGGCGGGTTGATCGCAATCGCATCGGAAACGACGTCGTTCAGCAAGTGCGTTTGCACCCGTTTCGTATGCTGGTCCGCAACATGCTGAACCACCGGAAGCAGCTTATGCAGGCGCTGCTTGGTTTTCGCGGACAGAAATACCACCGGCGCATAAGTCATGAACAGGAAATGGTCGCGGATTTTTTGCTCGAATTGATGCATCGTCTTGTCGTCTTTCTCCACAACATCCCATTTATTGACTACAAACACCGAGGCTTTCCCCGCTTCATAGGCGTAGCCGGCGATATGTTTGTCCTGCTCGATAATCCCTTCCTCCCCGTTGATGAGGACCAGGACGACATCGGCGCGCTCAATGGCTTTCATCGCCCGCATCACGCTGTATTTCTCGGTCGTTTCATAAACCTTGCCGCGCTTGCGCATGCCCGCCGTATCGATCAGCACGAACTTCTGTCCGTCCTTCTCGAAAGGAGTATCGATTGCGTCCCGGGTCGTGCCGGCGATGTCGCTGACGATGACCCGCTCTTCGCCGAGAATCGCATTGACGAGCGAAGATTTGCCGACATTCGGACGTCCGATTAACGCGACCCGGATCACATCGTCTTCATATTCGTCGTCCGGCAACTCCGGCAAATTCTCAGCGATGGCGTCGAGCAAATCGCCGACTCCGGTGCCATGGCTGCCCGATACGCCGATCGGGTCGCCGAACCCAAGATTATAGAACTCGTAAATATTTTCCATCCGTCCGATATTATCGACTTTGTTTACGGCCACGATTACCGGCTTGCCTGAACGGTACAGCATTCCGGCCACCTCTTCGTCGGAGCCGGTTACACCGGCCTTGGCGTCGCACATAAAGACGATGACGTCCGCTTCCTCAATGGCGAGCTCGGCCTGCATCCGGATCGATTTCAGAATCGGCTCCTCATCGTCCAGCTCAATTCCGCCGGTATCGATAATGCTGAAAGCTTTACCGTTCCATTCGGCGGCTCCATAAATCCGGTCCCGGGTAATCCCCGGTTTGTCTTCCACGATGGCCAAGCGGTCGCCGATAATGCGGTTAAAAATCGTCGATTTCCCGACGTTCGGCCTGCCCACAATGGCCACAACAGGTCTTGCCATGCGCATTCCTCCCTGACATTTCGTCTATATTTTAATTTTTCGTGTCCTTTTTCCGTTATACCTAGAACATCATAGCAAAAAAAACCACGATTGGCGAACCGAACCGGGGCCGCTATTCCCCTCAGGCTAAATAAAATCGGCGAACCCGCTGCAAGGGTCCGCCGATCCATTCGTCTGCCTGTATCCCGCTTATTTCAGTTTGCTCAGCTTATCGCCGAAACGTTCACCCAGCGTGATGCTCAGTCCTTGGTTGCTCAGCGAAACGTTCGGGTTGTCGCCCAAATCTTCTTTTCTTACGCTGCTGCCTTTGGAAGGCTTCTCGCTTCTAGGAGCCGGAGCAGGAGCTTCTTCGGTCTCCTTAATGCTGAGGCTTACCCGTTTCTCGGCCGGATTCACATCCAACACTTTTACTTGAACGGTTTGACCTTCTTTCAGCACTTCGTGAGGTGTGCCGATATGTTTATGCGAAATTTGAGAGATATGAACAAGTCCTTCAACCCCAGGCGCGATTTCCACGAAGGCGCCGAAATTAACCAGACGCTTCACTTCCCCGCTTACGATATCCCCGGTGTGGAATTTCTCTGCGGCCGTCTCCCATGGTCCAGGTGTGGCGGCTTTGATGCTGAGGCTGATTTTGCCTTTCTCCGGATCAACCTTCAGGACTTTCACTTTCACCTTGTCGCCCTCGGAAAGAACATCAGCCGGTTTGTCGACATGATTCCAGGCGATTTCCGATACGTGAACCAGTCCGTCTACTCCGCCTACGTCCACGAAGGCGCCGAATTGAGTCAAGCGTTGTACCGTACCTTCCAGCACTTCGCCTTCCTTCAGCTCGCTCATGACTTTCAGCTTGTTGGCTTCGAACTCTTCGTCCAGTACATCCTTTTGGGAAAGGATGACTTTGTTGTTCTCGGGATCGATTTCCTTGACTTTGACGCGCAGAGTGCGGCCTTTATAGTCACTGAAATCTTCCACGAAATGACGCTCTACCATCGAGGCCGGAATGAAACCGCGAACGCCTACGTCCGCCACGATTCCGCCTTTTACGACATCGGCGACCGTAACTTCGAACGTTTCTTGGCTTTCAAAGCGTTTCTTCAGTTCTTCCCAGGCGTTCTCGCTATCGATTGCGCGCTTGGACAGAACCAGGCGCTCTTTCTCGTCGTCGATGCTGACAACCTTGGTTTCCACTTCCTGTCCCACTTGAACGGCATCGGCTGCGTTGTCCAGGTGAACCGAGGACAATTCGCGAATAGGAATAACGCCGTCATATTTATATCCAATGCTTACATAAGCCTGGTTATCTTCAATTTTGACGATCGTTCCTTTTACGGTGTCCCCTTTTTTCAAGGATACGATTTGTTCCATTTCTTCCTGGCTTGCCGTTTCAGCAGCTTCAAACTCGTTTTTTGTTTCTTCCGACATGTGAATACCCTCCTCAATTCAGAAAACCCATTTATTTAAACCCGCCTGAAGCGAAGTTCAAAACATTCATTCCTAGCTTGCCAAATCCCCCCTGCCTTCATGCATGGAAGGGAAGCAGGTCAGCCTCGCGATTTCAATTCCGCAATTCGCGCCATAATCGCCTCGGTGGCCATTTCGGCGGCGTCCGGGCCTTTGTCTTCTTTGAAAGCCGACAAATCGACAGGCGGGCCGTAAACTACTTTCATCTTGCGAAAAAGTTTATAATCCCCAATAATTGCAACCGGCACTACGGCAGCATCGCTGCGGAGCGCGAACGTAGCGGCTCCTCGCTTGCCAATGCCCGCGTCTTCCCCTTTGTTTCGGGTGCCTTCGGGAAATATCCCCATAACATGACCCTCACGAAGCAAGGTTAGCGCGGTTTTGATCGACTCCTTGCTCACACCGCCCCGTTTCACGGGGAAAGCTCCCAGTTGCTTGATGAGCCAGCCTAAGCCGACGATATCAAACAATTCTTTCTTGGCCATAAAATGAACCTTCCGCTGCAGCAAAATGCCGATGGTCGGCGGATCAAGATTGCTTATGTGATTGGAGCATAAAAGAACTCCTCCCTCAGCAGGGATATGTTCCAAGCCGTGGGCTTCCAAGCGGAATAACAGCTTGTAAATGAGGCGCAGCGCGCCCCGGCAAAAACTGTAGATCATTCCGTTTCTCTCTTTCTTACATAAGTTCTGCACATGGAAACGATGGTCTCGGCCACCTCATCCAGCGTCATGTTCGTGGTATCCAGCAGGACGGCGTCTTCCGCCTGTCGGAGCGGAGAAATTTCCCTTTCCCGATCCAGCCGGTCGCGTTCGTCCATATCGCGAATGAGCTGCTCCAAGGTGATCTGGTCCTGCTCCTTCATCTCCTTGTAGCGCCGACGGGCCCGTTCCTCAACACTGGCCGTCATAAAAACCTTGACTTCGGCATCAGGAAGAACCGTTGTACCGATATCGCGGCCGTCCATGACGACGCCTTTGCGCAAAGCCATTTGCCGCTGTAGAGAGACAAGCCTGCCTCGCAGCCCCTCGATTTGCGCATATCGGGACACCTGGGCGTTCACCGCCAGGGAGCGGATCTTCTCCGTCGCCTCTTGGCCGTTGACGCTTACCCGCTGCCCATCTTCTCCGGGTATTAATTCAATAACCAGATTGGGCACCGTTTGAAGCACTTGTTCCTCATCTTCCGGTTTGATTCCAAGCTGCTGAAAATACCAGGTTGCCGCCCGGTACATGGCACCGGTGTCGACGTAAATGTATGACAGCATGCCTGCAACCCTGCGGGCGATCGTACTCTTGCCGGCTCCGGCCGGTCCGTCGATCGCGATGTTGATTTTGTCATAAGATGATGACGCTCCGCTAGCCAAAAGGGTATTCCTCCTCAGAAGACGGTCTCAAGAAAAAAGCAGGCATTGCCTGCGACGTGAAAATTATACCACACAAAGCAAAGGGATGCAAAAGCCTTCCGCGAGCAATAGCGGATTCTAACGGTTTTCCGCACGGCGGATCGGAGTCCCTTCATATTTTTCGGCCGAAGCCATAAAATGGCGGATGGCCGGAAGCGTTAAAAGCGCCTGGAACAGAATCAGGCAGCATAACAGCACGAGCAGCGCCTTGCGAAACCACAACTCCACCTTGTCCGAAAATTGCAGAAACATCGAAACGTAAAATTCCCGGTCCTTTTTTTCACGCATGACTTCACCCCTTTATGCCTAACAATGGATTTTCCCGCCTTAACAGGTTATCCAAAAAAAGGGTGAACCTTCATATCCGTCTGCAGGCACTTTAAGTTATCGATTTCTGAAATCGAATTGACGTTCAAAACAGTAGCGGATAATTTTTTGCCGCTCCATATCGGAGATGTTGACGAATTTCAACATAACGAGGTCTCTGCCCGTCTCCAGCTTTTTGGTCCGCACCACCTCGGCTTCAAACGGTGCGTGCTCGACGGATCCGTTCTTGTAAGGAATCAGCAGCCAGCAATATAGCTGGTCGCCCTCCATAAGTCTGTATTTGCCGTCGCAAATCAGAGAAACGCCCCCGCCGCCAACATCTTCGGTCAACGCTACAAATCGGGTATTGTCCTGCACACGGACCGCGATTTCCAGCTCGGCAACGACCCGCAAATAATGCCGGCGTTGAATTTTGGTGACCGCCTCCGGCTCCGGCTTGCGGATACGGATGAGCTGAACCACATCGTCCGCAAATCCGAGGACGTATGTATTAAAGTAATTTTTCACGCCGCCTTCGGTTAAAAAATAGATAGACAGCTCGTCCCCCACAAAAAGCCTTCTAATTCTTCCGCTGCCGACTTCGATCGGCACCTCGACCAGGTAAAAATCATCCCCAATGTCCGCGATTCGCGATTTGCACTCCTTGTCATCTTCCTTTTTATCCGCAGAGGCGACCTGGATATAAATTAAATCATTCACTTTTGGCAACAACGTCCCCACCGACCCCTTTATTCATCTAGCTGCTTTTCGTCACGTTACCGATTATATCATGAGGCGGGGCATTGGAGGAGAGTTTTGTCCCGATCAAATGGTAAACAGAAAAAGGAGAACCCGTGTGGGCCTCCTTCTCTGTGGCAGGTATGAAATTTAAGAACGGGTTCCCTGTCCCCGATTTCGGATCTCTTCGACCGTTTCTTCGGCCCCTGTTTCCGCATTGATAAAAATCTTATAATCCGAGCCGTTGATCGATCCCCCGAATTCGTAGGTCAGCACCTTCTCGGACATTTCGTTCTCGATCAGGGCCAGACGATGGTATTTCTCTTTATATTCCGAATTCAGGAACTTGCGCGCTTGCTGCGGCGTCAGCTTCGGCTTTGACACCTTTTCCCGGTTTTCCCGTTCGTAAACATAGTCGCTGGCCTGCATGCCCGTCACTTGGCCGTTGTCCAGACCAACCCTTACGGTTAGTTTTTCGGGGTAAATCAGTACGCCGTTTTGCTTGGATACGAAAGTAAAGGTACCTATGTTGTCATATTCGTCATAGGCGACCGGGGTAACATCCCGGAATCCCTTATCCTGCAGGAATTTTTCCGATGCCGCTCTGGCTTCGCGGGTCCCGATCGCTTTAGGACCGATGTTCCGGTCATGCACATAAGAGATCAGATGACCCCCGTTTCGGGTAAAGTCCAGGGTCACCGTCTCTCCCTGATTGCCGTGAAGCTGAGCCGTATAGGAGGCCCATTCGGTACCGCGGCCGTTTTCAACCACTTTAAACGCGTTAGAATTCGCTGTGCCCATAAAACGGGCGGCTTCCGTCTTGATCTTTTGTTCGGTCACCGGGGTTCCGCCCAATTTCTTGACCGAACGTTTATTGTACATGCTTGATACGGAGGGCCCCCAATCCAGCTCGGGATATTCGCCCACTCTCTTGTCCACGGTTTTGAATCCGTCGATGATCGTGTTGTCGCGGGGCTCCCTTTGACTGGCCAAGGCCGTCTCCACGTCCATCCAGCGCAGCCGGTTGCTGATCACCTTGTTTTGGACTTCCTGAAGGTTCTTCGAGATCTCCGCGGAGCTTTTATAAAGTTCCTTCAAATTTTTAAGTTCGCCATCGGTCAGAGGCTGCTTCGTTAAATCCCGGATCGCCGTCTGATAAGAAAACTTGGAGATTCGGGACAAAAACTCCTCGGTTTTGTTAAACGGCAGCAGCGTCAGCGGCAGCTGATTGATTTCATTCTGGGCTTCGCTCGTGATCCGCCACACATTGACCAGACCCTTCCGGTGCGAGCCGGTCGATGCGGTATGTACCGCCAGCGTATTCCCGAGTTCGCGGTGGAGTTTGTCCACATGAAAGGACAAATCATGGAACGCACGTTGATATTGGTTTTCCGCCTTGATCAGAATAGCGTTTTTTTCCTGGTTCTCCTGATAACCCCAAACCAGCGCACCGATCAGTAGAATCGTGGCAACCGGAAAAAGAATAGCACTCAATCGTTTGTACATGGGTATTCGCACTCCCTTCTTCAACTGTCTGAGGGTAGTTTGACATGAAGTTGGGAGGTTTATGCATGCTTAGAGGTGTTCCTCCTCGATTTCAAAAGCATTGCGGTTATCGCAGATACACTGCTTGAACCCCGTATCGATCTGCCCCTTCTCCTTTTTGCCGCGGAGAATAAATCTTTCCCCGCAATTCTTGCATACGATTTTCACTTTTACGCGCACAAAAAAGGCACCCCTTTCAGAATACCGGCTATTCGCCTTGTTTCCAAAATAAAGGATGCCCTCTTTGAATTCTTCTTAATCTTGTCCCCTGGCTTCCGTAAGACGGAAGGGAGAACGGTTGTTGGCGCGATACATTTTGCCGATCCCTCCATACCACAAAAAGGCCATTAGAGGGACGATGTACCAGATCCAGTAATGACTCACGTTGTCGAGGATCCAGTCGTAGACACCGTGCCATAGGAGCGGAAGCAGCAAGGAATAAATTAAAAACTTGGTGCTCTTCCGTCCAGTGGAAAATTTGGCTCTCCCCATATAATACCCCATCATCACGCCGAACATCGCATGACCTGAAACCGGAAGCAGCGCGCGCACGATCATCGTTCCGATCGAAGCGTGGCTGGCGAAAGCGTAGATAACGTTCTCCACGGTGGCAAAACCCAATGAAATCGCGGCCGCATACAAAATACCGTCATAGGGTTCGTCAAATTCCGTGTGATTGTAGATCATATGGAACAAAACGAACCACTTCAAGGTTTCCTCAACCCCGGCGGAAATGCCGAAGGCTGAAATGAACGGGCCTTCCCCGAGCCAGATCGCGATGCCGCGCTGCACGATCATGACCGGGAGGACGATCAAGAAACCAAGCATAAACACTTTAATCACCATATGCAGTGGTTCGGCATCATACTTGTCCTTCAGATAAAAATAGGTCAAGAGAGCAATACCGGGAGCAACCGCTGCTGTGGCAATCGAGAAAAAGAGCAACGGTATCCCCCCTTACCTTCCTCAATGACCGTCCTTATCTCCCGTGCGTCGTTTAACGCAAAAAATCAACCAACATTAATCCTGACGTTTAAAATGGCTGCAGATGACGCCGATTGCGTTCTCCGCCATGATCACGTCTCCGTATTCGTCCAGCATGGCCGATGTTACGGAGGTAGCCTCGCCGAATTCGGCAAGAACGGCAATCAATGCCGGCACTTTCGTCTCGTCAAGCTCGTCAGGTTCCAGCCTCAGAACCCATTTCCCGTTATATTTATACAGTCTTCCGGCATCGTCAAGCATAGGCCGGAGAACGTGAGCCGCTTCAATCAGCACCTCAAAATCATCGAAAGAGTAGAGAATCGTATCACTCTGTTCCAGCGTCACTTCCATCTCGTAAACTTCCTCGGGCAGTTCATCCTCGTAAGGCGAACTTGCTCCAAAATGATGGTGATCGTATTTGCCTCGTGTAACGATGACGACCATGCCTTGCGCAGGAAGCGCGAATACTTCCACCGCTAAAGGACCTGTGGCATCAAAGCCCACTTCGTTGTACGCCTGATCCATCATCTCCGTGAACAGATCATGGACCTTCGGAATTTCCTGCCACATATCCTCTTTCTGAATACCGCGTTCGCTCAGATCGTCAAACGTGAGGAAAATCCGTATTTTATCCTGACCAAGTCTTTCAATCCTCATACAGGATCCTCCTCTCCATGCCGTGTTATAACAGATTATGAAACCTGCTGTAATATGTGCTGGAAATGGTTCTTTGTAAGTATGTTATCACTAATTTTCCCTAAATGCACGCAATAAAATAATCAAAAAAAGAATCATTTTCCGCAATCCTCCAAAGGGAGCGAAAAATGATTCTTAGCCTTGCCAAAATTAGAAGCCGGGGACGGCCGTACGTGTTTCTTTGAGGATCGCTTCCACCTCGCGGCGGACATCGGCGTCCCCCTTAATGAAATCCGATATTTGCTTCAAACTGTATTCTTTCGAATGACCCGAATTTGTCGATGAAACCGAACTGGGAAACACCTGGGCCGTTGGATCGGCTCCATTCTTTTCCGAACCTGAATTCGAGGCTGCATGAGAAGACTTGTCGTGTTGTTTCCCATCATTCATTGCCGGCAGCTTAATCATGGATCCCGCTTCGCTAAGCATGGACATCCAGCCGCCTTTTCGCCGGGATGCCAAGCCCGTCGCCACAGCGCCAAGGATAACGCCGAATAAAAACGTGGAAGATTTCACCTAAACAACCTCCTTAGATATGTTAAAATCAGTTGTAGTGTTCGCGCTTTACGACAAACTCATGCGGCATAAATACAGGAAAGCGAGTTGATACGCTTGATCAGCAAAAAAGCGCTGCTTATCGCAGCCTTGTGTCTGTTGTTAAGCTCCTGCGCCCAGAAGCAGGCCGAGCCGGACAAGGCGGAGCAGACACCTCCGGCCGCCGGACAAACCGTACCGGCAAACAATTTATCCGGCGGCGAAGCGGGCGGCACGCCAACGGACAAGGAAGAGAGCCCGCCGCAAACCGGCGAGCCGGGCAAGCCGAACGTCGGGAAGGCGGAAGAAATGGAACCTCCGGCATTGCTGTACCATATCGATAAAGCCTACAATGTCAAACCGAATGAGGACGCAACGGAGAAAAAAGTCGTTTTGCTGACCTTCGACGACGGCCCGAAGGAGAAAGAGATGATCGAGGGCTTGATCGATACGTTGGATAAACATCAGGCGAAGGCGATCTTTTTCGTGAACGGTTATCGCGTAAAGGAGAATCCGGACCTGCTGACCCTGATTCACGAGCGGGGACAGATTATCGGGAATCACAGCTGGGATCATATCGATCTTAAGAAAGAATCGGCGGCCAGCGCCCGCAAGCAGGTGGAGGACGTACAGAACATTGTGGAGGAAACGATCGGGGAGCGTCCGCGCTTTTTCCGGCCGCCGTTCGGTTCGGGCAATGACCGGCTCCATAAGATCGTGGAGGAGAACGGAATGATCTATATGACCTGGTCAAACGGCTCTTTGGACTGGGATTCCAAAAACAAAAACAAACCGGGGGCGGTTATCCAGAACGTGCTCGACCAGCTTCATGCCGGAAGCAATATTCTCATGCACGAGCTGCCGTGGACGGTGGAAGCGCTCGATGAACTGTTGACGAAGCTGGAGGCGAAGGGATACGGGTTCGTCGATCCCCGCAGCATCGGCGACAAGCCGGCTGCCAGTCAATAACCGTAGCAACATGAGCATAAAAGGGGCTGTCCCTCGTCATTATTATGACTTTTGGGACAGCCCGTTTTTTATATTCACTTAGACGGCTTCAAGGTGTCCACCCCGCCCATATACTTGCGCAAGGCCTGCGGAATATGAATCGATCCGTCCTCCCGCTGGTGGTTCTCAAGTAAAGGGATCAGAATTCGCGGTGACGCGGCAGCCGTATTGTTCAGGGTGTGGCAGTATTCAAGCTTCCCTTCCGCGCCCCGGCAGCGTATGTTTGACCTGCGGGCCTGAAAGCTGTGCAGATTGGAAGAGGAGTGCGTCTCGCCGTAAGCCCCGCGGCTGGGCATCCAGGTTTCAATATCATACTGCTTGTAGGTTTTTTGCGACATGTCCCCGGTGCAAACCGCCATCACCCGGTACGGAAGCTCGAGCATATTCAGCAGGCGTTCGGCATGCCCGGTGATCTCTTGATGAAGCGATTCCGACACGGCGGGGTCCGGGCTGCAGATGACAACCATCTCCACCTTGGCGAACTGGTGAACCCGGTAAAGCCCGCGGACATCGCGTCCTGCCGACCCCACTTCATTGCGGAAGCAGGTCGAGACTGCAGCCAGCTTGATCGGCTCGCTTACATCCACGATTTCATTTTCATAAAATGAAATGAGCGGAACCTCCGACGTGCCTGCAAGCCATAGATCTTCACCCTGAATCCGGTATGCCTGGTCTTCTCCCGTAGGGAAAAATCCCGTGTTCCACATTTGCGCGCCCCGCACGAGCATAGGAACCTCCAGCGGATGAAAGCCGGCCTCCATCACGAGATCCAGAGCAAGCTGCTGAACCGCGCGATGCAGGAGCATTCCCGTGCCCTGCAAATAATAACTGCGGCTGCCGCCAACTTTGACGCCTCGGGGGATGTCCAACATCCCGTGCAAAAGGCCAAGCTCCACATGGTCACGGGAGTAGAAGTCGAACTTCGGCGGCTCTCCATGTTTGCGGAGCTCCACGTTATCCGCGTCGCTGTTCCCTGGCGGCGTGTCAGGCGAAGGAACGTTCGGGACTAGGCCCATCAGCCGGTCGAATTCCCGCTGCGTCGACTCCAACTCCGTCTCGACAGCCCTTAAATCCTCATTCAAGCGCCTTACCCGCATTTTCAAACGATCGGCGCCCTCTTCCGGCCAATGTCCCGATTTGGAACATTCGGCTATGATTTTCGTACTCCCGTTTCTCTGCCGCCGCAACTCTTCCGCTTGTTTCAACAAATCGCGCCGCTGCTCGTCCCGCCGGAGCAACTCCTCGATCGAGACGCCGATTTTTTTGGCGTCAGCCGCCATTTGAACCGCTTCCCGATGTTCCCGAATCCATCTAACATCCAACATAACAATACCGCCCCTTCCGCATGGTAAAAAGACAAAGAGCGCCCTCATCCTTGGGACGAGGAGCGCTCTGCTCGCGGTGCCACCCAACTTATTACAACGATTCAAGCGCTGTAATCACTTGGTTCCGCGATAACGGGCGGTCCGGTAAACTTGGAGAAGACCGGGCTTCTCCTGGCGAAAACGCCTCCGAGTTGGATGCTCATCATCGGCATAGTGCGGATTTGAAATTTTTCTTATTTTAGCTAAAATGAAGCGGAAATTCAACCCCGATGGACAGCCCGTATTTCTCACCCCAAGGCGAATCGCTTAGTCCCCACCACAGCAGAACGAGCAAAATCGCCACAAAAACATAAAGAAGAGAATTGAAAAACCATTTCGTCCATTTGATCCGCTGCGAAGGATAAAGCTCCCTGCGGGGCGGGAGCTTGCTGACCTCCACCTCGCCCGGGTCCTCCTCGTCCACAAGGGTAATCATCCCGGAAGCATATCCTTCGGATGCCTCGGCAGGAATGGCCCTCGTTGATGTGACGCCGCCGTCGGCCGATGCGCTCCTTCCATTTTTGCGGCTCCGTTTATGACGTTCCGATCTGCTTAAACGTTCGTTCATGATTCCCTCCGATATTTTATGACTAATCCCGAGATGAGGTCGATGAGAAAGTGACAAACGATCGGTGCCCAGAGGGTTCCGGTTTGCACATAGATATAACCTAAACCATAGCTGCTGGCAAAGACCCAGCCTGTCGGCAGCCAATGCCTCAAGTAACGGATATGAATCGCCGCAAAGAGCACGCTTGTCCAATACGGTCCGATTCCGTTTTGGATAGCGCCGCGAAACAACAGCTCCTCGCATACCGACACGACCAGGGCGATCACAATAGTGTGCCAAACGGGCCTTGTCCTGAAAAGCTTGCTGTTAATCCCTCCGTCATCCATCGCTTCCTCCATGATGAATTTGGAGAGCAGTGCGTCGATCAGAAGCATGGCGGCGGCCAGGCCGGCACCCCAATATAGGAAATTTGGATCATTTGGAAGTTTCAAGATAGAAAGTGGGTTTCTTTTCTGAAAAAAGAGAATGATTAAGCCGATAAATAAAGCAAGTCCCTGAGTAAAGTACAGATTGATCAGCAGCAGTCGATCATCGAGCTGAGCCGGATCCACTTTTTGAATTTTTACGTTGCCGAATTTGAATTTTTTCATAGTTTTTGTCAGACCCTGTCCTTTAAAATATGGTGTAAAGATGCATCCGGCATAGTCTCGCAAGACTCACGGACTAAAACATGGATAAGGAGCGTTCGTTCTATGAACAGAAAGAAATCATCGCGTTTTGAGGTCTGGTTTACCTTCGGATTCCTGTTTACGCTGATCGCAGCGTTCGGCACCTTCATGCTCGGCCTGAGCATGGGGATCACCCGTACGGAGGCCAAGTACTTGAATTATAAAGCCTCCGCGCTCGAATCGGAAACCGAGGTTTCCTACGGGCAGCAGGATCTCGTCACATTCTATTATGTCGTTTATCAGCCCTATCAGCAATTTAAAGAAGAGTACATAAGCATGACAGATCGCCTTCAAAGCGCCGACTCCAAGCTTGCAGCGGCCAAAATTTTAAAGGAGGCTCAGGAGTCCGCCCAGAACCAATACGGCCTCATTTCGGCCAACCCGATTTCGGGCTCTTCGCCGCTGTTGAAGCAAGCCCAGAACGATATATTAAAGAGCCTGAAGCTGTTTGACGAAGGAATCTCCCGCAACGTATCCTTCATGAGCGGCGAGACCGGGCCGAAACTAGCCCGGATCTTGTCAAGCGATGAATTTGCGAAAAACGCCATGGATTACGGCCTGAAAGCCCAAAGCAAGTTCTATGCATCGATTTTAAAATGGAGCGCCAAAGCCGATCAACATATTCCGGATAATTATACGTTCCGGTCCGACACCTTGATCAAGCAGTGGAAGACGTTCTCGTTGGCCCAGAAGAATAAAGCGGTGTCGGACATGATGCAGAACAGCAGATTATATGTATCTTATCTGCCGCAGGATATGACGGCTAAAATCGACCAAATGATCGCAAGCGGCAAGGCTTCCGCCTTGAAACTAAATTCTGTGTCTTCAATTGTGAAAATCCTCACAGAAACGGAAGCCGTCCAAAGTAAGGAGTTCATGAAATGGAAAGCGACATATTATAAATCCGAGATTCTACCCGAACTCCCTTTCTTTGCGGGAAGCTGAGATTTCGCGTTCAGTCGAGAGTTTTCGACATACCTAAAATGATAACTAAAATGCTACCGCGATTCAAGAACCGCCCGGCCTTTCGCTTCGCGGGATTTGAAAGAGTATTGACACCCTCTTACGCAGCATGATACATTATGAAAAATTAGATTTGCAAAACACGTTGAAGGAAAAGAAGTCGTCCGGAAGCTCCCAGAGAGCCGGTGGTGCTGCGAACCGGTAGCGGAAAGGCAACTTCAGCGATCCTGAGTCACTGCGTTGAACCTCTTGGCCTAAGTCAGTAGGCGCAGTCGGATGAATTCCGTTATCATTCCGTCATTTCGACACTGAGGCTATGTCCTGCAAAGGCGCAGCGAATTAGGGTGGTACCACGAACAACTCTCGTCCCTTACTACGGCAGTAGTATGCGGTTCGGGAGTTTTTTTATCACCTGTTTTCAAAGGGCATAGCTTAAAGTGGCGTAATTTGGCCGACCTCCGCTCTTTGACGCACTATAACGGCAGTGGAGAAAAGCGTTCTCGTTTGCGACTGCTTTCGAAGGGTGTCCGTCAAGTATGACCATCCTTACGAACAGCAATCCTATAAAAAAAATACTTAGGAGGAAGAAATCATGTTTAAAGTGTTAGTATCGGATCCGATCAGTGACATGGGGATCCAGCAACTGATGGACGCAAACGACGTCGTCGTAGAGAAAAAGACAGGGCTCACCGAAGATGAACTGGTTCAAATCATCCCTGAGTATGACGCTCTGCTCGTACGCAGCCAAACGAAAGTGACCGAGAAGATTATGGAAGCCGGCAAAAACCTGAAGGTGATCGGACGAGCCGGTGTCGGCGTCGACAACATTAACTTGGAAGCCGCCACGAAGCGCGGGATTGTCGTGATCAACGCCCCCGACGGCAACACGATTACAACCTGTGAGCATGCTTTTGCGATGATGATGGCCTTGGCACGCCATATTCCTCAAGCCTATGCCAAGACGATCCAAGGCACTTGGGACCGTAAATTCCTCGGCGTCGAGCTGCGCAACAAAACATTGGGCGTACTCGGGATGGGCCGAATCGGCAGCGAGGTCGCCAAACGCGCCAAAGCGTTCGGCATGGACATCCTGGGTTATGATCCGTTCCTGACCGAGGAGCGCGCCGAGAAGCTTGGCATCAAGCTGGCAACGGTGGATGATATCGTGCGGAATGCCGACTTCATTACGGTGCATACTCCGCTCACGCCGGAGACGAAGCACATGATTTCGCGCCCGCAATTCGAAGTGATGAAGAAAGGCATGCGGATCATCAACTGTGCGCGCGGCGGTGTGGTTGACGAATTGGCGCTGGTCGAGGCGATCGATCAAGGAATCGTTGCCGGTGCCGCCTTTGACGTCTTTGAAAAGGAACCGCCTGAAGCGGATCACCCTTTCCTGCACAACCCGAAAATCATCGTGACCCCGCATTTGGGCGCGTCCACGGTCGAAGCCCAGGAAAATGTGGCGATCGACGTTTCGGAACAGGTGCTGCATATTCTGCGCAACGAACCGTTCAAAAACGCCGTCAACATGCCGCCGGTAGCCCCTAGCGTCATGAACAAGCTGCAGCCTTACTTCGAGCTGGGCGAGAAACTCGGCGCATTTGCCGCCCAACTGAACAACGAGGCGGTTCAGGAAATCCACGTCGATTACGCGGGCGATTTGTCCGAGGTCGATACGCAGCCGCTGACCCGCTATATCATTAAAGGGGTGCTGTCCCGCCATTTCGGCAGTGACGTCAACATTGTAAACTCGCTGCACCTGGCCAAGGCCCGCGACGTTAATGTGGTCGTTTCCCAGGCTTCCGCCACCAAAGGGTTCACGAACCTGATCAGCGTTTCGCTGAAAACCCAGGACGGCGCGGAACGCCGCGTTGCCGGAACTTTATTGAACGGATACGGCGCCCGGATCGTGCAGATCGACAAGTTCCCGGTCGATATCGCTCCCGAAGGCCATCTGATCTTTATTTCGCACAACGACAAACCCGGCATTATCGGCAGCGTCGGCACGCTGCTCGGCAAGAACGACGTCAATATCGCCGCGATGCAAGTCGGACGTAAAATCGTCGGCGGCGAAGCGATCATGGTCCTCACCGTCGATAAAGAAACGCCAAAGGAAGTGCTTGGCGATCTGACAAAATTGCCGGAAATTAACAAAGCGCAACAAATTGCCTTCGAATAAAGAAAAATCAGATATGTTTCACGTTGAACAAGATTTATCTTCCGCGTTCAACAAAAAAACACCCTTTTCTTAAAGGGTGTTTTTTTGATTTTATCTTTCCTGCGGTTTCTCGACAGGAAGAAGCATATGAAAGATCGTGCCTGTACCGGGCTCGCTTTCGGCATGGATCGTTCCGCCATGGGCGTCCACGATATTTTTCACGATGGAAAGTCCGAGCCCCGTCCCGCCTCTTTCGCCCCGCACCCGCGCCTTATCGGCTTTGTAAAACCGTTCGAAGACGAAGGGCAAGTCGTCGGCCGGGATCCCGACGCCGCTGTCCTTCACGCTGACGTGCAGCGCGGGCCCTTCCCGCTGCGCCTCCATCGCCGCACCGATCACGATCCCACCGCCATCCGGCGTATGGCGAAACGCATTATCCAGGAGATTCGTCAGCACTTGCTCCAGGCGGTCTTCATTCGCATAGGACAAGTGCAAGCCGCCTTCCCCGAGATCAAGTTGCAAGGCGATTTCGTGCTCCTTCGCCCGGACCAGAAATTTACGGTATACCCTTTCGGCCAGTTCCCGGAAATCCACCTCACGCATCGACATGTCGGTATGGCCGGCCTCCATGCGCGCCAGGTCCAACAGGTCGCGGACCAACCGGCCCATACGCAGCGACTCGTCGTGGATAACCTGCACCAGTTCGGCGCTCTCCTCGGGCGATGTCGCCATACCGTCCAACAGCGCCTCGCTGTATCCCTGCATCATCGACAGCGGGGTGCGAATTTCGTGGGATACGTTGGCTACGAAATCCCGCCGCATCTTCTCCAGCCGGACTTCCTCGGTGACATCTCTTAACACCGCGACGGCCCCGCGGATCTCCCCGTCGGAGGTTAGCGGCGCCATATGCACGGACCACACGCCCTTTTTGACATGAATGTTCATGCTTTGGTCGCCTTCCTGGGCCAAAATCCGATGAAACATCTCCATCAGCGGCTTGGGCACTTTGTTGGCGTTCCCCGGCCCGGATGCGGATGAAGCCGCCCCCCCTTCCGGATCGCCTGCTTCCTGCTCCGACAAATCCCCCCACATCTCCAGTATGCGATCCCCCGGGGGATTGGTCAGGATAACATAACCGTTTCCGTCCAGTGTGATTACGGCGTCGTTCATACTGCGAAGCACGCTGGAGAGATGCTCTTTCTCGTGATTCAAACTGCGGATCGTCTTCTCCAGTTCCTCGGCCATATGATTGAACGTGTTGGAGAGCACGCCGATTTCATCGCTGGTGCGCAGAGATAACCGGGTGTCGTACTTTCCTTTTCGGACCGAATCGGCCGCCTGGATCAGCCGCTGCATTGGTTGAGTTATTTTGGTAAACAAAAACAAGGCAAAGAACGTAGTCAGAGAGAACCCAATCATCCCTATAATGACGAACAGCTGTTTAACCGCTCCGGAATTCGTGAAGTTGGTGTCGATATACGGGAGCAGGAACAAGCCCATGGAAAGCAGGACAAACGCAACCAGACAAATGATCGTAATCCACAGTTTGCCGACAAGCGTTCTCCAGAAGCGCACTTATTTCGCGACCTCCAGTTTATATCCTACGCCCCAGACCGTCGTTATCATAGCTGCGGATTCGGGCGAAACCTTATTCAGTTTTTCGCGAAGACGCTTGACATGCGTATCGACCGTGCGTAGGTCACCAAAAAATTCGTAGTTCCACACATCTTTCAACAGCTCCTCCCGGGAAAATACTTTATCCGGAGATACCGCTAAATAATGTAGAAGTTCATATTCTTTCGGCGTAAGACTGACCTCATGGCCGCTGGCCGTCACCCGGTGGGCGTCATGTTCAATGACGAGGTGCGGGAACACGATGTTGTTGCTGGTTCCGCTCTCCTTGGTCAAATAGGCGGTCGCCGAAGCGCGACGCATAATCGCTTTGACCCGGTATATCACTTCACGCGGGCTGAACGGCTTTACCACGTAATCGTCGGCACCGACTTCAAACCCTTGAACGCGATTGATTTCCTCCCCCTTGGCCGTCAGCATCAGAACCGGCGTGGATTTCACCTGCCGCAACCGATTGCAGACCTCCACGCCATCGATTCCCGGCAGCATGACGTCGAGCAGAATCAGCCCGTAATCATTGGACGTCGCTTTTTTCAGCGCCGTTTCGCCGTCTTCGGCTTCATCGATTTCGTATCCTTCCTTTTCCAAATACATCTTAAGCAGGCGGCGAATCCGCTCTTCATCGTCGACTACCAGAATGCGATTTTCTTGATCTGACATGGACAACAACCCCTATTCATCATCTTACATTTCAGCTTAACGGCAAAACTTCGAGATCAGGCGCGAGCTTAATCCGTTCCCGCATAGGAATGAAGCCCGGCAATAATAAGGTTTACACCCACGAGCGTAAACATGACAACGAGGAACCCCAGAACGGCAAGCCAAGAAGCCTGCTTGCCCTGAAATCCGCGGGATAACCGAAGATGCAGGTATGCGCTGTAATACAGCCATGTAATCAAAGCCCAGACTTCTTTGGGATCCCAGCCCCAAAACCGCCCCCAGGCTTGCTGCGCCCAGATCATGGCAAATACAAGCGCCCCCAGCGTAAAGATCGGGAACCCGATCGCGATGGCCCGGTAGCTGATCTCGTCGAGATCATCCGGGTCGATCCCCTTCAGCATAGGAGCCAGCAGTTGACTGAGCGGCCGACGGAGGATAAGCCTTAGCAAGGCATAAATAACGATACCTGATAGTATCGACCACAATACCGTGTTGAATTTACGGCCCGCATTCACGCCCTTCATCCAGGACGGAGCTTCAAACAAAGCCTGATCCATCCCAAGGAATGGCTGGATGGATTCGATCTTGCTGTTATGAGGAGCCACGATAGGCGGCAATTTGTACACTTCTTTACCTATTGTACTATTTTCCTCTACTTGGCTGTCAATATTTGTCGTATTTTGAGTGAAAACCGCTTCGTATCCGGCGGCACGGAACGAGTATACCGAGACAATGAAGCCCACTACTATAATAATAGAAAAAAGCGTAAATTCAACCCATCTTTTTTGCCGGCGGCCACTTTTGTCATGGCTGCCAAAGTCGACGGTCCGCAGCAAATACATTAGCCCGGCGGCGAAACCAACCGCGAAGAAGGATTCTCCCGTCGCGGCCAAGGTGACATGAATGTACAGCCAGATGGATCTCAGCGACGGGATCAGAGGCTGCACTTCCTGCGGGAACACCGCCGCATAAGCCATCACCAGAATCGCAAGCGGCAGCGCGAACATACCGAGCAATATTTTGCGGTAAATGAGAAAAACGACCGTAAAGGCGATCATGATCATCATCGACAGGAAGCTCATGAATTCGTACATGTTGCTTACCGGAACATGTCCGCTGTAAGCCCAACGGGTCCCGCAGTAGATCAGGTGGGCCAGAAGCCCGAGCGATGAGGTCGCGAAGGAAATGCGTCCCCATTTGCGTTCATGCTGCTTGGGGTCCCGGTTCTTCCACGTTTTCCCCGTTACCGCGATCGCGTAAAAGATAAATGAGAGACAATAAAGATAAAAGGCACTTACAAACGCCAGCCTGCTGATCTCCAAAAAATTCATGACCGTTCCCCCCCGTTTTCCAATTCCTTCTCATTCACATCCACGTTCATTCCCTTCAAGAACGCGGCTACTTCCCGGCGTAGGCCGAACCAATTCTTCGACGTATGGGCGCCGAGCGTCAGTACACCGTTATCGATGCGCAGCCAGATCCGGCGATGATGCCAGTAGAATCCCATAACCAGACCGATCATCACAATGCCGAGTCCCAGCCAGACAAAAGGCATCGCGCGGTCGACGCGAATGTTCAGATAACTGGAAGACGCGATAAAATCGACATCGTCCATCCCGAGGACGTCCAGCGAAAGTTTGTTCTGAAGTCCGCCCAACTTTTTGTTGATCGCATCCTGTTGAAAACGCTCTTTGTCAACGACTTTGGGAAAATAAATATATTGAACCCCTTCTTCCGGTAAATCGGGTCCTTTCACCAGGAACAAAAAAGCCGGAGCATTCGGATCGTTCGATTTGGAGACCGGCTGCCCCTTTTCGTTGAGGGAAAAGTCCATGTACTTGTTCTTAAGCTCCAGCGTGTAAGGTCCCAGCTCGTATTTCAGCTGCGGGTCGGTCATGTCCAGTTGAAACTTGCCATACTGTTTTCCCGTTTTCACATCGACCAGAACGGGTTTCACGGACCGAAGCTTCGGCGTAAGATCGAAATCGAACTGATAGGCTTTAACCCCCTGGTAATTCAAGGGATCGTTGACGCGAATCGCATGCCGTTTGACTTCCGTAAGCTCCGGCTCTTTGGAAGGATCGTCGCAATTCGCCGTACATTTATAGAGCACCGCTTTGGTCTCGAACAGCTTAGGAACGACTTTTCCGGTTTCCCGGAATTCCTCGGACATTTCTTCTTCCGTATAGTATTCCACGGTGAACTTCTCATTCTTAAGATACAAATTCGTATCGGGAATTTTCGTGATCTCCCCTTCGGGGAACCAGTAATGCTTGTCAAGATGCAAGCCCGGAAGACCGCGGAACAGCACGGCCAGCAGGAACACGATCAGTCCGATATGAATAACGTAGGGCCCCCAGCGGCTGAACCGCTGCTTCTCCGCCAGCAGCGCATCGCCGTCCGTGTGCACGCGGTAACCTTTCTTCTTCAACGGGGCAATCGCCCGCTGCGTCCAGGCTGCACCGTCCTCCTGGATCGGTCCCTGGTAAACCACCTTTTGGCGCGTAAGGAACTGCATGTGCTTCCTGATCTTCTGCTTTGAAAGCGCTTTGTAAAGCGGCAACACCCGGTCCAGGCTGCAAATGACCAGGGAGGCCCCGATCATGACGAGCAGCGTGACGAACCACCAGGACTCATACGTATGGGACAGCCCCAGCTTGTAATAAATGTCCCCGATCGTCCCGTACTTTTCTTTATAAAAGGTAGAGGGATCGAAACTGACAAAATTGCTCTCCTGTTCGAAGATCGTCCCGAATATGGCCCCGATTAGGGTAAATATGATCAGATATACCGCAACTTTCACCGAAGAAAAAAAATTCCAGATTTTATCGATCCAATTTGGGTTGGCCCGCTGCGAGCGCCGGGCGGCCCCGTCATACCGCATTTCCAGCAGCTCGGTGGAATCGCCGCTGTCGTCCAGGGGTTTCCCGCACGCTTCGCAGAGAACCGTACCGACCCGATTCTGATGACCGCACTCGCACTTCGTGTTCTTAATCATGGCTACTACGCCCCCTTATCGTCGTCAAGGATTTACTAGCTGCTTGATTTGGTCGTCCAGTGTCTCCAAATTCAGCTCCCCTTCGTGGATAGAGGCGATTCTGCCCTTCTTGTTCACAAAAAAGGTCGTCGGCATCGGCACCACGCCGTAATTGCGGACCGCATCGTTCTCAAAATCGTGAAGGACCGGGAAATCGATGCCCAGTTGCTCGATAAAATTCCGCACGGTCATTTCATCTTCTCCGGTATTGATTCCCAGCACAACAACCCCTTGATCGCGCCATTTTTCCCATTGCGCCTGAAGGGCCGGCATTTCGTTTACGCAATAGGTACACCAGGTTGCCCAAAAATTGAGGACCACGGCTTTTCCTTTGTACTCCTCCAGCGTATGTACCTTACCATCCAGCCCAAGCAGCTTGACGGCAGGAGGCTTGTCCCCGAGTTCCGGCTTCCCGCTATCCCCGCCGAATACTGCCGAGCTGATGGCATATCCTCCGAGTATGACGATAAAAACCAATATAATGATTTGAACAGGCCGTCTTGCCTTCCCCATAAAACAACTCTCCTCTGTGACGAATATCATAATCAACGACAAAAAAGTGAACATCCTATGAACATTATATCGAAAAGGAGCGTCTTTTCCGCCGGGGAAATTTTGAATATTATGTGACCTTCTCAATTATATAATAAAATCGCACCGCTGCAATTCAAAAGGCCGCTCATCCGGCGGCCTCCCTGCTATTAAATATTTGACGAGAACGCTCAGCGTTCTCTATGGCTTCTCCCGATCGTCGATTCCCGGGTGATCAGTTCCGGGTCGATCCGCTGGACCGCGCTTCTTTTGATCCTTCCTTCGATGCGCTTCAGCAGCATCTCGGCGGCGGCCAGTCCGATCTTATCGGCAGGCTGCCGGACGGTCGTCATCTGCGGATGCAGTTGCGAGGCGATGTATTGATCGTCATACCCCACCACCGCAACTTGTTCGGGAATTGGGATTCCCGCTTCCATCAGCGCGTTTACGACGCCCAGGGCAATATTGTCATCGCCCGCAAAAACGGCCGTCGGCAGCTTCCCTTTCTCCAACCACCGCCTGCCGGTCTCGTAGCCGAAGGCGATTTCAAAGTCTCCGTTAACGATTTCAAAAGGGGCGATTCCTTTTTCCTCAAGGGCTTGGAGAAATCCCGCCCGGCGTTCCCGGGTGCTTCGGAACGTTTCGTTTCCGCACAGATGGGCTATGGAAGTATGGCCGAGTTCCAACAAATGCGATGCGGCGGCATAACCGCCCTTCAAGTTGTTGATCGTTACGGAAAAAGTGTCATTCTCCGGTTTCTGGTTATCGATCAGGACGTAGGGGATCCCCCGCCGCTTCATTTCCACAATGTAGCTGTCCTCCTCCATCGGGGAGAGAAGAATCAGCCCGTCAACCCGGTCTTCCTGAATCAAATAGTGGCTCCCGTCGGAACCCAGACCGTTCGACACCGAGATGGCCAGAAAATAACCGTGCATGGCCAGCACTTCATTCATTTCTTTTACGATAGCATCGAAAAAAGAGTCTTGAAGTGTTGTCACAATCAAGCCGATAATCCCCGTCTTCCCGCGGGCCAGACTTCTCGCGGCGGCATTCGGCCGATAATCCAGCTCCCGGATGGCATCCAGAACCTTTTGCCGGTTCTTTTCCCGGACCGTCTCCGCCCCGTTTAACACGCGCGATACCGTGACTACGGATAGACCCGACTTTTTGGCCACGTCAAAAATGCTAACTTTCATACCCATTTCTCCTTGCGGCATCATATTCCGACCCAGGGTCTAACCCAAGTATACATTGCCGGAAGCTCTTCCGCTAACCCCGTTTTCAAAAAAGCCGCCCTTCCGGGCGGCTCGCTAAGCAATCTCCGCAAAATTTTACCGGTTCAAGATTTCAGTCACTTTCTTCTGAATTACCGGCATCACTTCCTCCACGGTTTTATGGCCGGTTTCGATCGGCTGCATCTCATTAATAAACATATCGTTGATTTGCGAATAGTGAACGACAAGGTGGTTATACGACTCAAAACCATACTTTGTCGATCCTTCGATAACTTTCTTGATATCCTCCGGTTCGATCCCTTCAAAATGCTTGTAATAAGATTCGGCCGCCTTGGAATTAACGGGTGGATTGCCGCCGCTGAGCTCGATGGACTTCTCCTGGATTTCATCCGTCAGCAGAAACTTGATCCACTCGAACGCTTCTTTCGGATGTTTCGAATCCTTCAGAATCATCAGCGGATCGACAAACAGGTTGCTCCGAACCTTGTCGTTCCCGCCCCAAGGTACCGCCGCCACACCGACCTTAAACGGAAAATCGTTGGAGCCCGCGAGAATCCAGGAACCGCCTACCGTCATACCGATTTTGCCGGCCACAAACGGATCTCCGTTCTGACCCGCGACGCTCTTGCTCCACTCGGAAGTCGGCGACACTTTTTCTTTGAAGATCAGGTCAAAGAGCTTGTTATAGGCGGCGATCACTTCCGGAGAATCAAAATGCGTCTCCGACGGTACGCCGCCGTTCGTCCAAGTATCCTCCGAATACGGCTCCGCTCCGAAATACAGCGGTTTCATATCGCGTTCGGACCAGGCGAAATCCAGGCCGTATTGGGTTTTGGCGATGTCGTCGGAAAGCACGGTCATCTTTCTGGCATCCTCCACCATTTTGTCGAAAGTCCAGCTCTTGTCCTCATAATCGCTCGGCGGGTACGGCAAATTGGCCGCATCAAACATGTCCTTGTTATACATCATCAAGGTTACGTAGATATTGACCGGTATACCGTAGGTTTGCCCTTTCACTTTATAAATTTCCATCAATTCCTTGGGAATGCTGTAGGTTGCGGCATCAAACCCGTCTTCCTTCATCAGGTCGGTCAAATCAAGCAGCATGTCTTTATTGTAATATTCCGCGAAACCGCCATATCCGTAGTGGCTCGTCACATCGGGCGAATTGCCGCCGGCGATCAGCGTCTGCAGTTTGCTGTCAAACTGCTCATAAGGAGCTTTCTCCACTTTGACTTTGATATTGGGATGCTGCTTCTCAAATTCAGGGATAAGCTGCTCGATAAACGTGCGATCCGGGGAATCGATCGTGTAATGCGTGATGGTCACTTGACCGCCTCCGCCGGAGTCCGTTCCTCCACCGCCGCCAGGGACCGTATCCGCAGCCGACTTCCCGCCGGCGCAGCCCGACAAGGATATCGCCGCAAGCAGCAACAATACCATACCAATAACACCTTTCCGCCTTCTCCGAATGTTCATGTTCCAATCCTCCTAATCGATTTATCATTTTGATTTCCGCGCTTTTCGCGGCAGGCTACGACTTGATGCCGGTAAGAACGATCCCCTCCACAAACTGCTTCTGGGCTACGGCGAACAAAGTGACGATCGGAACCATGGCCAGGACGGAGGCGACCATCAATAAATGCCAGGGCGGAATCCGGAATCTCGACGACGTTAACGACGACATGCCGATCGGCAGCGTAAAATGCTCGGACGAGCTCAAATAGAGCACCGGAGTCAGCAGATCGTTCCAGCTATAGATAAAAGCGAATATCGCCACCGTAGCCAAAGCGGGTCCGGAGAGAGGCAGCGCGATCTTGTACCAGATCCGCAGTTCGCTGCACCCGTCCATCCGCCCCGCGTCAAACAAATCATCGGGCAGGGTCAGGAAAAATTGACGCAGTAAAAAGATGTTATACGCGGACCCGAAAAATGCGGGTACGATCAGCGGCAAAAAAGTATCGATCCACTGCAGCTTGGAAAACAGGATGAACTGCGGCACCATGATCGCCGGATACGGCAACATCATCGTGCTGAGCAGCAGCATAAACCAGATGTTGTTGCCCCTCCCCCGGTATCTCGCAAACCCGTAAGCCACAAGCGCCGAGGAGATCAATGTCCCGATTACCGTCATCACGGCAACGATCAGGCTGTTTTTGTATAACGTGCCGAATTGCAGCGTATCGAAAATCTCGCTATAATTCCCAAAACTCCAGGTTTCCGGTATAAAAGTCGGCGGAAATTTCAACATCTCCCGGCTCGATTTCAAAGACGTAGATACCATAAAAAACAGGGGAAGCAGCATCGTAAACGTCGTCGCCAGCAAAAGCAGAAAGCTGATGATTTTCACCGTATCCGGTTTCCGCGGACGCGGAGTTTCAAACGACGGACGACCGGGCTCCGCGGCAGTTCGAACCGTGCTCATCTACGGCCACCTCCTTCATAATGGACGAAGCGGTTGGATAACTTCATAATCAAGGCGGTACAAATCATGACCGCGATCAGCAGCACCCAGGCAAGAGCGGAGGAGTAGCCGGCGCGATACTCTTTAAATGCGCTGGTGTACAGGTTGTAGACGTAAAACCAGGTGGAATAATTCGGCCCGCCTTGCGTCATTACGTACGCCTGAGTGAAGACCTGGAACGAGTCGATGATGCCCATAATCAGTTGGAACAGCAAAACCGGGGAGATCATGGGCAAGACGACGTGTACAAAAATTTTGAACCTTCCGGCCCCATCGAGTCTGGCCGCCTCCACCAAACTGGACGGCACGCCCTGGAGTCCGGCAAGGAACAGAATCATTCCGGAACCGGCTGTCCAAAACGTCATAATGATCAAAGCATACAAGGCGGAATCCGGATCCATCAGCCAGGCCGGTCCCTTGATGCCGAACCAGGACAGCATGTAATTGAACAAACCGATTTGCGGATTAAAAATCCAATACCACAGCAGAGACATGGCAACGCCCGACACCATACTCGGAAAATACATGGCCGTTCTGAAAAATCCGCGCAGCGGAATTTTCTGGTGCAGCAGCAGCGCAAACCCGAGCGCGAGCAAAAGCTGAACGGGAACGCTGATAAAAGTGAACTTCAGGGTTACCCGGACGGATTGCCAGAACAGTTCATTTTGGAACATCTCCCGGTAATTCGCCAATCCGATAAACTCTGGAGGGTGGATAATGTCATAGTCCGTAAAGCTGAAATAAAGTGATGATAAAATCGGGTAAAGCGCAAAAACCAGGAAGCCGATGATCCAAGGTGAAATAAACAAATACATGTAAAAGGTTTGCCTCCGACTCTCACGATGAGTCACAATATCACCATCCTCTTTTAAAAATTAAAGCGCTTTAACTTTTTGTCATTATGTATCGTATGTACCAAATCATCTAGATGCCACCCTAAAAGTTTAAGTGCTTTAACTTCATTTCCTTTGTATACTTAGCATAGAAGATCATCCCAAAATAATCAATAGTTTTTTTTCGGATGTAATCGCTTCCTGTTACTAAACCTCACATAACCCTATGAAATCAAGGATTTCTCCGGCTTTCTGTTTTCAATTTACAGCTGAAAATGGGTGGATATTTAAATGTATGTAATAAAAAATAACACAGCACTGGATGAGTGCTGTGCCCTGTTTCATTTTTCTTTTTTCGGAGCCGGTCTGTTTCCCGGCTTGCCTGCCGTTCTGGCCAGCTTAACTAGGCCTTCAACCTCTTCCTTGGTTAAATGACGGTACAACCCTCTTTTCAGGTTGCCGAGATAAAGATCGCCGAAGGATATGCGCTTCAATTTAGTGACAGGGTGCTGAATGGCTTCAAACATTCTGCGAACCTGCCGGTTCCTTCCCTCATAAATCGTGATAGAAATGGTCGAGTGCTTCTCCTCCGGGTCGATATCGTAATATTCCACCTCGGCGGGGGCCGTGATTCCATCCTCGAGCATGATGCCGTTTTTCAGCTTGTCCAATGCCGTTCCATGGGGGACTCCTTTGACCGTTGCCAGGTAAGTCTTAGCCACGTGGTGCTTGGGATGTGTCAGCAGATGGGCAAATTCGCCATCATTGGTTAACAGCAGCAAGCCTTCCGTATCGTAATCGAGGCGGCCTACCGGGTAAAGCCGCTCGTTAATCCCCTTCAAATAGTCGGTGACGATTTTTCGGCCCTGTGGATCCGAGGCGCTTGTGATGACGCCTTTCGGTTTATTGAACACAATGTACATTTTCTTCTGCGCACCGACCGTTTTCCCGTCAACGGTGATAACGTCCGCTGCGGGATCCGCTTTGGTACCCAGTTCGGTGACGGTTTCCCCGTTGACCTGAACCCGGCCGCTTTGAATCAGTTCCTCGCACTTCCGGCGCGAAGCGACACCCGCTCCCGCCAAAATCTTCTGCAATCTCTCCATGTATATAAGTCACCTCATACACATGATACCCATAGAACCTGAAATTAACAATAGCGGGAGACAACTTGCCTGCCTCCCGCTAAGGTTGAGTTCGTTATAAGGTTTGCCCTGGCCCAGGCGGATTAGCCGGACGGTCCTGGGATCCTTCCGGCAGCCCGGTTTCGCCGTTTGTACCGCCCTGAGGGCCTTCCGCCAGTTCCGTCGGCAAATTCTGGTTATTCTTTTTCTTACCGGTGATCAAGCGCCAAACCACGCCCAAAGCCGCGATAATGACATACCAGAATTTTCTCAACAGCAGAACCAGACCGGCGATCAGCCCGACTTTTTTCGCCACCGCCAGGCCCGCTCCGCCAAGAATCAATGCGGTCAACCCGTATTCGGCCTTCTTGTCCGTCTTGGCGTCGAAATCCTCATAGCGCTGACCTTCTTTAAGCGTAAAGGCCGGCAGCAGCTGGTCCTCCAAAATTTGCTTGGATTTCGCCAGTTCGTTCGGATCGGAGACCAAAATGGCGGATACGTTGCCCTGCCGCGTCAGTATTCTGATGTTGTAGTTGATGATAGGTTCTTTGTTAATGTCATGCGCGCGCAATGCCCAGGTCAAGCTTTTCAGCTTCTCGTCATAGGCCGGAGGCGTTTCCCACCCGTCGACAAACATGTGGTCTGTTTCCGGCCGTTCTTTATTATTCTCCTCGGTCCCCTTGATGTAGCTCTCCAATAAGGCGTCCGCATCGATTTTGTCCTTCTCGTCATCCGAAATATGACCGGTTTCTTCATATTCGAATATGACCGCCCACGATTGATCTTCGGCGATCGGAAATACGGAGCCGATCTCCGTTCCGTTCGGCACGCCGCCGCTTTCGCGCTTGAAGGTTTGGGTATCGGTGCCGTTCAGGAACACAAAATCCTCGCTCAGCTTCAGATCGGCCAGATTGTTCCCGAGCGTTACCGTTTGCCCTTGCCCTTCAACCCAGTTCAGTTCCGTCTCGGCTTGAACGCCGGTGGACGAGAACATGGTAGTAAGCAGCAATGCCGTTAAAGCGACCGCCCCCATTTTTTTCTTCAGTGCACTTTTCATCCGCATGTTATGTAATTCCCTCTTTCCGTTATGTATTTGCAAAAAATGCAGACCTATTCATTTAACCACAACCAATAAAAAAAACCGATATCCCGTGTCAAAACAGGAATATCGGTCCGTGAAGAAAGAACTAAAAAAACCCATTGTTTAGGTAAAAGGTCATGCATAATCAACCAAATAGTATCAGACATACGGCAATCGCCGCAATGAATCCAACCACATCGGAAAACAATCCGACCTTTAAAGCGTATCTTCCGTTTCGTATCCCGACCGCTCCAAAATAAACCGTCAACACATAGAGTGTCGTGTCCGTGCTCCCCTGAATGGTTGAAGCAATGCGCCCGATCATCGAATCGGGTCCATAGGTTTTGATCAAATCGGTCGTGAAGGCCAAAGAGCCGGTGCCGGTCAACGGCCGAAGAATTCCGAGCGGCAGGACTTCCGGGGGAACGCGAAGCGCCTCCAGAAAAGGCGACATCCATCCGACGAAAAACTCCAGCGCCCCCGATGCCCGAAAGACACTGATGGCGACCATCATCCCCACCAGATGCGGAATGATGCCGATGGCGGTGGAGAAACCGTCCTTGGCTCCGTCCACAAAGGACTCGTAGACGGGGACTTTCCTTATGTAGGCGTATAAAGGGATAAACGCGATCATAACCGGAACGGCCCAGGCGGACAACAGATTGACCCAGTTCAGCAAATGTCATCTCACCTCTTTATCGTTAAATTGGGCGCGGAAGTCGTAACGGTCGGCGGTTTTTTCCAGGCGTATCTTCTTCTGTACCAGCGATCCGCGACAATGGCGGCCAGCGTAGCGATGGCCGTAGCCAGCAGGGTAGAGCCGACGATCTCCGCGGGATTAGCGGAGTGGTAATTCAAACGTATGGCGATTAAGGTTGTCGGAATCAGCGTAATGCTTGCCGTGTTCAGCGCAAGCAGGGTGCACATAGCGGGAGAGGCCGTTTCTTTGTCGGGATTAAGCTCCTGCAACTGCTGCATCGCACGGATCCCCATCGGCGTGGCGGCATTGCCGAGTCCGAGCAGGTTGGCGCTCATATTGGATAAAATAAATCCCATGGCCGGGTGATTCTTCGGAACATCGGGAAACAAATAGGCTACGACAGGACCCAATAGGCGTGAGATGGCCTTTACCAGGCCGGATTCTTCGGCAAGCTTCATAATCCCCATCCAAAACACAAGCACACTGATGAGCCCAAAACAGACGGTAACTCCTGTAGCCGCCCCTTCGAATGCAGCTTGGGTGACCGTGTTAATATCGCCTTTTATGGCGGCAAACAGAAAACCGATGAGTATTAAGCCCAGCCAAATTTTGTTGACCACAAGGATTTCCCCCTTCCCAAAACGGTCCTTAATCCCTGGCGAGCAGCAGCCTTCTTAGCACCATTTCCAGCGAACCGGGCCAGGTTGCGGGATACCCACCGTCCGGCCGATAGGAAGAGGATGTCTTCGCTTGATGAAAGCTGCTCTTTGCCGGCGGGTTGCCGCCATCGGAGCGGCTTTGGTAGACCGGAACCTTGCCGATTTCCCGCCCTTGGAGCGAAACCACAATTTCTCCCCGATAAGCGAAGGACAACACCTCTCCTTCCCGGCTCTTAAAATGAAGCTCGACCTCCCGCTTCTCGCTTTCCATGAGCGGGTATCGAAACCCGGTACCCGCGGTTAAACCGGTTTTTACCGCTTGCCCTTCTTCCACCAGCGTTTGCAGCGGAAAATGGGCGAAGCCGTAATCCAGCATTTTTCGATGATCGTTCCAGTCATCCCCGTCGTTGATCGTCACCGCGACCAACTGCTGGCCGCCCCGGGTGGCGGAACTGACCAGACAGCGTCTGGCCGTCTTGGTATACCCGGTTTTTACGCCGTCGGCCCCTTCATAAAAACGCAGCATTTTATTTTTATTATCCCAACGGTAATCCCAAGGATCATTGGGATTCGGAGCTCTTCGGCTTGGCGTTTTCACAATTTCCTTAAATAATGGATTATGCAGCGCATAGGCCGTAAGCTTGGCCAAGTCGTTCGCCGAAGAATAATGCCCGTCGGCGTCAAGGCCGTGAGGGTTTTTAAATTGCGTATGTTCCAGCCCAAGCATCTTGGCCTTTTGGTTCATCAAATACACGAAGCCTTCCTCGGAGCCGCCGACATGCTCGGCGATCGCCGTCGCCGCGTCGTTGCCGGACCGGAGCATTAAGCCGTACAGCATGTTTTCCAGACTCATTTCCTCGCCGAGGTGAAGATAGATCGAAGAGCCTTCTTTGCCGTAAGCGTTCCGGCTTACCTTGACAAGCTCATCGGGTTTGCCGTGCTCGATGGCGACGATGGCCGTCATGATTTTGGTCAGACTGGCGATAGGCAGTTCTTGGTCTCCCGACGCACTGTATAGAATCCGGCCGGACGTCACATCGATCAGCGAGGACGCCTGGGCGTGCGTGGTCGGGGCTGCCGGTTCACCCTGTGCTTGTCCCGATAATGAAAACGCAAGCACAAGACTTAAGGTAAGCATGCCGAGTGCCCGAATTCTGGATGTACGTTTCATCTTAATTCCTCCGACTTTCGCTTATGCGAACTGGTATATTTATATGCAGCAGTCCATGGGAGTATGTCCAAACCCCGAAAGACAAGGGACAGTTATATTTGCGCGACTGTTCAAAAAAAGACCCCTCCCGGGGTTCCGGAAAGGGAACAGCGATTACGCAAAAGGTTGGATGGCGGGCGTTGTGGTTGTTCCAGCCGTTGCGTTCGCCATATTTGCCGTGGACATTGCCCCTGTCGTCTGGGCCCCGCCGCTGTTTGGCAGCATCGATTGAATTTTGTCGATGACCGAAGGCACGGCGTCGATGATTTTCTCCATCAGATGAGTCTGGTTGTCCAACGGAACGATGTTCACACCCTGCTTGCCCACGACCAGGAAGGCGATGGGATTGATCGAAACGCCGCCACCGCTGCCGCCGCCGAACGGCCGCCCTTTACCGCCGTCGGGATGGGCTCCGGTTTTTCCGTCTTTCTCGTCAAGGTTAAAGTCACTTCCCCCTGCGGCAAAGCCGAAACCCACGCGGCTGATCGGTAAAATGACGCTGCCGTCCGGCGTCTGGACAGGCTCGCCCACGATCGTGTTCACATCGACCATGTCCTTAATATTTTCCATAGCTGTCTGCATAAGGCCTTGTATCGGATGTTCATTCATTGGGTCACTACCTCCTTAATAAGCCGGATTTATTAAGCAAGCATTATGTTGTCCTGCCCCGGAGGGAAATATGCAAGCCGCCCTATTGCGGTTTTGATCCGGTAAGAAGCCGCCGCCATATTTTCAAACCGCCCTTTACTTTCAAAACCCGATAAATCAGTATCAATCCGGCATAAACAGCATAACCGAAGCTAATTTCCGCCATGCAGACCAATTCCGTGGAAAATGTCGGGCTCGTACCGAACAGGGGAACGACAAACAGTTTGGGGCGCCGGCGCAGCTTGATATGATAGGATAGCCATCCGACAATCGTGCTTTTTACGGCCCACAAAGCCCCGGTCAGCGTGGCGGTATGGGCGGCATCCCGCAAGGCCACATTGGTGGACCAATCGAACTGGACAAAAGAGATTCTTTGAAGCGTGTTGATCAGCCATTTCTTAAACCCTTCCGTCGCCGTCACCATCTCACGAAGCTGCTGCATCCAATGTTTTACCTTATCCTTGTTGATCGAATTCTCCCCGGCCGCCGAAGGTCCAGCCGTAAAATTGTCGCTCCGGTCGCTCTCCACCCACAAACCTTGCTTCAGATCGGCAAAACCCATGGCCGGGATCTCATAATGAAGCGATACCAAACCGAACAGAAGTGTGACATCCAGTTGAATCAGTTCGTCCCGGTTTTCTTTTTTAGCTTTCAAGCGAAATTTAATTTTGGAATTCAGGATGACGAATAGGACGATCAGCAGCAACAAAATCAGGATGCTTCCGAGCCAAAAAATCCACACAGGAAAGCCCTCCATGCCATTCTATGGAATAACAAGCTCCGATTAGTATGACACTGGGTTCATAAAAAAATTCCAGCCCTGCCAGAATTAAAAAAACCGCCCCAACGGGCGGTTCAATTCAAATCCTATTCAATCCTGTTCATTCTTGTCCACATCGTCAAACGTCAACTGCTGTTCCTCCAGTTTCTGGAATAACAGCTGTGTTTCTTCTTCCAATTGCTCGCTGCTTTCAAAATCGGCCAAATCCGGCAAATCCTGAAGGCTGGCCAGTCCGAAATAATCGAGAAAAGCCTTCGTCGTCCCGTACAAAATCGGTCTGCCGATCGCATCCGCACGGCCCACTTCTTCGATCAGATCTTTGTTGACCAGGGTATGGATCGCCCTTTCCGACTTCACCCCGCGAATCTCCTCGACTTCAATCCGGGTGATCGGTTGACGGTAGGCGATGATGGAGAGTGTCTCCAGCGCGGCTTGCGACAAAGTGGAACGCGAGGGGGAATAGGCCAGTTTCTCGAAATACGGCGCATGCTGAGGCAGCGTTGCCAGCTGGTAGTTCCCGGCGATCTGTACGATCTGCAGCCCCCGATCTTGACGCTCGAAGGAGCTCTTCATATCCTGCAAGGCTTCGATAATCAAGTCCTGCCGCTGATCCGTCACTTCCGCCAGCTGCTTCGGACTGATTCCTTCTTCACCCGCCAGAAAAAGCAATCCCTCAATAATCGATTTCAATTCCTGATAATTCATCGGCCTTTCCTTCCCCTCTCCACTCCATAACGATATCATCGAACAATTTGTTCTGGTAACATACGATTTGCTTCATTTTCATTAACTCCAGTACAGCCAAAAAAGTCACTACGATTTCATGTCTGTGCATCTCCTGATGCAGCAGCTTGGAAAATAACAGTCTTCCGCCTTTTCCCACCGTTTCCAGGGCGGATAGCACCTCCCTGATCCGGTCCTTTACCGAAATTTCGTCGCGATGAATCCGCGCCACGGCATTACGCTTGACCGATTTACGGATCGCCTTCTGAAACACCGCGATCAGATCGGCGGCATGAAGTCCCTTAACCGGGTTCTCCTCGATATCCGGCAAGTAGGGCGTTAAATCCTCGGGCTCCTTGGAAAAGATCAGGCTGCGTTCCCACTCACGCTCATGAAGATGCTCGGCAATCCCTTTATATTTGCGATACTCGATCAACTGGCGGATCAGCTCGTCCCTCGGGTCCTCTTCTTCCTCCAACAGATAATCGAAATCGTCCTCCAGTTCAATAACGGGCGGTTTGGGCAGGAGCTGTTTGGATTTTATGGACAGCAGCGTCGCCGCCATGACGAGGAACTCGCTGGTCACCTCAAGCTCCAGTTCCTGCATATTGTGCAAATACTCGAGGTACTGGTCCGTGATCTCACTGATCGAGATTTGATGAATATCGATCTCGGCCTTATCGATCAGATGCAGCAGCAAATCCAGCGGCCCCTCAAATGTCTCCAGTTTGTATAATACGGTCGTCAATGAACATCCTCCACCCGTTGTACATCGTGAAGCATCCAGTGCCTCTAAAAAGAAAAAATGCAGTACCCGAAAAAGAGGGTACTACATTAAATAAGCACTATTTTAGCTGTTTCGTCAAGTTTGCCATTTCGATCGCGGCCATGGCGGCGTCCCAGCCCTTGTTTCCGGCTTTGGTGCCGGCGCGTTCAATCGCCTGCTCGATATTTTCCGTAGTCACGACGCCGAAAATGGCCGGAATGCCGGTCTTCAGACCGATGGCCGCGACACCTTTAGCCACCTCATTGCAAACATAGTCATAATGCGAAGTGGAACCCCGGATAACGGTGCCCAGCGTGATCACCGCGTCGTAATTGCCGCTTTCCGCGAGCTTCTGTGCGGCCAAAGGAATTTCAAACGCGCCCGGTACCCATGCGACGCTGATCTCTTCTTCCTTAACGCCGTGGCGTTTCAGGGCATCGAGCGCTCCGCTGAGCAGCTTGCTTGTTATAAACTCGTTGAACCGGCCTACAACGATGCCGTATTTTAACCCTTCCGATACCAGATTGCCTTCAAAAACGTTCATCATAATGATTTCATCCTCCCTGTGCTTTAAACTGTGTTTTATAACCGTTACAAACGGCTGTGCTTCCCGCGATTAAACCTCGGCGGATTCGTTTTGCTCCAAATCATCGAATTTCAGCATATGCCCGAGCTTGGCTTGCTTCGTATGCAGATAACGGGTGTTATCGGCATTTTCTTTCATTTGCAGCGGAACCCGCTCCACCACTTCCAGACCGTAACCTTCCAGGCCTTTAATCTTTCGCGGATTGTTCGTGAGCAGGCGGATATGGCGAACGCCCAAGTCCTTGAGAATTTGCGCCCCGATGCCGTAATCCCGCAAGTCGGCCGGGAAACCCAGCTTCAGATTGGCGTCGACCGTATCGAACCCCTCTTCCTGCAGCTTATAGGCTTTCAGCTTGTTGACCAGTCCGATCCCGCGGCCTTCCTGGCGCATATAGAGGAGAATCCCCCGGCCCTCTTGTTCGATCTGCCGGAGCGCGGCTTCAAATTGCGGGCCGCAATCGCATCTGTGCGAATGAAAGACGTCGCCGGTCAGACATTCGGAGTGGACCCGAACCAGAACGGGCTCATCACCGTCGATTTCGCCTTTGACTAGGGCCACATGCTCCTTAGCGTCTACCTCGTTCGTATAAGCCACCGCCCGGAATTCGCCGTAGTCGGTCGGCATCCGCACCTCGACTTCCCGGTTGACCAGCTTTTCTTTCTCATTGCGGTAATGAATCAGGTCTTTGACGCTGATCAGCTTCAAGTCATGCTTCTTGGCGATTTCCACCAGATCGGGGAGTCTCGCCATCGTCCCGTCCTCTTTAATCACCTCGCAAATGACGCCGGCGGGATACGAGCCGCACATCCGGGCCAGATCGACGGCCGCCTCCGTATGGCCTGCCCTGCGCAAGACACCGCCCTTCTTGGCAATCAGCGGGAACATATGGCCAGGCCGCCGGAAGTCCGACGGTTTCGCCTTCGGGTCCATAATTCCGCGAACCGTCAAAGAGCGCTCGTGGGCGGAAATTCCGGTGGTCGTATCTTTATGATCGATCGAAACGGTAAACGCCGTTCCGTGATAGTCGGTATTTTGAGCCACCATCGGCGTAAGCTCGAGTTCCTCGGCGCGCTCCGCCGTAATCGGCAGGCAGACCAGCCCCCGGCCCTGGGTAATCATGAAATTGATCACCTCCGGAGTGGCTTTCTCGGCCAGCGCCACAAAATCCCCTTCATTTTCGCGGTCCTCGTCATCGACCACGATGATCACCTTGCCGCGCATCAGCTCGTAAATCGCTTCTTCCACGCGGTCCAGTTGAAATTCGCTCATGGGAATCCCTCCATTTTACATAAATCCGTGCTCCGACAGAAATTGCGGGTCAATGCCCCTCGCTGGAGCGGACACCGTCTTCCGGTCTCCGTTTCCCGAAGTTCCGTAATTCAAAAGATGCTCTACATATTTTCCAAGCACGTCGCATTCCAGGTTAACCGTATCCCCCGCCCCTTTATAGACGAGGATCGTCTCTTTTAAAGTATGGGGAATAATCGATATGGAAAATCCGCCTTCATGTGCTTCAACCACCGTCAGACTGATTCCGTCCACCGTTATGGATCCCTGGGGGATAATGTACCGCGAGAGTGAAGCATCGGCCAATTCGATCTCGTATACGACGGAATTTTGGTCCTGACGCTTGCGTACGATTTGACCCGTTCCGTCCACATGGCCCTGCACGATGTGTCCGCCGAACCGGCCGCCGGCCGCCATCGCCCGTTCGAGGTTTACTTTGCTGCCGGGTTTTAGATCCTTCAGATTAGTATGACGGAACGTTTGCGGCATCACATCGACCATAAATGAATGATCATCAAAAGATACGGCCGTCAGGCATACGCCGTTAACGGCGATGCTGTCCCCCAGTTTCAACCCTTCAGTGATGACCCGGGCCGCAATATGCAGTATGAGTGCCTCCCCTTGGCGGCTAACCGATTTCATCGTCCCGATCTCCTCGATAAGTCCTGTAAACATAGGCTGCCCCCTTTACGCCTCCGTATTTCCTTCGATGTCTGCCTGCACTTCCTCCGGCCAAACCGGCTTTCCTTGAATACAGACATTGTCTCCGATCGTCTCGACTTTCACACTTGCCAGCGTGACGGCTTGGCTCATTTTCTCATATCCCGGAAAAATAAAGCTCCCCGGCGCTTCCACCCCGCCGACCAGTTTCGGGGCGATAAACAGGACGATCTCATCCACCAGCCTCTTTTCCAGCAGAGAGCCGTTTAACCGGCCGCCCCCTTCGACCAGAATGGAGGAGATTTCGCGTTCCCCCAGTTTTTGGAGCGCCAACTGCAAATCCACACGCGGCCCCTCCCCGCAGGGAATCACTTCGATGCCCCGCTCCGTCAGGGCAGCCATCTTCGCACGGTCCGCGGCCTCGGTCGTCAGGACGAGGGTCGGCGCCGCTCCGTCGCTCAGTACCCGGCTGCCGACCGGAACCCGAAGCGTCGAATCGACGATGATGCGCACCGGATCCAGTCCGGGAACCGCTAGACGGGTCGTCAATTGCGGATCATCCGCCAGCACGGTTCCGGAGCCGACCATAATACCTTGATGGCGGTGCCGCATCGTGTGCACGATTTCGCGCGAGGCTTCGTTCGAAATCCACTTGCTGTCCCCCGTTTTCGTCGCGATTTTACCGTCCAGCGTACTGGCCGTTTTTATCGTGACGTATGGGAGACCGGTCGTGATGTACTTGATGAATTTCCGGTTTAAAGCCACCGCCCGTTCCCGAAGCACCCCGGTTGTGACTTCGATGCCGCTTTGCCGCAACCGTTCGATTCCCCGCCCGGCCACCTGCGGATTGGGATCTTCGGTGGCCACGACAACCCTTGCCACCTTATCCTCGATCAGCCGCTCCGCGCAAGGAGGAGTCATCCCGTGATGGCTGCAGGGCTCCAGCGTAACGTACACCGTGCTTCCTTCGGCCAAGGGGCCCGCCATGCGGAGCGCATGCACTTCCGCATGCGGCGTTCCCCTCTTCAGGTGGGAGCCCAAGCCGACCACCGCGCCGTCTTTGACCACGACAGCCCCGACGACCGGATTGATCCCGGTCTGCCCCTGGGCGCGTTCGGCCATTTGCAGGGCCAGCTCCATGTAATATTCATCGCCGATCGTTTCTATAACCGCCCCTCCTTTTGCTTTAGACATAAAAAGCTCCCGCCGGAGCATTCCGGCAGGAGCTGTTGAGAGTGATCATCCGCGAAATAAAAGCTGCGTTAAATTACACCTAACCAAGCCATGACAAAATCATAGCCGGTAGGCATTCTTCGCCTTCGCCAAATCGAGCATCTTGTTCAACATGGAAACACAAATAAACCATGTGAAAACATGAACTTTAACGAAGCTGCTTTGTTTTAATTAAAAGCACCGTACGATTGACCTACGAATGCTCTTCGCGTCTCCTTCTCCCATCCAGACTATACTGTCGGTCCCGGAATCACACCGGCTCAGCCATATGCGAGCAGTTCCCGCATACGGGTCACGGACTTGTGCGCGCCCTGATCTCCGCATTCGTTGTAACAACTCATTGCCGGAGCCTCAAAGCCCGCCATCACCGTCGGTAGGGAATTTCACCCTGCCCCGAAGGAATGCATATGAAATTGATAAAGTCATTAAACCATCTGACTTGAGGAAAGAATAGCATAAAAAAAACAAAAATACAACAATACCCGATTCAGATATTGTTGTCAGTTTATTCTCCGCACCGCTAATCATTATTACTATCACTGGAGCTTAAGTTGCTCGGTGGTTGACATTTTTTATAATCGCTCCTTTATTTAGGAAACAAAAAATAAATAGTACGCCATTCATCTGAATAAAAAAAGCCTCCGCGTGCGACAATAACATTGCCCCGTTTGCCGGGGAAAGAAACCTTCAGGAGGGAACAGCCATGGCCAAACCTGACAACCGCGCCGATAACGTGGAAAAGCTGCAGGAGAACATTCAGAATACGATCCGCAACTTCCGCGAAGGCCAGGACTACCTGAGCGAACATGCCGATGAAATCACCGGTGAGGAAAAACAACAAATTGAAGAAAAGAACGCCCGGCGTATAAACAGTATCCGCGGCTTCCGGGAGGAAGTCAAGGACGAAGCGGCTGACCGGCAATCCTAATCTTATCATGGAATAGCAGAAGGGCTCCCGGCCAAATTTGGCCTAGGGAGCCCTTCGCATTACACAAGGATTACTCGTCCCAGACGGTAACCTCTTTCATTTTGTCCCCGGGACGGATTTGATCCACCAGGTCCATACCGGACGTCACCTTTCCGAATACGGTATGCACTCCGTTCAGGTGAGGCTGCGGCTCATACACGATGAAGAACTGGCTGCCGCCGGTGTCTTTTCCGGCATGGGCCATCGACAATACGCCGCGTTCGTGCTTCGTCGTATTCGTGGCTGTTTCGCATTTGATCGTGTAACCCGGTCCACCGGTACCAGTCCCGTTAGGGCAGCCCCCCTGCGCTACAAACCCGGGAATAACACGGTGAAACGTCAGCCCGTTATAGAAGCCGGAGTTCGCCAGCTTCTCGAAGTTCGCCACAGTACCCGGAGCCTCTTCCGGCAGAAACTGGATTTCCACTTCCCCGCCTTTTTCCAAAACGATCTTTCCTTTTTTCATATAGGTCACTTCCTCTTCTTCTTTAGTGAACATGCTTCGGGACAAACCTATTCCAGTGTACTATGAAATCCCTCGGGTAGCAAAAAAAGGCCCGATCAGAGCGTTGGAATCCTACTTCCCGGCACAAGAAAAAGCCAGTTCACACTTAGAAATGAACTGGCTTAGTCCGTGTGAAATGTTCTTCCATTTCACACGGCTGCTTATCATATAGATGAATTCCTGCAAATCTGCAGGCTTTTTACCATTCAGAAGGTTTGTGCGAAATTCATGCAAATCTTGTATTTTTAGCGGAGAATCCCTGCTGGCCGCAAATCGCCAAAAATTCCTGCACAATAGCATCAATTTGCGAATACCGAGGGGATATGGCGAAAATTCCTGCATTTTTGCATCTATTCGAACTTCACTTACCGTCCCCTCTTATTTCAGGGACGGCTGTTTGGCAATGCGCTCGGGAATAACGTCGCAGGAGGTGATGTCCTGCAGGGTCTCCCGTTTAACAACCAGATCGCTTTGACCATTCTGCACGAACACGACCGCAGGCCGGCGGATCCTGTTATAATTGCTCGCCATGGCGTAGTTGTAAGCTCCGGTACAAGCAACCGCCAGCAAATCGCCGGATTTGACCTTCGGCAGTTCCAGATCCCAGATCAGCATGTCGCCGCTTTCGCAGCATTTACCGGCGATGGAAACCGTCTCTTCGGCCGCATCCAGGCCGCGGTTGGCCAGCATCGCTTCATACTTGGATTCGTACAGCGCCGGACGCGGGTTGTCGGTCATTCCTCCGTCAACGGAGACATATTTCCGTACCCCCGGGATGTCCTTGCTCGTACCGACCGTATATAGCGTAGTTCCGGCGTCGCCCACGATACTGCGGCCCGGTTCCACCCAAATCTCCGGCAGTTGCGGATAAGCGTCGGCAAAAGAAGACTTCACCGCATCCGTAATCGCCTTCACATAATCCGATACCTTCAATGGCGTGTCCTCGGAGGTGTAACGGATCCCGAAGCCACCGCCGAGATTGATGACTTTAAAGATGACGTTCAGTTGATCCTTGACGCGAAGCGCGAATTCCGCCACGCGCTCCACAGCCATCTGAAAGCCTTCGACCTCAAAAATTTGCGAGCCGATGTGGGAATGCAGCCCGAGCAAATTCAGGTTCAAACTGCGGGATGCCTGTTCAACCGCTTCATAAGCGGAGCCGTTGCCGATATCGAAGCCGAACTTCGAATCCGTTTGCCCGGTGGAAATATATTCATGCGTATGGGCTTCCACCCCCGGCGTGACGCGCAGCAGAACATTGACGGTGACGCCTTTTTCGGCGGCAAGCGCCTGCAGCATGTGCATCTCCGTAAAGTTATCCACTACAAAACAGCCGATGTTCGCCTGAATCGCCATCTCCAGCTCTTCCGGCGTCTTGTTATTGCCATGAAAATGGATCCGCTGCGCAGGGAAACCAGCCTGCAGTGCCGTATATAATTCCCCTTCCGACACGACGTCAAGGGACAGCCCCTCTTCCTCGGCCAGCCGGCACATAGCCATAACGCAGAACGCTTTGCTGGCGTAAGCCACCTGGAAGGACAAGCCCGATGCCCGAAACGCTTCCATATATTCACGGCATCTTTGCCGAATCAAGGCTTCATCCATAATGTAGAGCGGAGTGCCGTAAGTTTCTTTCAGCTCTAGCGTATCGCATCCGCCGATTTCCAGATGTCCCTTGGAGTTGATTTTGCTGGTACCGTGTAAATACATCTATGCAGTCCTCCACTTTCAGTTTTTCATCAGTATAGCAAACAACCACCCAACTGAAAAATGGATTTTTAGGAATATCATTTGTGTTTTTTGCGGACTGGCCTACGAATCCCGCTTCTCGCGCGGCATCCTCGTCCGGTCCCTCGTCTTGTTCATGGAAGGTCTCTGCTTGGACGTGAGCACCGGGACGCGGAAGATGATGGCTGCCATCGCCTTTGCATTAAAGGGAATAAACGGCCACAAGTAAGAAGTATTAAACGACCGCTGCAGGCTGAGAAATATCATAAAAGCCGTGATCCCGCCGATAAACCCCGGCGCCCCGAAAATCGCCACCAGGATGATCATAGTCAACCTGACCGCCCGATTGGCCAGCCCCAGCTCATAGCTGGGCGTGGCAAACATGCCGATGGCGGCGACCGCCATATACAGCACAACCTCGTTGACGAACAGACCGCTCTTTACCGCGATATCCCCAATCAGAATCGCCGCGATCAAACCCATCGCCGAGGCCAGCGGAGTCGGGGTGTGAACCGCGGCCATGCGCATCAGATCCACCCCGAACTCCACCAGCAGGAATTGGGCGATCAGCGGGATTCTGGCCATTTTTTGCGGCCCGATGAAGTTCAATGCTTCCGGTTTTAATTCCGGATGAATGACGACAAGAAGCCATAACGGTAAGAGGAACAGCGAGGCGAAAATGCCGAAAAATCTGACCCAGCGCAAATAGGTGCCCATAAACGGCGTCTGCCGGTTTTCTTCCGCATGTTGGCAGAGATCGAAGAAGCTCGTCGGCAAAATCATGACGCTCGGCGAAGTATCGACAAAGATCACGACCCTCCCCTCCATTAGATGGGAGGCGACGACGTCCGGGCGCTCGGAATAACGAACCATCGGATAGGGGTTCCACCTCTTCTTGATAATCGCTTCCTCCAGTTGCTTGTCGGCCAAGGGAATACCGTCCAGCTCTACCGCCCGAACCTTTTCTTTTACGGCGTCAACCAGCACCTTGTCCACGATGTCATCGATATAGGCGATGCAGACATCCGTTTGCGAACGGCGGCCCACTTTCATCACTTCGAATTTTACGCCAGGATCGCGAAGGCGTCTGCGAACCAGGATCACGTTCGTCACAAGCGTTTCCGTAAAACCGTCCCTGGCACCGCGAACCACCCGTTCGAGGGAGGGCTCTTCGGGGCTGCGCACCGGATAAGAGCGGGTATCCAACAGGATTGCCGATTGCTCCCCTTCGATAAAAAAGACGCTCATGCCGACCAGGACACTGTCGATGGCCTTGCTCAGTTCCTCCGTTTTTTCAACCTGAATATGCGGAATGTACAGGTCGAAAAAGGATCGCAGCGCACCTAAGCTCAAATCTTCGGGAGTCAGATAAGTCAGCCGTTTGAGGATTTCCTGAAGAATCGCATCCTTAACGAAGCCATTAATAAAGAGAAGTCCTGTCTTCTTACCGCCGAAAGTCATTTCGCGAAAAACGATGTCGAAGCCTTGGCCCAAACCGACAACTTCTTCGAGCGTTTTTTTCGTCGTATTCAGGCTGCGGCTGATTTGATCGCTCTTCTGCCAATAACGGATCGATTCCTTCACGGAGTCTGACCGCTCGGTTTCCACTTTCCGGCGATGTACCTCCTTCGCCTCTTCACCGCCCTCCAAGTCGTATTCCCCGAAGCCCGGCATGAATCTCGGCTCCTCTCCAGTGTGCTCCCCGGTTCCCCCCCGGCCGCCCCGTTCCTGACCCATCATCTCACATCAACCTCCTCGATCTGTTTACTTTCTGTAGATGAACCATTCGAAAAAGGAGCCGGCCACCTTCCCGCACACCATCGCCATCAGGAGGCCGACAAGATAGTCCTGCATGCGCAGCCTTTTGGCCAGAATGGGCAAGACGTTCAGCACTTCCGTGAGCGCCGCCGCCAGCATCCCGACAAACACGCCGTTCAGCAAACCGACAATGCCGGTTCCCAGCCAGGGGCCAGGCAGGCTCCAGTTCCAGAAATCCGCGACTGTCCCGAAGAAGGCCCCACCGATCATCGCCCCCTCATACCAATGGGCCTTGTTGTAGGACTTCGTCACTTGGGCTAACCGCGGAATCACATCCAGGACAATGAATAAAGCGATCACCCCGCCTCCAACGGCAATGCCTCCCGCCAGGCCGATAAACACCGTTACGAAAAAAGACAGAACGGAACTCAAGGCTCTTTCTCCTTCCGATCCGTACAGGCTTCCGCCCGGCGTTTTTTCTCGTATTCCTCGAATATCACGTATTGATTCAAATTTTCTTGATAAAGGTACATTTCGACTTCCAACGGCGTCGGCTCTTCGTTCCACTTTTTCTTAAAAAGATGATTAAAGAAAATGATCATCCCAAGGCCGATCCCGATGGAGTATGCCCCTTGAAACAAGTAGGGGTGGTCGTCCTTTTTTCCCGTCAGCATTTCGACGATCCTCACCTGCACCTGGGGCATGCTGACATCGGCATGAAAATTCATGATGGTCAGCGCCGCTCCGAAAAACAGCAGCAACCAGACGATAATAAACAGGGACAGCGAAGGTTTTTTTTCGCCGGCCACCATTTCGACAAGAACATGGGGCTCCCCCAGTAATTCGATCCGCAAGCCGGGAAAGCGTTTATGAATGCATTCGATTACCTGAAGCATGTCAACAACCAGAAGGTTCCCCTCATGATAATCCGGCCGCTCCAGCACGAGAGCTTTAAGTTCTGTTTCATACGCCGGATCCGCCAGGATGCGGGCGATATCTTCCAAACGAACCGCCCTTCCGGCCTGAAGTTTGACATACTTGCGCAGTCGCAGATAAACGGGAGTTGCCGTCCCTTTCTCCATCATGGACACCCCTCTACTGCAGTAATGTCCATAGTATGCCAAGTCCTCCTGCGGTTTACTCAAAACGAAAAGCCGCCCGGATGTTAAATCCGAAGCGGCCTTTTTTTACTTAGAATATTCTTATTTACTGGGCGATCTGATCCCTAATGCTCTGCAGTATTTTTTTCTCGAGGCGGGACACCTGAACCTGGGAAATCCCCAGCCTGTTAGCCACCTCGGATTGGGTCTGATCCCGGTAATACCGCAGATAAACGATGAGACGTTCCCGTTCGCTCAAGCCGTCAATGGCTTCGTGAAGGGCGAGCTTATCAAACCAACGTTCCTGGGATTCATCGGCGATTTGATCCATCAGTGTGATCGGATCTCCGTCGTTCTCGAAGACGGTTTCGTGAATGGAAGCCGGGGGCTTGTTCGCCTCCTGCGCGAAAACCACATCCTCCGGCGTCACTCCCAGTTCCTCGGCCACTTCTTTGACCGTGGGGAGCCGATTCAGCACCTTGGACAGTTCATCCTTCTTTTTGCGCACTTTATTCGCCATTTCCTTCAGCGAGCGGCTGACCTTCAGCGTCCCGTCATCGCGCAGAAATCGTTGGATTTCTCCGATGATCATCGGCACGGCGTACGTCGAAAACTTGACGTCATAGCTGAGATCGAACTTGTCGACCGATTTCAGCAGGCCGATACAGCCGATCTGGAACAGATCTTCCGGTTCGTAGCCGCGGTTCATAAACCGCTGCACCACGGACCAGACAAGCCGGATATTGCAATTCACCAGCCGGTCCCGAGCCGCGTTATCCCCGCTTTGGCTCAAGGCGATCAGCCGTTTGACTTCGCTATCGTCCAAATATTCTCTCGAGGCTTGCTTCACTTCGGCATCCATAGCTCCAACCCCTAATTGTACAAAGCTTTCTTAGATACAATCCTCTTCTTCATCCGGATGGAAGTGCCCCTGCCCATCTCGCTGGTTACATCAAATTCATCCATGAAGTTCTCCATGATCGTAAAGCCCATACCCGACCGCTCCAATTCCGGTTTGGACGTATACAGCGGCTGTTTGGCCAGCTCCACGTCCTCAATGCCGCGCCCTTGATCCTCCACCGTAAGGATCACCGTGTCGCCTTCAATCGCCGCCGAGATCGTCACGATCCCTTCGGGATCACCGTCATAACCGTGAATGATCGAGTTCGTCACCGCTTCGGAGACGACCGTTTTCAAATCGGTGATTTCATCCATCGTCGGATCGAGCTGGGAGACGAAGGCGGCTACCGTCACGCGGGCAAACGACTCGTTTTCCGATTTGGCGGCAAACTGCAGTTTCATGAAATTACGGTCGATCTGGTTCATAGAGCAACCCCCAATTCCGAAAGCGCCTGGCTTTCATCCTCGTGCACCGACATGATTTTGAACAGCCCGGACATGTCAAACAGCCGGTGAACCGGAGGGTTCACTCCGCAAACGACCATTCTCCCGCCCTTCTGCTTAATCAGCTTATATCTGCCCAAAATCACGCCGATTCCCGAGCTGTCCATAAACTGCAGCGATTCCAAGCTAAGCAAAAGATGGCGGCAGGTTCCCTTCGCAATTTCCTCATCCAGGGATAAACGGACCTCATCGACCGTATGGTGATCTAACTCTCCAACCAAACGAACGATCAGCGTATCCCGGTGTCTTTTCATTTCCACTTGCAGATTCACGTCTGTTCACTCTCCTCCCTGACATGAACACAACAATTCTACGACCTTGCGCCGTATTCCTTCCCGCTGACAAAACTAGAAGAAAAACGCTACGAATCTACAAAAAACAAGTGGGAGGCCGTACGTTTGAACAAGGTCCACCACCCGGCTTTCTTGATGGCGGCGGCGGCTTTCAGTTCGAACTCGTTCAGTATCTTGCCGTCCTGGTACACAACAAGCTTGCCGACAATCTGCCCTTCTTGAACAGGTGCGGCGATTTTCTCCGGAACCTCCAGCTTATGCGTAATGTTGCCTTGAGCGGACCCTTTTTTAACAAGAACGCTCATCGTACGCGACGCGGCGACTTCCAGATGCGCGGCTTCCCCCCTCTGAACCTTGATTTTGCCGATGATTTCGCCGGCTTTGTAGATCGGATGAAGGGCATACTGGGAGAAGGCGTAATCAAACATCGCCGACACCTCGGCATTGCGGGTTTTGGTGTTCGGCTCCCCGAGCACGACGGCGATCAACCGCAAACCGTCACGCTTGGCGGTCGCCGCCAGACAGAAGCGGGCCTCCGACGTATATCCGGTCTTCAGACCGTCCGCACCGCTGTAGAACCGAACCAGTTTGTTCGTATTCACAAGCCAGAACGGCTTCTCCGTATCCTTGCGCAAGTAATCCTGATACGAACCGGTATACTTCGTGATCGCCTCGTATTTGAGCAATTCCCGGCTCATCATGGCGATGTCATGGGCCGAAGAATAATGATTCTCCACAGGCAGGCCATTGCAATTGGAAAAATGGGTGTCCTTCAGCCCCAACTGCGCTGCTTTCTCATTCATCATCTGCACGAAGGCCTTTTCCGTTCCGGCGATTTTCTCGGCCAGAGCCACGGAGGCATCGTTGCCGGAAGCCATGGCGACGCCCTTCAGAAGCTCGTCCACCGTCATTTCTTCCCCCGGCTCCAGAAAAATTTGCGAACCGCCCATGGAAGAGGCGTTTTCGCTGGCGGTGACTTTATCGGTCCATTTCAGCTTGCCCTGATCGATCGCCTCCATCGTCAGCAGCATCGTCATAATTTTGGTAATGCTGGCAGGCGGCAACTGCTCGTGGCTCTTTTTCTCGTAAATAACCGTGCCCGTATCCGCATCGATCAGAATCGCCGACAGCGCGTTGTCCGCCAGGGCAAGACCCTCGTCCGCCTTATGCGGCCGTCCGTGATTAGCCAATGCGGCGTTCGGCCAGAACGGAACGGCCAACAGCATCGCCAAAAAACCGAAAAACAACCGTTTCTTCAACATAGTTCCCCCTTCGAATAAAAATCAGGATTCTGCTAACCCAGTATGCCCTCTCTTTTGTCATATTATTCCTGAGTGGATCATTAATAGAGGTTGCAGTAAAAATGAGGATATGTTAAAATTTCGCTAACACTTAACGTTAGGAGATGAAGAGGATAATGTAAGATTTCTTGCCCTCGTTTAAAGAATAAAGCGCGATTGGTTTTATTCTTTTTTGGCAAGAAAGTTACTTTATTCTTTTCACTCAAAAAATAGATTCCGTCCACCCTTATACTCGGGTAGGATTTGACGTATTTTTTTGAGCTGTAAGAAAGGTAACTTTCTTGCAGCTCATTTTTATTTGGACAAAGGAGGTTACCGCCATGTCATTAATCAAGGTAACAAACCTGACGTTTGCCTACGACGGCAGTTACGACAACATTTTTGAAAATGTAAGCTTCCAAATGGATACCGACTGGAAGTTGGGCTTTACGGGGAGAAACGGCCGGGGCAAGACCACGTTTCTGAATCTGCTGCTCGGCAAATACGAATACAGCGGGACTATTTCGGCCAACGTCAACTTTGAGTATTTCCCCTTTACCGTTGAACACAAAGAGAACAACACCGTCGACATCGTCGCCGAGATCTATCCGGACTACGAGCATTGGCGGCTTATACGCGAGCTTTCGCTGCTAAAGGTGTCGGAGGATGTGCTATACCGGCCTTTCGAATCCTTGTCCCACGGAGAACAGACGAAGGTGCTGCTGGCGGCCCTGTTCCTAAAGGAAAACCGGTTTTTGCTCATTGACGAGCCGACCAACCATCTGGACCTGCATGCCCGGAAGCTGGTCAGCGATTATTTGAACGGCAAGAGCGGGTTTATTTTGGTGTCGCACGACCGGGCGTTTCTCGATCATTGCGTAGACCACATTATTTCAATCAACAAAACAGATATCGAAGTGCAGAAGGGGAATTTTTCCGACTGGTGGGAGAACAAGCAACGGCAGGACCTCTACGAGATGGCCGGGAACGAAAAACTGAAGAAGGATATCAAGCGGCTGTCCGAAGCGGCCCAGCGCACGAGCAACTGGTCGCACGAAGTGGAGAAAACCAAAAACGGTACCCGCAACTCCGGCTCCAAGGTCGACAAAGGGTACATTGGTCACAAGGCCGCCAAAATGATGAAACGGTCCAAGTCGATTGAGCAAAGACAACAATCCGCTCTCGAGGAAAAATCCCGGCTGCTGAAAAACGTCGAAAGCTCGGAAGCCCTGAAAATATCCCAATTGACGTATCATAAACACCAGCTCGTGGAGCTTGACCGCGTTTCGATTCATTATGGTGAAAAACAGGTGTGCGGCGACATCAACTTTACTATTGAGCAAGGGGACCGCATCGCGCTTTCCGGTCCGAACGGCTCGGGGAAATCCAGCTTGCTCAAGCTGATTTGCGGTGAGGACATCCCTTATACCGGCGCGTTACGAATAGGGAGCCAGTTGAAAATTTCCTATGTTTCGCAGGACACCTCGCATTTACGGGGTGATTTGTCGGACTTCGCCAGAAACAGCGTGATCGACGAAAGTCTGTTTAAATCGATTTTGAGGAAACTTGATTTTTCCCGCTTGCAATTCGAAAAAGATATTTCTTCTTTTAGCGGGGGACAGAAGAAGAAGGTGCTGATCGCGAAAAGCCTTTGCGAGCGGGTTCATCTTCATGTTTGGGACGAACCGCTGAATTTTGTCGACGTCATCTCCCGGATGCAGATCGAGGAGCTGCTCCTACAGCATGCTCCGACAATCCTTTTTGTCGAGCATGACAGCGAGTTTTGCAGCCATATCGCGACTAAGACGGTGGAGTTGAAGCTTTGAGAGACGATCGCCAATTAAGAAAAACGTCTATCGGCTTACTCTTGCTTTTTGTCCGACGGTGGCCATGCCAAGCGACTTCGCTAGCGAATTAACGGGAATTTCTCCCGTTAATTCGTTGCTTTTTGCACCATCTTGCGCTTTAGCTGGAATTTCTCCAGCTAAATCTGCCTCTCCGGTGCATACCGAACTTCCGGCCGAAAAATAGCTGGTGCTTTTCCAGCTAATCTGGCCCCCGGCCGTTTTCTCGTGTGATTAACGGGAGATTTTCCCGTTAATCACAGCCAGAAAGCAAATCCCACGAAGTGTATGCTTTCTGATATTTTAAAAAAGCAGCCGGAAGAATGAAATCTTTCCTCACTCCCGGCTGCTTTTCAATATTCATTAAAACCTGCGCACCCCGTCGGGGGTAATCAACGCAAAAACAAGCGGTCTGCGGGGCACCTTCTCGTCCGTGATCCCGTAGGCTTCTTTCACTTTGCGGCTTGCTTCCTCCAGCCGGCTTTGGAATGACGGATTGAGATGGAGAACCGCCAGCACTTCCCCAACCTCAACCGGATCGCCGATCTTCTTGCGCAGGCTCAGGCCCGCCGCCAAATCGATGACGGAATCCTTCGTCTCGCGGCCCGCGCCCAGCAGCATCGCGGCGATGCCGATCTCCTCCGCCTGAATCGATTCGACAAAGCCGCGCTTCTCCGCCTTCACTTCCACGTGAAGCTCGGCCTTCGGCAGCAAGTCCGCGTTTTCGATTTGCCGGGTATCCCCGCCTTGGGCTTCCACCATCATCTTCAGGCGTTCCAACGCTTCTCCGCTGGCGAGCTTCTCCCGAAGAATGGCCCGCGCCGCCTCCTCATCCGGAGCTTTACCGCCCAGAACAAGCATATGCGAAGCGAGGATCAGGCACACTTCTTCCAAATCCTTCGGCCCCTCGCCCCGCAGGGTGGCAATCGCCTCCTCGATCTCGAGCGCGTTTCCGATCGAGTAGCCGAGCGGCTGGTCCATATCGCTGATCACCGCGATCGTGCTCCGCCCGACTTGCGTGCCGATATCGACCATCGCTTTGGCCAGCCGGATCGAATCGTCCAGGGTCTTCATGAACGCGCCGCTGCCCGTCTTCACGTCCAACACGATAGCATCGGCCCCGGCCGCGATCTTCTTGCTCATCACGGAGCTCGCGATGAGCGGGATGGATTCCACGGTCGCGGTCACGTCCCGCAGACCGTACAGCTTCTTGTCCGCCGGCGTCATATTGCCGCTTTGGCCGACCACGGCCAAGCCGATTTCGTTTACCTGGCGGAAGAACTGTTCCTGCCCCAGCTCCACGGAGAAGCCCCGGATCGCCTCCAGTTTGTCGATCGTCCCGCCGGTGTGGCCGAGGCCCCTTCCCGACATTTTTGCTACGGGTACGCCGGCGGCCGCGACAAGCGGGCCGATAACGATCGTCGTCTTGTCTCCCACCCCACCGGTGGAGTGCTTGTCCACTTTCACGCCGCGGATCGAGCTTAGATCGATCATATCGCCCGAGGATGCCATGTGCATCGTCAAATCCGCGGTCTCGCGCGCGCTCATACCTTGGTAATACACGGCCATTGCCCAGGCCGCCATCTGATAGTCCGGGATGTCCCCTTCGCTGTAGCCCTTGACCAAAAAGCCGATTTCCTCATGGCTCAGCTCCAGGCCGTCTCTTTTTTTCCGAATCAGGTCAACCGCTCTCAACGGCTCACACCTCCCCCCGCTACATTTCCGGAATAATCGTAAGCACCAGACTCAAAAATTTCTCGCGCACCCGATCCGTCGTTTCCATAACTTCATCATGCGACAGCGGCTGATCCAAAATGCCGGACGCCATATTGCTGATGCACGAAATGCCCAGCACTTCCAGTCCGGCATGTCTGGCCACGATCACTTCGGATACGGTGGACATGCCGACGGCATCTCCTCCCAGGGTCCGCAGCATCCGGATTTCCGCCGGCGTTTCGTAAGACGGGCCCAGCAGCCCCACATAGACGCCTTCCTGAAGCGGAACCCCCGCTTTCTCTGCGGTCTTGCGGGCCAAATCACGCAGCCTCCGGCTGTAAGCCTGCGACATGTCGGGAAACCGGGGACCCAGTTCATTGTCGTTCTGCCCGATCAGAGGACTCGTTCCGGTCAAATTAATATGGTCGGAAATCAGCATCAAATCGCCAGGCTGGTAGGAAGTATTGATTCCGCCCGCCGCATTGGTAACGAGCAGCTTTTCCACGCCAAGCTCCTTCATGACCCGGACCGGGAACGCGGTCAATTCAGGGCCGTAACCTTCATACATATGGAAGCGGCCTTTCATAAGTACAACCGGCGCGCCGTTCAAGGTACCGATCATCAATTCCCCGGCATGCCCTTCAACCGTCGATTGGGGAAAATAAGGGATATCCGAATACGGAATGCTAACCGCCCCTTCGATATGGTCCGCCAGGACGCCCAGTCCCGAACCGAGAATCAAGCCGACCTTCGGTGAAGTTTCCGTTTTGGAACGGATGTAGTCCGCCGCCTCGCGGATCATGCCAATCGTAAGTACTGTCGCCATTGTTCATCTCTCCCGTTCTTATTTCAGTAAGCGCAAAAAGCTTTTGCCATGTTCGGTGCCGTAAACGCCGAAATTGTCGGCGATGGTCGCCGCCAGATCGGAATAGGTCGACCGCACGCCCAGGTCCCCCGGTGTGGTCAGTCCTTTGCCATACACCAGGATCGGCACGTATTCCCGCGTATGATCCGTACCCGGATGCGTCGGGTCGTTCCCGTGATCCGCGGTGATGATCAGCAGATCCTTCTCGCCCACCCGCTCCATCAGATCGGGCAACGAGGCGTCGAATTCCTCCAGCGCGCGGGCATAGCCTTCCGGATCGCGGCGGTGCCCGTAAAGCGAGTCGAAATCGACCAGATTCGTAAACAGCAAACCGTTAAACGGACGTTCCATCAAGCGCTGCGTTTCGTCGATGCCGTGGCGGTTGCTTTTGGTCGGATAGGATTCGGTAATGCCTTCCCCGGAAAAAATATCGTTGATCTTCCCGACCGAAATCACCTCCTTGCCGGCATGCTTCAACGCGTTCAATACGGTCGGCGCCGGCGGGGTAACGGCATAATCGTGCCGGTTGCTCGTCCGCTTGAAAGCGCCCGGCTGCCCGACAAAGGGTCTGGCGATGACCCGGCCGACCGAGTGCTCCGGTTCAAGGGTCAGACGCCGCGCCACTTCGCAGGCGCGATACAGTTCATCCAGCGGGATGATCTCTTCGTGGGCGGCGATCTGAAATACGCTGTCCGCGGAAGTGTAGACGATCCAGGCCCCCGTTTTCATGTGCTCCTCGCCAAGCTCGTCCAATATCTCCGTGCCCGAAGCCGGTTTGTTCCCGATGATCTTCCGGCCGGTCTCCTGCTCGAATCTCGCGATCAAATCCCGCGGAAAACCGTTGGGATAGGTTTGAAAAGGGGTGTCGATTTTAAGCCCCATCAATTCCCAGTGTCCGGTCATCGTGTCTTTGCCCGAAGAAACTTCAGCCATTTTGCCGAAATAAGCCGCCGGAGCATCGACCGGATTCAAGTGGGGCAATTCCGCAATATTGCCTAGCCCCAATTTTTGCAGATTCGGCAGCTTCGTGCCGGGCACCCGCTCCAGAATATGTCCGAGCGTGTGCGAGCCCTTATCGCCAAATTTGACGGCGTCCGGGGCTTCCCCGATTCCTACGCTGTCCAGGACGATTACGGTGATTTTATCGAAACGGTTTTTATGTTCCATCTTCGTCACTCCTTCAATCTTTGCTGTTAGTTATCCCTGTAGCGGCCAAATCCATTCCCGACTTTGCCGCAGCTACGCATCAGGGTCTTGAACGGCTTCCCTGACCCGGGCTCTGGGATGAAAATGATCATAGACCGACTTCAGATTGGGCCTCGCCTGGCTCAAGTAAATCTGAAGTGTCGCCATATCGGCATGCCCGAGCATCTCTTGAACGGATTTTATATCCGCTCCCCCCTGAAGCAAATGGAGCGCAAAGGAATGACGCAACGTATGGGGAGTGATCTCTTTGGCAATGCCGGCTTCGCGGCTATACTTCTTTATCACCTTCCAGAAGCCCTGCCGACTCATTTTGCCCCCGGTCCGATTGGGGAATAAGGGGGATTCGGGCCCATTCGGTTCCCAAACGGGGCGTACCTGCTGCAAATACCGATCCAACCAATCGGCAGTGATCCGTCCAAAGGGAAGCACCCGCTCCTTTCCCGCTTCCCCGGAACAGCGGAGAAAACGGACGCGCGTATCGATATCTCCTACCTTGAGCGAAATCAGCTCGCTGACCCGAACCCCCGTCGCGTACAGCAGTTCCAGCATGGCCCGATCCCGGAGGCCTAACGGGGTAGCGGTCCGGGGCATGTCCAACAGCTTTTCTGTCTCCTCCACGGTCAGCACCGCGGGCGGATTTCTGTCGAGCCTGGGCAGTTTTACTGTGGTAAAAGGATCTCGGCCAATGACCCCTTCCTGGACCAGATACTGAAAAAAAGCACGCAAGGACACGGATACCCGCATAACGGTTGCCGGAGCTTTCCCCCGATCCCGCAGCGCCGCGAAATACAGCATGATTCCCGCCTTCGACACCTCATTGAGCCCCTCGGTTCCCCGGCCCCGCAAATACGCCAGGAATTGCGTTACATCCCTCCGGTAGCTGTCCAGCGTGGAGTCGCTCAAAGCTTTTTGCCTTGCCAAATACGAAATAAAAGAGGCTGCATATTGCTCCATCGTTTCAGCGCCTCCCTTTGACTCTGTCGAATATTGTCTTTTTATGAACATTCCTAATATACATCAATTCAACATGCCCATACCATTTCCCTGCCTGAATATACGCTTTATTCGCCAATCCAGAAAAACAGTTTCAAACGATCCGCCATACGTTCCACGCCCGTGGCTTCCGGAGACTCGGACTGAAACACTTTGATCGCCGAGCCCTCGGGAACACGGTATTTGTCCGGCGGAAATACGAAGCTCTCCAGCAGACCGATGGCTTGATACAAAATGTAAACAAGTGCCATAAATATTAAAGCATACTTTACGGATGTAAGCCATTTCCTTAGTGAAATCACCATAACGGCCTCTCCTTTCCATAACTTGCAGCCCTTCCGATCACGCTTGCACTTGTAACAACGAAAGGCTTTTGTACAGTATATAAAAAAGTATGGACGATTATGAGCCGAAGTCTCTCCCGGACAGACAAAAAAAGCCCCTGACGGCGAGAACCGTTCGGAGCTTTGTTTATTATGATTTCTTATTGCCGTTTCCCGGCTCACCGTTCTTATCCTTGCAGCGGTAACAGATGCCTTGAAAATCCAGCCGATGATCCAGAACCGTAAAGTTGAATTCCTTCTCCAGCCGCTCTTCCAGCGGCCCCAGCCAATCTTCGCGTATTTCGTCCATGGCGCCGCACTGCACGCAGATTAAATGATGGTGATGATGTTTGGTCGTATCCGTCCGCAAGTCGTAACGGGCAACGCCGTCCCCAAAGTTAATTTTCTCCACAACATGAAGCTCGCTTAGCAGCTCCAATGTCCGGTATACGGTCGCCAGACCGATTTCCGGGGCTTTATCCTTCACCAGCATGAACACATCTTCCGCGCTAAGGTGGTCATCTTCGTTTTCCAGCAGGACTCGAACTGTGGCTTCTCGTTGGGGTGTCAACTTATACCCGTGGGATTGCAGCTGTTGTTTAATTTTTTCAATCTTTGCTTCCATGTTCTCCCCCCCAGGATCTGCCGCAAGTCGCACTTGAATCACTTCTACCATTATAGGGGGTCACAATCAACAAAGTCAAACATTAACTACAGCTGCCTGCCCAGTTGCATCATATGCTGACCCATTAGCGATATACGTTTTCCTGTGTTCAAAATAAGATTTCTTTCTTGTTTACCTTCAAGCCGGACAGCGACCGATCAAACATGTCAAGAATGAATAAGAATCGTTCGGCTTCCCGAAAGACGTGATCTGCCAATAACGGGTGAATGATACTTTTGATTCGACATTCTTCAATTAAGTCACGCGCTGTTTTCTTAAAATCGCGCAATGATTTGACTGAAACGCGGTTTTCATCAACAAATTGACTTAAAAGCGGATGCGTTTGCGACTCTGGGCGCATGGAACTTAAATCAATGGCCTGATACAACAGCATATCGAATTCATGACTGAACTCCCTTGCTTGTTCCACCAGTTTTCGTTCAGAAGGATCAAGCAGATGCCCTATAAACTTTGCGTGATCAGCCATGATTTTCAGGAAAAAGACATTTTCATCGATGATCGCATCAGGCAATGGTTCAAGTCTCCCATTATTGAGCTCCTCCAACCGGTTACTGAAATACCTCGCTTCCCGGCTGACATGGTCTACAAGCAGAGGAAAATTTGTTCCACCAGGGAGTTTACAGCGTAGTATCAGCCCAAGTACCTTCCTCTTAAACGCCCAAATATGTGTTGCGGCGTTGTGAACTTCCGAATTAAACTGTCTAATAGTTTGGGGATCCGTATCCGCTTGAAAAGAATGGGCTCTTCTTTCGATATCCTCAAAGATCGCATAAAATTGATTAGCTTCGTTAATTAACTGCGTGTCTTCACACCTGAACCCTAATCGAAGAAAAAAGGAATGTTCTTTCATAATGCGTGACCAAAAACGCACCTCGTCCAAGGATCGCACAACAAAAGGATCCGACAACAATATCCCTCCATTCACTTTACTGAATAAGACAATCCCTAAAATTGACTGTTAGCAAAGTATATGGTGGCGGCAGGCTTCGATATGCTGAAGGAATGAAAAAAACATCCCCCTACAAGCCAGTCTGGGCGATCAAAGGCGTGACCCACGACATCATAACAGGAGTAACAAAAGTTTCGAAGGAGGACACCGCCAACAAAACAGCGGCCATAGCCAGCGTCAATCCGGTATAAGACAAAAACGGCCGGGCCGCGGCTCCTTTGCGGTTCAACAGCACCCGGCTGCGGATAATCCCCAGCGAGAAGCTGACAGCCGCCACGCTGGCGATCAGGAGCGCCGGAATGACGATCAAGTTGTGCGGAGCCACGGAAACCAGCGCAAACAACAGCCCTTTCCAGGTAAATTGCCCGACGAGACAGCCGACGGTAAAGCCGATCAGTACGCCTTTGAGAAAATCCAGAATCAGGATGCCGGGCAGTCCGATAACGGACAGGCCGAGCAGCCAAATCAAACCGAGCCACTTGAGGTGCAGCGCCGCAACCTCCCAGTAAGACATCGGCTGAAAGCTCTCCCCTCCTTCATTCACGGAGATGAAGAAATCCCCCAAATAACGGGACAGATCCTGCTGCTGTTCCAAAGTGAGCGCATTGACCATCAACGCGCCGAATACGACCCCCATCAGAAAGAGTACGGAGACAAATACGTACAACGGGGTCTGGTCCTTCAAGGTATGACGAAACGGCTCCAGCATAGGCGGCCCTCCAAGCTTGATTCATCTTAGTCCGGCGCAAAAGAACATCTCTCCCGTCTTTCCGCTCACTTTAAGGTATGAACAAGCCGTGTCGCATATGCCATTCTTCCGGCCGGAAGGAGGGAACCTCACGGCTTGGACACTCTGCCGTATTTGCCCCCGCCTCCCGATTCCAGCAGGAGAGTCCCGCTCCGGGCCGCGGCGATTTTGCCGGCAAGCTCAGTTCCCACCGCGCCCGCCAGCTCCTGTTCGGGCACCCGGTGCAAAATGTTCATCTCCGTCCCGAAGGTGTCAAGCAGAAGCTCATACTTGGCCGGACCAAGTCCCGGGATAAATTCCAGCGGGATCTGATAGTGATAGTCCGGGCGATGCGCCGGCACCCGGGGCTCCGTGCGGTCGGCGATCGACAGGATCCGGTCAAGCACGCCGCGGACCAGCTTGGGACTGCCGCAGTAGGGGCAGCGTTCCACCGTTGCCTCGGTTTCCTCAACGATAAAATTGCAGCCCGAGCAGTACGTCCGGTGATATTTGCCCAGCCGCGGGTTCAAACCGTAGTTGCCCGCAACCTTTCTTCCCCCGGTTCTTTGCAAGGCCTTTTCGAACTCCCGGTAACTCGGCTCGCGCAAAATCAGCTCATTGTATTCCCGTCCGATTTTCCCCAGGGAATGCGCGTCGGAATTGGTCAGGATCGTATACCGATCGAGCTCGCTGATCCAGCCGGCCATCTCGCTGTCGGCAGAAAGTCCCAGCTCCACCGCGCTGATCAGCTCCGGATCAAGCACATCAGCCATACGCGGGGCACAGCTGCCGTAAATGCTCCGGTGCGGCGTGAAAATATGCGCCGGTATCACCATGCCCCCACGGGCGTACACTTCCTCTTGCAAAGCTCGCGCGGGGGCATAAACGCGCTGGGAGCTGAGAGTGACGTTTTTCATTCTCTTTTCCAACCAGCCCGTAAAAGACCGGATCGTTTGTAAGTCCGGGAAGAACACCAGCAAATGCGCGGGCCCCATGCCCGGTTCCCGGATTTCCAGCTCGCTGCCGAGCAAAATGGTCGTTCCTTTGTAGGCGATACCTCCGTCCGGCAATTCCCGCATTTCCCCATGCCCCAGGCTCGCGGCAATATCCTCCTGAACCCCGGGGGAATGGCAATCGATAATGCCGACAAGCTGGATGCCTTTTCGCTCGGCCGCCTCTTTGGCGATGTTGGCGAAGGTGAGGTCCCGGCTTCCGCTGATTTTTACGGGCGCTCCTTTTCCGGTTCTTCCGATGTGAATGTGCAGGTCCGCGAAAAAAGAAGACAATCCACCGTTGGACGCCTGTGTCATTTTCCCGTCTCCCGGGCCCGGATCAATTGAAGCTGCCAGATGTAAGCCGCCAGAATCGTCTTGGCATCCGAGATCCGGCCCTCACCGATATAACGCTGCACTTCCTCATATGTCGCCTCGATCACTTCCAGAAATTCATCTTCATCCGGGGCCATATCCCCTGCGGTTAATTCCTCGGCCAAATAAAGGTGGATGATTTCATCGGCGAAGCCCGGTGAGGTGTAAAAGGAGTGGAGAAGCGTCATTTGGGCGCATTGATAGCCCGTTTCTTCCCGAAGCTCCCGGCGGGCGGCCTCCATCGGGTCCTCCCCCTTCTCCAGTTTCCCCGCGGGAATTTCCAGTTCACAGCGTCCCAATGGCTGGCGAAATTGATCAACCAGCAGAAGACGTCCGTCCTTCACCGCCAAAACGGCGACGGCCCCCGGATGGCGGATGATTTCCCGCGTACCCGTCGAGCCGTCCGGCAGCTCCACGGTGTCGATTTGCAAAGAGATCACTTGTCCGCTAAATAGCGGCTTTGTGGAGATCGTTTTCTCGATCAATTTTGGATTCGAATTTGTCACTTTAAAACTCCCCCTGTCATAACTTGTCCCTTGCGAACATATGGTGTTATTATACCAAACCCGAAATAAAGGAGCATGGCGATGAAAAGCTATTTTTCCGTAAACATGATGTGCTTTCAGGGCAAAGCCTGGCAAATCCGGATTCTTCTGTCCCAATGGAAAAAAGAAGCCGGAGCATCTGCAACGGTCGCTGACCTCCTGCACCGCTACGGATGCAAATAGGAGGGAGTACATGAAAGAATTGAGCAAAAATCAAGGAGCCTTTCTTTCCTCGGAAGAGCCGGGGAGGAACGCCCTTGTCCCTGACGCGGAAACCCGTTTGCTGGAACAAGGAACCGCTATGGGTCGGAGCGGAGCTTCCGATCCGAAAATCGCCGGGGAACTGGCTCAGACCTTGGAGCACATGGGCATCCCAACGGATGCGGCAAAAGCGGTGCTGTTCCGGACCCTTGTCCGGCTCGGCGCCTACCGCCAGGCCCGGGATTGCTATGGCGGTCTGCTGAACCCGACGGAAGAAACGTTTCTGTTGTATCTCCGCTGCCTTTTTCACTGTGGGGAACCGAAGCTGGCCCGGGATGAAATATGCGCCCGAAAACAAAGGATCTCCCAATGTTCGGAAAGCAAACACTTTAAAGTGGAACTCGACCGCCTTGACCTGCTCGCCCGGCTGATCCTGGATTGGAAGGGGGAGCGCATATCAGGGAACCCCCGAAGCCTGGAGGAGAACACTGCATTGATTCAGTGTGCCGTCGAGTCGGGACAAATTACGATCGCGACGAAGCTGGCCGCCGGCCATATTGACGATCCTTATCTTGCCTGCGCTTTGATCCGGACCCTTTATGCGGAAGGGTATGTGGATCGGGCGAGGGAATGGCTCGCCCAGCTCGAAATGCCCTTGCTTCAGGAAGGTCCGCCTCCATACCGTGAAATCGCCTATATTTATGGGGAAATGCGTTATGACGAGGGTCTTTATGATGAGGCCGCCGCCATTTTTGAACGGTTGGCCGCCTCAACCCCCGACATGGCTGAAGCGCGGTTTGCCGCCTGCTCCTGTTTTCTGCACGCCGCCGTATCACGCCTGACCGGACGCGTTGCGCTGTATCGTCCGGATGAGGCGGAACGGGCCAAAATCGAGAAGCATCTGAACGAGCTTTATCAAGCCCTGCGGATGATCTCCTCCGTGCCGTGGCACACGGATTGGACTTACGCGCAACGGCGAAATTTCCCCCGTCAAGCCGACGGTACCCGGCCCCATTGAAAAAGAAACAGCCGCCGGGTTCGAAATGACGCTTTTCCGGGCGGCTGTTACAGTATTTACTTTTGGGTGAGGGACTGGTTGACGATCTCCAGAGCATACTCCGCCACTTTTACGAGATCCTCGCTCTTGATCCGCTCTTCTGTGGTATGGATATGCTCATAGCCGACAGCCAAATTGACGGTGGGAATGCCCAAGCCGTTAAATACGTTGGCATCGCTGCCCCCGCCGGAAATAAACGTGCTGCCGGACATCCCCAGCCGTTGAGCGGCTTGCTTCGCCAGTACCACCACTTCGTCTTCTTCCGCAAAATGGAACGCCGGATAAGCCAAACCGCTGCGAAATTCATAACGGGTTCCGTACTCGCCGCAGACCGCTTTCACCGCTTCCTCCATATTTTCAATCTGCCGGTTGATCTTCTCTAGTGAAGTACTTCGCGCTTCTGCATACAGAACTACATGATCCGGCACGATGTTCGTCTCTCCGCCGCCCACGAACTTACCGACATTCGCGGTTGTCGTCTCGTCAATACGCCCCAGCTTCATTCGCGCGATCGTTTTGCCCGCGACTTGAATCGCGCTGATGCCGTCTTCCGGGTTCACGCCGGCATGCGCCGATTTGCCGAAGATTTCAATCTCGATTTCCGCCCGGGTGGGCGCGCCGATGCAGATGGAACCGACCTCCCCGTTCGAGTCGATGGCGAAGCCGTATTTTGCGTCCAAAAGGCCCGGCTGCATCGCTCGGGAACCGGCCAATGCCGATTCCTCGCCGGCCGTGATCACAAACTGGATCTGACCATGCGGCAGGCCGTTCTCCCGCAACACCTGGATGACTTCCAACAATGCGGCAACGCCGGCTTTGTCATCCGAGCCGAGAATCGTCGTGCCGTCGCTGCGGATATAGCCGTCATCGCCGATAACCGGTTTAATCCCTTTCCCCGGCACCACCGTATCCATATGGCAGGTAAACAGAAACGGCCGAACCTCTGACTTCGACGCATCGCTCGGACTCAGAGTGGCGACCAGATTCCCCGCCGCATGACCGGTACGGACCGCCGAATCATCCTCGACGACCGTAAGCCCAAGCTCCGTAAATTTGGTCGTCAGGAAATCGGCAATCTCGCGTTCATGTTTCGTTTCGCTGTCGATTTGAACAAGCTCCAGAAATTGCCGGATAAGCCTTTCTCGATTGATCACTGGACTTTCCTCGCTTTCTTATTTACGATATTATAATTAGGAATGCTTCAAATTTATGTGCATGAAGGAGATTATTTGCGCTATGAAAAATAAATGGTTCAAAATCGTTGTTTACGTGATGCTGTTCTCCATGCTCGCCTCTACACTGATCGTCTTGTTGGAGCCGTTCTTCATTCGCTGACTTTCTTGCCCCATAGGTCTCCCGTATATCCGAACAACTCGGTAAAATACGGCACGATCCCACGTGCCGTTTCCTCCACATCGAACCTGCCCCCGGTAACGTCCTCCAAGGAAGTCACGCCATACTCCTGAATGCCGCAAGGAATAATACCCCGAAATCCCTCCCGGCCAATCCCGGCTTTGACGTTAAGCGCAAACCCGTGGCTCGTGACAAAACCTTTGCGCTGGCGGCATTTATTGAATTTTACGCCGATGGCGCAAATTTTTTCGTCCCCTACCCAAACCCCGGTATATGCCGGTTTCCGGGAACCTTCGATACCGAAGCTCTCGAGATAATTGATTATCACCTGTTCCAGATTACGCAAATACCCGTGTAAATCCAGCCCTTTTCCCGCTTCAAGATACAAAAGAGGATAGCCTACCAACTGACCGGGGCCATGGTATGTAATATCCCCGCCGCGGTCGATTTCAAACAGGGCGATGCCTTGTTCACGCAGCTGCTCGGGTCCGAGCAGAAGGTGCTCGGGATGCCGCTGCGAGCCGATCGTATAGGTCGGCGGATGCTGAAGAAGCAGCAGGTGTTCCCCCTGCTGCTGTTCATCAATGGCCCGAACGAGCTGCTTCTGCTTTTCCCAAGCCTCTCCGTACTCCATCTCGCGGATGTAAGAAATATGCAAGGATTTCGTCATTGCCGCTGCCTCCAGATCAATAGACTTGCGTGTCAAGCGAATAACTTTCCATGTTGTCTTTTACGCGCTGCATAAACCTCCCGCAAATTACACCGTCCAGAATGCGGTGATCGAGAGACAGGCACAGATTGGCCATCGACCGGACGGCAATCATGTCGTTGATGACAACCGGCTTCTTCACGATGGATTCGAAGGTCAAAATCGCCGCCTGCGGATAGTTGATGATCGGCTGCGTCAAGATCGAGCCGAAAGAGCCCGTATTGTTGACCGTAAAGGTGCCGCCCTGCATATCATCGAGCTTCAGTTTGCCAGCGCGAACTTTGGTCGCCAGCTCTTCGATCTCCCGGGCCAGTCCGGCGATATTTTTCTGATCGGCCTTCTTGATGACCGGAGTCAGGACCGAATCCTCCGTCCCCACGGCCAGGGAAATGTTAATGTCGCGTTTGACGATAATTTTATCTACGGCCCAAACCGAGTTCATGATCGGATAATCCTTGATCGCGCTCACGACCGCTTTAAGCAGGAAGGCCAAATAGGTCAGGTTGACCCCTTCTTTGCGCTTGAACTCGTCTTTGATTTTGTTGCGGAGCTGGACGAGGTTCGTCACGTCCACCTCAATCATCATCCAGCCGTGCGGAATCTCCGACACGCTCTGGCGCATCCGGGTTGCAATCGTATTGCGAATCGGCGTGACGTCGATAAAATACTCGGAACGGTCTTCGCCCTCAACTTCGATTGTCGGGATGCGCGGTGTTTCGGTCAAATGCAGGCCGGAATGGCGGACCGGTTCGGAAGCCGCCCGGCTCAAGTCCGCGTCGACAGAAATCGCCGGCGGGGCTGCGGCCGGCTGCGGCGCCGGATGTGAAGCCTGACTGCCGGCGGCAGGCTGTACCGGTGCCTGAGTCGGCGCCGGGACGGATGTTCCTCCGCCGCCGCCCGCAATATAGGCGAGCACATCCTTGCGCGTAATCCGGCCGCCCAGCCCGGTGCCGGGCACGGACCGGAGGTCGACGCCGTGCTCCGCGGCCAAGGTTTGGACCGCCGGCGAGTAGCGGTGACGCTGCGAGCCTTCCCCGGCTTCGACCGCCGGGACGGCAGGATCGGGAGCTTCGGTCCGCGCTACGCCTGGAGCCGCCGGGGCCACAGCCGCAATTTCCGTCTCGATCCGGCAGATCACGGTACCGACCGAGATTTCCTGACCTTCCTCCGCCAGAAGCTCGCCCATGATCCCGTCCAGGGTCGACGGAATCTCCGCATTCACCTTGTCCGTAATCACCTCGCAAATCGGTTCATACTGCTCAACCCGGTCACCCGGCTTCTTCAGCCACTTGCCGATCGTGGCCGAGACGAGCGATTCCGCGAGTTGAGGCATAACGACATCGGTTAGTTGTTTGTTGCTTGACATATCCGCATTCACTCCCATGCTTTAAAAAAGCGCCAATTGCAGCATCGCTTCTTTAACTTTATCCTTGCTCAGCATAAAAAACTTCTCCATCGGCGGGCTAATCGGCATCGCTGGCACATCGGGCCCGCACAGTCTCTGAATCGGCGCATCCAGTTCGAACAGGCATTCCTCCGCGATGATCGCCGTTACCTCGGCGCCCACGCCTCCGGTCTTGTTGTCTTCATGCACGATCAGTACCTTCCCCGTCTTCCGCGCCGCTTCCACGATCGCTTCGCGGTCCAGCGGCTGAAGGGTGCGCAGATCCAAGATGTGCGCGCTGATTCCCTGTTCCGCCTCAAGCTCGGCCGCCGCCTGCATCGCAAAATGAAGCGGTAGACTGTATCCGATCACGGTGATGTCGGTACCTTCGCGGAGCACGTTAGCCTTGCCGATGGGAACGATGTAGTCGTCCTCCGGCACATCCTCTTTAATCAGCTTGTAGCATTTTTTGTTTTCGAAGAACATTACCGGGTCCGGGTCCCGGACGGCGGCTTTGAGTAGCCCCTTGGCGTCATAAGCCGAATACGGTGCAACGATTTTCAGTCCCGGAGTTCCGAAGAAAATCGATTCCGTACATTGGGAATGGTACAAGCCGCCAAAGATCCCACCGCCGATCGGAGCCCGAACAACCACCGGACAGTTCCAATCGTTGTTGGAACGATAGCGGATTTTGGCCGCCTCGCTGATGATCTGGTTCGTGGCAGGGAGCATGAAGTCGGAGTACTGCATCTCCGCGATCGGCTTCATGCCGTACATGGCCGCCCCGATCGCCACACCCGCGATCGCGGACTCCGCCAGCGGCGTATCCAGCACGCGGAGTTCCCCGAATTGCTCCTGAAGCCCTTTGGTCGTCGTGAACACGCCGCCCTTGACGCCGACATCTTCGCCAAGCACAAATACGTTCTCGTCACGTTCCATTTCTTCCTTCATGGCGAGACGAATCGCATCGATATATTCCATAACCGGCATCGCTTATTCCTCCCCTTCACTGGCGTACACGTGCAGAAGCGTATCTTCCGGCTTCGGGAACGGCGCGAGCTCGGCCGCTTCGATGGCATCCTTGAGCTGTTGCGAAATTTCCCGTTGCAGCGCCTCATCCTGTTCCTCGCTCCACAAGCCGTGCTGGATGAGATAGGACTTCATCTTCGGAATCCCGTCCTTCTTCCAGTTCTCCTCCACTTCCGTCTTAGTCCGGTAAGCCAGATCATTATCGGAGGTCGAATGGGGCGATAACCGGTACATCATCGCTTCGATCAAGGTTGGACCCTCGCCGCGAACGGCACGTTCCCGCGCTTCTTTGACGACCCGATACACTTCCAAGGCGTCATTGCCATCGACGCGGATTCCGGGGAAGCCGTAGCCGAGCGCCCGATCGGACACTTTGCCCCCGAGCTGTTTCTTGACCGGTACGGAAATGGCGTATTGGTTGTTTTCGCACATAAAAATGACCGGCAGTTTCTGTACCCCGGCAAAGTTCAATCCTTCGTGAAAATCGCCCTGGTTGCTGGACCCTTCGCCAAACGTCACAAAAGACACGATATCCTGCTTCTTCATCTTGGCCGCCAGTGCGATGCCGACCGCATGCGGCACCTGCGTCGTTACCGGGCTGGAGCCGGTCACGATCCTCAGCCGTTTGCTGCCGAAATGCCCCGGCATTTGACGGCCGCCGCTGTTCGGGTCTTCCGCTTTGGCAAACGCGGAGAGCATCAGTTCTTTCAACGTCATGCCGACGGACAGCACGAACCCGTAATCGCGATAATAGGGCAAAAAATAATCCCGCTCGCGATTCAGAGCAAACGCGGCCGCGACCTGTGCGGTTTCCTGTCCGATTCCGGAGACGTGAAAATTAATTTTGCCCGCCCGCTGCAGCAGTAAATTCCGTTCATCGAATTTCCGAGCAAGCAGCATATATCTGTACATGTCCACCACTTTGGCATCCGACAATCCGAGCTGCTCATGTTGGGGTTGTGTTTGTAAAGAGCTTTTCGCATTCATGGGAGTTACCTCCTTTAATTAGACCCGCGTCTTTATTTATCTCATCTTAAAACCTGGTACTAAGACTTGGGATAACCCTATTATAATCCCTTTTGCCGGAAAAAGAAAATAATAGTTGTCACTTAAAGGGAAAGAGAGCGCCCTTCAATAGCCAGAGCCGCTTCCCCGATAATTTCGGAGAGTGACGGATGGGCGTAAACGGCTTGGCCGATTTCCCACGGCGTTGCGTCAAGCAGTTGGGCCAACGCGGCCTGTGCGATCAATTCCGTCGCATGGGCCCCGATGATTTGTACCCCGAGCAAATCCTCGGTTTCGGCATCGGCGACCATCTTTATAAATCCTTCCGGCTCACCTTGTACCAAAGCTTTCCCGATCGCGGTAAAAGGCACCTTCGCCGTTTTTACGTCCCTTCCCTGGCGCTTGGCTTCGGCCTCGGTCCAGCCGACGGAAGCCACTTCCGGCCGGGAGTAAACACAGCGTGGAACCTGCTCGGTTCTATAGCCATGCGAAGGCTCGCCCGCCAAATGGTTTACCGCCACAATGCCTTCGTGGCTGGCGGCATGCGCCAACTGTAAACCGCCGATACAGTCGCCGATCGCGTAGATATGAGGCTCTGTCGTTTGCATATGCTCATTGACGCTGATAAAGCCCTGCTGCAATCCGATATCGGTATTCTCCAGCCCGATATTCTCCACATTGGCCTGCCGGCCGACCGAGACCAGCAGTTGATCGCCTTCCAATTCAATAATTGTTTCACCGCGTTGAGCCGAAATATGTACGCGGTTCTCTTTGACCTGGTACGTATCGGTCAGCACCTTAACGCCGGTCAGCACTTCGATCCCCCGGCGCTGAAGCTGCTTCTGCAGCTCGCGGGCCACTTCCACGTCTTCGGCCGGAAGCAGCTGTTCCGCGGCTTCGGCAACCGTTACCTTGACGCCGAAATCATGCAGCAGGGAAGCCCATTCCACCCCGATCACGCCCCCGCCGATAATGATTATGGAATCCGGCAGACTTTCGAGCGTCAGTGCTTCATCGCTGCTCAGGACGTGAACACCGTCCGGCGTCAAGCCCGGAAGTGTCCGGGGACGCGATCCCGTAGCGATGATCAGGTTGGTCGGGACGACCGTCTCCATTTCGCCATCGCTCAGTTCTACCGCCACGGCTCCGCTTTTTGGCGAAAAAATCGAAGGCCCGATAATTCGCCCCTTCCCCTCGAGCACCTTGATTTTATGTTTGCGCATCAAATACTGCACGCCTTTGTGCAATTGATCGACAATGCCTTGCTTCCGTTCCTGAACCTTCGGAAACACCAGGGAAACCCCGGCCGTTTCGATGCCGTAACTGACGCTGTCCTTCATTTGCGCGAACAGTTCGGCGCTCCGGAGCAGCGATTTGCTTGGAATGCATCCGCGGTGCAGGCAAGTTCCGCCAAGCTTGTCCTTTTCGATGATCACAACCTCTTTCCCCAACTGAGCCGCAGTAATCGCGGCGATATATCCGCCGGTTCCTCCCCCGAGTACCGCCACATCGCAAGTAATCGTCATTTCTACTCTCCACCATTCTTCATTGATTGATTTTCTTTTATCATTGTACCTTGTTTTTCCGCTATTACAAACCGGCTCCCGCATGGACAGAACGCCGGGAAGATTGTATGATAAGTGAAAATGACCCCGACGTGAAAGGAAGTAGCGTAACTTTATGAAACTGATGCTATCCCGTTTTCTTGCCATCGTCATTTTAGTCATCCCCGGCGTTGCCGCCATGACAGGCTTTCTGAAAATGAAAGACGCCTTGTTCATATATATGTCTCAACATGGAGACGACTCGCTTACCCAAGTTTCCTTTGACTGGCTAAACTTTACGGTGGGGCTTTTGCTGTTTGTACTGGGCATCGGATTTTTGGGCGGTTGGATCTATTTCCGTGATCGTAAACGCAATTATGCCGGACCGCGCAAAAAAGCACGGCAAGCCGCCCCGCAAACCACATCGCAGAAATAACCGAAAAACGCCAAAAGATCTTTCTTCTTCACCTGAAGAGGAAAGATCTTTTATTTTACCCTTAAGCTTATTCATACAGCGCATCCTTTAATTTGCTGGACATTCTCGGCGTGCTTGCCGACCTTAGCCTAAGGATGGTTTTCCGCAAGCGCTCGTTTTCCGCCCGCAGATCGGCGAGCTCTTGCATCGCTTCGCGTATCAGTTCCCGCTCCTCCCGCTCCAATCCGGGGCGTTCCACAAACCGTTCAAGAAGTAATTCATTCGTTTTTTGTTCATTTGATTTTTGCATCCCTTAATCCTCCTGACTCAAGCCTTCCACTATTGTATCATCTTTGAGAAACATAGAGGGACACGATGGCCACACCTCTCTAGATTTCTTTTCGCTCCTCAACAGAAAAAAGACCGCTGAGGCTGCGGTCTCGTCTGCTTATGCGATTTTGCGCCAAGATGAATGCGTAAAACATACAAAAGTTTATCGAGACACCGTTGCTTCCTTTTTCCCGGAGGGGGGACGGGACTTAATCCTGATCCTTGCTGCCTGTCCCCGCATCCCTTCAAGACACCTTATGCTCAATCCGCAGTTTGTCGGCCACCATCGCGATGAATTCACTGTTGGTCGGCTTGGATTTGCTGATATTGATCGTGTATCCGAACAAATGGCTGATCGAGTCGATATTGCCGCGAGTCCAGGCAACCTCGATCGCATGCCGAATCGCGCGTTCCACGCGGGATGGCGTAGTTTTGAATTTCTCCGCGATCGCCGGGTACAGTGTTTTGGTGATGGCTCCCAAAATTTCGATATTGTTATACACCATCGTAATCGCTTCGCGCAAATACTGATATCCCTTAATATGCGCAGGTACGCCGATTTCATGAATGATGGAAGTAATATTTGCGTCGAGATTTTTTCCTTTTCCCAAAGGAACCACATTGGACTTGGTAAACGTCGCCGCCGACGCACCCGATGTGGTTTGGACACCTACCAATTGACGAATCCGGTTGGCCAGCACCTCCATATCGAATGGCTTAAGGATATAGTACGAAGCCCCTAATTGGACGGCCCGCTGGGTGATGTTCTCCTGGCCGAAAGCCGTAAGCATGATGATTTTGGGCTGCGGGTTCAAGTTTAAGTCGCGCAGACGCTCAAGGACACCCAACCCGTCCAGGTGCGGCATAATGATGTCCAAAATCAGTACGTCCGGCACCTTCGACGCGTTGTCGACCATGTCCAGCACTTCTTCCCCGTTATAAGCGATTCCCGAGACGACCATGTCGTCCTGCCCCGAAATGTATTCCGCGAGCAAATTCGTAAATTCTCGATTATCATCCGCCAACAACACTTCAATTTTCTGCACTGACCTTTGTCCTCCTTAAAGTAAATAAAATTAAGTATTTTTATTTTCTTCTCTTCCAGAATAAGGATTCGACATACAAAAGTAAATTCCTTCTGTCGAAAATTATTTTTCTTTATTTTTTTATTTAGTTGAGATATAATTATTCATTTATTTACATTTTATTGCCTTATCCATTATTTTTCGACAATCCTTTACACGCCGCTAAGCGTAAAAAAAAATCTTAAGGCGAATTAGCCCGCCTTAAGATTTTGTGCAGGTCCCTGCAAGATGCCGGCATCCTGCAGCATCCATTCGATAAAGCAACCATAGCCGGAGCGCGGATCGTTGACGAATACATGGGTTACCGCACCGATCAATTTTCCGTTTTGAATAATCGGGCTTCCGCTCATTCCCTGGACAATACCGCCGGTCTTCTCAATCAGCCGCGGATCGGTAATTCGCAGAACGATGCCTTTGGTCTCGGGAGCGCTTTGCTTGGAAACGTGCACGATCTCCACTTTGAACCTCTCCACCTTTTGCCCCTCGACAACGGTTAAAATTTCCGCTGGCCCCTCCTGGATTTCTTCGGAAAAAGCGACCGGAATCGGCTTTTGGTACACGCTGTATTCCGGATTTTGATCCATGCGGCCGAAAATGCCGAAATGCGTGTTCCGTTCGATATTCCCCAGCGTTTTGCCTTCCCTGATGAAATGTGCTCTTTTCTCCCCCGGTTCTCCACTCTCACTCTTGGAAATGGAAGTAACGCTCGATTGCAAAATTTGTCCGCTTCCCACAACGATCGGGGTTTGCGTATTCATATCGGTGATGACATGGCCAAGCGCCCCATACACGCCTTGATTCGGTGCATAGAAGGTTAAAGTACCGACGCCCGCCGCGGAGTCACGGATATAAAGGCCAAGTCTCCAAGCCTTGTCCTGACCGTCATAAGCCGGGTGCAATTGCGTCGTCAGCGCTTTTCCATTTCGCTGATAACTGACTTTCAGCGGCTTGCCAGAGTCACCGGCCTGTCCCGCCAGATCGGCAACATCTTTGACATCCTTTAGTTCAGTTCCATTCATATGCGTAATCAAATCACCCACCTGAATGCCTGCGGCCTCACCCGGTGAAACCTTCTTGGTGCCGTCGCTCACCTGATGATGCCCCACAACGAGAATACCGGCGGACTTCACCTTAACGCCGATTGTCTGACCGCCAGGTATGACTTTTAAATCGGGAATCACATTTACCTTCACGGTTTTAAGAGGGAGTTTACCGAATAATTTCATTTGAAGCTTCGCTTCACCGCTGCTCATGGGGGACAGTTCCAGGGGATTCCCTAAAGAAACTTCCATGGATGGGGTCGTTTGACCGTTTAACCTGACAATGTCCGGGCGGTCCACACTTACACTTGCATGTACGGGCAAAGCCAGATGCAGTTGCCGCCCTTGTCCCTGGAACAGACGCAGTTCATCCGGCAATTCAGGCAAATGCCCCTCGGCGGCGGAGGTGCCAAAAAAACAAAAGAAGAAGGCAAATAAAAGGCCGAGCAGTCTTTTCCTGAGGTTCGGGTTCAATGGCTGTCACGCTCCCTTTGCTTCTTTCGCTTGACGAAAAAGGTGGTCGCCAATTGCGTACCTATAAGATACCCCGGGTCAGGTCTTTTATTACTGTCAATGATTAACCCGGACCTTGGCAGGATTGCATAAGGAGCCAATTCCGACCGCTAGTGGGAGCCATTGAACTTCGTCAGAACCGCGTAGTTATTTCCGTTTTTGCGCCTTGGCCAAATTCAGCATTTCCTTGGCATGATGCTTTGTTTTGTCCGTGATTTCCACACCGCCGAGCATGCGTGCCAGTTCCATCACCCGTTGTTTATCGGTGAGTTCTTCTACCCGCGTCATGGTTCGGCCGTCTTCGACCACCTTTTCAATCAAGTACTGCTGATCGGCCATACAAGCCACTTGCGGAAGATGCGTGATGGAGAAAACCTGGCAAGTTAGCGAAAGGCGGTACAGCTTCTCGGCGATCGATTGTGCCGCCCGGCCGCTGACGCCGGTATCGACTTCGTCAAATATCAGCACCGGCACCTCGTCATGGCGGGCAAATATGCTCTTAAGCGCCAGCATAATCCGGGACAACTCCCCACCTGAAGCAATCTTGCCAAGCGGTCGCAGCGGTTCCCCGGGATTCGGCGAAATTAAGAATTCGGCGCTGTCGATACCTTGCTTGCCCGGTCGGACCTTTTTTCCGTTCCAATCGATCCCATTCGCCGAATCCTCCATCGGACTCAGCTTCACCTGGAAAGAAGTTCGGCCCATTTGCAAATCCTTGAGCTCCTGCTCGATTTGAATCGCCAGCTCATCGGCTTTCTTTCGTCGCGCTTCGCTCAGCTTCGAGGCCTTTTCCAACAAAGCGGCAAGCAACTGCTCCCGCTTCTCTTGCAGCTTCTCGAGCAGTTCGTCCTTATTTTCAAGCGTTTCGCTCTCATGCCGTATTTTATTGTAATATTCCAGAATTCCTTCGACGCTATCCCCGTATTTCCGCCGCATGGAGGAAATGAGATTCAACCGGTCTTCCACCTCTTCCAGCCGGACGGGATTAAACTCGATATTCTCCCGGTAAGAACGCAAACCGAATGACACGTCCTCAAGTTGGTAATAAGCCGTTTGCAGCTGTTCAAGCAGTGGAGGAATCCCTTTGCTGTCATAACCGGCCACCTCGGTAAGACGCGAAATCGCTTTGGCCACCGCTTCGAGTCCTTGTTGACCGTAAAGCAACTCGTAAGCTTGGGAGACGGCATCCATCATTTTCTCGCTATGGGATAGTCTTACCCTCTCTTCCGTAAGCCATTCATCTTCGCCCGGCTTCAAAGCGGCCGCCGCAATCTCTTCCAGCTGGAATCTGTACAAATCCAACATTTGCAGCGCTTGCTGGCTGGTGTTGCGCAGCTCATTCCATTCCTTGTTCACCTTCACATAAGATGCGTAGGTCTCCTGGTAATCTTCCTTTACCGGTCCGATCATCTCATATCCGTACGCATCGAGCAGTTCCAGATGGCGTTCGGGGCGCAGCAGGGTTTGATGTTCATGCTGTCCGTGCAGGTTGATCAGGCTCTCCCCGACCTCGCGAAGCATAGTCAGATTCACAAGCTGTCCATTGATTCTGGCCGTACTCTTCCCTTGCGCACTGATTTCCCGCCGGATGATCAGCGACTCGTCCGGCTCGGCGCTAATTCCGAACCCGGAAAGCAATGACCAGACGCCATGACCTTCAGGAAGGTCAAAAGCGGCCTCCATCTCCGCTTTCTCACAACCGTAACGGATCAAATCGGCCGAACCGCGTCCTCCGGCAATCAGTCCTAAAGCATCGATAATAATCGATTTACCGGCGCCCGTCTCCCCGGTCAGTACATGAAACCCGGGATGAAACGTAATATCCACCGATTCCACAACCGCTAAATTTCGAATCGACAAATGGACTAACAACGTGACAGCAACTCCCTTCGAGAGCAGATCATAGAATTAAGAAATAAACCCCATAATTTGATCGATAATGAACAAACTGTACTCTTCGCTGCGGCAAATCAGCAGAATCGTATCGTCTCCGCAAATCGTCCCGAGCAGGTCCGACCATTCCATGTTGTCGAGCAACACGGCTACGGAGTTGGCTGTTCCGGGAAGGCATTTCACCACAACCAGGTTGCCGGTGTGGTCGATATGTACGAAGCTGTCGACCAGTGCGCGCTGCAGTTTCTGTACAGGGTTGTAGCGCTGGGCCGTCGGCATGGAGTATTTGTACCTCCCGTCATCCGTCGGCACCTTGATCAACATAAGCTCCTTGATATCCCGCGAAACGGTCGCTTGCGTCACCTGAAAACCGGAGCTCCTGAGCGATTCCACAAGCTCGTCCTGGGTTTCGATCTCCCGGTTCGTAATAATTTCTCGTATTTTAATGTGTCGTTGACCTTTCATAACGTCCTCCAAATCCCTTTTACGGTCTGATTACCCTTCTTCTTCATCGTCGGCGATAAGGGTGATTTCTTTCAGCATCCCCTGATCCGCATCCAAATAAAGCACGCCGGCGCAATCCGGATACAGGAGCAAATAAGGAAGCAGTTCCTTTCGCATTCCGCTGCCCGTCCATTCTATGGCCATTCGTTCCCTGGCGGTTCTTACCAGATAGAATTCCCCGTCTTTGGTCGCGATATAGTCGATAAAAAGTCTGCTGTGCATGATGCTCCCGTCCACCTTGAAAGCAAGCGGCACCTTCAGTTTGTCGCTGACCACTTCATATCCGGAAGCTTCCAGCAAATCCACGGCGGGATGTTCCACAATCTCCTCGTTCATTCGAAAACCGATTCCGGATCTTAAGGTATAAGGTTTGCGAACCCAGGAGCGAAATCCGCGGTACCCGAGATACAGGCCGATGGCGGCAATCAGCAACATCAGCATCGCGTCTGAAAACCCACCCATCACAATCACCTCAGTGGTTGTATTCGACGCGGATGGCCGAGCTCCTGTTGTGTTTTGCCAAAATCCCGGGCGGAGTTCGAAATTTAATCATCTCTATTATAGGGAACATTTGTTCCGCTTGCAATCCCGAGCATGCGAAAAACCCGTCACGAAGACGGGTTTGCCTGAAATTTACGCCCTGCCTCTTCAATGACCTTTCGGGCGATTTCCTTGATATTTCCGGAATCGGTGGAAAGACCGCCGCCTTCCCTTCCGAGCCCGAAATGCGCAAGGAACTCAATATTCCCTTCCCCGCCGGTAATCGGCGAAAAAGTAAGTCCCTGCAAGGAAAATCCAAGATCAAGTGCATCTTTCAACACCGTCTCCAGAACCTCCTGATGCACTTTCGGGTCCCGAACCACGCCCGATTTCCCTACTTTTTCCCGCCCGGCTTCAAACTGCGGTTTAATCAGCGCGGCGATATCGGCGGGACGGGAGAGAAGCTGCAGGAGCGGCGGAAGAATAATTTTCAGCGATATGAACGACACGTCGATGCTGGCGAAATCCGGAATGGGCCCGTCCAGATCGGCTGGAATCATATAGCGGAAATTCGTCCGCTCTTTGACGTTTACGCGCTCATCGTTGCGGAGCGACCAATCCAACTGGTTATACCCCACATCGATCGCGTAAACGTAACGGGCTCCGTGTTGAAGCGCACAGTCGGTGAATCCTCCGGTAGAGGAGCCGATATCAAGCATAATTCTTCCGTTCAGGTCGATGCCGAATTCCTTGAGCGCTTTTTCCAGCTTCAAGCCGCCTCGGCTCACATAAGGATGGACGGCCCCTTTGACCGTAATTGGGATGCTGCGCGGAACTTTCATCCCCGCCTTGTCGATCCGTTCCGACCCGCTCAAGACAAGCCCCGCCATAATCGCGGCTTTCGCTTTTTCCCTGCTTTCAAAAAAACCCTGCTCCACCAGCAGGACATCGATTCTTTCCTTGGATTCGGACATTCCCATTCTCCTGACGTTCCCGGTGAAAGGAGAAACTCGCGGACGGAATTTCCGCCAGCGAGCTTTCACCGTACTGATTTATTTATTCTTTGGCTAAACGGAGGTTTTGGCCGGCACGGAGTTTATGAACTTTCCGAACTACATCCTCCGCGGTTAAACCAACTTCCTCGAGCTGTTCCTTGATACTGCCGTGTTCGATGAACCGGTCGGGTACGCCCATTACTGAAATGTCCAGACCGGACAAGTCCCGCTCCGCATAAAACTCCAGCACCGCGCTGCCCAAGCTGCCCGCCCGGGAGGCTTCCTCCAGCACAATCATGTGTTGGCCCCGCCCGGCTAGTTCCATGAGCATTCCTTCATCCATCGGCTTCAGGAATCTGGCGTTGACGACCGCGGCCTGAACGCCTTCGCGCTTCAGCATCTCCGCGGCCTCCTCGGCCACCTGCACCATCGGGCCTACCGCTACAATGACCGGGCCGTCCCCTTCTCGGAGCATCTCCCAACTCCCGATCGGAAGCGGGACCAGCTCCTCGTCCAGCGGAACCCCGGGCACATTGATGCGCGGATAGCGGAAACCGATCGGCCCGTCGTTATACTCCAGCGCGGTCTTCATCATGTGACGGAGTTCATTCTCGTCTTTCGGCATCATCAGAACCATATTGGGAATATGGCGTAAAAAAGCGATGTCAAACACGCCTTGATGCGTTTCGCCGTCGGCTCCCACAAAACCCGCGCGGTCGATGGCGAACATCACATTGGCGTTGTGACGGCAAATGTCATGGACGATTTGGTCATAAGCCCGCTGCATAAATGTCGAATATACGGCAAATACCGGCTTCATGCCTTCCATCGCCAGCGCCGCGCACATGGTCGCCGCATGCTGCTCTGCGATTCCGACATCGATCATTCGGCCGGGGAACCGCTCCCCGAACTTCACCAAACCGGACCCGCCGGGCATCGCCGGTGTGACGGCGACAATCCTCTCATCCCGCTCGGCCAGCTCGATCAACGTGCTTCCGAATACGTCGGTGTAAGTCGGGTTGCCGACGGCCTTAAGCAGCTGTCCCGATTCAATTTTGTAAGGCGTGGAAATGCCGTGCCACTTGAACGAATCTTCCTCCGCCGGCGTGTAGCCCTTGCCCTTTGTCGTCAGTACGTGCACCAGAACCGGCCCGCTGACGTTGTTGGCTTGCTTGAAAGAATCGATCAGACCCGGCAAATCGTGGCCGTCCACGGGCCCCAGATATTTAAACCCGAGCTCTTCGAACAACACGCCGGAAACCATCATGTATTTCAGGCTATCCTTCAATTTCTCCGCCGTCTTGGCGAGTTTCCCGCCAACCGCGGGAATTTTCTTCAGCAACTGTTCGACTTCATCCTTGGCCCGCAAATAATTCCGGTCGGAGCGAAGCTTCGTCAAATAATTGTGCATCGCGCCGACGTTGGGGGCGATCGACATTTCGTTATCGTTCAGGATGACCATGAGATCTTTCTTCTCATGCCCGATATGGTTCAAAGCCTCAAAGGCCATGCCTCCGGTCAGCGCCCCGTCGCCGATGATGGCGATGACTTTATGTTTCTCTCCCTTAAGATCGCGGGCCAGAGCCATCCCCATCGCCGCGGACAGCGAGGTACTGCTGTGTCCCGCCTCCCAGACGTCATGCTCGCTCTCGCACCGTTTGACGAAACCGCATAGCCCGTCTTTCATCCGCAGCGTATCGAAACGATCCATGCGTCCGGTCAGAATTTTATGAACATAGGCTTGATGCCCCACGTCGAAAATAAATTTATCCTGAGGGCTGTTGTAACAGTAATGCAGGGCGATAGTCAGCTCGACCACCCCCAGATTGGGAGCCAAATGTCCGCCCGTAACGGACAGCTTTTCAATTAAGAACTGGCGAATATCGGCCGCTAGCGGAGCCAATTCCTCGATGGAGCATGACTTCAAATCGCCGGGTCCCTTAATCTGTGAAAGCAGCACCTGGATTCCCCGCTTTCCTGAATGGATTTCTTGAAGAATAAAGCATAGTCGTCATTCCGAATTGAACCTGTTACCCATACTTTGAGATAATAGCCTTTATTATATCACATCCATCCCCCAGGAAGAAACCATACCGGGGGTCAATGGTCCCTGTTCAATAAATTATCGGCGATATCCAATAAACGCTCGGGGTTCGGAATGCCGCCGCAAGTAACCGCTTCCTTAGCCGAGCGGGTCAGCCGGTCCACCTCGGCGCGGGATGCCTCCAAGCCTAGGAAATAGGGGTAGGTCACCTTCTTCTGCTTAACGTCGCTCTGCGTTTTTTTGCCCAGTTTCGCTTCATCTCCGACCAAATCCAAAATATCGTCCTGAATCTGAAAAGCAAGCCCCAGAGCTCGCCCATAGATTTCCAGTGCCTTCAGCTGTTCTTCCGTGGCGGAAGCGATCCTGCCGCCGGCTTTTAAGGAAAATACGATTAAGTCACCGGTTTTGCGCTCATGAATGTATTGAAGCCGCTTCAGGTCGGTCAGACCTTGCTCCCCTTCCATATCCGCCACCTGGCCGCCTACCATGCCGGATGGACCGGCATACACGGCCAACTCCTCCACAATCGAGAGCACCTCTTCCACCTTTACGCCGGGCTGCCGCGCCGCTTGAACCACACTGTAAAAAGCATGCGTCAGCAAGCCGTCGCCCGCCAATACCGCCGTCGCCTCCCCGAACACCTTATGATTGGTCGGTTTCCCGCGCCGGAAATCATCGTCATCCATCGCCGGCAGATCATCATGGATCAGCGAATACGTATGTACCATTTCCACGGCGCAGGCGACGGGCAGCGCAGCCTCCCGGCTCGCCCCCAGCGACTCCGCCGCGGCAATGACCAGCAGGGGCCGCAGCCGTTTGCCGCCGGCCATCAGCGAATACTCCATCGATTTCGCGAGGCTCTCCGGCACTTCCCAGGCTCCCGGCAGGAAGGATTCCAGCCTCGTGCCCACGAGCCCGGAAATCTCCCCGATGTAATCGTTTATTGAAGGCTTAGCCAAGTGCATCGCTCTCCTCTATCTGTGGTTGAAACGGTTTTTTCCCGATTTCGCCGTCATTGTCCACGATCATTTCGATTTTCCGTTCGACCTGCGTCAGCTTTTGGCTGCAAAGCTGGGAAAGCCGCATACCGCTCTGGAACAATTCGATCGCCTGTTCCAGCGGTACGTCCCCCCGTTCCAACTGGGACACGATATCCTCCAACCGGTTCATCGCATCTTCGAAATTAAGCTCCTGTTCCTTCTCCTGTTCCTGTGTTTCTTTCGCCATGTTCGTTCTCCTCTCCTTTCCGCATTCCCCAAACCTGGCAATCCAACTCCCCGTCAGTCATCTTTACTTTGATCATATCGCCGGGCTCGACATCATTCAGCGATTTGATCAGCCTGGTCCCGGGCTCGTCATAGACGAGGCTGTAGCCCCTCCCCATCACCTTCAGCGGGCTTAAGGCGTCAAGCTGACGGATGCCGTACGACAGCTGCCGGGCTTTATCCTTCAGGATGGCGGTCATTGCCTGGCGCAACAGCCGTTCCCCTTCGCTCCGGCGCCGCTTGGCAAAGAGCAGGCTCTCCTGCGGATGGTAGCGCAACAGACGCTGGTGCAGACGGTCGTGCCTGGCGGCCGTCAGCTCGGCGCGGGACGCCATTCCCTGCTGCAGCCGCGCTTTAAGCATGTCCAGCCGCTCCGCGTGCTGGAGCAGCGACCGCTGCGGCTGCCGCAGCGCCGGCGACGCCTGGAGCCGGCGGAGCCGCTCGCGCGCCTGCGCCAAGCGGTGCTGCAGGCTCTGCTGCAGCGCCTGCTCGCGCTGGCGCAGCTGCGCCTTCAGCTCGGCCGCGTGCGGCACGGCGAGCTCCGCGGCGGCGGTGGGCGTTGCGGCCCGCAGGTCGGCGACGAAATCGGCGATCGTAAAGTCGGTTTCATGGCCGACGGCCGAAATGACAGGAATCGCCGATTCGTAGATCGCCCGAGCGACCTGCTCCTCGTTAAACGCCCACAGCTCTTCGAGCGAGCCGCCGCCCCGGCCGACGATCAGCACGTCGGCCTCCCCCAGGGCGTTCAGCGTACGGATCGCCTTCACGATCGCTGGCGCAGCGCCCTTGCCCTGCACCAGCACCGGGTGCAGCACGACGGCGGCCTGCGGATACCTGCGCTGCAACGTGATCAGGATGTCGCGGATCGCCGCGCCGGTCGGGGAAGTGATGACCCCGATGACCTTCGGAAACCGGGGCAGACTCCGCTTTCGTCCGGGCGCGAACAGCCCCTCCGCCTGCAGCTTGCCTTTCAGCTGTTCATAGGCGAGATAGAGGCTGCCGATCCCGTCGGGCTGCATATGGGTCGCATAGAACTGATACTGGCCGTCCCGCTCGTACACCGACACGTTTCCGCGCGCAATAACGCGCGTGCCCTCTTTCGGAATAAACGCCAGCCGCTGGTTATGCGAGGCGAACATGATACTTTTGATCCGGCTGTCCGCATCCTTTAGCGTAAAATACATATGACCGCTGGAATGGTGCGTGAAATTGGAGATTTCCCCCCGAATCCACACCTCGGACAACAATGTGTCCGATTCCAGCTTCATTCGGATATACCGGTTAAGCTCCTTAATGGATAAGACGCGCTGCTCCATTTAGGGTCCTCCTCTCCCAAAACTGGACCCGAATCCTTAAGCGAGGCCGTTTAATCTTTTTGCGGCGAGCAATGTGTTCTGCATCAGCATCGTAATCGTCATCGGCCCTACGCCGCCAGGCACGGGAGTGATTGGACCGGACACTTCCTTCACGGATTCAAAGTCCACGTCCCCGGCCAGTTTGCCATTGTCCAGGCGGTTCATGCCGACGTCGATCACGACGGCCCCCGGCTTCACATAGGAAGCATCGACGAAGTTCGCCCGGCCGATCGCGACGACCAGAATGTCCGCTTGTTTCGTTATTTCCTTCATATTGGCGGTTTTGGAGTGGCACATCGTGACCGTCGCATGCTCGCGCTGGAGCAGCAAAGACACCGGCTTGCCGACGATATTGCTGCGGCCGATGACGACCGCATGCTTGCCGGCCATCTCAATCCCGGTCCGCTTGATGAGTTCGATGACCCCGGCCGGCGTACAAGGGAGCAAACTGTCGTCGCCGATGACGAGATTGCCGACATTTACGGGATGGAATCCGTCCACATCCTTTTCCACGGCGATGGCATCGATTACGGATTTCTCGTCGATATGTCCCGGCAGGGGCAGTTGCACTAGGATCCCATGAATATTCTCCTGGCGGTTCAGCTTGTCCACCAGCGCAAGCAGGTCTTCCTGGGAAGTCGAAGCCGGGAGACGATGCACTTCCGAGTAGTAACCCAGATCCTGGCAGGCCTTCTCTTTGTTGCGGACATAAACCTGGGAAGCCGGATCCTCACCGACAAGGACAACCGCCAGCCCCGGCTTAAAGCCTTGCTTGGCCAAACGCTCGACTTCGCCGCGCAGGCTCCCCCGAATTTCCTCCGATACTTGCTTGCCGTTAATGAGTGGTGCTGTCATGTTATCCTCTCCTTATCTGAGTTTTCTATTGTTGCCCATCTATCCGGATGGCTGCCCGGACTTGATGCTATAGCTTCGTCTTCAATTGATCCAAATCCTGGATCATTTTGCCGAGCACCCCGTTCACGAATTTGCCCGAATCGGGCGTACCGAAATGCTTCGCCAGTTCGATCGCCTCATTTACGGCCACCTTGCCGGGAACATCCTCCCGAAAAATCATTTCATAGGCGGCCAGGCGCAAAATCTGCCGATCCACCTTCGACAACCGGCTGATTTGCCATCCTTTTAAATAATCGGTCAGCAAACCGTCGATCGCCTCCTTGCGGTCCCATGTCCCCTCCACAAGCTCCAGAACAAACGCCTTGGCGCCTTCCAGATCCTTTGTTTTGACCTCGCCTTCGTTCTCGCCCGCCGCTTCGGTGAGCAGCATCGTCACCGCTTCTTCGGCCTGCACTTCATTCATTTCCATATGATATAAACACTGTACCGCAATTTCTCTCGCCAATCTGCGTTTCATAGGTTGCCTCCTTGAACTTGATCTTTCCGCTACTTTCATCATGAGCCAAAAACGCGCGATTCATGACGCGCAACTTAATAAATTCCGATGATGTTATCTCTACCCTCACGGCCAAAAAAAAACCTGCAGCATGCTTCCTCCGCAAACGGGCAAAATAAAAAGATGCTCTTTTTCCGGAGGAAGCATATCACAGGAATCATTTAAATGGACGCCACCTTGACGCCAGCCAATTCTTCAGTTCCCCCCACGGAAGGAAGGGCCCCTGGTCCAAATCCTTGTACTTGCCGAAGGTATACCCGATGAACAACAAGAGCGCGCAGAACAGCATATTCCAAAATCCGAAGAACAGGTAGATCGGGCATAAGAAAACGGCGGCCGCAAGCCCGACCAAACGTCCCTTGTGACTCTCCCATAACTGCTTCCAAAACACCATGCTACCCCCTATTCAACCCGGCTTTTGATGACAGGCGACTGCACAAGGTTAGCAATATAAACGGATACGTAAGACACCGGTATACCTGTGATTTCCTCGACGTGGTCATGAACCTGCTTCTGCACTTCTTCCGTTAAAGTCGGTATCGGGGTATCCCCATCGACCAACGCCCGCACCATAATGTCCAGTCCCGATTCCGTAATGCGGATCCGCGTCTTAACCTCGCGAATTCCACGAACTCGGGAAGCGGCCTTGTACGCCAGGTTTTCGATCGTTTCGGTGGAGATCTGAATATCCCCGTACTCCGTCCGCTGATCGATCGACGAAAGGGAGTTGCGGTCGCGCCGGATGGAAATGTAGAAAAAACGAAGGCTGAGTAAAAACAGGACCGCCGCGATCGCGATGCCGGCGATCCATGCCGGCCTTTCCATGCTCTTGTCCAGCTCCAAAGGAATGGCTTCCGTCAACAGGAGGATGGCGATTACGGATAAAGCTCCGATACTCAGGCTGTAAATAAACAGCAAGAGTCTGTCCAAAATTTTGGCCACGACTATAAGCCTCCTTATACAAACGAATGGTCTATAACTATAGCAAACCCCTGACGCATTGGTCGGGGGTTTAGGCCAGGCTTATTTCACCCTGTGGCTTAAATCGGTTTCTTCGGAACGTTCTGCCGTTTTGAAGATAACGTCATGGATATGTACGTTGACTTCCACCACGTTCAACCCGGTCATGGTTTCAATCGATCTCTTGACGTTACGCTGAATCTCCGTCGCCACTTCGGGCAAACGGTTGCCGTATTCCACGATCACGGAGACATCGACCGCCGCTTCGCGTTGGCCAACCTCCACCTTCACGCCCTTGGACAAATTCTTTCGTCCGAGCAGTTCGGCAATGCCGCCGGCGAAGCCGCCGCTCATTCCGGCAACGCCCTTCACTTCCACGGTCGCAAGACCGGCGATAACCTCAATGACTTCGGGAGCGATTTGAATCTCCCCGATGTCGGTCCGTTCGAATTCCGTAGGCAAAGAACTCATTCTATCATCCACCTCTCAATAAGTATGACGCCCTCTTGTCTAAGACCGCGCACTTATTATACATACTATATCATTTCGGGTTCATTATGACAAACCGCTCCCCGGAATTAAATCTCATATTCTTCCAGAAATTTAATGTCAAAGTTCCCGTTCAGAAAAACCGGATGCTCCAGCAGCTTTTGATGGAACGGTATGGTCGTATGAATCCCCTCAATCACAAATTCGGCCAAGGCCCGTTTCATTTTGGCCACGGCTTCTTCACGGGTAGCCCCCCAGACGATCAGCTTGGCGATCATGGAGTCATAGTGCGGACTTATCGTGTAGCCGGGATAAGCGGCGCTATCCACGCGGACTCCCGGACCCCCCGGCGCGAGATAAAACCCGATTTTCCCCGGAGAAGGCATGAAATTTCGGGAAGGGTCTTCCGCATTGATGCGGCATTCGATCGACCAGCCGTTAATAACGACGTCTTCCTGGGAAAAAGACAGCGGATTGCCTTCCGCCACGGAGATCATTTCCCGAATAAGGTCGATGCCGGTAACCATTTCGGTGACCGGATGTTCTACCTGAATCCGCGTGTTCATCTCCATAAAGTAGAATTGACCGTCCGGTCCGAGCAAAAACTCCAGAGTCCCCGCCCCGGAATAATTCACCGCAAGCGCGGCCCGAACCGCAGCTTCGCCCATCTCTTGCCGCTTCTCCGGCGAGATCACCGGGCATGGCGCTTCCTCCACCAGCTTCTGGCGCCGGCGCTGCACGGAGCAATCGCGCTCGCCGAGATAAACGGCATTGCCGTGCTTGTCGGCGATAATCTGGATCTCGACGTGCTTCATGCCGGTCAAGTACTTTTCCAGATAAACGCCGGCGTTGCCGAACGCTTTTTGCGCTTCTTGCTGGGCGGTCGTAATCTGCTTGATCAACGATTCCTCGTCCTCGGCGATCCGAATGCCTTTGCCCCCGCCTCCGGCCGTCGCTTTGATGATGACCGGGTAACCGATGTCACGCGCCACCATCACGGCTTGCTCCAGATCCTCGATCAGGCCGTCGGAGCCCGGAATTACCGGTACGTTCGCTTCTTTCATCGTCTGCTTCGCCACGGCCTTGTCGCCCATCTTGGTGATGGCTTCCGGCGAAGGGCCGATGAAGGCGATGTTGCAGGAACCGCAGATTTCGGCGAAGTCGGCGTTCTCGGCCAGGAAACCGTATCCCGGATGGATCGCGTCGCATTCGGTCAGCGTCGCTACGCTCATCAGGTTGGTGAAGTTCAAATAGCTGTCCTTCGCCAGAGTCGGACCGATGCAGTAGGCCTCGTCCGCCAGCCGGACATGAAGGGAATCCTTGTCCGCTTCGGAATATACGGCAACCGTGGAAATCCCCATCTCACGGCAAGCCCGAATAATTCGAACCGCGATTTCTCCCCGGTTCGCTATCAGTATTTTATGAAAGTTCACAGTTTCCATCCTCCTTGGAAAAGCTTACCCCTACCTAATAAAAGGCACGGCCTATCGATCACTCCGGCTTCACCAAAAAGAGAGGCTGCCCGTACTCCACAAGCTGTCCGTTCTCCGCGAGAATATCGATAATCTCGCCTTTAATCTCGGCCTCCAGCTCGTTCATCAGCTTCATGGCTTCAATGATGCAAACCGTCGTTTTCTCCCCGACCTTGTCGCCGATATTTACAAACGGATTAGCCTCGGGAGAGGCGGCACGGTAAAACGTACCGACCATCGGAGAGACAATTGTATGTAAATTGGCCGCGGCTTCTGCCGGACGCTGCACCGTTTCGGCGGCACTTTCAGCAACCGGGGCCGATACGCTGGCTGCAGGAACTGCGGCCGCACCGGTCACAACGGCCGGCTGCATTTGCACGAACTCGGTTTTACCCGGTTTTCGGATACTCAGGCGAGCGCCTTCGTTTTCAATTTCCAGTTCCTGTACGGAAGTCTTGTCCACCAATTCAATCAACTCTTTGATCTCATTCAAATTAAACATATGCATCGTTCACTCCTTCAGCTTTTTCAAACAAAGCCTGGATTAGCTCAAATATTAAAAAATTGTGACCTCGTCTTAACTTTATGTATTATATCACAATCGACTAAAATGGAAAGAGCCCAAGGTTTCCTCGGACTCTTCCCATATCAGCGGGAAAATCCCCGCATTCGGCAAAATTCGACCCGGCGTCAAAACGCTCATTACTGGGTCACATATTGGACGCTAACTTTATCTTGCGATACGCCGAGCTCTTTTATGACGAGATCCATAATATTGACCGCATCCTTGGCCGCGAGCTTTTCACTGACCACCAGAACCTTGTATTTATCATCGCTTTCAGTAACGACAGCATTCGCGTAGGTTTGCTGCAATTTTTCTTCGATGTTATAAATTTTTTCTTCCTGCTCCTCCAGAGCGCTAAGCTCCTGTTGCGCCATCGCTGCCTCGTCCAGCGACTTGCTTTCGTCGTTGATGGTTTTAACCAGCTCATCCTGTTTTTTGGCGTGCTGCTCCGAACGCTGGAACTGATAGGCCGTCAGCGAATCCGCCGCCGATTGGCCTTGGCCTTCCAATTGCTTCAGCACATCCGCGTCTTTGCCCGCGGCAGCGGAATCGGCGGAACCCTCACCGGTGCCGGTTTTATCTTTCGCCGCGGCTGCCCCTTCCTGGGTCCCGGAGGCGCCGTCCTTGGCTGCACCTTCCGTATCCGCCGCGCCGGCATCCGTCTTGGCCTCATCGGCCGCCTCCTTTTTGTCCGCGGTTCCGTTCGCCTCGGCGTCGCCGCTGTTCTCAGGCGTAATCTTCCCCGCTTCTTCTTCGGATGTCACCTCGGTTTTTCCGTCCTCCGCCGAGATTTCCGAAAGCACTACATCCTCATTTTGCAACATTTCATCACCCGTCGCGGTTCCCGGTGTCTTTTCGTTATGGATGGACGAAACCTGTTCGCCTGTAGCGGACTGATTCTTGGTTGAACTGTCCTCGGTGAACAAATAATAAGCGGATAATACGACCATCAAGCTGAGCATCGATACAAGCCATACCGTTTGTCTTTTGGATTTCATTCCTAAATTCCTCCTAAATCTAAATTTGTTTTTTATTGCGATTGCTTCCGCGGCACGACCGAGATCCGGTAAGCCGGAACGTTCAGTCCTTTCTCCACCGCATCCACAATCAGACCCTTGACGGTTTTGTTTTCGGCCCCTCTGGCTACAATCAGCACGCCGCGTACCTTCGGCTTGATTTTTTTTGTAATGATCGGCTGTTCTTTCCCCGAAACTTCATACGTCACAATTTGTCCGTCACGCGAATACTGGGTGATACTCCGTTTTCCCCCGTCGGCATCGGTCTCTTCCGTTATTTCCTGCGTATCCTTCATGTTGCGCTGCACGAGGGTCTCCTCCGTCGAATCGATCGTTACCAGGACGTCCACCGTGCCCACGCCCACTACTTTTTCCAAAATTTCCTTCGTTTTGTTCTCCAGCGATTGCTCGATGCGGGCAAACGGGCTGTCATTCGCCTCAGGGCTCACGGCGTCCGGCGAGGTTACCACCCCCTGCATAACCGGAGGCTCTCTCCCCTCTCCGCCGGGCTCCACCCGCTTGACGTTAACAAAGGAATTGAACAGCATGATCGCCACCCCCACCAAACCGACGATCAACAGCAACCGGAAGGTCTGGATTCTCTTTTTCTCTCCGCCCCCTTTTCCGATCCATTGCTCGAGTTTTTTCAGCCATCCCGGCACACGATTCACCTCCTTAACTTGGTACATGCTCGCTTTCCCGAACCGTAATCGATTCGCGCGAAATCCCCCATTCCCGAAGCAGCAGTTCCTCTATCCGCTTGGTTACGGAGGAGCGAACCTCCCCGGTATCGGCCATCCCCTCGGATGCAGCGGAACTGTCCGCGGAGGCTTCCGCTGAGACTTCCGCCGATACCTCCACTTCATCAATCCGGACTTTCGCTACCGGCTCCACGGCAATCCGTTTGCTCTTTGCCTGTTCCTCGGCGGCGGACGTCTCCCCCGTTCCCATCACCACTTGAACGGATTGGATCGTCGGCCCCCCGGCCGCGCCCGCGGTGTCTCCTTCTGCGGGGGATTTCCCTTCGCGGATGTTCACGACCACCCGTTCCACCGGCCTTCCGGTTTCCTTCTCGATCTGCCGCTTCATCTGCAGGGCCGCTTCCTCTCCGGCCCACTGCAGCGCCTCCGCTTCCCGCCGTTTCCTGAGCAATTCCCCTTGCGCCAAAATGGAATCGGTTGCCGCCTCCGAGCCCGCCTTCTCCAGTCCGCCCCAACTATCCGTAAAGGCGGTTTGAATTTTTTCGGCGGCATCGGTGGAGAATAAGCGCATGAGCGGGGAGAGCAAAGTCAACAAGATGAGCAGGCTGACCACAAATTTCACGTAGCGTTCCATCGCCCGATTCGGCAGAAGCAAATCGATAAATACGGCGATCAGAACGACAAGGATAATCTCCTTCAGCCACTCTCCTATAAATGTCATGTTCCTTCCCCCTTGACCAGGTGCCCGTTATCTCATCATGACGGTGACATTCCCGGCCGTCAGCATAATCGTGATCGCCAGGAAGAACATCAGGCCCACGGCGGCCAGCGCCGCAAACACGTAAAGCATCGATTTCCCTATCGTTTCCAGGCAGGTTGCTATCGGCGACTCCCCAAGAGGCTGCATGACCGCCGCGGATAAATTGAAAATAAGCGCCAGTGTCAAAATCTTGATCGCCGGAAATGCGCAGAGAAGGAGCAGGATGATCACCCCGACCAGACCGATGGAATTTTTAACGAGCAGCGATGCCGAAATTACCGTATCGGTAGCATCGGCAAATACTTTGCCCACTACCGGCACGAAATTGCCCGTAAGATACTTGGCCGTCCGCAATGTCACGCCGTCGGCAACCGATCCGGTGATGCCTTTTACGGAGATGACGCCCAGGAACACGGTAAGCAGTACGCCCAGGATCGCCATGCCCACGGTCCGGAGCAGATTCGCCAGTTGAGTCAGCTTGTATTTCTCCGACAAGGAGCTGACGATGTGCAACACCGCCGAGAAAAACAGAAGCGGGTAGACAACCGTGTGGACGATCGTACCAACCGCGTGAACCATGAACACGACCAGCGGATGGGTGACCGAAACGGTGACGACATTCCCCATCGATGCCAGCAGTGTAAACAACAGCGGCACCATCGCCATCATAAAGTCGATCATCCCGGTGATGGCGTCCGTCGCATAGGTGACGGCCACATGAAAACTGTTGATGGCGAGTACGAGAATCACCATGTAACAGATGGAATAGGCGACCTTGCTCACCTGATTCCGCTCGAAGGCGGTCTGCAGCGTTTCCAGGATCATGCTAAAAACGGCCAAAAGTACGATCGTAACGAGAATATGACCGTTATAGAGCACCTCGTGCCACATGTACTTGAGCAATCCCGTCATGGCCGATTTGAACGAAAATTCCTGGTCTTTGGAGAACAGCATATCCATGAAAGAAGGCATGTGCCCGTCCGGGAAAAATCCGCCGTACTCCTTCATCAAACTCTGCCAGTAGGTTTCCACCTTATCCGTCGGCAGCTCTTCCGCCTGCCGCTGTATCCAGTCCCCGGCGGGACCTTCTTCCGCAGCCAGGGCGGGGAGGGGAATCTTGAGAAGCATCAGGCCGATAAGAATCAGAAACAGGGTTTTGAGCCGCCAATCGCTTTGCCTTGCTCTCATTCTTGTCCCACCTTTGCTCATGCCGGCAGCAATTTAATGACGGTCTCGATAATGATGGTGATGATCGGAATGGCCAGAACCATGATCATCACTTTTCCCGCCAGTTCGATTTTGGTAGCGATGCTGTCCTGGCCCGCATCCCTGACGATCTGCGCCCCGAATTCGGCGATATAGGCGATGCCGATAATTTTCAAAATCGTTTTTAAATAGATCATCTGTACGCCGGACGATTCGGCCAGGTCTTCCAGGACTTCGATGATTCCGCCGATCTTGCCGATCAGGAATAAAAAAATATATATACCGGTGCTTGCGGCGATTAAAAAAGCGAACAGCGGTTTTTGTTCCTTAATGACGAGGATCAGCACCGTCGCCACGAGCCCGAGGCCTACAACTTGAATGATTTCCACGTTAAGGATCACCTACTGGAAGAGAAAAATCGATTTGATTTCCTGAAACAGACTGTCCAGCAGCCGGATCACCATAAACAGCACAACGACGAAGCCGATCAGCGTCACCCAGTGGGCCATGTCTTCCTTGCCCATCTGCTTCAACACCGTGTGGATCATGGCGATGATGATCCCGATGCCCGCGATTTGAAATATGGCGTTCACTTCTATGTTCATTGACTTGGCACCTCGCTATCATATTCACAGGCGAAACAGGAGTAGGGAGGGGGGCTGGAATTAGTAGAATAAAATGACGATGAACGCTCCGCATAGCAATCCCAGGCTCTTGAACATTTTTTCATATCGGGCCTGCTCCTCCCGCGCCGCGGCTTCCTCGCTTTCCAGTTGGCGGACGGCGGTCTCGAGATGGCCGAGCTGATCGCTCCGGTCGCTTGCCCCTAGCGTAAAGCTAAGCTGGAGCAGTACATCCTTCTCGGCGGCCTTCATGGCGGTATGCTTCCAGCCCGTTTCCACCGCATCCTGCAGACTTTCCTGGGCCGTCCGGTTGCCGTCCGGGTTCATCGACTCCGCCGCGCCCCGAAAGATCGACCGGATCGGCTCCCCGCCCTGTTCGCCGATGCGCCGCAGGGCCTCCGGCAGCGGTGTAAAGCCGTACGTGACTTCCGTTTGCAGCCGCCTCAGCGCCAGGATCAGCTTGCGGATCTGGTTCGGCCGGCTGGCGTACTGCTTGGCCTGAATCCAACCGGCCAGCGTCGCCGCCGTGATGATCAGAACGGCTCCAAGCATCTTAAGCATGCTCGTCCCTGCCCTTCCAGCCGGCTTCCTGTACCCTTCTCCGCTTCCCGTCCCATAGCCGGAAGGAGGTGCCTTTCTCCGTCCGGTTCAGTACCGCGTACACTTGAAAGAAGGCGGTCTCCGAAAGCTTGGACAACGCGGGCCGGGAAGCCATGTCTTCCACGCCGGAACCATGTGCCGTGGCGATCACGCGGACTCCGGCGTGAAGCGCTTCGGCCAGCGCCTCCGCATCCTCCGGCCTTCCGATCTCATCGACGATCAGAACATCCGGCGACATGGAACGGATCATCATCATGATCCCCTCCGCCTTCGGGCACCCGTCCATCACATCCGTGCGCGGCCCGATGTCAAAGCTGGGCACCCCGCGCTTGCTGCCTGCGATCTCGGATCTTTCGTCAATGACGGCGACTTTCAACCCGGGCCATTTCGCTTCCGGATGCCTCCAGGTCCCCGCGCTGATTTGCCGGGCCAAATCGCGGATCAACGTCGTTTTTCCCTGCTGCGGCGGAGACACTATCAACGTGTGCAGGATGCTGTGCTGCTTAAAATCCAGCAGATGCGGAAGCAAGTTATCGGCGATCCCGCGAATCTCTCTGGCGATCCGCACGTTAAACCCGCTGATATCGCGCAGATGCTCCACCCTTCCTCCGCTCAACACGGTCCTGCCGGCCAGTCCGATCCGATGTCCGCCGGCGATCGTAATAAAGCCTTTGCGGAGCTCCTCTTCCATCGTATAAAGCGAGTGGTTGGTGATAAGATCAAGCAGCCGATTCCCCTCCGGCTTACCGGGGATGTAGGCCTCCGCCGGCTGACGGGTCAAGCCTCCCTCAGGAGTCAAAAAGTAAAAACGTCCGCCGGCGTTCACCTCAAGCGGGCGCCCCTCCCGGATCCGCACCTCCTCGAGTTCCGCGAATAGAGCGGGCGGAAGCTTGGCCAACAGGGAGCGGAGGTGGTCGGGAAATACGTTTAGCCAGCTATGGCTATGATCCATAGGCGTACCCCCAAATCTTTCTCGCTAATATGGATGATGCATGTCTTTTTCCCTTGCGGTATATCTCATATTTATGCCTGTACTCCGTCTTTATGACGGGAAATCTATCATTTCTTCAAAATGCCGATTAAGAGACACGTAACCCCGCAACCGATCCAAAGCATCTTTCCCCAGGAAAGTTTGTCCGCCATGCCGGCCAGTCCGATGGAAGTAGTCACGATCAGGATCATCGGCCCCACAAAAGCAAGCGCCGAATTGACAGCGAGCGCTTTATCGACCCTTCCCAGCTTCAGCATCAACAGCGCCGCCAAAATTTCGATCGTACCGGAGATGATCCGCAACGTCGCCATTCCCGTAACGAATTTATCAAGCATAAGGTCCTCCTTCTTGTCCAATGTGCTCATTTATCGATATGCCGGAGCTTGCCGTTTTAGAAAAAAAAGAACCGCCCAAAACTTTGGACGGTTCAAATCCTATTGAAAAAGGTCGCCTTTAATAGGGCGACGCGGTTTCATTCAATTCTTGATGTTCCTTGATAGCTTAACGTCGGTCTTTCGGCCCGCCCACAAACACTTGGCTGTCCGTATCAAGCCCATAAGCAGTGTGGAGCGCCTTGACGACTTCGTTCAGTTTGCCTGCTTCGATGACGCAGGAAACCTTAATTTCCGAAGTGCTGACCATATTGATGTTCACACCTTCTTTGGAGATGACGTCAAACATTTTAGCGGCGACGCCCGGATGGCTGACCATGCCCGCTCCGACGATCGATACTTTTACGAGATCGACTTCCGAAGTAACCTCCTCGTAGGGAAGCTCGTTCCGAATCCCTTCCAGGACGCCAAGGGCTTTCTCCCGGTCGGAAAGAGCGACGGTAAAGCTGAAGTCCGCTTTCCCGTCCTGAACGCCGCTCTGAACGATGATATCTACGTCGATTTTGGCTTCCGCCAGCGAACCGAACACTTTCGCCAGGACGCCCGGTACATGGGATACGCCCAATATACTGATCCGTGCCACATTTTTGTCATAAGCGATTCCGCTGACTACTACACCTTGCTCCATCTTGACATCCTCCTTGACAACTGTGCCTTCATTATGGTTAAAGCTGGACCGGACGACGAGGCGAACCTGATTATGCTTCGCATATTCCACCGCTCGCGGATGCAAGACGGCCGCTCCCAAATTCGCCAGCTCCAGCATTTCGTCATAAGAAATTTCCTCCAGCTTGCGGGCGTTCTTGACGATCCGCGGATCGGTCGAATACACGCCATCCACGTCCGTATAGATTTCGCAGACATCGGCGGAAGTGGCGGCGGCCAGCGCTACGGCCGTCGTATCCGAGCCCCCGCGTCCGAACGTGGTAATTTCGCCGTCCTCCGTCATGCCTTGGAAGCCGGCTACGACGACGATATATCCTTCCTCCAAAGCCTGTATCACGCGATCGGGATGGATCCCCGTGATCCGGGCCTTGCCGTGTACGGCTTCCGTCCGGAACCCGGCTTGCCAACCGGTGAAGGAAATCGCTTTTCTTCCAAGCTGTTGTATCGCAATCGATAGCAGGGCGATGGAAATTTGCTCCCCGGTCGTCATCAGCATATCCATCTCGCGAGCTGGCAGTTCGCTGCCCAGCAGCTTCGCCTGATCGATCAGATCGTCGGTCGTATCGCCCATGGCGGAAACGACAACCATAACCCGGTGCCCTTCATCCTGTTTCTCCACCACGCGCCGGGCTACGCGCTGCATGCGCTCCGTATCCCCCACGGAGCTGCCTCCGAATTTCATTACATATAAAGCCAAGTCGGACCCTCCCTAATGTTCGCAATCCTATCCAACAAGTTTGCCTGTGGAAGTACTATTGCCATTTTTCTATCACTAACGCTTTAAACCAGTATAATACGAAAGACCGGAAGGAAGTCAATGCTTTTGGCGCCATTAGCAAGAAAAACATCTCGTTGACGCCCATCATGTAAAATTCTTTAGTTATAAAAATTCCCCCATCCGATAATGGATGGAGGATGTCGCAAAACCCTGACTCATTGTAACCTTAAGCCCGGGAAATGTATTTTCCTTCGCGGGTATCGATCAGCAAAATATCGTCTTCATTGATAAACAATGGAACCTGTACGTTGAGGCCGGTTTCTACCTTGGCGTTCTTCGTAGCGCCCGTTGCCGTGTTGCCTTTGATCCCCGGCTCGGTTTCCACGACGCGAAGCTCCACGCTGTTCGGCAGGTTGATGCCGAGAATTTCGCCTTGATAGCTGACGATTTTTACGTTCATATTTTCTTTCAGGAAATTAAGTTCCCATTTCAACTGGTCTTCGGACAAGCTGAATTGGTCATAAGTTTCATTGTCCATGAACACATGATCTTGACCGCTCGCATACAGATACTGAACGTCGCGGTTCTCGATAATCGCCCGGCCGATCGTTTCACCGGCACGGAACGTCTTCTCCACCGTGTTTCCGTTGCGGAGGTTTTTCAATTTGGAGCGGACGAAAGCCGCGCCTTTCCCCGGTTTAACGTGCTGAAAGTCCAGCACGGTAAAAATATCGCCGTCCACTTCGACGGTTAAGCCTGTCTTAAAATCGTTTACTGAAATCACAAAAGAACCTCCTCAAGTGGGTTAAACTATTTATTGTTATTTAAAAATTACCCCATTCAAAACCCGCCATTCGACGAATTACCCTAACATCATAAATTCTTTGGTCGATTCCGTCAAACGCTTGGCCCCATTCTCCGTAATGACAACATCGTCCTCAATCCGCACCCCGCCGAATCCCGGGATGTAAATCCCCGGTTCCACGGTAACCACCATACCCGGTCTGAGAATCGTGTCACTTAGTTTGGAGACGCGCGGTTCCTCATGAACCTCCATACCGAGGCCATGGCCCGTACTGTGGCCGAATTGATCTCCATAGCCATAACGCGTGATGATATCCCGGGCGAGCGCGTCCGCTTCGCGGCCGGTCATGCCCGGACGGAGGAACTCAAGCGTATGCATTTGGGCTTCCAGAACGATATCGTAAATCTCCCGGTGTTTGGCCGTAGGCTCTCCGATGAAAACCGTACGGGTAATGTCCGAGCAATAACCGTTCATGTAGGCGCCAAAATCCATCGTGACGAATTCGTTCCTTTGGATCACACGGCTGCTGGCTACACCATGCGGCAGCGCGGAACGCTCTCCGGACGCGACGATGGTGTCAAATGATGTTCCCGCCGCTCCTTGCTTGCGCATGAACGTCTCCAACTCCAGAGCCATGTCCCATTCCGTCACTCCCGGCTTAAGCACTTCCAGCATATGCAGATAGGTACGATCGGCCAGATCGGCGGCCTGTTTCATCAATTCCAGCTCATCGTCATCCTTGTAAAGCCGCAGCTCTTCCACCAGACCGCCCACCGGTACGAGCTTGCACGGCTGCAGATCCCCTTCCAGCGCACGGTAAGTGGAGAATACCATGTTCGTTTCCTCAAAGCCCAGCTCTTTAATCCCTTCCGCGGAAAGAAGCTCCTTCAGATTGTCCACAACGGAGGGGCCATGCTGCACAATTTCAAATCCGGGCGACTGTTCGGCAGCCTGTGTCATATAACGGAAATCCGTCAGCAAAAACGCCTTCTGCCGGGTAACGAGAACATATCCCGAACTTCCCGTAAACCCCGTCAAATAGCGACGATTAAAAGCGTTCGTTACCCATAACGCCTCGAGCTGCTCCCGCTCCATCACTTTTCGCAAGCCCTCTACACGTGTATTCCCCATATTTAACTCTCCTTACTTGTTAACTTGCTTCCGCGACACACTTTACGAAATCGCCTTAAAGAAGCTTTTGCAGGTGGCGTTTAAGCGCCGCCAGCCCCAACTCATACCCGTAAGCACCGAAGCCGGCGATCTGCCCCACCGCCACCGGAGCGATCACCGAATGATGGCGAAAAGCTTCTCGGGTATGAATGTTGGATAAATGCACTTCCACCGCAGGGAGGTTTACCGCGGACAGCGCGTCTCGGAGCGCGTAGCTGTAATGAGTGAGAGCCCCCGGATTGATTAGAATGCCGTCGCAGGTACCGTACGCTTCATGAATTTTATCGATCAAGTCGCCTTCGTGATTGGATTGAAAAAAAGAAAGCTCGATGTCTTCATTTCTTGCCAGTTCGTTTAACCTTGCTTCGATATCCTTCAGGCTTTCGGAGCCGTAGATTCCGGGCTCGCGAATCCCCAGCATATTCAAATTCGGGCCGTTTAGCACAAGGATGCGATACATGTTGGCTCACCCTTCCTGGATCAAGGTTCATCAGAACGGCTGTTATCCGAATTCCAGAACCTCCCCTGTAAAAATAACCAAAAGTTATTTTACCATAGGAAAGTGGGTATTGAGAAGCACTTTGTCCTAGTGCAGCACCTTGTTCGGCTCCCGGGTCCTTTCATTTGTATATTCCTGCGCTGCGGTGTAACCGATAAACATTCCCCACAGCAAAAATACGCAAAACTCGCTGAACAAGGTGTCAAACGAATGCTCGGTGGCAGGGCGGGTCATTTTGGTGAACGGTCCCAAAACAAAGAACAGGACCAGCCACCAGAACACGCCGTAGGCCAGACCGGGCCACGGTCCTTTTATTTTTCGGAACGCTGCCGTGTAAATCATGGAAGCGACAATAGAAAATAGAATAAAGGACAGCCAACCCGCATAATACCCCGGCTGTGTCAGCAAATACGCATGTTTAAAGAACGGTTCCAGTAAAAACCCGGGGACGATCCCCGTAAATTTCATGTAATAAAGCAACCCTCTGAACGCGCCCCATATCAGTCCCGCAAAAAAGCCGAGCTGCAGGGAAAACAGCCAGATGTTCGTCTTTTTTTCCCGCTTGAACCTATGCTGGATCATTTCGCATTCCCCCTTTTTCCATAATTCTTTATTGTTGCCATTAGTATGCGCAATTCAAAAAAGACTAAACAAACTAGAATTTACATAAGAAGTTCGATACAATGTGTTTAAGAAGCATCTTTTTCTATTAAAACGATTCTAGGAAGGTGAAATAGTTGCCTGAGCAATCCACACCCACGATCTATGGTGGCCAAGCCGTTATGGAAGGCGTCATGTTCGGCGGAAAACATGTCAATGTCACTGCAGTTCGCCGTAAAAACGGAGAGATCACCTTTTTGGAAGTGCCCAAACAGGATAAAGCCTGGGTGAAAAAACTGCGTAAAATCCCGCTTGTCCGCGGCCTGGTCAGCATTATCGACTCCAGCGCCAAAGGATCCAAGCATTTAAATTATTCGGCCGAGGCGATGGCCGACGACGAGCTTTCGCCGGAGGAACGCGCCGCGCAAAAAGAAAAGGAAGAATCCTCCTTCTCACTGTCCATGATTCTGGGGGTGGCGGTGGTAGGCGTGCTTTCATTTATCGTAGGGAAGCTGATTTTCACGGCCGTTCCTGCGATGGTCGAGCAGTTCATTTTTCAGCATGCATTTGAGAATCAGACTTTGCATACCCTGATTGAAGGAGTCATCAAAATCGTCTTCCTTCTGGGGTACCTATGGATTATCTCGCAAACGCCGGTCATCAAGCGCCTTTTTCAATATCATGGGGCGGAACACAAAGTGATCAGCGCTTATGAAGCCGGCGAAGAGCTTACGCCGAAGAACGTGCAGAAGTACAGCCGCCTTCATTACCGCTGCGGCAGCAGTTTTATCATTTTGACGGTGATTGTCGGCGTCATTATTTACTCCCTCCCGATCTTCAGTTGGGATTCCGTATGGGAGCGCGTATATATCCGCATCCTGCTTCTGCCGCTAGTCATCGGCATTTCGTTCGAAATGCTCCGCTTTACGAATGCGGTCCGGGACATTCCGGTACTCCGGTTCCTTGGTTATCCCGGGCTATGGCTTCAATTGTTAACCACCAAAGAACCGACCGACGATCAGGTCGAAGTCTCCATCGCCTCCTTTAACCGGATGCGCGAGCTGGATGCCCGGCTGGAGCAATCCTCGGTGATGGAAACTGATATCGGCCGTTCTTCCTTGGACCCCGTGAAAGGATGATGAACGCATGAAAAAACAGGCCATTCTATTCTGGATCGTTATCGCCTTAGCCGCCTTCAGCATTTTGGATGGACTGTTTGGAAGAGGAAGATTGGACCTTGGCGGTCTGCTGATTCCGCTCACTGTCGTTGGTATCATATTTCTGCTCTATAAATTCCCGCCGCGCCAATTCCGAAAGTCGACGCCCAAGGTGAAGCCTTCGGCCCGGACCATGGCCAAAGTCGCCGGAGAGCGCCGCCAGACGGGAGGAAAACGCAAGTCTTATCCTTTTCAGGTGATTGAAGGCCAAAAAGGAAAAAATGACGACGATTTGCCGAAATATCACTAATTCACGCGAGCCTGCTGATACTTTATGAACTGCTCTTCATAATACTGGTCGTTCCAGTCCCCGAAGAAGCGGTTCCCGGCCCTGAGCCCGGATTCATAAAGCAGCAGGCTCTCTTCTTTTCCGATGTCAAATTGCGTGGTCGAAATCCCGAGCGTAGGAATTTTAACCGTCCGGTAGCGGTTCTCTTGTTCGATGTAACGTTCATCGTGGGCGGACAGCATCGTCTCCACCAAAGCCTGCAGCATGGAGAACGGGCCGCGGATCACATGGGGTTGGTTACTGTTTTTGCCGACCATCTGAAACCCTACCGTCGGAATAATCTTGTCCTCCTTCAGCGCGGCCGGAGTCTGATCGAACAACCATAACGGAAAATTGCTGAGCAGCCCGCCGTCCACGATGTGGAGGAACTGATCGGGAAACCGTTTGCCTTTAGCCAGCTTCGGGGGCAAGCGGAGCAGGACAGGGTCAAAAAAGTACGGTATGCTGCAGCTCATCCTCACGGCCTTGGCCACCTCAAACGCCTCGGGGCGGAGTCCGATCTTCGCCAAATCATCAGGAAGCACCAGGATTTTGCCGCCGGTGATATCCGAGGCGATAATTTTCAATTTATGTTCCTGTAGATCCCCGAAGGTTCTTATGCCTTTATCCAGCAGGATTTTTCGGATCCACTCTTCCAACGCCTCGCCGGAGTATAACCCTTTCTTTATAAGCACGCGCAGAGCCGGACCGATTAACGAAGTGTTAAAGATCGGTGCTCTGCGCAAAAAACGGGTAAATGAGGTTTCCAGAATAATTTCCCGCATCTCCTCCCCATCATAGCCGGCCGCCAGCATCGAAGCGACGATGGAACCCGAGGACGTCCCGGCAACCCGGTGAAATCGCCAGCCGTGCTCTTCCGCCGCCTTCACCGCGCCGGCCAGAGAAATGCCCTTAACTCCTCCACCCTCAAAAACGCCGTTCATAAGCATAAGAAAACCCCCATCCGCTACATAAGTCTTATGCTTATGTATGAGGATGAGGGTTGTTTGTATGCTTACTTATTGCCGTAATAGGTTTGAAGCAACGAAATAAGTCCGAGCGGATTTTTTAGCAAATCCTTGGCACTGAAAAAGATGCTGCCGCTAATTTCCGGGACGGTCCGGTTGTAATCCAGCTGGTCGATGATTTCCTGAGCGGTATTCCAGCCGATCTCCGGTGTACCGATTTTGTAAGGCGCGTGTCCAACATAAAGCTTCACGCCCGTACCCCTTACCTCCCCGGCCCACCATTTCGCAATAATGTCATAGCGCGCTTCTTTGCGGGTCATACTCCAATAAATTTGCGGCACTACGTAGTCGATCCATCCTTCACGAATCCAGGTGCGGACGTCGGCATAGGTGCTGTCATAGGCGGTAATGCCGGCGCGGGTATCCGATCCCGTAGGATCTGTGGCCTTATTCCGCCATACTCCGAAGGGGCTGATGCCGAAGGACACGCTCGGTTTAACCGCGTGAATACGAGTATCGAGCTCTCGAACAAGATCGTTGATATTGTCCCGGCGCCAATCTCCTTTATCGCCGATATTGTTGGCGTTATAGCTTTTGAATGTATTATCGTCATTAAACTTGACCTTTGCCGTCTCACCCGAAGGATAGAAATAGTCGTCAAGATGAACGCCGTCGATATCGTATTGGTTCACGACTTCCATGATGGCATCGACGATATGCGCCCGGGCCTCCGGAATCCCCGGATTGATGTACAGCTTGCCGTCAAACTTAACGATCCACTCCGGATGCTGCTTCGCCACATGGTTTGCCGGCAGCTTGCTTACATCGCTTCCCGTGCTGGCGCGAAACGGATTGAACCAGGCATGGAACTGCATGCCCCGCCGATGCGTTTCCTCGATGAGAAATTGCAGCGGATCATAACCCGGGTCTTTCCCCACCGTTCCGGTTAAAAAGCCGGACCAGGGGACAAGCTCGGAACGGTAAAGCGCATCCGCCGAAGGCCGAACTTGTACGAACACCGCATTGATCCCTGTCTCCTGCAGCTCATCAAGGAGTTTGGTATACTCCGCTTTTTGGGCATCGGCCTTGCCGTGAGAGGCTTTGCTGGGCCAATCCAGATTCGAGACAGTCGAAATCCAGGCTCCGCGCAGTTCATCGTTTTGCGCCGGGATGTCCGGCTGCTGCGGCTCGGTTGGCGGTGAAGCCTCGGGCGGCTTTTCAGCCCCCCCGACCGGTGACGTAAGCGTAATAATTCTTGAAGTCGGATCCCAATCCACCGTAAGCCCCAACTGCTCGCCGACAAAGCGAAGGGGTACCATCGTCCGGCTGTTCCGGCTCTCCACGGAAACCTCCAGCGGCACGTTTGTCCCGTTCACTTCCGCCGTGTTGTTTCCCATCTTCAACACAAGCGTGTTACCGTCCTTTTCGATCGTGGCGGAACGGGTTGCCGATGACCAGTCAACCCCGGCCCCCATTTCTTCACTGATGACCCGAAGCGGGACCATCGTCACATTCACTATCGGCTTCACATAGGGCGCCGAATCACTCGGGAGAATTTCTCCGTCCATCATGATTTGAATGTCGCGGTCCGAAGCCGCCTGAACCTGCCCCGTTCCGGACACAGGCCAGACAAGGACGAAAACCAAAAGAGCAAGTAACCAAACCCGAAAAAATTTCATTTGCAACCTCCAATATTAAAATCCCTTAAACAACTCTACCTAATGTAAACGCGCAGAAGGCCCCTGGAGTTGCGGACAAACCGCAAAATTTAAAGAACCGGGCCGGCGAAAAAGCAAAAAGCGCGAACGGCGAGGGGTTCTCCCTGCATTCGCGCTTTGCAAAAATATCATGTTTTGTCACTTGTCAGATTCACGATTCCCCTAGCAGTTCCTGCTGAACCCTGCGCAAATCCTCGGCCCGGGAGCTCTCCCGCTTGAAATACTCGACCAGGCCGGCAATGCACGTAATGGAATCCCAGCTCAAATGATGCTCGATTCCTTCTACATCTTTATATATATTCTCATGATCGACGCCGATCATTTCGAGGAATTCTTCAAGCAACTCGTGACGGTCAACGAGCCGTTTCCCTACTTTCTTCCCCTTGTTCGTCAAAACCAAGCCCCGATACTTTTCATAAATTAAATACTCATCTTTATCCAGCTTCTGGATCATCTTGGTGACGGATGAAGGATGGACCTCCAACCCTTCCGCAATATCGGAAACTCGGGCGTATCCTTTCTCGTCGATCAATTTGTAGATACGCTCCAAATAATCTTCCATACTGGGCGTTGGCATCTGGTATTACCTCTTTTCCATGAGTTCACGCGGACCTGACATACAATGCACATCCCGCTACTTGTTTAATGATACATGTTAAACTTGTCTGTTGGCAAGTCTGCAGATAGAGCATTTGTTGCTCATGGAAAGGCAGTTCACTCAGAATTTCAGCCATTCCGGCGTCATCTGCTGCAGCCAGATCGTAATTTGCGCCATCCGATTCGTAAACAACAATATCCCCATAAGCAGCATGATTCCACCGCCGACCTTCATGAGAACAGCCGAATAGCGGACGATCCATTTCGTCGAGCCGACAAAAAAAGCAAGGGCAAAGAATGGCAGCGCAAACCCGGCCGAATAAGCCGTAATCAACCCGAGCCAGGTCCCCGGCTCGCTCACCGCCAGTGCGATAATCGCAGCGAGGATCGGGCCGACGCAAGGGGACCATCCCGCCGAAAAGCCGATACCGAAAATAAAGGACCCGATGTAACCCGTCGGCTTGAATTTCAAATTCATCTTCCGCTCGCGCATTAAAAACTGGGGCTGGAAGATACCCAGCAGGAAAAGTCCCATCAATATGATTAATATCGCGGACAGTTGGCGAATCAAATCACGGTTATTGTTGAAAACCTCGCCGAACAAACCCGCGCCGAAGCCCAAGGTATAAAATACCGCGGAAAATCCCAAAATGAAGGCCAGCGTATGCGTCATGGTTCTGAAGCGGACTTCCCGCTTGTTCTGTTCGGTCTTTAGCGTCTGCACCGACAGACCGGTAATATAGGACAAATAGGACGGGTATAACGGGAGGCAGCAAGGCGAAATAAAAGACGCGATCCCCGCACCGAAAGCCACCCAAATATTCATGTCGGCCATAACATCCTCCCTCCATGTCTATGAGGAAAATCCCTTTTTCCCGATCAAAGTTAAGATCAGCATGGCGATCAGCAGCAAAACGATGGTAGCGCCGGGAGCCAGGTTCCAAATCCCGGCGGTTACCAGACCGGCGACCACGGCGATTTCGGCGATGGCCACGGAGAAGATCACCGAGGACTTAAAGCTTCTGGCGATCAGCAGGCTGCAGGCCGCCGGAATCGTGAGCAGCGCCGAAACGAGTAAAGCGCCGACGATTTTAATCGACGTGCTGATGACCAGCGCCGTCATCACCGTAATCAGCATATTCAGCAGTTTGACGGGCAGGCCGCTGACCGATGCCGCATCCTCTTCGAACGTCAGCAAAAACATCTCCTTGAAGAAAATCGAGATCACCGTGACGACAACGACGGTTACCGCCCCGACGACATAGAGGTCCGTGGTGTCCAGCGTATATATGCTGCCGAACAAATAGCTCATAACATCTGTATTGTAACCCATTCCCAGCGTGAAGAACAGGGAAGCCAGAGCGACCCCCCCCGCCATAATGACGGCGATGGACAGCTCGGCATAACCTTTATAGGCTTTTCGCAGCTTCTCGATCGCGAAAGAGGCCACGACGGCAAAAACGAGCCCCACCCCGATCGGATAGACGTTGATCAGAAAGCCCAGAGCCACCCCGGCGATCGTGACGTGGGCCAGCGTATCCCCGATCATCGAAAGCCGCCGCAAAACAAGAAAAATGCCGATCAGGGGAGCCGTCAGCCCGATCAGCAGCCCGCCTGTCAGCGCTCTTTGAAAAAAATCCGCAGTTAAAATCTCCAAATGTCACATCTCCTATCGCTTCTCGAGCATCGCCGTCTAGACCAACGAATGCTGCATGCCGGGAATGGTGCAGTCCTGTTCATGCGAGTGGCGCACATAAAATTTAATGCCGCCGCAGCGGTCGCGCGGTTCTTTGCCCAAGTAACTTTCAATCATTTCCATGTCATGGGACACCATCAGGAATGTCATGTGGTGGTGACGATGCATGTGGAAAATCAGTTCAAAAAAATCGGTCTGGGTTTGCGCGTCGATCCCGACCGTAGGCTCATCCAACACGAGCAGATCGGGCTGATTGATTAGCGCCCGGGCAAGGAACACCCGCTGCTGCTGTCCGCCCGACAGCTGACCGATCCGCTTCCCGGCAATGTCCGAGATTCGCATGACCTCCAGCGCCTCGCTGCATTTTTGCAGATCCTCCTTGCCGACCCGTTTAAACAGCTTCTTGTTGCTGTAGAGGCCCGACATGACCACTTCCCGCACCGTCGCCGGAAACAGCGGATTAAAGGCGTTCTTCTGCGGCACATAGCCGATGCGGTCCCAATCCCGGAACCGCCGGATGCTCTGCCCGAACAGCCGGATCTCTCCCTGCGACGGCTTCAGCAAACCGACCATCATCCGGAGTAGCGTCGTTTTGCCGGCTCCGTTGGAACCGATCACGCCGACGAAATCGCGCTCTTTCACAACAAGACTGAGGTCGGTGATGACTTTTTGATCGCCGTAGGCGAAGGAAACATGGTCCAGCTCGATGATATTCTCATGGCAGTATGCCGCCGGAGCGGCGTTTTCCGAGTTCATTGCTCTCTTCCTTCCGGTTCGTCTGTTATGCCTCTCTTTATTGTAGAGCGAGAATCAGATTTTGCAAATTCTTTTCCATCAAGGAAAAGAAATTGTCTCCGTTCTTCTGCTGCTCTTTAGTGAGCCCCTCTACCGGGTTCAACACCAGCGTCTCGACGCCGGCTTCACTCGCCAAAGTTTTGGCCAGCTTGTCGGAAACCAACTCCTCGAAGAAAATGTAACGGATGCCTTCCTTTTTGACCATTTGGGACAGCTCCACCAAATCCTGGGCCCGCGGCTCGGCTTCCGGGGACAAGCCCATAATCGCATGCTGGGTGAGGCCGTAATCCCGGCACAAATAGCCGAATGCCTGATGAGAAACCACGATTTCTTTCTTCGAGGTTTTGGCGAGTTCCTCCGTAAATTTGCCGTCAAGGTCATCCAGCTTTTGGCGGAGCTCCGCAAACCGCGCTTCATACCCTTCCTTATGTTCGGGATCCGCCTCCACGAAGCTGTTTTTGATGTTTTCGGCCATGATTTTCGCGGATTTCGGACTGACCCAAGTGTGCGGATCGATATGATGACCCTGCTCATCCACCTGGGATTCTTCCGCATGAGCTTCATCGGCATGAGCCTCGCCGGTATGAGTTTCTTCCTCCGTCCCGGCCCCGCCTTCCTCCGCGTGTCCGTGGTTATGGCCGTCGTCTCCTTCCGCATAAATCAGCTCGATGCCCTGGCTTAGCTCCACGGGCTTCACCTTCGCGTCTTGATTCAGACCTTTGAGGAAGTTCGGCACCCACCCCTCCAGTCCCGCACCATTATAAAGGAACAAATCGGCCTTGGAGGTATTCAGCATGTCCTGGCTGCGCGGCGTCCAATCATGCGGTTCCACACCGGTCGGCAGCAGATTGATCACATTGGCGTCCTCGCCGCCGATCGCCACGGAAAACTCGTAAACCGGATAAAAACTCGTGACAACGTTCAGCTTACCCTCTACAATCTCGCCTCCGGCGTTTTTCCCGCAGCCTGCAAGCAGCAAGACTCCGGCCAGCAGGATCATCGCCGGCTTCCAGCATTTATTTATGTATAAACGCATATTTTTCTCTCCCTCTCGCTTTAATCGTAATAATTACAAAGATGATTATAGAGGTATTGTAAAACAAGTGTCAACTCCATGTTGGTTTTTGGCTTATTATTTCAGCGCATGGGACAAAAAAACCGCCAAGGGCAAAGCCCTTGACGGTAAGGTTAACAACGGACGTTTTTATTTGACTACAGCGCCGTTCGGCATCGAATCGGGCACCGTGGCCAACGTAAGCTGGTCCCCTTGCGAGGCCGCCAGAATCATCCCTTGGGACAATTCGCCGCGCAGTTTCACCGGCTTGAGATTCGTGACGCAAATGACTTTACGGCCGACCAGGTCTTCAGGCTTGTAGAATTTAGCGATACCGGAAACGACCTGCCGCTGCTCGAAGCCGAGGTCCAATTGCAGCTTGAGCAGCTTGTCGGCTTTCGGCACGGGCTCGCAAGCCAGCACCTCGGCGACGCGCAGCTCGACCTTGGCGAAATCGTCGATGCCGATTTCGTCCTTCATCTCCGGCTTCGCCGGAGCGCCCGCACCGGCCGTCTCAGCCGGGGCATCAGCCGCTGGCGCAGACCCGCCGGACATCGAGTTCGCGATGTACTCGATTTCCTGCTCGGCGTCGAGCCGCGGGAAGATCGGCTCGCCCTTGCCGACCTTCGTTCCGGCCGGTACGAGGCCGAAGGTTTTGGCACTGTCCCAGACGGTCAGTTCGCCCGGCGTCAAGCCGAGCTGGGCCCAGATTTTGGCCGGCGCCTGGGTCAGGAACGGCTGGAGCAAGATCGCCGCAATCCGCAGCGACTCGACGAGATGGACCATCACCGAAGCCAGCTCATCCTTTTTCGCCTCGTCTTTGGCGAGCACCCAAGGCTGGGTTTCATCGATATATTTGTTGGTCCGCCCGATAAACGCGCCGATGGCGGACAACGCCACGGAAAACTCCAGATTTTCCATGACCTCTTCCACCTTCTCGACCGTTTCCAGCGCAAGCTTGGAAAGATCGGCGTCATACGGCGTAACGTTCGGCCGGTAAGCCGGCACTTCACCGTCAAAATACTTGCCGACCATCGCCACCGTCCGGTTCAGCAGGTTGCCAAGATCGTTGGCCAGATCGGAGTTGACGCGCTGGACGAAGCTTTCCGGCGTAAACGAGCCATCGGCGCCAAAAGGCACCTCGCGCAGCAAATAATAGCGGGTGGCATCGAGGCCGTAACGGTCGATCAGCACCGCTGGGTCCATGACATTCCCTTTGGATTTGGACATTTTGCCGCCCTTCATCAGCAGCCAGCCGTGGCCGAACACCTTTTTCGGCAAAGGCAAATCCAGCGCCATCAACATAATCGGCCAGTAAATCGTGTGGAAGCGCACGATTTCTTTCCCGACCAAGTGCACGTCGGCCGGCCAGTAGCGGTTAAACAACTCCTCGTTGTCGGTCCCGTAGCCCAAAGCCGTAATGTAGTTGGACAGAGCGTCAATCCACACATAGACGACGTGCTTCGGATCCCCTTTGACTTTCACGCCCCAGTCAAAAGTGGTCCGCGATACCGCAAGATCCTCCAGCCCCGGCTTGATGAAGTTGTTGATCATTTCGTTTTTGCGGGATTCCGGCTGAATGAAGCCCGGATTCTCCTCGTAATACTTCAGCAGCCGGTCGACGTAGTTGCTCATCCGGAAGAAATAGCTTTCTTCCTTGACCAATTCCACCGGACGCCCGCAATCGGGACAATTGCCTTCGACGAGCTGGCGCTCCGTAAAGAAGGATTCGCACGGGGTACAGTACCAGCCCTCATATTCCCCTTTGTAAATATCGCCTTTCTCCACCAGACGGTCAAAAATTTTCTCGACAACCGCTTTATGACGCGGTTCGGTCGTACGGATGAAATCGTCGTTCGAAATGTCGAGCTTCTTCCACAGCTCTTTAATTCCGATCACGATATCGTCGACAAACTGCTGCGGGGTTTTCCCCGTCTCGCTTGCCTTGCGCTCAATCTTCTGACCGTGTTCGTCGGTTCCCGTCAAATAGCGGACATCAAAACCGCGCAGCCGCTTGTAACGGGCAATCGCGTCGCCCGCAACCGTCGTGTAAGCGTGCCCGATATGCAGCTTGTCGCTGGGATAATAGATCGGGGTTGTGATGTAAAACGTCTTTTTTTCGGACATTTTTTTCAGCTCCTTTTAGTTGTAAAAAACAAAAAAACTCCCGCCCCAACATGGGACGAGAGAAACTCACGCGCTACCACCCAATTTCCCCGCCGCTTCACAGCGTACGGACTCAGTCGGTCCTGCCGGACCCTCCATTAACGCCGGATGCCGCGCCACAACCTTATCCCGGCCATTTCGCCGGCGACTCGAATGCGGTTTCTCCCGGACCATCTTCCAAGGTTAGACCAGACCGGTTTGCAGCTCCCCCGGCTCTCTGTAGCTGGCCTAAATCCTAGTACTTATCCGTTCATCGAAAATTGGAAATTTAATTATAAAACTATCTTATGAAAAAAAACGTCCCCCTGTCAAGCCGCCCCCGCATTCTGCCGATATGAACATCTGGATAGGGGTCAAGCCCGTTTCCTCTCGGTCTCAACCGGGAGCCGAATCATCCGACATCTCCCGGCTTGCCCTTCTTTCGCGGGGGAACCGGATCGAGGCCGCCCGGATGAAAGGGGTGGCACTTGGCGATGCGCTTGGCCGCGAGCCACGAACCTTTGAGCGGCCCATGAACCTCGATCGCCTCCAAAGCATAGGCGGAGCAGGTCGGATAGAAACGGCAGGTCGGCGGCTTCAGCGGAGAAATAAATTTCCGGTAAAAAACAATCGGACCTTGAAATGCCTTTCTGGTAATCCCCATAGGAACCTTCCTCTTCCTTCTCAACCTTGCTTGGCCGGCTTACCGGCCGCCTCGCCTCCCGGCGAACCTTCCCGCTGGCAATTTTTACAGTATCCGAACACCTCGAATTTGTGCTTCACTACCTGGAAGGCTTCGGGCGCATCGGTCAGCGGCATCGGACAAAAATGGATCGGGTACGTTTTTTGGCATTGTAAGCAGATCATGTGGTGATGATGATGACCTTCGCTGCTGCAGCTCGCCCGGAATTTCAAACCGTCTTCAAACACGATCTGCTCGATCGCCCCCAGCTCCTCCATGACCCGTAAATTGCGGTACACGGTATCAAAACTAAGTCCGCTATACTTGCTGCTCATATATTCATAAACATCCTTCGGCGTTAAATAACCGTCATTTTCGGCAAACAGCTTCGCGAGACTTCTTCGCTGATCCGTTATTCTCAGTCCTTGCGCGGACATGACCGAAATAATCTCTTCCGTTGACAGCATGCGACATTCCTCCCGTCTTTCCTTCATGCGTCACTTCTATAATAATGCCGCAAATGAGGGCCCCTCGTCAATGAAACAAGGCCAATATTAAAAAGCGCGGGCCGCAGAGGGTAGAGCCCTTCTGCGCACCCGCGCCATAAGCAATTAAGGCTATTTCTTCGCCGGGAGCGGCTGGAACAGCAGGTTCACGGACAAGTTACTGCCCGGAGCGGCCGTAAACAGGAATTCCACGGTTTGCTCGGTGTCCCCCGACCGGAACACAACGCTGTTCTCGTTCGGTGCGTTAATGCCGCTTTCTTTGGCCATCGGCACGATTTCTCCGTTGACCATGATATAGCCGGTATAGAATCCGCCGCGCGGATTAAATGTAATCAGCGTGTTCGGAGCAACGCGATGAAGCTTGATCGTGTACAGTACACCGAAGTTTCCGGCGTTGAGGGTGTACTCGCCATTTCTCGGCGTATCGTAACCGACCAGGAACGGATCGCTGGAGTTGTCGCCGATCAAAAGGCGGGTCGGTTTCGTGCCGATCAATTCACCGTATTCGATATGTCGTGTCGCTTCAGGGAACGTACCGCGGTTGTGCTTATCCCGGTCCAGGAGGCTCAACCAAGGAAGCGTGGTTAACGGATCCTTGTCCGCCCCGATCATGATCACATCGTATTGCAGCGTGTTATCGCTGTACAGGTCGGCCAGTAGGGAAATAACATCGCCCTGCTTCATGGCTCCCGCGTTCAGCTCGGTCATCACCAGCTTTTTCTCCCCCGGAGCAATCCACATTTCCTTATATTTGCTGCCGTTTTGCATCGACTCGTAATACCGCTGTACCGACGCTTTACCGACGCCCACCGCGGATTGATTCGGTCCGGCAAATCCGAGATTGGTCTGAGTCAACCGCACCGCCTCGGCATTGTTGTTGGAGGCGATGATATACATCTTCACGCTCTTCCCGGTCGCGTTCACATGGTGAACCATAAACCGGGTAGCCCCCACGGTCGATTCGCGGTACAAAATCCCTTCGGAATACACCGTTTCAGGGCTGTTGCTGCGGATTAACGTCGTCGGTTCCGAAGTGAACTGATAGTTTGCTTTTTCCCAAGACGGAACATCGGTTCCGTCGAAGCCGTATTTCTCGCCGACCGGAATAAAGAGCTTGTTGAATTCGTCCCGGGTGTACAACGTCTCATTCGTAATGGTGATCGTTTTTTCAACGCTTGAAGTCAAACCGAACTCATTGGTAACCGTCAACTTGATCGTCACGGGGCCCGGCGAAAAGAAAGCGTACTCCCGATTTTCCCAGTCCTGGCTCTTGATTCCGACCTCGTCGGTACTCAAGTCCGTGTACGTAATGAACTCACCCATTTTATACGTATCTTTGTCGGTCGTAAAATTCGCCACCGGAGGCGTATGCGGCTTTCTGACTTCAATTGTCAGCGAGAACGGATCGCTCCACTGTCCGCTGGAATCCTGCACCCGGTAAGTAACGACGTACATTCCCGGCGAATTGAACACTTCCTCGCGGCCCTGCCACTCTTCATTGACGATCGGAAGTCCGATCGGCGAGGAGGATTCCGTCACGTACTGAACGAACGTTTCGCCCGCAATAACTTCTTTGTTTCCGATCGAGAAGGAAGCCTTCGGTTTCGTCTCAAGATTCAGAATGACGCGTTTTCCTTTCAGATCCACCTCGTACTTGATGTTCAAAGCCTTGGTGATCGCCGTCAATGGTACCATAAAATTATTTTTGACGGAGTAGGATTTGCCTTTCATGGCGGTCGCAACGCCGTTCACCTTATAACTGGCGCTGTTTACTTTAAAGCGGAGCTCGTCAGTGCCGCGCGTGATCACCGTTTCCTTGGTTTTGCCGTCGTAGGCGATCTTCAAGCCCGCGCGTTCCACGATCGCCCGGATCGAAACGTAGGAAACGCCAGCCTTGACCTCCATCGGATAGCCCGCAAGGTATTCCTTGCCGTTCTGGTACATCTTCTTGCTATTCATCATCAGTACCAACTGGCCGGAGCCGGTGGTATTGCTCGACGTAGAGTTAAAAACAGGCGGTTCCTCCGTAGTTCCCGGAACCTGGTTTGTCGTACCCTGGTTGGCCGGAACCTGCGTTGCGGGATCTTCACTTACCGTGCCATCCGCTCCCTCTCCGTTGCCTTCCGCACCGGTACCGGCCGGAGCGTTGTTCCCCTGTTTATCTTCCGAAGTCTGATCCCCCGTCTGCCCATTCCCTTGGGTAGCGTTCGGATCAGCCGTCTGGTTCGACGTATCCCCATTTCCACTAGTGATCTGGTTTTGACTTGTTGCGTTCGCTCCGTTCGAAGCGGGAGGTGTGGCTGCTTCTTCAGCACTGGCAGGAAGTACCATCGCAACCTGCGAAAGCGCTAAAATCGTAGTAATGACCAATCGTTTGAAATTCATGCTAGACTCCTTCTCTACTCCCATATTTGACTCTCTCAAAATCACACATACTATTAAACGCGCCTTCCCGTAAAAAGTTTCTGTAAATATTACAGCAATGTAAAAAAAGCGGCGCGATCCATTAAACGGGTTGGATCCGCCGCTTGGCTTGATTTTGATTATGGCAACCGGAACCCGGCGCGGTATCGGGAGTCCAGGCTTACCGGAAGCGAACCGCGGGGAGCGGTTGTTCCGGTGAGTACGTTGGCTAAGGCATCCAGCGCAAAGGAACGGTTTTCGTATAGGCAAAGATAAGTGCCCACCTCCGGAAAATACTGCAAGTCATAGGGATTCCGGCTGGAAACCACGACGAACCGCGAGCCATAAAGCAGGTTTAAGTCCTGAACCAGCCGCGCTTGGCCTTCCGGAATTTCTCCTTCCGCCGTATAAGTGACGACCACGATTTGCGAAAAATCCCGGCTTTGCTTGAGCACATCTTCAATCTCCCGCTCCGTCGGGTGCGTACCGATCACGGACAAGGAGACCCGCTCCCCGTGCCGCCTGAGGGCATCGGCCAGCGTATAGCGGTGAACCGCGGGTTCATCCACTTCCGTCCGGTGACGGAGCTCGGGCCACACGACAAGCATGCCCTCCGCCGGATCGAAAGGCAGGTTCCCGGTATCCTTGACCAGGGTTACGCTGCTTTCGGCGACCCTGGTCAGGAGCGCGCCGCTCTCTGCCTGCGGCGTTAAAGGCACGGGAACCGAAGTTTTCTTCTCTGGAGCCGGCGGTAACTTCCCGATCCGCTTCTCCTTTAAAGCAAGTACACGTCCCGCCGACCGGTTGATCACTTCTTCGCTGAGTCGGCCGACAGCCACTGCCTCCCGAACCGCCCGGATCGCCGCGATCTGATCTCCGAGCGTATGGCTGACGAGTACCAAATCCGCCCCGGCCTCGATGGCCCGCACCGCCCCCTCGGCGATGCCGCAGGATTTGGAGATCGCGTGCATTTCCAGGCAGTCGGTGACAATCACGCCTTCAAAACCGAGCTCTCCGCGGAGCAGATCGGTCAACACGCGCCCGGAGAGCGTGGCCGGCGTACCCTCCGGCTCAAAGGCCGGAAACGCCACATGCGCGGTCATAATCGCATCGACGCCGGCCCCGATCGCCTTCACGAACGGAACGAGCTCGATCCGGTGCAGGCGCTGCTTATCGTGGGGCACCACCGCCAGCCCGCGGTGGGAATCGACGGTCGTGTCGCCGTGGCCGGGAAAATGCTTCGCCGCCGCGATCACGCCGGTTTGCTGGTATCCGCGGATCGCCGCTGCCCCATGCTCCGCCACCTTGTCCGGGTCCTCCCCGAAGGAACGGACCCCGATGACCGGATTGGCCGGATTGTTGTTCACGTCGATGCAGGGGGCGAAGTTGAAGTTGATGCCCAGAGCGATCATTTCTTTGGCCGCCAGCTCGGCCGTGCGCTGCGTCAGACCGACATCTCCGGCCGCTCCCAGCGTCATGTTTCCGGGGATCCGGCTCATCCCTTCATGGTCCAGGCGGGATACCATGCCGCCCTCCTGGTCGATGGAAATGAACAGCGGAATGTCCGGCAGGCTGCGCGGAAGCCGCTGCAAATCGGCGGACAAGGCCGCCAGTTGGGGAACGGATTCCACATTCCGGCGGAAGTATACAGTACCTCCGACATGGTAATCCTTGACCAGCTTGCGAATTTGTTCATCGGCTTCCAGGCTGTGAAACCCGCATATGAAGAGCTGGCCGATTTTTTGGTCCAAGGTTAGTAAGGACAGATCCATACTTTTTCACCCACTTTCTTTAAGTTACGCGCGATTGCTGCATTCGAAAATCCGAGGGCGTCATGCCGGTATATTTCTGAAAGACTTTGGAAAAGTAACGGCGCTCCTGGTAACCGACGGCCAAGCAGATTTGCGCGATCGTTTTGTCGCTGCCGCTTAGCAAATCCTTAGCCATTTCCATCCGCTGCCGAGTTAAATATTCCACAAAGGTTTCGCCGAAATGGTTTTTGAAGAGCAGACAAAAATAGCTGCAGCTGATTCCGAGAAAATCGGCGATCTCCTCGATCCCGAAATCATCGGCCAAATGATCGCGGATGTAGCTCTGCGCCGAGTGCATCAGCATCTCTGCCGATTTCCTGCCGACGTGACATGTCAAGGCTCGATTCAGCAGCGATTTGGCCAACGCGAGCAGATCTTTTAAGCCGAGGGATTCCTGCAGCCGTCCCCAAACGACGGCCTCATCCTCCCCTGTCAGCACCCGCAGTTCACGCAGCTCGCGCATCAGATGGATCAGCACATAATTCAGCATTCGTTCGGCTTCGCCCGTCCGCTGTGTTCCGGCCATGCGCTCCGCATACTGGGTAAGACCGTCGGCGATTCGGTTTAATGCATCCGGGGGGCCATGACGGAGCGCGCTCCCGAGCTCTTCGATATAGACCCAACGGCCGGCTTCCTCTTCTTCCGCGGGAAGCCCGGCCTCCTGTGAAGGCAGGTCATCCGCCCGCAAAAACCATTCCTCCGCCGGCCCCGAGAGCAACAATCGCTGTAGGCGCTGATAGGCGGAGTGCAGGTCCGACCTTGCCAGGCAACCCGCTTCGAGACACATGCGGATCGCCATTCCTCCCTTCTCCCCCCTTACCCACGCTTGCAACCGCTCATAAAAAGGCCGAAATCGTTCCTTTGATAAATCCTCTTCCGTACCCACGGGATAGAGGAGACACCATTCTCCTTCCCTCAACTGGGTAATGATATACTCCCTCAATAAAGGCTGGAACAAATCCTTTAACTGCTGTTTGATTTGTAAATTCCAACTTTTTCGTTCGGTGAAAGACCAGGATAAGGACCTTCCGGCATACCCTTCCGCCTCCAGCAGCAGCAGGCTGTAATGATTGGGCTTCGGAGTTAGGATGGCTTCCCCGTTCCGGCCGGCGCTCCCCTCAGTTCGTTCGGTCTCCCGTTCCTCCTCCTCGTCCCACCACCCCCGGTCTTCCTCCGTTACCTGTCCCAGCAGCGAATAAAGGAGGTATTTTTCGCTCAACCAGTGGGCCATCCGGTTTAAATGCCGCTGCCGGAATTGCCTGTTTCTTTTGTCCGCAATCTGACCCGCCAGCCGCCGCACCGTTTCCTCAAGGGCGTAATAATCGATCGGCTTGCAAATATAATCGCGGACTCCGTACTTAATGCCGGTCCGGGCATACTCAAACTCCTGGTACCCGGTCAGCAGCAAAATTTCGCTATCCAAACCATGTTCCCGGACTTTCCGGATTAAGGTCAGCCCATCCATCACCGGCATCCGGATATCGCTCAAAATCAAATCGGGCCCGTGCAAGAGGGCTGCTTCCAAAGCCTGGTTCCCTTCCCTGGCCAAACCGATCACTTCGAAATGCAAAGCTTCCCAGGGAATCACTTTCGCTAAGTTATTCAGAATCGGCGGCTCATCATCCACCAGCAAAACCTTCAGCTTCATCTCGACTCCCCCCATTCGGATTTCGGGATAACACATTGGATGATCGTACCGCTACCGGGATGCGAACAAATAAACAGGCCGTATCTGCTTCCGTATTGAAACCGCAAACGGTCATAAACGCTGCGCAACCCAAGCCCTCTTCGCTCTTGATCTGTTCCGCTCTTGGCCTCCGGCTGATTACCGGTATCCGCATAGTGGATGAGCGACAACTGCTCCCGGCTTATTCCGATGCCGTTATCCTCAATCCGCAGGATAAGACGCTCCCCTTCGGAGTGCCCGGACACCCGCAGGACCCCTTTGTACGAAATCCCTTCAAAACCGTGTTGAATACTATTTTCCACCAGCGGCTGAAGCGTCAGCTTTAGCACCATACAGTCCATAAGCTCAGGGGGGATGTCGATCCGATATTCGAACAGGTCCTCAAATCTGAACTTCTGAATCTCGAGATAGCTCCGCATATGTTCGATTTCCTCGCGAAGCGGAATCTCTTCTTTGTCCTGAATGCTGATCCGTAAAATCCGGGCAAGACGCAGCACCATCTCGCTTACTTTGCGGCCCTCGTTTTGAACCGCGAGCACATTGATGGATTCCAGCGTATTAAACAGAAAATGCGGCTTAATTTGCGCCTGCAGCACCCGAAGCTCGGCATTCGCTTTTTGATGCTGCTCCTTTTTGACCTGTTCGAACAATGCGTTGATTTTGTCCATTTGGCTGTTAAAGCCTTGCTGCAGCAGCAACAGCTCATCATCCCCCTTTTCGTCCACCCTGGCGTTCAGGTCCCCGTCCTCGACTTTTCTCATAAAGCGCACGATCACGCCGATCGTTCCCGTAATCCGGTTCACAAACAGCACATTGAACAGCATTGCCGTCAGGACGCAAACGAGAATAATCGCCACAAACCATTTGGCAAAAGTCATCACTTCCTGGGACAAATAACGCCAGGAGGTCACGGATACCACCTTCCACGGATAATCCTTTAATCGATGTATGGAGATAACGCTCTCTTCTCCGTTGAATTTGCCGCGGTAACTGAAGGCGTCCCGAGCGCCGACAAGCCTTTCCCGGAGATCCTTATCCAGCACCTGCCCCGTCAGCTCGGAGGGATAATCGTACAGCACCTGCCCTTTATCGTTGACCAGATAAAAGCGCGTATCCCGCAGCTTGCTGCCGAGGGTCATGCTTTGAAATATTTTTTCAAACTCCCAGCTTTTGATCTGGACGAACAATACCCCTACCCGCTTAAAGCTCTCCAGGTCTTTAATCAGCCGGATCTGCGTAAACACGCTGTCCGTTCCGGTAAGTTCGGGGTACTCCAGCGGCGCGATCCATCGCGGCACCCCGTTCAAGTCCACGACCTCCCGGTAAAGGGTATGCTCTTTGAATTCCTCATAGGGCAGAGTCTCGAAATTTTCCTTATTAAAAATCGTAATGACCTGCGATTCCCGGTCGCTTTGGACTTTGTACAAAAATGCATAGTCAATGGCCGGATGATTGTACAGCAGCGAACGGAAATTACGCTGGTTGGCGTTCAGCTCCAGTTGGTCGGCTGCCGTCAAATCCTGGGCGTCCGGGTCCCGCGAGTTCAACGCTTCCTGAAAAACTCCCTTGGCGATCCCGTTATCCGTCACATTATCCATCTCATGAAACACATTCGTAATGCTGTAACCGATCGCCTTCAGCGAGTATTCGGCCTGCTGACTGTATTTCGTCTCGATCGACCGGAACGTCACAATAAAGGTGATGATACCGAGGATAAACAAAGGTATAATAACCAGACCGAGAAACGCCGTAAACAGTTTGATGCGCAGATTCATTGGCGCTCCGCTCCCGATAATGAAGTGCGCAATTCATGAGTTCTTCCCGTCTCTAAAAAGCGCTCTATTAACCTTTGACACTCCCGGCCGTAACTCCTTCTATGATTTTCTCCTGGAGAATGGCATAGATGATCATGACCGGCAGCACGCTGAACACGATGCCGGCGGACATCTGGGCATAGTTCGTATTGTAGGCGTCCCGGAAACCCACCATTCCGACAGGCAGCGTCCGGAGCTCGTCGCTCGACAAGAAATAGTTGGCGAGCAAAAACTCGTTCCAGTTCCCGAGGAAATTGATGATAAAAACCGTGACGATCGCGGGTACGGTGAGCGGGATAACAACCTTGGCGAAGAGTCCGGCCGAGCCCAGCCCGTCGATCACGGCCGCCTCCTCGATCTCTCCGGGCAGCGAGCGCATGAATGCCGCCAGAATAATGACCGAGAACGGAATGGCATTGGCGATATACGGCAGGATCAAAGCCATATGCGTATCAAGGATGTTCAAGTTTCGCATGACGCCGTAGATCGGCAGCAGGAGCGAATTGTTCGGGATGAGCATCCCGAGCAAAATCAGTTGAAACAAGGCGGCGCTGACCCGGTTGTAGCGCATCCGGGTTACGGCAAAAGCCAACATGGCCGCGAACAGGATAGATAAACAGGCGGAAACAACACCGATATATAAACTGTTGAAAAAGTAAGTGTTGATCTTGGCGTTAACCCAAGCATTAACATAGTTATCAAAAGTCACCGAACCCGGCAAACCGAACGGATTCGTCGCGATATCCTGGTTGTTCGTTTTTACGGAAGAAAACAGGACGAACAGGAACGGATACAGGATGATAAGCAAATAACCCATCAGAAAAATATGCGGAACGATTTTTTTAAATGCTCTCATCAGTATTCAATCCTTTCTGTCCGTCTTGCCACCACCAGTTGATAAAGCGCGGTTAGGACGATCGTGAAAATAAAGATCAGCACGGCGATCGAATTACCGTAACCATGCCTGAAGCTCGTAATGGCATAGCGAATCATGTAAGTGGCCATGACATCCGTCGAACCGGCGGGCCCCCCCTTGGTCATGACCAGCACGATATCGGCCGCCTTCATGGCCCCGGCCATGGACAGCATGATGACGACGGAAATGATCGGCATCACGAGCGGAATCGTAATCCGGGTGGCCCGCTGAAACCCTGTGGCCCCATCGATCGCCGCCGCTTCTTCCAGCTCCTTGGGAATGGAAATGATGGCGGCCAAAACCATCACAATATAAAACCCGGTCCATTGCCAAGCATTCGTAATCAAAATGGACAGCATCGCCCAATTCTTATCCGACAGCCAGTAAACCTGCGGGATGCCGAACGCGCTTAAAACTTCATTAGCCAGCCCGAAATCGGGATTGTAAATGAAGCCCCACAATATGCCGATAACGGCCGTGGACATGATGGACGGCATGAACACCGCCGTTTTGTACAAGCCTTTTAGGCGTTTCACATTGGCAATCAGCAGGGAGAAGAGAATAATCAATGGAACTTGGATCAAACAGGAGAACAATATGAAATAAACATTATTTCGTACCGATTTCCAAAAGGCCACATCTTGAAAGGCGGTATAATAGTTCTCAAAGCCGATGTAAGTGACATTCTTGGAAATCCCGTTCCAGCTCGTGAAGCTGTTGTTGATCGCACCCAAAATCGGATAGATAAAGAAGGCGAGAAACAGCACGAATGCCGGAAGCACAAACAATACATAGATCAGCGGATTTCTTAGCGCTTTATTCATAGTAACCTCCGTGGCGGATGCCTAAAATTTTATGAAAAAAGAGCGCCCCCTAATCGAGGCGGGAGGCGCCCTTCATCTACGTCAGTCGCTTTTGGCGGGCCTTATTACTGCTCGGCCGCGTTTGCCGCATCCTGGGCCGCCTGGATATTTTCCAGCATTTTAGCCGGTTCGATTTCACCGCCGATGATTTGCTGGATTCCCAAGCTGAGCGCCGTATTGACCTCCGCTTGCACAAGCGCGTCAAAAGCCGGGAACGAGGTTCCGATCTCACTCACCGCCTTGAAAATATCCTGCATAAGCGGATCGTCCGAAGTGGTCTTCATTTGTTCCAGATCCATTTTCATGGCCGGCAGCACGCCGTCTTCCTTCAGCCCGCGAAGTTGCATTTCCTCCGTCCACATGTTTTTGATAAACTCTTTGACGGCCTGCAGCTTCCGCGGATCTTCCGCAACCTTGCTGGAGAAGCCGTAACCGTTGTTCGCGTCCTGCATCACCACGACCGGGTCTCCTGCTTTCATTGGCGGCATGTTGAAGAATCCGATTTTGCCGACCATATCGCCCGCCTGCGCGGGATCCCGGAACACCGAATTGGCCCAGGAGCCATCCATCATCATGATCGCTTCGCCCGTAATGATCTGATTCCGCATATCCGCATATTCAAAACCGAGCTCGCCTTTCTTGTAAAAACCTTTCTGCACCCACTCCTGGTGTTTGGCTACGGCCTTGACCATATTTTCATCCGTCCATTTCGTTTCGCCCGTTTTGAAGCCGTAAGTAATTTCCGGCCCTCCATAGTAAGACCACAAGTTGTTGGTCGTCATTAGCGGAATCCAAGCATCCTTGGAGGATTGAGCAAATGGAATTTTGCCGTCCGCCTTGATCGTCTCCGCCAGCTTTTCCAGTTCATCCAGCGTGGTTGGTACTTTCAGTCCTTTTTGCTCAAAATACGCTTTGTTATAGAAAAATCCTTCAATCGATCCACCGATCGGCAGCCCATAAATTTTTCCGTCATGCGTGAACGGGGCCAAGGTTGTGAATTTATCTTTGAGGCCGAGTTCCTCCAGAATTGGCGTCAGATCCAGCATCAAGCCTTCTTTAGCGTAAAGGGCGGCATCCGGACTGCCGAAGACGTCGAAGATTTCCGGCGGTTTTCCTGCGGCCATTTCGCCTCTCAACTTCTCCTTCCGATTCACCTCGGAATCTACGGCATCCAGCTTAATCGTGAGTCCCGGAACCGCTTCTTGCGTCTTTTTGACCACATCCTCCAGCAAAGCCAGCCGGAATTTTTTGGATTCTCCCACCTGGGTATGACGGATCGTAATCTCAAACGGTTCCGAGCTGGCTTGCGGTTCCGCCCCTTTGTTATTGGCCGCAGGCTGCTCCCCGTTCGTTCCTGAAGCTCCCTCATTTGCGGCTTTTCCGCAACCGGCCAGCAGCATCGAGGTCAAAAGAAATAAACTTAACAGCATAACGAAGCTCTTTTTCATCTTTCTGTGACCCTCCTCATGATCTGGTTTTGCTACACCTTTATTATAGAAAGCGCATTCTTTGTTGGTAAGGAGGACATTTTTCTACTCAGGGGATAAAATCATCTAACGAAAAAAGAAAACGGCTGAACCTAAGTTCAACCGTTTCATCGTTAATAACCATATTCAATTATTCTGTTCGTTGCGCTGCGAATTCACGATTTCGCAGCGGCTACTTGCTTCCGACCCTCTTCAATCAGCCGATCTGCCCGCTCGATCTCCTCCGATGTCGGCGAAGGAACTCCATCCAGCGGATAATCCCAGCCAAGCTCCTGCCATTTGTAGATCCCCATCTGGTGATACGGGAGTATTTCAAACTTCTCAACTCCCTGCAATCCACCGATAAAGCGGCCGAGGTTCAGCAAATCCTGCTCATCATCATGGATGCCTGGAACGAAGACATGGCGGATCCACATTTTGCGGTTATGCTCCGACAACCACTCTGCCATTCTCAGCATCCGATCGTTTGGCTTGCCGGTAAGCTTGATATGCTTCTCGTTGTCAATATGCTTCAAATCCAGGAGGACAAGATCCGTAACATCCAGAAGGTCGCGAATCTTATCGCCTTCGTTGTAACCGTTGGTATCCAGCGTCGTATGGAGATTCCAACGCTTCTTACATTCACGGAATAGCTCGGTTACGAAGGCGGCTTGCAGAGTAGCCTCTCCGCCGGATACCGTCAACCCGCCGCCTGATGAACGGTAGTAAGGCAGGTAAGGCTCGATTTCGGCCAAAACCTCTTCTACGCTCATCTCCTTCCCGTCCGTCAGGCTCCAGGTATCCGGGTTATGACAATACTGACATTTCAGCAGGCAGCCCTGCATGAAGAGGACGAAACGAATACCCGGGCCATCCACCGTTCCGAAAGTTTCCAATGAATGTATACGACCTTTAAGCATATTTCGTCACTCCTTCTAGGTTTAAGCTGCCGTTTGTCCAAGCTGCTATCTCTACTATATTCCTCTGCTTACATGGAACCGTGGAACGTCCGGTTGATAACATCGAGTTGTTGCTCACGGGTCAACTTAATGAAGTTTACAGCATAACCCGAAACGCGGATCGTCAATTGCGGATAGTTCTCAGGATGCTCCATAGCGTCCATGAGCTGTTCACGGTCAAACACGTTTACGTTCAAGTGGTGAGCCTTGCTGCCGAAATAACCGTCCATCATCGATACCAGATTGGACTTGCGGCCATCCGACTCCTTACCCAGCGCCTTAGGCACGATCGAGAAGGTGTTGGAAATCCCATCCAAGCTGTGTTCGTACGGAAGTTTGGCTACGGAGCTGAGCGAGGCAAGCGCGCCCTTCTTATCCCGGCCGTGCATCGGGTTGGCCCCCGGTGCAAAAGGTTCTCCCGCTTTGCGTCCGTCCGGCGTGGAGCCTGTTTTCTTACCGTAAACTACGTTCGAGGTAATCGTCAAGACCGATTGTGTCGGCATCGCATTACGGTAAGTTTTATGTTTGCGAATCATACCCATAAACGATTCTACAAGGCCGACGGCGATTTGGTCCACGCGGTCGTCGTTGTTGCCGTAGCAAGGGAAGTCGCCTTCGATTGCAAAGTCAACGGCAACGCCTTGTTCGTTGCGGATCGGTTTTACTTTGGCGTATTTAATTGCGCTAAGCGAGTCGGCCGCTACCGACAGCCCGGCGATACCGCAAGCCATCGTACGAAGAATATCGCGGTCATGCAGTGCCATTTCAATGCGTTCATAGCAGTATTTGTCATGCATGTAGTGAATGACGTTAAGCGTATTTACATAGAGCTTCGCAAGCCATTCCATCATCGGTTTGAAGCGTTTCATGACTTCATCGTATTCCAGATATTCGGAAGTGATGGCCGGGAATTCAGGGGCAACTTGTGCTCCGGATTTCTCGTCTTTACCGCCATTGATGGCGTACAGCAACGCTTTTGCCAAGTTGGCGCGGGCACCGAAGAACTGCATTTGTTTCCCGATTTCCATTGCGGATACGCAGCAGGCGATGCCATAATCGTCACCGTAGATCGGGCGCATCAAATCATCGTTTTCATACTGGATCGAGCTGGTTTCGATAGAAACCTTGGCGCAATATTTCTTAAAGCCTTCAGGCAGCTTCTCGGACCAAAGAACCGTCAAGTTTGGTTCTGGCGCAGGTCCCAGATTGTACAATGTATGCAGGAAACGGAAGCTGTTCTTGGTTACTCTTGTCGTACCGTTTACTGCTGTCCCGCCGATCGATTCGGTTACCCAGGTTGGGTCACCACTGAACAGCTCATTGTATTCCGGAGTACGGAGGAATTTAACGATCCGAAGCTTCATTACGAAATGGTCGACTAGCTCTTGTGCAGTTTCCTCGGTAAGTGTGCCTTCGGCCAGGTCGCGTTCAATATAAGCATCAAGGAAAGAAGATACACGGCCCAGGGACATCGCGGCGCCGTCTTGTTCTTTGACAGCTGCCAAGTATCCGAAGTACAACCATTGGAAGGCTTCCTTCGCATTTTCCGCCGGTCTGGAAATATCGAAGCCGTACATTTCGCCAAGTTGTTTCAATTCACCCAAAGCGCGGATTTGCTCGGACAGTTCCTCGCGAAGACGAATTACGTCTTCATCAATCACGTCGACCTCGAGATCCTTCAGTTCTTTTTGTTTTTGTTTAATCAAGAAGTTAATCCCGTAAAGGGCAACACGGCGGTAGTCCCCAATGATCCGGCCGCGGCCGTAAGCATCCGGAAGCCCGGTAATAATCCCCGCTTTACGGGCAGCTCTCATATCGGATGTATAAGCATCAAATACACCTTGGTTATGTGTTTTGCGAATTGAGGTGAACATATCTACAATCTCGCCAGGCAGGTCGAAACCATATGCCTTGCAAGAATTGATTACCATGTTAATACCGCCAAAAGGATGAATCGTGCGTTGGAAAGGAGCATCCCCCTGTACGCCTACGATTTGTTCCTTCTCTTTGTCCAGATAGCCGGGTGCGTGGGAGATGATCGTCGATGGTTTATGAACATCAACATCAAGAACGCCGCCCGCTTCTCTTTCTTTCTTGGACAAATCGGAAATAATATCCCACAGCGCCTTTGTATTGGCTGTGGCGCCTTTCAGGAAGGACTCATCTCCTTCATAAGGTTTAATATTCGTGTCGATGAAGTCGCGTGTATTCACTTCCTTCATCCATTTGCCTTTCTTAAAGCCTCTCCAAGCCGTTTGAACTTCTTGCGTGTTTTGTACTTCTCTCTCAATCACCGACATCTGTAATCCCTCCATATATATTTGAAGTACGCGGCGTTGAAGGATAATGCCGCGCCTCATGATCCCTAAAATTTGTGATAATTTTCACATTTTAGACACCGATAAGTCCTTGATCCGTTGTTGATGATCTCCTCTGAACTTACCAACGTACTAGGGATCATTTATATTTTTATGATATAACAATCCCTATAGAAAGATTGTGACAAATATCACATCAAGTGATATTTGTCACGTTTTCACAGCCCATTGTTCACTTATTCTTCAAATCTTCCATAGAAAGCATCGCGGTATACTTCGGCAAGTTCGCTAACGAGCGGAAGCTTCGGATTGGCCGTAGTACATTGGTCTTCGAAAGCGCGATCCGCCAAATAGTCAACGCGCGATTCGAAGTCTTTCGGATCGAAGCCAAGCTCTTGGAAAGTTTCCGGAATGCCCAGTTTTCTGTTCAGATCGCGAATGGCTTTGATCAAGCTCTTCACGCCTTCTTCCGTTGTGCGGGCCGGCAATCCCAGAATGCGGGCGATTTCTGCATAGCGTTCGTCGGCAACGAAGTTGGTATATTTCGGCCATGCCGCGAATTTGGTAGGTTTCTTGGCATTGTAGCGGATGACATGCGGCATCAGGATCGCATTGGTCCGGCCATGTGCGGTGTGGTACTGTCCGCCCCATTTATGAGCCAAGCTGTGGTTGATCCCAAGGAACGCATTCGCGAAGGCCATACCTGCCAGCGTCGAAGCGTTGTGCATTTTCTCGCGAGCCAGTTTATCGCCGGTCAAAGCCGATTTCTCAAGGTATTGGAACACCAGTTGAACCGCTTTGATCGCGAGACCGTCCGTATAGTCGTTAGCCATAACCGATACATAAGCTTCAATCGCGTGCGTCAATACGTCCATCCCTGTATCGGCCACCGCGGTTTTCGGCAAGCTGTACACGAATTCCGGGTCGATGATCGCTACATCCGGTGTCAGCTCGTAGTCGGCCAAAGGATATTTGGTGTTGCCGTTGATTTTATCGGTGATAACCGCGAACGAGGTTACTTCCGAACCGGTACCCGAAGTCGTAGGGATCGCTACGAATTTAGCTTTTTGGCCAAGACGCGGATATTTGTAAATCCGTTTGCGGATATCCATAAATTTTTGCTTCAGGTTATGGAAATCGGTGTCCGGATATTCATAGAACAGCCACATGCCTTTCGCGGCATCCATTGGCGAGCCGCCACCGAGAGCGATAATGCAGTCCGGCTGGAATTTCTCCATGAGTTCGGTACCGCGCTGTACTGTCGTTGTGGATGGATCCGGCTCTACATCCGAGAATACTTCGATAGCTACAGGCGTTTGGCGTTGACGCAGGTAATGTTCCACTCTTTCCACATAGCCCAGTTTCACCATCATTGGGTCGGTTACGATCAGGACGCGGGAAATGTCCGGCATTTTGGCAAGATATTGGGTCGAGTTTTTCTCGAAGTAAATCTTGCTCGGTACTTTGAACCATTGCATATTCACGGTACGATGATTCACCCTTTTCACGTTGATCAGATTTACAGCCGTTACGTTCGACGATGTCGAGTTGCGACCATACGATCCGCAGCCCAGCGTCAGCGACGGCAGGTTCGTATTGTAAATGTCGCCGATACCGCCTTGCGATGATGGCTGGTTCACCAGGATCCGGCAGGTTGGCATGCGGTCGGAGAACTTCTGAATAATTTCTTCATTATTTGAATGAATGACCGACGAGTGTCCCATGCCGCCGAATTGAACGACTTCCAGCGCGCGTTCGATCCCTTGCTCGGCGTTTTTTACTTTATAGCAAGCGAGTACCGGGCTCAGTTTCTCTGCGGACAACGGGAATTTAGGACCTACGCCCTCGATTTCGGCTACGAGAACTTTGGTTCCGGCCGGTACATCGATGCCGCACATTTCTGCAATTTTAACGGCCGATTGACCTACGATGCTAGGATTGACCGCACACTTCTCGGCGATGATCGCACCGGCGGTCAATTTGGCGGCTTCGTCTTTATTTACGAAATAGCAGCCATTGGCAATCATTTTCTTCTTCACTTGGTCAAAAATCGGTTCTTCTATAATAACCGCTTGCTCGGATGCGCAAATCATGCCATTGTCGAACGTTTTCGACAGAATCAGGTCATTCACCGCTTGATCCAGGTTTGCGCTCTTCTCAATGAAGCAAGGCACGTTACCAGGACCTACGCCGAGAGCCGGTTTCCCGCAGCTGTATGCGGCCTTCACCATCGCCGAACCGCCTGTAGCCAAGATGCAGGCCACATCAGGATGATTCATCAACGCGTTCGTACGATCCATCGAAGGGTTCTCGATCCATTGAATACAATCGGCCGGAGCTCCGTGCTTGATTGCGGCCTCGAGCAAGATCTTCGCCGCTTCCGCGCTACACTTCTGAGCGGATGGATGGAAGCCGAAGATGATCGGGTTACGTGTCTTGATGGCGATCAACGATTTGAAAATCGTGGTGGACGTTGGGTTCGTTACCGGAGTAATCCCCATGATGATGCCCACCGGTTCGGCGATTTTCTGGAAGCTGTCGAATTGGTTGTCTTCAATAACACCTACCGTTTTGTCGTATTTGATGCTGTGGTAAATGTATTCGGTCGCGAACATGTTCTTGATGATCTTGTCTTCATAAACGCCGCGTCCGGTCTCCTCAACGGCCATCTTCGCCAGATACATATGCTTGTCGAGTCCGGCCAAGGCCATCGCTTGTACGATTTTGTCAATTTGCTCTTGATCCATGCTCATGAACGCTTCGGATGCTTTCTTTGCCTTGTCGATCAAAGTTTGGGTGTACTGCTGTGCGTCTGGGGCTGCTTTCGTCGTCGCATCATTCTTAACGGCCATTTCTCTCATCCTCCTAAGTGGGGTTATGGATAAACCTTTTATATATTGTGAATAATTTCACTTTCTGGTTTATCCTTGTGAAGCCTTGCGCTTCTCTTGATGGTTAAAGCATACCACATCCGCTTAAGTTTGTATAGTGAATTTTTTCACGTAGTTTAAAACAATTGCTTTTATTTCATCTTGGTGTTTGTTTTTTCACAATTCGTTTTCATATCTTCCTTACATCACGGGTTTATTCTCCGTCTTGGTTGCCGGCATTTCAATGTATCATGAATCACATGGTTAGTGAAATAAATCAACTTCAAAAAGTGAAAATAGTCACAATGTTGAAATTTCGACACTTTTTCAGTCTTTACAGGCCACTCAAATACGAAGAAACGTTATATAATTAATTTAAATTTTCAGATAAATTTAGGAGTGCAAAGGGGAAATTAAAATGAGTGAAATGGTGAGCGCCACACAACCCCGCGGCAATACTAGCTGCTTTACGGAGCAAAACTTTAACCGGCTACTTGTTACGATGAAAGATAAGACGTATCCCGAAGGAACCCATCTTTTCTGGGAGGGCGACTTTTCCGATAAACTGTTCTATGTTAAGCGTGGCCGGATCAAATTGACTAAATCCACCGACGAAGGCAAAGAGTTGATTCTATACATGTACGGTCGCGGCGATATGGTCGGCCAGGCCGATCCCTTCTTCAGCACCAAGCACAGCTTCACCGCCGAGGTGATCGAGGATAGCGAAATCGGCGTCATCGAGCAGAAGGACCTTGAAATTATGATTTGCCAACACTGCGATTTCGCCATTGACTTCATGAAATGGATGGGTATCCACCACCGCCTGACGCAGACCAAATTCCGCGACCTGATGATGTACGGCAAACCGGGCGCCCTCTGCTCAACCCTGATCCGTCTGAGCAACACGTACGGCGAACAGCATGGCGACAACATCCTTATCAACAAGAAGATTACGCACACCGACCTGTCCAACATGATCGGCGCTACCCGGGAGAGCGTAAACCGGATGCTGAGCGATCTGCGAAAGAAGGACGCGCTGGAATACGAGAACGGCATGATTGTGATCAAGGATTTGGTCATGTTGCAGGATATTTGCCATTGTGAACTATGTCCGAATGAGATTTGCCGCATCTGATTGGACTTCGAAAACAGCCTGGGAGAGATCCCGGGCTGTACGCTGCAGCGTCATCCATTTGAAACCTCAGTTGCTATATGTTTTCAACCAGTCATGCTGCCATTCCTGGAAAGGCTTAAGCTGAATTTCCTCCAGCGTTTTTCCCTCTAGAGACCAATAACCACCCATTAATTCTTCTCCGGATGGATTTGATGTTCCCCCAAAGGGCTTCCCGTCGACTACGTAAACATAAACCTCAACTTTCCCTTGTGCCAGTGGATGATTCTTCACCGTAAACTTTTCAACGTACACCGTTTTACCAAAATAGTTGGAAGGATCAACGGTTTGTAGGCCCCAATAGATCATATGAGGAAGTGTGACTATTTTTTGCTTGGTTAATTGGTAACTATCAACGCGTCCTTCGTAAGAAAGCACCCGATATCCTTTTTCCTCAAGATAGCTTTTGAGAGCGGATTGCTCTTTCGAGATTTGGGTACAACCAACGACTAAAATGAGCAGCAATACAAGCATATACTTCAAGCGCTCCCCTCCCATCGTCGCTCACTCTTATACATATAACGGATTTGGATTCACTAGTGTTGCAGAGAATAAATATCCTTTGACCATAAAAACAGCCCCAACGGATTTATCCCGTTGAGGCAGCCTTTGATATTCATCTATTCGTTTATTTTTTCCGAACTGGCGAGATGAACCAGTAAGCCATGCCGACGAACACGGCGCCGCCCACGATATTCCCGAGCGTGACCGGGATCATGTTGTGAAACCAGCCGGCCAGGCTTACCGTTTCCGGATGGTTCGGCAAGAGCACGGACAAGCTGAGCAACGTCATGTTTGCGACGCTATGCTCATAGCCGCTGGCGATAAAGGCATAAAGACACCACCAGATCAGCACCAGCTTGGAGATGTCGTCCTTAGCCCGGTTCGCCATCCAGATGGCGAGGCAGACGAGCCAGTTACACAAAATGCCGCGGAAGAACAATTCCATTACAGGAGCGCCCATCTTCTTCGCCGCGGATGCAAACAGGAGATGCTCCGGCGCAGCGGTTTTAAAGAGCCCCGAACCTACGATAAGTAAACTTAGGATAACCGCTCCCGCCAGATTGCCGAGGAACACAATCCCCCAGTTTTTCATGGTGTCCCCTACCGTCGTTCTTTTGGCCAGCGTACTTGCCGTAAAGAACATATTGTTTCCGGTAAACAGCTCGGAACCGGCGAAGATGACCAGGGTCAACGCAATCCCGAAGGACATCCCCATGACCATCGTCTGGAACGGGGATTTGGCCGCAGCCAGCGGGGCCCCAACGCTGAAAATCAGGATAATCCCCAAGCCTACGTAAGCGCCCGCCAATAGCGTGGATACGAAATATCTTAGCAGGCTTTCATTCATTTTCTCTTTCTTCTTAACGGCTGCTTCTACAATGGTCTCGACACTTTGCGTAAACATCGTCTCTTCCTCCCCAAGCTCTCTCCTCAAAAATGTACTGCTCTATTGCGGTTGGAGCGCCCCCGCCGCGATCCAGACTTGACCCTCTTCCACCTTCACCGGGATCATTTCCGCACACCCGGTATCCGGGGCCTGGACAAGTCCCGTGGTCAAGTCAATCTTCCAGTCATATAGCGGATCGTACAAATAGTGTCCGGACACGATTCCTTCCGCAAGCGGTCCGCCTTTGGGATGGGGACTCTTGTTCGACGCGGCGAATACCCGTCCGTCCGAGAGGCGGAAGACGGCGATCTGCCGTCCCCCGATCTCCACCACGCGGCCGATTTGAACGAGAAACTCCTCCAATGCTCCGACAGGGTAAAACTCCTTCTCTTTTTCCATGATCACACTCTCTCCTCTCTTTCGCGCGATGCTTATAGTTGGTTACTCATTTCGAGACGGTTGAACAGCTTGCCGCTTTGCTCGTCTTCGCGAAGCATTTTCTTCCATGGATCCTCCACTTGCTTGAGCGCAAATTCAATCCGTTCCATCAACGCTTTACGGTTCTCGGCATCATCCACCACCGCAGCTTTGATGGCATCCAACCCGATACGTTCCACCCATTCCGAGGTTCTTTCCAGGTAGTTCCCGGTTTCCCGGTAGTACTGCATGATAGCACCGACAATTTCAATCAGTTCGTCGTCGGTTTTCACCTTGCAGAGCGAATCCGCAAGCCGCGCTTTAATCCCGCCGTTGCCGCCGACAAAAATTTCCCAGCCGCCGTCGTTGCCGACGATCCCGATGTCTTTCGTGCACGATTCCGCACAGTTCCGCGGACATCCGTTCACGGCCAATTTAAATTTCGCCGGGAAGTCGAGCCGCTCGAATTTGCGCTCCAGCGTAGCGCCCATGCCCATCGAGTCCTGCGTGCCGAAGCGGCAAAATTGCGAGCCGACGCATGTTTTAACCGTGCGCAGCGATTTGGCGTAAGCGTAGCCCGACGGCATATCCAGCTCTTCCCAAACCTTCGGCAAATCTTCTTTCTTCACGCCGATCAGATCGAGCCGTTGACCGCCGGTTACCTTGACGACTTTCACGTCGTATTTCACCGAGACATCGGCGATCCGTTTCAATTCCTCCGGTGTTGTAACGCCGCCATACATCCGCGGAACGACGGTATAAGTTCCGTCCTTTTGAATGTTGGCGCTCATTCTTTCGTTGACGAAACGCGATTCCTTTTCATCCTCATGCGTATCCGGATGCAGCATACCAAGATAGTAGTTGATGGCCGGCCGGCACTTCGAGCAGCCTTCCGGCTGGCTCCAGCCGAGCACATTCATGACCTCTTTGGTAGTTTGGAGTCCTTTTTCCTTAATTTCCGCCACGATTTCATCCCGGCTCAGCGTAGTACAGCCGCAGATGCCTTGTTTTGCGGTTTCCTTGAAACCATCTCCGAGAACATACTGCAGAATTTGCTCCACCACCGGTTTACAGCCGCCGCACGAGCGGGTTGCTCCGGTGCACGCTTTGATCTCATCGACCGTCGTCAGCCCTTGGTTCGTAATGACGTCGACAATCGTTCCTTTCGTTACCCCGTTACAGCCGCAGACAATTTCTTCGTCCGGCATCGTTTCGACCGAGGTCGTCTTCTTGCCACCACCGCCGCAGCACCCGGTTCCCATCAGCGAATCGTACAACTCATCCGTCATCACCGTTTTCTGCTTAATCAGCTTCTGCAGTTCCGCCGAGTCGGTAATGTCCCCGAACAGGACAGCACCTACCATAACGCCGTCTTGCAGCAAAATCTTCTTGTAAGTGCGCTTCCAGTCATCCTTGTTGGCGATCACGGTATGTTCCGGACCATCGATAAATTCGCCGGTCGAGAATACGTCGACTCCCGAAATTTTAAGTTTGGTCGACACTACCGAACCTTCATAAGGAGCCGTCTCCACGCCGCTAATATGTTTGGCAAGCACCATGCCCTGTTCGAAGAGGGGAGCAACCAGGCCATAGCAAACTCCGCGATGCTCGGTACATTCGCCGACCGAGTATACGCCGTCCACCGAGGTTTGCAGGTAGTCGTTGACCACGATCCCCCGGTTCACTTCGATCCCGCTTTCCTTGGCCACGGCCACGTTAGGTTTAATCCCCACGGCCATAACAACGAATTCGGCCTCCAGTTCGGTACCGTCCGCAAAGCGCAGGCCGCTTACTCGGGTATCACCAAGCAATTCCGTCGTTTGGGCGCCCATTTTGAATTTGATGCCCTGACGCTCAAGCTCCGCCTTCAGCATCGACGCGGCCTGGTGGTCCAATTGACGCTCCATCAGATCCTCCATCAAATGAACGACGGTGACATCCATTCCGAGCTGCACAAGCCCCTTGGCCGCTTCCAGACCCAGCAAACCTCCGCCGATGACGGCAGCCGTTCGGCAAGTTTTCGCCGCTTCAAGCATTTGATTGCAGTCTGCGATATCGCGGAAACCGACCACACCTTCCTTATCGCTGCCCGGAATCGGCAAAATGAACGAATTCGAGCCGGTCGCGATCAGCACCTTATCGTAAGGTACGCGCATTCCGTCTACGGTCACTACTTCTTTGGCCTGTTCGTCGATTTTCGATACGGTCGTTCCCGTATGCAACGTAATTTCGTTGTCGCGATACCAATTCAGATCATTCAGCACGATATCATCGATCGTTTTGCTGCCTTCCAATACATAAGAAAGCATGATCCGGTTATAGTTCGGGTGCGGCTCGCTCCCGAAAACCGTAATGTCAAATTTCTTGGTCAATTTCAAAATCTGCTCGACGGTGCTGATCCCCGCCATCCCGTTGCCGATCACCACAAGCTTTTCTCTATCAGTTCCCATTTCGGATTTGCCTCCTTCAAAATGACGCGAACTCTAACTGCATCGTCCTTGTTTTTGTTCTTATGTTTCGATTATATCATTAAAATTTAAATAAATGTGTGATCTATTTCACGATAAATGTGAAAAATATCACAAAATTGTTCATACTTTCTTACAATTCTCTATTGAAAAATAGAAAATCACCCTCCTACCCGGTTTTCACCCCTGCGGCCAATAAATTACTAGCTCTAAACTACGATATAAAAAAAATAAACTTTGTGATTGCAGTCACTTTGATTTTGTCAATTCTACGCCAAAAGCCCCCTGATTCGGAAGCTCGGGAGGCTTTTGACAATAAGTATGATGGCATTCTCAGTTTTTCAATACATCGTGATCAACGTAGCGCTCGCCATTTAGCTCGCTGATAATTTCTATGGCTACCTTCACCCCGTCACCCGCCGTAACAATTGTGTGAACGCTTACACCGGCGGCCGTACCCGCCGCCCATACACGGGGCTTGCTTGTGCGCCCGAAGCCATCGGTTTCGATGACCGTCTTGATTCGCGGCTCGCGGCCCTCCACCAAATTCAGGCCGATGGTACCGGCCAGTTCAGTCAGCGCACCGGTTGCCAGAATCACATGAGCAGCCTCATAACTGCGGCCGTTCTCCGTTTTCACCGTCACCTTCGAACCGCCATTCGTATCGACAACCGTTACCTTCTCCTCGATAAACTTGGCGCCGAATTTTTGGGCTTGCTCCCGACCGATTGTCAGCAGATCCGGACCGGAGATATCCTTGGCCCCATAATGGTTCTCAATCCAGGCTCGCTTCGTCATGCTGGCGTTGCTGTCCAGAACCAGGGTCTCCTTCCCTGCCTTAGCGAGAAACAAGGCTGCGCTGGAACCGGCCGGTCCCGCTCCGATTACGATTACCTCAGCCACAAGTACACCCACTTTCCATATATTTCGTGCCGCCTCCCCGCAGGATAACGGCACGTTTCTTTACTCGATCCACGCCTCCGCCCAATTTTGAACCTGTTCCATTACCGGACTAAGCGCCATCCCTTTCTCCGTAAGCTCATATTCGATGCGTACCGGCGTTTCGGGATAGACATGTCTTACTACAATCCCTTCGTTCTCCAGATCCTTCATCCGCTCGGACAGCATTTTATCGCTCATGGCCGGAATGCCGTTGGATATGTCCTTAAACCGCTTCGGACCGCTCATCAGCGTATGAATAATCAAACCGTTCCAGCGTTTCCCGAGAATGACGAAGGCCGATTCGAAACGCGGACACATCGCAAACTGGTTTTCTTCCATAACGTTCTCACCCCATCGTTGTTAAAACCGGATTTTTCGGTGTTAGCTTACAATTAGTTAGTATATTTCATCATAGCATATTTTTGTGCAAAAAAACACCAAGGGAAAGGGTGTGAATTTTACATGCTCCCAAAAAAACGGCTGCCGGGCGGCAGCCGCTATTGCTAAATTATATTCCCTTTTCCGCCAGTTATACCCACCACATCTCGGATGCCGAATCTTCGATCAACACTTGCTGAAGATTCTTCACCGCTTTGGTGAAACCTTCCTCGGTAGACATCAGGCCGTCTTCATGCTCGATGCTTACTACATAATCATAACCATGCAGACGGAGTGCGCTGATGATGTCCGCCCAGGTCTTCATGTCATGCCCGAAGCCGACGGTCCGGAACTGCCAAGCGCGATCCAGCATGGCCGTATACGGCTGCATGTCCGTAATTCCGTAGCGATGCACATTCACGGGATCGATCGTCGTATCTTTGGCGTGGAAATGATGAATCGCACCCGCCCGGCCGAGAATCGAGATAGCTTGAACCGGATCGATGCCCTGCCACCACATGTGACTCGGGTCCAGATTGGCCCCGATCACCTCGCCCGCCGCCTCGCGTAAGCGAAGAAGCGTAGCCGGCGTGTGCACGGAGAAGCCGCCGTGCAGCTCCAGCCCGATTTTCACATGATGGTCGGCCGCGTATTTCCCCCACTCGGTCCAGTAAGGAATCACTTTGTTCTTCCACTGCCAGTCCAAAATTTCCTGGAAGTCGTTTGGCCAAGGGGCCACGGGCCAGTTCGGATACTTGGCGTCCTCATGATCACCCGGACAGCCGGAGAAGGTATTCACAACCGGAACTTCCAGTTGTTCGGCCAACTGCACGGTTTTTACGAAAACATCGTGAAACTCTTGGGCTACCGCCTTTTGCGGATGCAGCGGGTTTCCGTGGCAGCTTAGCGCGCTGATGGTTAAACCGCGGGATTCCACCGCTTTCTTGAAGTTGCTGAGAGCCGTTTTATTTCCCAACAGTTCGTCCGGATTGCAGTGCGAATTGCCGGGGTGTCCGCCCGTGCCGATCTCAACCGCTTTCAAGCCTTGGGCGGCGATGAGATCCAGTGCCTCCTCAAACGGGCGGCCGCCGAACAGAACCATAAAAACACCTAACTTCATGTCCTTACCTCCTAGATCAAGACGTTTTGTGTGTCCTGTTATAAATTAGTCAAAATATACCGTTTTTCCTGTTTTCGCCGATTCGTAAATCGCTTCAAGAATCTCTGTGACAACGAGGGCCTGCTCCGGTTTTACGAGCGGCTCCTTATCCTCGAGAATGGCCTCCACCCAGTATCTGGCTTCGCGGGTAGCGTCGTTTTCCTGCTGACCCTCGAAGAACGCTACGCCTCCGGACCCGAAATCGACTTTCGTTTCATAAAGCCGGCTCAGCTTTTCGCCGTTCAAACGCAATCCGTCGTTCATATCCGCGCCGCCTTCGGTGCCGCACAGCAAGGTTCTGGCTTCCCCGAAGTCGATGACGTTCAGCGCCCAACTGGATTCCAGCGCGATCGTCGCCCCGTTCTTCATCGTAATGAAGCCAAAAGCGGAATCCTCCACTTTGAATTGTTCCGGATCCCAAGGGCCGAACGCATTGGCCGCATTCGCACGGCTGCCCAGCTTATGGAAGACCGATCCGGTTACGCTTTTCGGTTCGTAGTTATCCATCAGCCACAGCGTCAAGTCCAGCGCATGGGTACCGATATCGATGAGCGGACCTCCGCCTTGCTTCTCCTCGTCCAGGAAAACGCCCCATGTCGGTACCGCCCGGCGGCGGAGCGCCAGCGCTTTGCCGAAGTAGATATCTCCCAGTTCGCCGTTTTCGCAAACTTGCTTCAGGAACAAGCTGTCGTCGCGGAAGCGGTTCTGGTAGGCGATGCTCAGCTTTTTACCGGTCCGCTTGGCCGCATCCAGCATTCGACGCGCTTGCTCCGCCGTTTTGGCCATCGGCTTCTCGCACATCACATGTCTGCCGGATTCCAGCGAAGCGACCGTGATTTCCGCATGGGAGTCATTCGGCGTGCAGACATGGACTACGTCCACATCCGTTTCTTCAAGCAGTTTGCGGAAATCCGTGTATACTTTTGCCCCTTCCGCGCCGTATTCCGACGCCGCCTTGGCCGCACGTTCCTCCACGATATCGCAAAAAGCCGTCATTTGAACCTGCGGCTGTTTCGCCAGGCTTGGCAAATGTTTGCCGTTGGCGATGCCGCCGCATCCGATAATCGCTACTTTCAAAATTTTAGACATGGATTTGTCCTCCCTTGTTTGCATAGTCTCGCAGCCAATCCCTACTCGTTTCGATGCTCTCCATCGCATCTCCCGCGCAATGATCCTGCTCTACGACAAGCCATTCCACGCCTGCGGAAATCGCGGCGTCCGCAATTTCCTTGACCGCCACTTCCCCTTGTCCAAGTTCCACGGTCTCCGCGCTTCCGTCGCTTTTGATTACCATGTCTTTAAGATGAAGCAAAGGCAGACGCCCACTGTATTTTGAGATATACTCCAGCGGGTCGAAACCGGCGTAACTTACCCAGCAGGAATCCAGTTCCATCTGGATCAGATCAGCAGGAATTTTGGCAAATATGGCGTCCAGCACAGGCTGCCCGTCCAATTCCTCGGTCAGCTCAAATTCATGGTTATGATAGAAGAGAACCATGCCTGCATCGGCGCATTTTTTGCCGATCGTCTTCATGTCCTCCAGCACTTCTTCCCAGCGCCCGCGGTCTTTCTCCTCCAGATAAGGCAAAATAAGATAACGGTTGCCGATCGCTTTGTTGAAGGCAATCTCCTCGTCCAAAGCATGAAGAAGCCGGTTGTAAGACGTATGGGCTCCCAGCGCCGTCAAGCCGGTCTCTTCCAGAATCGCCTTGACCTCGTCGGACATCCGCCCGATGAATCCGGCAAACTCCACACCCTGGTAGCCAAGTCCGGCGATCTTCCGCAGCGTACCTTCAAAGTCGCGCTCCATGGCCTCGCGTACGGTATAAAGCTGTAAACCTACTTTAACCATGATCATTCACCTCTTCATTTTCATTTTTTGTGAGCTGCATAGAAACTGCTTATTTTTGGGGTTTTGCAGCAATTTCTCTAGGGTGCATACGTTTACAAGACCAAACTCAACTCCCCGCTCATGAGCCTCTCGGACGCAGACCGGCAAGGGCATACACCTCGACGATCTCGCTCTGGGCGAGGTACGTTAAATAAGCAGGGCTAATGTTCCCGCAGCCGATGATTCCGATTTTCATATTTGTCATTCTCATCACTCCTCCCAGGAAGCGATCGTGGTGTCAAAAGACTCAACTACATGGTATTTCAAATTGTCTTATTGTAAAATGAATAATATGATTGAAACATGAACAATCTGGTCATTATTTTTGAAAAAGCACAGGGGAAAGCCACTTATGGATCACAAAAACCTGCAAATATTGCTAGCTGGTTATTCGCTTCACAGCAAGCCCTACCACATCTTCCAGCCGGAAGGCCTGGAGAGCTACCTGATTCGGCTGCAGGCCTCCGGCCGCTGCCGAACCCGCCTGTCCGGCAGCCTGGAGTTGCTGGAACCGGGAGATCTCTTGCTCGTCGCTCCCGGCCAGCCCTATGAACTGCGGATTGACGCCGAGGAGACGGTGCTTGGGGAACCAGTGGTGAACAGCGGGGACTATCATATTTTTTTGGCCGGGGAATGGGTGGAGTCCTGGTGGAATCGGGAAGATCGTCCGCGAAAAGTCAAGGTCCCCCTGTCCGAAGGAATTCTCGGGGTTTTCCGGCAGATCATGCTGGAGCAGCGGCGGATTTCCAATCCCTCTCCCGAGATCGCCGAATACTATCTAAAGATCCTGTGTATGGATATCGACCGGAATTTGCTGCAGCAGCCGCTGCCAACCACGTATCCAACCTATCTTGCCCACCGGATCAAAAATTATATCGAAGAGAACGCCGCCATTCCGTTCAAACTGGAGGACGCGGCTGCTCACGTCGGGGTCAGCGTTTCCCGCGCCGTCCACCTGTTCAAGGAAACGTTCAATACGAGCATTATCCAATATACTCTTGAGGTCCGACTAAACATGGCCCGTGAGCGAATCATCTTCAGCCCGCTGACCTTGGAGCATGTGGCCGAAAGCTCCGGATTTCCGAGCTATAACTACTTTCACAAAGTGTTTCGCAAACGTTTCGGCATGTCGCCGAAGCAGTACCGCCAGACCGCCCGGAATACCGGCGCCGAACTGAACTAAAATAGGAAACGCCGCCGTCCCTTCCTTACGGAAGCCGACGGCGGCGTGCATTTCAGCGGGTTTCCCGGCCTTAAGTCGGCTGGTTGCCCTGCTTTAACTTCTTATCGATTTGATCCAAACGCTCTTTCTTTCTCTTCATCATAAGCCCGATGCCCACGACCACGATAATGGCGATGATCTCAAAACCGTATTTAATCCATGCCGTAGCGAACCAGTCATGAATCAACGGCTCTTCAACGAGCATTTTCGCGGCGGTCCAAGCCAGGACGGCTGCCCCGATCGTAATAACGACCGGAAAACGTTCCGTAAGCCGAAGAATGAGCGTACTCCCCCATACCATAATCGGCACCGATACGGCCAGTCCGATAATGACGAGAGTGAAATCGCCATGTGCGGCGCCTGCGACGGCCAAAACGTTGTCGAGGCCCATCATTGTATCGGCGATAATAATCGTACGGATCGCCGCCCACATCTGGCTCCCTGCGTTAATTTCGTGGCTCTTGTCTTCGACCAGCAGCTTGTAAGCGATCCATAAGAGCGCAAGCCCCCCGACGAGACGAAGTCCCGGAATATTGAGCAGTTGCAGCACCAGAACCGTCATGATGACGCGAACGATGATCGCACCGACGGTCCCCCACAGAATCACTTTTTTCTGGTCCGCCTTTTGAACGTTTCTTGCCGCCAGTCCGATAACAATGGCATTGTCACCGGCTAGGACGAGGTCGATCAGAATGATGGAAAACAGGGCGGCCCAAAAATCAACACTAAAAAAATCCATGCTCTCTCCCCTTTCTGTCCTATCCATACTCTGGCTTCCGGCGTAAAAAAAATACGCCGTGTCTGTATTGGGCACGACGCATTTTAAGCATCAAAAAGACCTTTACCCAATACTCGCACCGGGCAAAGGTCTCGCTAACAACGAAGGTTGCCAATAAAGCCGGGGCTGAAAACCCGTAATGACGACTTTATTGTATCAGCTACTCCCCTTTGGGAACCATGCATGTTAAATTTGAGACTATTATAGCATGGAGAATAAAAATGCGCTAGATTTTTTCGCCGACAAGTTTGAGAGATAAATGAACTGTTATAGTATTTAAGATAGAATGAGATTGAGAGGAGTTTTCATGAAAAAATGGATCGCGCTGGCGGTTTATGCCGCCGCCTTTGTTCTGGCTTTCGCCTATAGACACGAGCTTGCCGGCTGGTTGACCGCAGGTCCTCCGCTTTGGCTGCTCTTCGTCCTGTCCGCCTTGTTTGCCGTTTTCCCCGTGATGCCTTATCGGCTGGTCATCGCGGCGGCGGGCTTTGCCGCGGGTGCTTTCTGGGGCGGTTTCGTCACCCTGATCGGCTCGACCTTGGCGGGCGCGGTATATTACTGGGGGGCCGCCTACGGTTGGGGAAACGCCGCGCGCGGATGGAGCGACCGGTTCAAGCCGCTGGAACGCATAACGGCGGCGATTGACCGGCGTCCTTTTATAGCGATCGTCGTCTGCAAATTGATCCCGATTCTGCCGCAAACGGCCGTCAACATGTACGCCGGCGCTTATGGCATCCGGTTCCGGGTTTATCTGGCCGCATCCGTTGTGGGCAAACTGCCGGGCGTGTTCTTCTACGCTTTTCTGGGCGCTTCCCTGTTCAATAAACCCTGGGTTGCCGCCGGGGCTATCGCCGTTTATATGCTGTTCATTTTTGCCATTTTAGCTTTGTATAAAAGATGGGCTGAGATCTAGCCCCGGCGGTTTTGGGGTTTCGGCCAAAAAACGATATAATGGAAGCCGGAATCACCCTAACTCCTTTACAAAAACTTATCGCCAAATTGAAACGGAGGGATCAGCATGAATACATCGCAGGCTTCCAATCTGGAGCTGGCTACCTTTGCAGGGGGGTGCTTCTGGTGCATGGTTTCGCCCTTTGAGGAACTCCCGGGCATCCACGGGATCATCTCGGGATATACCGGCGGAAGGACGGAGAATCCGACCTACGAGGAAGTGTGCTCCGAACAAACCGGCCACTATGAAGCCGTACAGATCACGTTTGACCCGGCTGTCTTTCCTTACCGCAAGCTGCTTGAGCTGTATTGGCAGCAAATCGACCCTACCGATGAGGGCGGGCAGTTCCACGATCGCGGCGAATCTTACCGGACGGCTATTTTTTATCATAATGAACGGCAGCGCGAGGAAGCCGAACAATCGAAGCGCGAACTAGCCGAAAGCGGCCGGTTCAGCAACCCGATCGTCACGCAAGTGTTGCCCGCCGCTCCGTTCTACCCGGCCGAGGAATACCATCAGAAGTACCACAAGAAGAACCCGGGGCACTACAAGCGTTACCGCAAGGGATCGGGCCGTGAGAATTTCATCGAACGCCATTGGTCCCGGCCGGCCGATCCCGAAGAGCTCAAGAAACGGCTGACCCCGATTCAATTCGAGGTAACGCAGAACAACGCCACGGAACGCCCATTTACCGGGGAGTTTTGGGACCACACGGAAGAAGGCATCTATGTGGATATCGTTTCCGGCGAACCCCTGTTCAGTTCGCGCGATAAATACGATGCCGGCTGCGGCTGGCCGAGCTTTACGCGTCCTCTTCGCGAGTACAGCATCAAGGAAGAGACCGACACGAGCCACTTTATGGTTCGCACGGAGGTCCGCAGCCGGCAGGGCGACTCCCACCTGGGACATGTGTTCGAAGACGGCCCCGAACCGACGGGACTGAGATACTGCATCAATTCCGCGGCGCTCCGCTTCATCCCGAAAGAGAAGCTGGAGAAGGAAGGCTACGGAGAATATCTTTTCTTGTTTGACTCTGCTTCCGCAAGCGAATAATCGCGGTTTACCCCTTAACAAGGCAAAGCGGCGGCCCGACGGGAAGAATTCATCCCCCGGGCCGCCGCTCTTTTCTCAAATGAATCCCGGGTATCAAATCGGCGATGGAAATTCCAAGACAGCTTTAAGCCCGCTTTGCTCCCCGCCGCTTTCAAGCGTAAGCCGGCCGTGGTGCGCCTGCACGATCCTTGCCACCATGGGAACCCCTAAACCGTGGCCTTGCTGGACAGGTCTCTTTCTCCTCGACGAATACGGCAGCTCGGTAATCTCCGCCAGCTGCTCCTGCGGGATTCCCCTCCCATCATCCCTTATGATCAGACGATAAAATGAGCGGTCCTCGGATAGAGCACCTTCTATTACGATCCTGCAGCCTTCCGGGTTGTGGCGCACGCTGTTGTGCGCCAGATTCTCGATAGCCCGAAGCAGCAATTTCCCGTCTCCTTTGATTTGAAACGCCTCGTCGGCCAGTTTTAATTCAATGTCATAGCGCTCGTCCAAACCGTTATTCAATAAATCAGCAACAACCTGTCTCGCCAACACCGCCAGTCTCACGGGTTTCAGATGCAAAGGCTGCATTTCATATTCGAGCATGGAGACCAGATTCAGGTCGCTTACAAGCGAACGCAGCTTCTCGCCTTGGCGCCGGATAATCCCGGCCTGGTGCCTCTGTTCCTGCGGCAAGTCGGGATGATCCTCCATTTCGCTGGCGTAACCGAGGATCATCGAGAGGGGGGTCCGGATATCATGAGAAATCCCGGCAACCCAGTTGGAGCGCGCTTCATCCCTCGCCTTCAACGCGGCCGTCTTCTTCTGAAGGATTTCCGACGCCAAATTAATGCTTCGGGCCAAATCGCCGAATATCCCTTTGGCGTCGAGCTTGACCGTTTGTTCCCTCGGAAGACGATGCACTCCCTCCACAAGAGGACGTATCCTTCTAATAAGCCGCGTACCGATCAGGACAGAAACTACTAGGGCAAGTGCCACATTGATCAGAAGAAGCGCCAGAAGCCGCAGAGGCAACGATCTAATCCATTCGGGCAGAAAATCCAGTTGATACTTCCAGTGGCTTGTCTTGGGGTACCCTACCACAACCAAGCCATCCTGATGCTTCCAGATATAGACCGGATATTCCAATAAATAATAGCGTGAAAATTGGCTTACCTCGATCAAATTGTAGCTCCGCGGCACATCAGGGGGCAGATGATAGTCCCACGCCACATGGCCTTCCGCTCCGAGCAGCATGGCCCAGGCCTTTTGATGCGAAAGCAGCTCGGATGCGCGCTCGTCCAGAAGATAGCCGCCTTCCTGGTTGCTCAAGCCTTGGGACACCCGCTTGACTACATCTTCGGGAGATGGAGCCTGATTGATTTCCTTAAACACCAATACGCCAAGCAATACGAAGTTAAAAATAAGCACACCGATCGAGACGAGGATGGTCATGGCGACAAAGCGGCGTAATATGCGAAGAACCGCTTCCACTCAACGGGTCTCCTTGACCAGCAGCTTATACCCCAGGCCCCTTACGGTGAGAAGATACACCGGGTTGGAGGGATCCGGCTCGACTTTTTCGCGGATTCGCCTGATATGGACCATTAATGTATTTTCGTAGCCAAAACTGTCGTCTCCCCATACCGCCTGGCAAAGCGCATCGTTTGTGACGATCCGGTCGCGGTGTTCGTACAGCTTCACAAGAATACCGTGCTCCTTTGCAGTTAGCGGCATCTCCTTCCGGTCTCCGCGTATGGTGGCGCCTTCCAGATCGATGGTCAGGTCCCCTAGTCGGAAAACGGGCAGATGCACCTCTCTGGCGGGGGAATATACCCGCTTTAAAATCGCCATCAGGCGCAGAACCAACTCGCGCGGCAGGAACGGTTTCACAAGGTAATCGTCGGCCCCTAGTCCCAGCCCCAGCAATCGGTCTTCATCCTCGCCCCGGGCGGAAAGGAAAAGAACCGGCATACTGGAGAACTGCCTGATGGAAGAAAGAAGCGAAAATCCGTCGCCATCGGGCAGCATGATATCGAGGATCGCGATGTCCGGTTTGTTTGCGCGGCAAATCGCCAGACCCGAAGCGCAATCCGCCGCTGTGAAAATACGAAAAAAGCCCTCTTTTCTCAAAAATCTTTCGATCATCATCCGGATTTCCGGTTCATCATCCACTACTAATATTTTTTTGTCTCTCACTTGCTCCATGCCGTATCACCCGACTTCAATTATACATGAACATGGTGAAGATCTGTGCCGCTCCCATCCATTTAAGGTTGATGTAAGGTTCTCTTTACCCCCGGGAAAGGCGGGTTCCTTAAAGTGGAGTCAAGAAGAAATTCAAATCTAACCGGATTGGAGTCGACTTGCCATATGAGTGCTTCGGCAATCGTGCAAACGCAAAACCTGACCAAAACCTATGGAGGCGTCAACCGCGTAAATAAAGTTGATCTTCACGTGCAGGAGGGGGAGATTTATGGATTTCTGGGACCGAACGGAGCCGGAAAAACAACAACCTTAAAAATGTTGCTCGGACTCATCAAGCCAACGGAGGGAACTCTTCAAATCTTTGGGCAAAGCCTGAGCAAACAACGATCCTTCATTCTTAAGCGTACGGGATCGCTGATCGAATCCCCCTCCTACTACGGACATCTGACAGGATTGGAGAATTTGAAGGTCATTCAACGCCTGCGAAACGTGCCTGACCGCAACCTCGATGAGGCGCTCCGCATCGTACGGCTGGAGAATCAGAAACACAAGAAAACCGAACAGTATTCGCTCGGCATGAAGCAAAGGCTGGGTCTCGCCATGGCCTTGCTTTCTTTTCCCAAACTGCTGATTCTTGACGAACCGACGAACGGCCTGGACCCCGCCGGCATCGGTGAAATCCGGGAGCTCATCAAGTCATTGCCTTCGCGCTACGGTATGACGGTATTGCTTTCCAGCCATCTGCTGTCGGAAGTCGAACAGATCGCTACCACGGTAGGCATTATCAGCGAGGGAAATCTGCTATTCCAGGGCAGTATGGAGAGCCTGCGAAAAAAAAGCAGAACATCCATCGCGCTGAAAACAGGGGACTATGCCGGCGCAGAGCGCTTGCTTCTTGCCCGAGGCTACAATCCGCTCCAAAACGGCAGCTGGCTTGAGCTTGGCGATCTTGAAGATACGGAGGTGGCGGAGATCAACAAGCTGCTGGTCACCTATGACATTCCCGTTACAAGAATCGAGGAGCACCGCAAAAGTCTGGAGGATATTTTTCTGGAGCTGACGGGAAAGGGGCGGAGCTTGTGAACCTGTTACGACTGGAATACTTCAAAATCCGCCGAAAAAAAATAGGGCTCATGATTCTCTTGTTTCTTGCCGTAGAGATGCTATGGACCTTCTTGTCCGTCAGCCGTTCCATTGCCCGCAACCCGGATCATGCCGTATGGGAGTCTGTCCTCTTTACGATAGCCAGCATGAACGGACTGTTTATGCCGATTGTTTCGGCCATCGTCGTCTCCCGTGTTTGTGATATGGAACATAGAGGGGACACCTGGAAAATGCTTGCGGCCACCAATGTGAGCCGCGCCGGTCTGTATGCGGCAAAGTATATGTGCGCCAACAGTCTGCTCTTTTTCGGCCTTCTTGGGCAGGCTCTGCTTATGATCGCGTTCGGTTTTAGCACGAATATGTCGGAAGCTCCTCCTATCGGCATGCTGGTTGGGTTTCTTGCCGGCGCCATGCTGACGACTTTTGCGGTTACGGCACTTCAGCAGTGGATTTCCCTGGCCGTCAAAAATCAGACTTTCGCATTGTGCCTCGGCATGTTGGGCGGACTTATCGGAATGACTTCCGGGCTTTTTCCGGCTGCGTTCAGACATGTTTTGGTTTGGTCTTATTATCTGGATCTTAGTCCCGTTACTTACCGCTATGCCGATTCATCGGGCATCTATATGGTACAGCCTATGGAGTTCGGAATAGTTGCGGCCGCATTGACGATAGCACTCCTGTTCTATACCGCCGGAAGCCTTCACGTCGCCCGGCAGGAAATCTGAGGGGGAAAGTTAATGATACGAAGTGTTTTCGCTGAATGGCTCAAATTGCGGCATTCCCGGATCGGCCTTGCGCTCGCTGTGCTTCCGATCGTAAGCCTGCTCATCGGATGCGCCAATTTTTATTTTAATCAAGGCGTCCTCAACAACGGCTGGTATAGTTTATGGACCCAGGTTAGCCTGTTTTATGGCGAGTTTTTCCTGCCTATTCTGATTGCCATTTGCTGCTCCTATGTATGCAGACTGGAACACCTGAACCGGAATTGGAATGTGATGTTAACCGTTCCCGTCCCGATCGTCAGTGTCGTACTGGCCAAATGGATGGTCGTCGGCCTGTTGATTTTATTCGCCCAACTACTGTTTATGGGCTTCTACTGGCTTGCAGGCACGCTTTTTTCCCTGTCCGGGCCTTTCCCTATGGAGACAGTTGGCTGGATATTGCGGGGATGGTATGCTTCCTTGTCCGTGGCGGCACTGCAATTGGGGTTGTCGCTGCGGATCCGCAGCTTCGCTACGCCTATCGGCCTCAGTCTTTGTGCGGTCATGATCGGTTTGGGGATGTATGTCGCCAAGCTGGGCCTGTTTTTTCCGTTCTCGCTTCTCACAATCGGGATGGGCGCGTTGAATCAAAATAAGCTGACCGACACCCAGAACCTGCTTTTTTGGACGGTAAATTTGGCTTACATGGTGATCTTCTTTTCGTTATCTGTTCGCCGGTTGAATAAGCGGGATATCGTCACATCTTGATAGCCTTATTAAGGCTTGCCTGCCTGAATTCCGCGTATCTTCATAGAAGACCCGGCGGCAGTCGGGGTTTTCGCAAACGCGTAACCTAAGCTTTAAGTTTTCCGCTTCCGTCAGTCGGGTAATGAGATAAAAGATTTTGGATAAAGGAGATGATCGCCAATGCCCTGGAATAAAAATGATTATCCGCCGTCCATGAAAAACCTCAGCCCCCGAGTGCGGAACAAAGCGGTCGAAATCGCCAATGCCCTGCTTGATGAAGGTTATGAGGAAGGACGCGCGATCGCCATCGGCACCGCCAAGGCGGAGGAGTGGGATAAGAATCACCCCGAGGATGAAGAATAGCGCGTCATATATCTAAAAAATGCACAAAAAAACAGCCCGGGCTTCAAGCCCGAGCTGTTTTCTTCTTCATGCCGTAAGGAACACGTCGCGGTGCGGCCTCTCTTCTTCCGTAATGCACGGTCCAGGTGATCATCTTGCCGGCGATCAAAACGGCCATCACGGTGTACATCGTTTCTCTAAACGGTAAATACAGCAGCGAAATGGTAAGAACCACCGCATCGAGAAGAATAAACACCGTTCCGATCTTGATGCCGGACCACTGGCTGATCAGCAGGGACAAAATGTCATCCCCGCCTGTGGCGCCGCCTTTCCGTATAACCAGACCCGCCCCGAAGCCGGTAAGCAGGCCCGACAGAAGCGCCGCCAGGGGTAAATTGGACCCGAGATTTAAATGCAGCGGCGAGAATCGCTCACAAAGTTCATAGAATAATGAGAAAGCCATTGAGGCCAGCAGCGTATTCACGATGAATGTTCTGCCTCGCAAGAACAGCGCCGCAATAAAAATCGGAATGTCCATCAAGATCATCGAGAGCGCCGGAGGCACATCCAGCAAATATTTTCCCAGCAGGGCCAAACCGACAAATCCGCCTTCGGACAAGCCGTTCTCAAAATTAATATGATAATACGCAAATGCCAATATAAACGTACCGAACAACATCGTTATCCATGACTTGACGTCAATCTTCCAACCAGTCCATTTCCTCATTCGGAATCCCTCTTATCGTAGTTTGGTTGACCTTACAGCCACACCCTACGCCAAAGAAGGTCCTGGAGGACTTCATCCTTCGCATCATCACACGCTTCTTTCGTAGGGTTGTGGGCCGTAAACCGACGCTCCACGAAAGAAGCTAAGTATAAGAGAGATCATAACGTTTCCAAATCGTCCTTGGGGAATTCGTCCTTCGGGAACACATGGTATCCTGATCCTTTCTGTTTTTTATCTAATTTTATTATAACACAGACTCCATGATGACTAAACAGCCTGCTCCCGGTAAATATTAAATTATCCCGAAAGTGTGATAATTTTCATTGCGTTTTCTCTGAATTCACATTTCGGAAATTTTTAATGTGACCGAACTCACAATTCTGCTGTAATTGGGCTGCCTATACTGATTACGTAAAGGAATATAGAATATGCTAAAAGAAAGAGGGTTTGATCGTGTTAGATGCCAAAACGATTGAAGTAATCAAGTCCACCGTTCCGGTGCTTGAAGTCCACGGACAGACCATTACCAAACAATTCTATCAGATGATGTTCAAAAACCATCCCGAGCTGCTTAACATCTTCAATCACGCCAATCAGCGTCAAGGCAAACAGCCTACCGCTCTGGCGAACGCCGTTTACGCGGCGGCCGCCCACATCGATCGGCTGGAGGAAATTCTCCCGGTCGTTCGCGGGATCGCCCAAAAGCACCGCGCACTGGGCATCCTCCCGGAGCATTATCCGATCGTCGGAGAAAACCTGCTTGCGGCGATCAAGACCGTGCTCGGCGACGCCGCGACGGACGAAATTATCGATGCCTGGGCCAAAGCCTACGGCGTTATCGCGGATGTGTTCATCGCGGTGGAAGCGGAAATGTACAAAGAAGCCGAGCTGAAAAAAGGGGGCTGGCGCGGCTGGCGCCGTTTCGTGGTGGACCGCAAAGTCAAGGAGAGCGACGTGATCACCTCCTTCTATCTGAAGCCCGAAGACGGTCAGGAGATCGCCGACTATGAGCCCGGTCAGTATATCACCGTTCGCGTCAAACCGGAGGGTCAGGAATTCACGCATCTCCGCCACTACAGTTTATCGGCGGCTCCCGGCCAGCCTTACTACCGGATCTCGGTCAAGCGCGAAGATACTATCGGCGATAAGCCTGCCGGCATTGTATCCACTTATTTGCACAACCGGATTCAAGAGGGCGATCTACTGGAAATCAGCGCTCCGGCCGGAGATTTCACGCTGGACCAAAATCAAACCTTGCCGGTTGTGCTGCTGAGCGGCGGGGTTGGCTTGACACCGATGGTCAGCATGCTGGAAACGCTGCTTCAGAAAGGCGGCAGCCGTAAAGTAACTTACATTCACGCCGCCCGCTGCGGCAGCCACCACGCCATGAAGGACCATATCGACCGGTTGGCCCGGGAGCATAGTGATCGGCTCACCGCCTATCATATTTATGAGACGCCGGCTCCGGGCGAAAGCTGCAACAAGACCGGTTACATCGACCTGCCTTGGCTCCAATCGGTCGCGGGCCCCGAAGCGGATTTCTATTTCTGCGGTCCCGTTCCCTTTATGCGGGCGATCAACCGCGCGCTCAAGGAATGGGGCGTGCCGCAGGAACGGATTCATTTTGAATTTTTCGGACCGGCGGACAGTCTGGAGAATGAATTGAATTAAGCGCCAAATTAAACAACCCCGGGAAAGATCCGCAAGGGCGGTTCTTTCCCGGGGTTGTTTTATTGCGAGGCCGCGTGCTGCCGCAGCAGCCGGTTCACGGTTTCGCGCCGGACACCGATCAATTGCCCGATTTCCTCCTGGGTCAAGTATTCCGTCAGCGGTACGCCATGAGCGTGTTGTCCCAGCCATTTGGTGAGCAATTCCAAACGCTCCGCCGGGGTACCGACGGTCAAATGATCCAGTCGTTCCTGCATAAACCGGACTTTCTCCTGAAGCAGCCGCGCGATCTCCAGCGGCTTCTTCGGATCCTCCTGCAATTCTCTGTACCATTCCTGCGCCGGGATGGCTTCCACCTCGCTGCGCATCAGGGCAATGGCCGTTCCATGTGTCTCTTTTGGCGAAATAAGAGAATGATGGGGAACCGTTTCACCGGGATACAAAATATTGAACAGAACCATATTGCCGTTCTCATGCAGCCGGGTTACTTTAAACAGGCCGCTCTTGATATGGTACAAAAACAGCCCTTCATCACCCTGGCGAAATAAGATTTCTCCTTTATGCAAAATCATGTCATCGCTCCATTTCCCGTAGACACTATCACTTATCATTATAGCAAAAAATATAAATGTCTTCCTCCCGCCTTTCCCTATTCTTGCCTCTTAAATGCGAACAACCCGGAGCCCTTGCGCTCCGGGTTGTGGTATGGCTGAACGCTTCATTCCTTAAGCGATTGTTCCCACAGGCCCTGCTTGTTTCTCCAAGGCTCGTAGCTATGAACCGCAATGCCGGCAAAGGAGGAATGATCCTTCATCAGCTTCACCAGTCTATTCATTTCTCCGATCAGAGAGACGAACGGTTTTTCGTGAAACGACACGCCCGGCCCTTCCTTGCTCTGCCCAACCTCGACTCCGACCCATACCTGTTTCTTCTTGCGGTCTCCTTCCTCCAGGGTCGCCCGGGCCGCCTGATAGATCCGGTCCGCCTCATCCCGATAGGACATGATGGCCACATAGTCAAACTTTTCCAGCATCCACTGGTTTAGCCGTGTTTTGGATCCGGGATAGTTCATATCGTTCAACCAGAAGGGAACAGCGGCGCCAATTTCAAAATCGCTGCCTTTGCCCGCTTCGATCCAGACCCGGATATTTTCCACCCACTGCTCAACGATGGATGCCTTGCGCCGCTCCCAATTATCCAGCAGGTAAGGTTCCACATCGAACTGTATGCCGGCGAACTTTTCCTCCGGTGCCGCTTTCCGGTTGTACTCCTTAACCCATTCGAGGAATTTATTCGCTTCTTGCTGGTATTTTTGCAAGGCCCATTCCGGCTGTCCATTCAACGCATGAACCTCCAAGCCCTCTGAGGAAGCCAGACGTACGAAGTCCCGGTAACTCTCCTCTTTCACGTCCCCGCTGATTTGCAAAAAAATAACTTCTATGCGCTGCTTTTTGGCAAAATGAATGATATCTTCGCCGTTTTGCTGGATCAGCTTCGTATTCCAAAGCCAGGTTGCCTTGGCTTCCGAGGGGGAAGGACGGATGACGAGCAGAAGAAGGGATAACGCGATCCCTCCGCACAGGATCCAAAGCCGTCTTCTCCGGTTCGCTCCAGCGTTTTTCATTTTCATCACCGCCTTCCGTGTCTACGCAAACCCCTTATCCGACGATCAGAGCCTCGCTCGTTTCAGCCACCGATTGTACCGAATGGCCGATTTTGTAAATGTGCGGCAGGCGGAAATCGCGGAATGCGTTGCGCGTATCCACGATCGGCACGCCGAGGTTAGCGATGGCTCCGTAATCCAAGTTGCTGTGGTTGGTCACCAGCACAATGCAGTCGTACGATTTGAATTTTTCCAGGTCGTACGCCACGCTTGGCACACTAATTCCGTGTTTGTCGCGGAAGCTCGTCGCGTAAGGGTCGTAGTACTCCACTTTCGCCCCGCTGTCCTTGTAAAGTTCATAAACCTCCAGAGCCGGCGACTCGCGCAGGTCGCTGATATCCGGTTTGTAAGCCATCCCCAGGATGAGGATGTTCGATTTTTTGATCGACTTCGCGTATTCGTTCAAAATTTTGGATGTTTTGTTAACTACATAATATGGCATATTGTCATTGGTCGATTGAGCCAATTCGATAAACTGGCTATAGAAGCGGAAGCCTTTCGCCTTCCAGGACAGGTACATCGGATCCAACGGAATGCAATGCCCGCCGATTCCCGGCCCCGGATAAAACGGCATGAATCCAAACGGTTTGGTTTTCGCCGCGTCGATCACTTCCCAGATGTCGATGCCCATCCGGTCGCACATCATGGCCATTTCGTTAATAAAGGCAATGTTGACGCTGCGGAACGTGTTCTCCAGAAGTTTGGACATTTCGGCCACTTTTGGCGAACTGACGGGAACGACCGTTTGAACATACTTGCTGTAAAGCGCCGTGCCCAAAGCCAGGCAGGCTTCCGTCGTTCCTCCGATTACCTTTGGCGTATTGAAGGTATTGAATTTCGTATTCGAAGGATCGACACGTTCCGGGGAGAAGCAGAGGAAGAAATCCTCGCCCACGACATACCCCAGCTTTTCCAGCTCCATCTGGATCAGTTCTTCCGTCGTTCCAGGGTAAGTCGTGCTTTCCAAGGTGATCAGGATGCCCTTCTTCATGAAACGTTTGATTTGCTCCACAACCGTTACAATATAGGAGGTATCCGGATCCTGATTTTCGCTGAGCGGAGTCGGAACGCAGATACTGATCGCATCAATCTCACGCAGGGAAGCATAGTCCGCCGTTGGCTTGAACCGTCCCGTGGCCAAGACTTCGCCGAGAGTTTCGTCAGAAATGTCATGAATATAAGATTCCCCGCGATAAAGTTTGTCGACTTTGGCGGCATCCAGGTCAATACCCACTACACGAAATCCTTGCTTCACCATTTCGACAGCCAGAGGAAGGCCGACATACCCAAGACCTACCACACCCAAAACTGCGTTTTTCGATTCGATGGCTTCCAGTAATTTCTGATATTGATTATTCACTGCTCCAACCTCCATTTTTGTCTATATAGATTTTTATTTTAACTTTTGGGAGTACAAAGCTTGCGGATCCATTCTCAACGAATGCAGCGAACGGCGAATACGGGCATCCAGTTCCACAGGTGAAAACGGCTTGGTGATATAATCGTCCACTCCGTTTTGGAAGCAAAGGCTAATCGTCTGCTCCACCCTTTGCTCGGTCAAGACTACGATTCTCGGCACCACGGGAACTTGCAGCTGTTGAATATGATGTATATAGGGCAGACCGTCGATACCATAAAGATTAAGCTCCGTCAGGACCAAATCAGGCTTCCAGGACTCGATCATTTCCAGGGCGGACAAGCCGTTGTCGGCCACCGCGGTTTCGTAGCCCTGCATCTGCAGGCGAATTTCCAGAAACTCGCGGACTGTCGCATCCCCCTCAACAATCAAAACGCGGCTGCGCATGGTTTTCATTTCCTCACGGGTAAAAATGTGGATTTCCCCGGAAGCCTGATGCTTCACCGAGTCTTCCATCTTAATCAGCACTTCCTGCGTGAGTTGCTTTTTCTCGGGAAAGCTCGTCAGGGTTATCCGCGCATTCAAATCCGGAATGCTCTCCTGCAGCCGCTGTTTGAGTAGCAGCCCCTGAAAGTGCACCGCGTCCAGCGTCTGCCCCGGGAAAAGGATGAACAGGGAGCCCGGCTCTTCGCCGCCCCAGAGCTTGTGGTTCACCCCGGGTTGGGATTCCAAAATGCCACGCACTTGCTTCTCCAAGTAAGATGGCCCGCCTGCGCAAGAAATGAACAAAATCCCGTTGGTTTCATAGGTCGCTTCCTTTACGCTTTGCTCGATGTCCATATATAAGCTGGTCTGCTCTTGCTTACTTTGCAATGCCGTATTCAGCATCTCTCATCCCGCCTTCTTTCTATAATAGATTTTTGTCTCAGCCAAGGATTTGGCCGGTTCTGACCTCTGCATCAACTCCCTTCAGGGAATGCGGATTACGCCGGTTTGGCCTTGTCGCTCTTCTCTTGCCAGCTTTGCCGGGTCATCGTCCCCCAGGAGTTGTTGTTGCGCAAATATTGAATGTGCCCTTGAATCCGCCACAGCCCGCCGAGCTGGGCGTATCCGAAAAATTTAAACATGGAATAAAGCATCATCCGAACGAGGTCGGACAGCTTGCGAAACCGTTTGAAAGCCAATTCCTCCAGCAGCAGCGCCCCGATACTGAGCAAATAGCCGCTGAGGAAGTTGATCAGCCAGAAAACCGCGAGTACTCGCCAATGCGTCATATCCATCATCGTGTAACCGATCAGTGCCAGAAGACCCGTAATCTTGAAGTAAGGGTTCAGCGCCTCAAAAATAATGTTGTAAGGCATCGTCAGCAGGCCCATCACCTTGTACCTCGGATTGAACGCCATGTCGTAGTTTTCGATCATATTTTTAAGATTTCCCCGGCCCCAGCGTTTGCGCTGGTTGGAGAGAATCCGGTACGTGTCCGGAGCTTGGGTCCAGCAGACCGCCTCCGGACAGAAGGCGACGCGGTATTTCAGTTTGTTTTCCAGCATATAGCGGTGCAGCTTGATAATAATGTTCATATCCTCTCCGGGATATCCGCCCCGGTAGCCCCCGACCGCAATGACGTAATCTTTGCGGAAAAGACCGAAGGCGCCGGACACGATGATCAAGCCGTTGATAGAGCTCCAGCCGATCCGGCCGCCAAGGAAGGCCTTGAGGTATTCGACCGCCTGGAACATCGGCCACATTTTACGCGGCAGCGATATTTCCTTGACCGCCCCGTTCTCGATCACGCAGCCGTTTGCGATGCGAACATCGCCGCCGATGGCCACGGTTTCTTCCGGGTTCTCCATATACATCCGCGCCATCCGGATCAAGGCGTCCTTCTCCAGCAAGGAGTCCGCGTCAATGGAAGAAATCAGCGGATAGTGGGACAAATTAATGCCTGCGTTGAGCGAATCGGCCTTGCCTCCGTTCGGTTTATCAATTACATACAGATGCGGATACTGAGGATTGTGATAGACCGCTTTAATCGGCTGGCAGTCGATCGAGTTTCGCATCTCCGGATTCGGCAGCAGCTCAAGCCCGAATTCTCTCCGCAGCACGCCGAGCGTATCATCGCTGGAGCCGTCGTTGATGACGATGACCTCATAGGTCGGGTAATTCAGGGTCATTAGACATTTCACATTTTCAATGACCGTCAGTTCCTCGTTATACGCCGGAACCAATAGAGAAATGGACGGCACCAGCTCGGACCCGGAAAGCGTATTGTACTTGGAATACGCCGCCCGACGGAAAATCGTCATAATATTGCGGAACGAAAAAGTCATGATCGAAAAATAGAGTACATTTACGGTCATCACGTAGTACGTCGCAAATAGGCCGTAAATGAGCAAGATATCCCTAAGCAGTATAATCCCCTCCGACCGCTGCGACCTGCCGAACCGGCTTTGCGTCGGCAACGCCGAAATACCGTTCGTACAGCAGCTTCTTTTTGTTGTGGGCAACCATCTGATCCAGCTTCTGATGTTCGCCCTCTTGCGCCATCGTCTTTTCCACATAATACAAAGCGGTTTCGCGCTCGACCCCGGAACCGTGCTTAGCGATTTGGCACAGCACCTCAAATCCGGTTTCACCCAGCTTGGCCAAGCTTTCCGCACTGTTGTTGCGCACCCGCCAATGCGGATCCTGCAGAGCCGTACGGAGCAGCGGCATGCTGCCGGCGGCATGCATATTGCCCAGCGCTTTGGCTACGGCGGCCCGCACTTCCCAATCCGTGTCCGACATCAATTGACGGATCGTTTCGTCCTTCAGAACGGGATTAGAGCTTAAATAAAGTTTGACCGCGCTTGCCCGTACCTCTTTCTCCTCGGCTCCGACCAGACGGTCCAGCGAAGGGACAACCTCTGGCACGGCCTGCCCCCACATGGCGACGAGCGCCACTTTGACAAAGTCTTGATTGTCGTCATCCAGCAGCTTCAGCAGAAGCCGGCTGGCATCCAGGCTCGTTTCCGTCAGGATATCCGCCGCCAGATTATGAATCGGCTTGCCGTGCCGGAGCAGATGCTTCAGCATCTCCGTAAGCTGCTCCTCGCGTTCCGCGCACTTGGCGATCGAGCGGGCGATCACGATCGACAGCGGGCTGTACTTTTGCTGCTCCAGCATGAGCAGCATTCTCGGCACGGCTTCCGCCGCCCGCATTCCGCCGAGGCGGTAAGCCGCCGCGATCCGCCGGCCGTAGAGCAAGCTGTCCAGGAGCTGGATATCGTCGTCGACGAACCCCGCATCATGACACAGCTTTATCAGCTTGTCGCGCAAATCGCCTTTCAGCTGCTCGATCCATTCCATCAGCCTTTGCTGAATGACCCGCCGTTCCAGTGGGGTCAGCTTGCCCGGAGGCAGCGGCAATTCGGAAACCCCGTTTAAGTGGGTTTGAACAAATCTGAAATATTCCTGATGTTTCTGCAGATACATCTCCGTCTTCTTTGCCGTGCGGATCGCTCTGATCCGGCTCCAGAACAACGTCAGTATCCCTGTGAGAATTAATCCTAGGCAACCGTAAACGAAATAGATCGCTACGGTAAGGTGCGAATACATAAAGAATAGCTCCTCCTTCCTGATACAAGCACGATGGTCTGTGTCGTCATAGCTATGGGGATCTGTGATCCGGCAGAGTTTCGTAAAACTCCTTCAAAGCATAGTAGCCTGACTTTAAATGCTCCGTATATTTGACCGTTTCCCAAGGGGACCAAGTATATTTCGGCTGTCCGCCCAGATCGAGCGTTCCGCTTGCGCCTCCCGGCCAGGATACGTTTCCGCTGGCCCGGTCTTTGATCCACGGAACGAAGGTAATGCCTTGCGTTTTCGTCGTGGCGAAGGTGCGGTCTTTCTTAAGCGGTCCGTAATCGATCACCTGCAAAGAGCTCGGATCCGCGAAGCCCAGCAGCATCCATGGAATGCGCAGCTCTACCTCATTGCCGCTGTATTGCCATGAAGTCAGCGAGTTGAACGCATCGCTGTTCCGGTCCGATGTGCCCCTAAACAGCTTGCCGACCGTCATATCCTTGAACGGGTTGGCAAAGCGGGTATCGGGAGGCGTCATCGTCAAACTCACCGCCAGTTTCCATGGCTGGAACTGTTTCTTCCGTTCCGCAGTCGGATCCTCCAGCATCCAGTAACCGTATCGACCGTATAAGCGCTGGTGGAAATCGTAGCTCGGAGCTACTTTCACCTGGGTTTCTTCGTCCGCCCCGACCACGATCATGCCTTCCAGACCTTCGCTCAGCGATTTGCCGGGCAGTTCGGTTACCGGCTGGTCGCCGCCGGGCAAAATATCAGTGCCCAGGTACACCTGACTGCTTTTCGGATCAAACGGCTTTTCCAGCGTCATGCCCACATAAACGTAAGCTTCGTCATGCGTTACGCGGAGCTGCTTCATGCCGGGGGCAGGATTTTCCCACGACTTAACTTCCCCTTCGCCCAAAGCGGCCCAGTCGTTCAAGTTACCGTCGATGACAATTTGGTCCTCTTTGCCGGGTCCCAGCGACAGCAGACCGAAAAGTTTTTCGTTGGTCAGCACGTTCAGCCAGTACGAGCGCCGGTCTTCCGGAATTTCAAAGCGCATCGTGTTCCACGTTTTCTTAAACCATTCGTCCTGCCACATGAACAGAATCGCACCCGCATACCCCTCATCGTAGATGTCCTTGGTCAAAGACACGTTGATTTCGCCCTGCTCCTCCTCACTGTGGCCGCCCTGATTTCGTCCGCCGCGGCCCAAGTGCGATACGCCGAGCGAAGAAGGAACACCGTATTCCGTAACCATGACCGGGATATCCTTGTAATGCGCCTTCAATTGCTTCAGATACGCCTTGTACGTGTTATAATCGTTCCCCTCCGGAATCGTCTCCAGCGTTTTATCAAGGTGGAAGAAATCCGGATAGTACGGGTAGACGTGATACGCCGCAAAGTATCCCGCTTCCCAGTGGACCGGCTCGATTTTCGTCGCATCGACGCTGGCCAGATCCTCTTCGAACAGCGGTTCCCCCGGATGCTTCAGCACGTCCGTCGTCACCCAGTTAGTAAAGGTGATCGGGTGCTCCCAATCGTATTTTTTCTCCAATTGGGCCGTATGGTCAACCAGTTCGGCGAGCCAGCTTTCGAACGGACTTGCATCCGCCTTGGCCGAAAAGTGCTTGCCTTTGTAAGGTTCCGTTCCCGCATGCACTTTGTTGGTATTGTCGACCATCTCGGGATCCCATTCGGTTCCGATGTGCCAGCCCATCAGAAAAGGACCTGCGTTGGCGGTATATTTTCCTCCCGATTCTCCGGGAACCGGGTCGATATTCAAATCGCCGTATACCGCTTTGACCGCCTTTTCGATCTCCTTGTGGAATTTTTCCTTAATCCCCGGATTGTACGCGTCCTGCAGCTCGATCAGCTGTTCCTCCGGAGACCAGATTCCCTGTATAAAATACAACGGGTCGTCTACTTTATCCCGGTTGTATTTCACCAGCGACTTATAAAACACCGGATTGTGTACCGTATAAATCCGGATAACGTTGGCGCCCATATCGTCAATTTGCTGGAACCAACGCAGATAATCCTCTTCGGTGATCGGGAATTCTCCCGGAAAATGCCCGGGAACCGTCGCGCCCAAATTAACGCCCTTTACGAAGATCTCCTTCCAGACCCCGTCGCCCCGGTATTCCATGAACTTGTCTCCCGAGGTTTGGAATTTCATGTTAGCCCCATCGGAAGTGGCGGAGCTGACAGGGATCGGCGGCTTCATCCATAAGTATAAAGCAATCCCCCCGGCGATCAGGGCCGCGCCGAGCGCAATCCAAATGGCTAGCCTTTTTCGCGCTAATCTTGTCATCGGTCCTTAAGAGATCAATAAATCGCTGACCCCTTTTTTTCACCTCGCTATCTTTTTGTATGCAGGCGATGATCAGTACGGTCCCTCACACACCTCCACTCCTGAAATTACTTCTATCATTACCCAAGTGAACATGGAATGTAACTAGGCTGATGGAAGTGTTTTGTTTTTGGGTCCTTTCCGGGAAAACCGCCGCGTCTTTGGCACCTATTTCCCAAAATTAGGAATCCCCCTGTCCCAACCGCCTGCCTGGTTTGTTCGTGAAAACACTTTTGAAAACCCCTACATTTCATGAGATATTTCCAAACGATTGTTTTCACGAGAAGTAGCCTGAGCCTTTTCGCCCTAGTTAGACGCAACAAATAATTCGAAGTTTCGCTCTTTTTTTACACGCATTTCCATAAAGGTTACAAAATTGATACCTAAGTCTTAGCTGAAAATCGCATAATACCGCGGATTTTTGCAGGTTTGAAGTTTACAGTCCATGTGATAAAAAGCATACCTTGGTCCCATTTTAGGCCCTTTGGTTGATTGACCCACCTTCACCCCATTTTCGGTCGATCTGCATTTTATCCGGATTAGCGACTTCCTTCCCAGATTTGCAGAGGACTTCATTCCCGTTTTTTTCTTTCTCTGCGCCTCCTGCTCCAATCCCTGGACAAAAAAAGAACAGCCCTTTGGCTGTTCAAAGTTCTTTTCCGTTTCTTCTCCCGTTGTCATTCCGCCGAAACGATATCCGTAAACGCGATCCATTCCACGTCCTTACCCGTATTCAGCCGGAAACGGCGCTCCCCCGGCCGCACTGCCTCCACAACTCCCCGGACCCGCCGGCCCTCGAATTCTCCGTAAAGCTTCAAGCCAATCTCTCGATGCTCTCTTAACGACCGGGCAATCCGCCGGGAAATTTCCTCCATCTCCTGCTCATCCAATAGGACACGCGCATGTCGGTGTAATCTGCGGTTATATTCTAAAATCGCTTCTTTATGCTCGGGGAGCATCATTCTCGACGACTCCCACAGCCCGTTGCCGTGCAGCTTTCCTTTCACCGGTAATGCCCTCCTATCTTGCCGGCCCGATCCCGGGCCTGGCCTGGTGCGGTCAGGGAAACCGCCCGCAATATCGCCGATTCCCCGTATTTCCGTTTGATTTCATCCGTGGCCTTCTCCAAAGCCTGATATTTGGGGCGCTCGTCAAAAAGCAGCAGCTGATACTCATCGTCCCGCACCAGCCCCGACAGGGTCACCCCCACCTTCCGCACGGGCTGGCCGTCCCAATGTCGGCGAAAAAGGCTCATCACCGCAGGATAAATCTGGTTGGTGATATTCGTCGGATCCCCCAGCTTCATCTGGCGGGAAAATCCCGTCGGATGATCGAAATCCGCTCCCCGGCAGCCCACGCTCACTACGCCGCCCATGTACCCCTTGTCACGGCAGCGCCGGCAGACAAGCTCGGTCAGCTCCAGGAGCGGGACCGCAATTTCCCGGAGCGTGTGGTAATCGCGAGGCAGCGTCATTTCATGGCCGACGGATTTCTCGCCCTGGTGGCTGCCCGGATTCACAGGCGAAGGGTCGATCCCGTTGGCGATGCGCCACAGCACTTCGCCGTTTACGCCCCAGCGCTGCCGCAACCGGGATAGCGGCGTCGCCGCAAGCTGTCCGATCGTGCGGATGCCCATCCGCTGAAAGTGGCGCTCCATCCGGGACCCGACCATGAACATATTCCGGATCGGCAGCGGCCAGAGCTTCTCCGGCAACTTTTCTTTAGACAGAACAAAGATGCCGTCCGCATTTTTTTTGGCGAAATTATCACAGGCCATTTTACTGACTGCCTTGTTATAGCTAATGCCAAACCGGGTATATACCCCCGTCCTTCTCCGAATCTCCTCCTGAATTTGGCGGGCCAGCAAGATGGGATCGCCGAACAAGGCAAGACTCCCGGTAACATCCAGATGCTGCTCATCGATGCTGTAAGGCTCAACCAGGTCCGTGAACTGCTTCATAATGTCCGTAATCTGCATCGAGACCTGGATATACCGCTCCATCCGCGGCCGCATCACGACAAGGTCCCGGCATTTAGCCAGCGCCGTGCCCAGCGTTTCGGCCGTCGTAATCCCGTACTGCTTGGCTTTGGGGCAGGCCGCAAGCACGATACCGGAGCGGCGCTCCGGATCCCCGGCGACGACCAGCGGGCGGTGCTTGTATTGGGGGTGGTCCGCTTTTTCCACGCTCGCATAAAAGGACTGGCAGTCTCCCAGCATCACGATTCGCTCGTCCGCCTTCATGACCCTATCCCCATCTCCGCAATGTCAATGCCCAAATAAGCGCAAAACCGCTGCAGCATCTCCGCTCTGATGAGCCCCCACAGCATAGAAAATTCATAATGGTAGCCCCGGCAGAGATACCGCGCTTCCATTCCCAATGAAGTACGCCGTTCTTCGTATACCTTCATCCCGTGTTCCCTCATTCCTTTCCGGGCTTGGGCCAAGTCGGCGGTAACCGCCTCCTGCAACAGCCGGATCAGAACACCGTAGACCTCCGGCATTTTCAAGCCCGCCCTGCCCATCGCGATCCGGTCCCGCTCCAGCACATCCAGCATCAGGGGGAGCAGCAAGTAGTCCTTCACGAATTCCGCCTCTTCCGGCGTTTGCCAAGGAATTTTCTTCATGCGTCCCCACTCCTAACAACCCATCCCATACTTTCACCTTCCATAAGAACGTTTGTTCTTATTATATTCATAATACGAACAAACATTCCCTTTGACAACAGGTTATTGCTGGATATAAAGCAGGGAACTGGGGCTACAGACAATACGCATAAAAAAAGCCGAGAACCTGTTGTCCTCGGTTCCCCGGCCTTTGTTTCTCTCCCCGCTAATCAGTGAGCGGTCAAAATAAGCGGTCCATCTGCGGTCAGCGCCACGGTATGCTCGTACTGGGCCGAAAGTTTGCCGTCCGCCGTCCTGGCCGTCCATCCGTCCGCATCGATTGATATCCGGAAAGTTCCTTCGTTGATCATCGGCTCGATCGTAAAAACCATGCCTTCCTTGAGCCGCACGCCTTTTCCGGCGACCCCGACATGCTCGTAGCTCGGCTCTTCATGCAGCGAGCGGCCGATCCCGTGGGCCAGAAGGTCGCGGACTACGGAATACCCGTGCGATTCCGCGTGCTTCTGGATGGCCGAGGTAATATCCCCGAGCCGGTTGCCCGGAATCGCCTGCGCAATGCCCAGCTCGAGGCATTCCTTGGTGACCTTGAGCAAGCGCTCCACGGCAGGACTGGGCTTGCCGATCGTATAACACCAGCAGGAGTCGCCGAACCAGCCGCCGTATTCCGCCACGATATCCAGCTTGAGCAGATCGCCTTCCTGCAGCGGTCTGGAGGACGGAAAGCCGTGAGCTACCACATCATTGACCGAGGCGCAGGTTTCCGCGGGGAATCCGTTGTAGCCTTTGGTAAACTGCTTGCCGCCCAATTTAATGATGTGCTTGGCGACAAAATTGTTGATCTCGAGCGTGGTGATGCCAGGCTCGATCAGTTTGGCGACCTCTCTGTGGCAATCGGCCACAATCTGGCTCGCCGCTTTCATTTCTTCGATTTCCCTGGGGGATTTCAACATAATCATTGCCTTCGCTCCACTCTACAAAAAATGAAATTCAAAATAAAAATCCCGCGATCTGGACCGCCTCGTCGCGCAGCGTCCCCCGGCGGAGTGGGGCCAAGGCGCAGCCGGTCAAAGCGGCGAGCAGCCATTCGGCCCGGCGGCCGGGATCCCCGCCGTCCGCCGCCGCTTGCGGGCCGGTGGGGAGGACGCCGAGAATCGCGGCCAACGGGCGCAGCACCTGCTCGCGGAAAGCGGCCGCGAGCCGCTCCGCCTGCGCTTCGGGAAGCGGGCGGAATTGCTCGCTCCCCAGGCGGCAGGCCAAGTAAAGGGCATGGTCGTCCGCCCAGGCCTGGAGCAGTTTGACGGCGAGGGCCCTCTGCGGCGGCTCCGCTCCGTTTGCGGCCGTGCGGGGGGCGGCCTGCGCGTCCGCGTAAAGGCCCCGCCCGGACACGGCCGGCGCCCGAGCGCCGCTGGCGGCGCCGGCCACAGGTAGCCCTGCCGCCAGCATCTCCTCCGCCCGGCTCATCGCCTGCAGCAGCAAATCATGCAGGAGATCGGTTTTATTTTTGTAATAATGGTAGACCGTTCCGTAGCCCAATCCGGCCTCAGCGGCCACATCGCGGATCTCCATCAGCAGGCCCCGATCGAGATAAACATCGGCCGCCGCCCTTAATATCTGCGACATCCGAAGGTTCCGGATCTGTTCGTTCTGTTCCTTCGTCCGAGGGGTCATGGATGTGTCACCACCTGCGTTTTATTTTCGACCTACTACCATGTCAATTTAAAAATACAACAAATCTTCTCTCTACGCAAGGGCAATTCTCCAACCTAACCTTCATTTTTACATGCCCATTAAATTTATCGTTCCCGCATCTCCGGTTAAAATCCCGTTAACGCACTACCTAACCTTTACACCGGACAGACCCATCGCCCCAATTCCCCTTACCTTCCGTTAATGAAAAATCAGCCGGAACATTCCGGCTGACCGAGTTTGCCGACAATGGCTTCGGCAAGAAGACATATGTTTGAAGTCTAGCGAAACATGCTCCACAGCCTGATCAAGTGGAGCGTGCTCTGCGGATCGATTCTTTGGGCCACAACAAATTGAACGATCTGCTCCTCCTGGACGCCGCTCAACCTTTCGTTCAGCAGCGCGGCTGCCGATTTGACCAGCCGGCGAACCTTGACACGATCCTGCAGGTCGGCTTTGGTCAACCCTTCCACCAGTTTTTTCACCCGCTCTTTGGTCGCCGGATTCTTCATTTTCAGCTTGACCCGTTCCACCAGCTGCGGACTGATTCCATATTGATGATAACTCAACGGCACTCTACACCTCCCGTCCCTCAAGGCCTTCTCTCTACTTATATGCGGGAATGGCTGTACATAGTGCCGAAAAAAACAGGGACGGCGTCCCTCCCTACTGCGTCGGATCGCAGACGAAAATACCACGCCCCTGATGGCGTGGTATTTTGGGGATTGCCGGGCTAATCGATCAGCTCGCCCTGCAAAATCTGCTCCCGCCGCAAAAACTCCCGCAGCGGTTCATACTGCGGCGACGTCCAGAAGGACGGGTCGCCGACCAGCCGGGCGGCATCGTCCCGCGCCGCCTCCAGCACGGCATAATCGCTGACCATGTCCGCGATTCGAAACTCCGGAACCCCGCTCTGCTTGGTGCCGAAGAAATCCCCGGGACCGCGCAGCTCCAGGTCCCGCCGGGCCACTTCGAAGCCGTCGTCCGTATCGGTCATGACCTTCATCCGTTCCTGACCGACCTCCGACTTCGGATCGGCGATGAGCACGCAATAGGACGCGTGCTCCCCCCGGCCTACGCGGCCGCGCAGCTGGTGCAGCTGCGACAAACCGAAGCGGTCGGCATCCATGACGATCATCAGCGTCGCGTTCGGCACGTCCACGCCGACCTCGACGACCGTCGTCGAGACGAGCAGCTGCACTTCGTTGTCGTAGAAGGCGCGCATCACTTCGTCTTTCTCCGCGGCCGTCATCCGTCCGTGCAGCAGGCCGACCTTGAAATCCGGGAAGGCCTGCTGCATGCCGACATACAGGTCGATGGCGTTCTGCACATCCAGCTTCTCCGATTCCTCAATCAGCGGACAGATGAGATAGGCCTGCCGTCCCTGCGTGATTTCCCGCGAAATAAACCCGAGGACCCGGTCCATCATCTCTTGCTTGACCCAGTAAGTCAAAATCGGCTTCCGCCCTTTCGGCCGTTCCGACAGGGTGGATACGTCCATGTCCCCGAAAGCCGTGATCGCCAGCGTCCGCGGAATCGGCGTGGCGGTCATCGTCAGCACGTCCGGATTGAAGCCCTTGCGCCGCAAGATGCTCCGCTGATTTACGCCAAAGCGGTGCTGCTCATCCGTGACGACCAGGCTGAGTGAACGAAAAAACACATCCTCCTGAATCAGCGCATGCGTGCCGACGACGATATCCGTCATGCCCATCTGCAGCGAAGCCAGCAAGTCCTTGCGCTTCCGTCCTGTCACGCTGCCCGTCAGCAGGCCGACGGTAATGCCGAACGGCTCGAACAACCGGGTCAACGAGCGCATATGCTGCTCGGCCAAAATTTCCGTCGGCACCATAAAAGCACCCTGGTGCCCGGATTTAACCGCCGCAAACAGCGCGATCGCGGCTACCACCGTTTTTCCCGAGCCGACATCCCCTTGCAGAAGCCGATTCATGCAATATGGCGAGCGCATGTCCTTCAGAATCTCCAGCTCGACCTTTTTCTGCGCATCCGTCAGCTCAAAGGGCAGGCTGCGCACGAATTCGCGCACGGTCGCATTGTCGACCTCATGCTTGACGCCGTCCATCCGCTCGTGGTTCATGGCCCGGTAGGCCTGGAGCTTCAATTGGAACAGAAACAGCTCCTCATAGACCATCCGGCGGCGGGCCTGCTGGCCTTCCTCGCTGTCCTGGGGCTGGTGAATCCGCTGGATCGCCCGGCGCCGGGCCATCAGATCATACTGACGCAGCAGCTCCGGCGGCAGATTCTCCGGAATCATCTCCCCATACTGCTGCAGTGCCTGCCCGATCGTTTTGCGCATCCACGCCTGTGTAATCTTGCCGCCGACGGAGTAGACCGGCTGCAGGCTCCCGCTTCGCATCGTCCCTTTATCCGGGAATTCCGATTCGGACACCGTCATCTGACTGCGCCGCAAATCCCATTTGCCCGTCAAAATAATATCCCGCCCCGCCGTCAGCTCGCTCCGCAGGAAATGGCGGTTGAACCACGTCGCCGTAAACATCCAGTCCTCGGCTACCATCTTGCAGGTCATTCTGGATTTTTTGCCGTAACGCTGCAGCACGGGGACGCCCATAATTTTGGCCTGGACGGTAATTTTATCCCCGTCCTTCGCCTCCGTTAAAGAGCGAAGCCGGTAGTCTTCGTAACGGAACGGATAATATTCGATCAAATCGTTCACCGTAAAGATGCCAAAGGCGTGAAGCTCTTCTGCTTTAAGAGCACTCACGCCGTTGACTTGCTTTACCGGGATGTCGTTTAAGTTCATCTAGATCCCTCGCTTTAACAACCCTGATGCATGATATCCCGCGAAGGGTCACGCTCCATCCGGGGTTCTAGGCCGGCCACACGAACACGGCCACGGTTCCCGGTCCCACATGGGTGCCGACCACCGCTCCAATGCTTGTGCGGACTACCTCATGCAATGTAAAGTGTTCGGACATCAGCCGGATGATCTCCTCGGCCCCTTCCGGGTTTACCGCGTCGCAGACCGCGATATGAACATCCTTGTGATCACCAAAGTCCTTTTTGAACAGCTCGATCACGCGGGATACCGCCTTTTTGTGACCCCTGACTTTGTCGACCGCATAAATAATGCCTTCCCGGTCTACCGACAAAATCGGCTTAATGTTGAGCAGCGTTCCCAGAATGGCCGCCGCCTTTCCGATCCGGCCGCCCTTCTGCAAATATTCCAGCACATCCACCAGAAAATACAATCTGCGTCCTTTGCCGACGCGTTCCACCTCGGCGCGGATTTCCTCGGCGGTTGCGCCCTGCTTGGCCATCCGGGCGGCCAGAACGACCTGAAGGCCGAACCCGTATGTCGCGCACAGCGAGTCGATGACCGTGATATCGGCCGGCTCCCCGGCCTCCTCTTCCAGCATTTCCTTGGCCAACCGGGCCGACTGGTACGTTCCGCTCATGCCGGAAGAAATATGGATCGAAATGATCGGGGAACCGGGGTGCTTCCGCATCAGCTCCCGGTATACCTCAACATACTGGGACGGAGAGGTTTGTGAAGTCGTCGGCAGTTCACGGGACTTGGTAAGTTTATCGTAGAACTCCGAGGCGGTAATGTCGATGCCTTCCAGATAGGACTCGTCTCCAAAGGCGAGCCGCATCGGCACGATGTGAATCCCATATTCCTCCACCATGCTCTTTGGAACATCGGCCGTACTGTCGGCAACGATAACAGCCTGCTTCAAATAGAATCCCCCTCTTCTCTTTCCCCGCCTTAAGATTCGACAGAGAACAGATAATAATAAATCGGCTGGCCGCCGTTGTGTACTTCTACTTCAACATCGGGATAAGTATCATGAATCCAGGCGGAAAGAAGTCCGGTGATTTCCGGAGTGGCTTCTTCCCCGACCAGAATCGTAACGATTTCGTCTCCGCCGGCCAGCATTTTCGCAAGCAGCGCTTGGCTTGTCTCCAGCAGCCCTTCCTCCGTGCTTACAATTTTGGAATCCGTAATGCCGATATAATGGCCCGCGGTAATTTCCAGGTCGTCGAACACCGTGTCCCGCACAGCGTAAGTGACTTGTCCCGTCTTTACATGCTGCACGGCGCGGATCATATTGTCCGAGTTGCTCTCGGCGCTCTCCTCTTCCTGGAAGGCAAATGCCGCGGCAATTCCTTGCGGAATGCTTTTGCTCGGAATGACCGTCACGCTGCGCTCCCCTTCCAGCAGATCTCTGGCTTGTTGCGCCGCAAGCACAATGTTGGAATTGTTGGGTAGGACAAAAATGTGCTGTGCCGAAATCGAATGAATGGCCTTCACGAAATCCTCGGTGCTCGGGTTCATCGTTTGACCGCCCGACAGAACGACGTCGACGCCCAGGCTTTTGAAAATATCCGTAATCCCTTGCCCGGAAGCCACGGCGATAAATCCATAAGGTGCGATCTCGTGGGCCGGCAGTTCGGCCGGATCATTTTCGCGGACCGGTTCGGCCGGGATTTCGGCAAACAGTTCCGGCATCGGTGCCGCATCCATCCCCGCGGTCAACAGATCGCGGTGCTGCTCGCGCATATTCAAAATGTGAATCTGCGTAATTTCCCCGTAGCGCAGTGCCAGATTCAGCACTTCGCCTGGCTCTTTGGAATGGACATGGACCTTGATCACTTCGTCATCGGCGATCACGATAATCGAATCGCCGTTCACTGACAGCGCTTTCCGGAACTGATCCTCATCGAAATTGCTCCCCGGTCCGGCGCCCAGCTTACGGTTGATGAAAAATTCCATATCGTATAAAAACTCGATATCCTCAGTATCCAATTGGGCTTGTGCGGACGCGTGATGGGCAGGATGGTTGACGGCCGCTGCCGGCGCCTCAACCGGGCGCGCCGGAGACAAGACTCTGCTTGCCGCTTCCTGAGCAGGTATGTACGGCTGCACTTTGCCGGTCAATTGCTCCAGAAATCCCTCATAAATATATACCAGTCCCTGGCCGCCCGAATCGACGACGCCTACCTGTTTCAAGACAGGCAGAAGCTCCGGCGTGCTGGCCAGCGCTTCCTTGGCTTTGCCCAGGACTTCGGTCATCAGCTCGGTGATATCCGTGGTGCGACGGGCATAAAATACCGCATGCTTGGCGGCTTCCTTGGCCACGGTAAGAATCGTTCCTTCCACCGGCTTCACCACCGCTTTATAAGCGGTATCAACGCCGTTTTGCAGAGCTGCGGCAAACTGAACAGTATTCAGTTCATCGTAAGCGGCAACGGAACGGCTGAAACCGCGGAATAACTGGGAAAGAATAACCCCTGAATTTCCACGCGCGCCCATCAGCAACCCTTTGGACAAAACGCCCGCCCGGCTGCCTACGCCGCCCGTTCCGTTATTTTTCAGCTCGGCCACGCCGGCTGTCATCGTTAGATTCATATTGGTCCCGGTATCCCCATCGGGAACCGGAAATACGTTCAGGGAGTTGACATGCTCGGCATGCCGGCTCAAACGCTCCGCCCCGGCAAGGACCATGGCGGTAAAATCTGTTCCATTAATAGAACGCTTACTCAAGAGAATTCCCCTTCCTAGCTTGATACACGTACGCCTTGAACGACGACGCCCACCTCGGCCACCTCAAGCCCGACGACTTCATTCAACACGTATTTCACTTTTTGTTGGATGTTGTGTGCTACCTCGGAAATTTTCGTGCCGTAACTGACTATAATATAAAGATAAATTGCCAATCGGTTATTATCCAGCTTGACTTCCACACCGCGGGCCAAGTTTTCGCGCCCCAGCAATTCGGCGATGCCGTCTTTAAATTGCTTTCGGCTTGCCATTCCCACGAGTCCATAACATTCCATGGCGGCCGATCCGGCGATAACCGCGATCGCTTCATCCGAGATATCGATGCGTCCATATGGAGTATCCAATTGTATAGCCACGTCTGCACTCACTCCTCCCTTGAAATTATTATGGACTAAACAATATTGTACTATAAGAATAAAGAGAAATAAATAAAAGATGGGAATAGCCCCGAAATAATGTTTGCGGATCGGTTGACGGAGCTTTTTTTACTATGATATTATATTTAAGTATTGTTTTATGAGGTTTCCTCTGCCTGTAGGCAGGGTCCAGGAAATCACCCGCCCTCACGGCCGGGTTGAACAATAACCGTGAACTTGATAATGAACCTTATTTCAAGACAGGTGTATTTGGAACAGGAGGTGTAATGAAATGTCTCGCAAATGCTATGTAACAGGCAAAAAGCCAAGCAGCGGTAACCATGTTTCCCATGCCAACAACCGTAACCGTCGTTCTTGGGGCGTGAACGTGCAAAAGGTACGGATCTTGGTAGACGGTAAACCGAAACGCGTATATGTCAGCACCCGGGCTTTGAAATCCGGTAAAGTGACTCGCGTGTAAGGCTCAAATAAGCATATAGACAAAAAGCACCTTTTCTAGTAGAGGTGCTTTTTTGGTGCTTCCCGATTTCTCTGATCCGTTTCAGGGATGCGCCTGCCCTAGTTTTTGTGAAACGTGTTCAAAACAGCCTTAACAAAACCTCCCAAAAATTTAGGCAGCTTGAATGTGTAAAATTTCATCGTTCACCCTCCCCATCATTCTCATGCCTTCACCCATATTGTATGTTTCGCGCCTCTTCCTCGTGTATTTTTTCCCGCAAAAAAAAGGCTACATGAGAACTCTGCTCATGTAACCCATTGTATGCGCTATGGCGCAGCCCTATTCCACTGGACAACTACTTCACCCGGTTTCTGATTTCCGCGATTGCCTCGCGCCGATCAGGCCGTCCGAATACCGCGTTTCCCGCAACCAGCACATCCGCTCCCGCTTCCGTCACGAGCGGCGCCGTTTCGGCCGAAATGCCGCCGTCGACTTCGATGCGCAAATGGTTCAGCCCCAGCTCCTGTTTCCAAGCGTGCAGTTGGCGGATTTTCCGCAACGTTCCCGGAATAAACGCCTGTCCGCCAAATCCCGGATTCACGGTCATGACCAGCGCCAGGTCGATATCCTCCAGCACCTCGCGAATCGCCGCGGCCGGTGTGGCCGGATTGATAGCTACGCCGGCTTTGACACCATGCTCCTTAATCAGGTGAATTACGCGGTGCAAATGCACGCACGCTTCGGCGTGTACGGTGAGCACATGGGCGCCGGCATCGGCAAATGCCGGAATGCATTGCTCCGGCTTCTCGATCATCAGATGCACGTCAAGCGGGAGATTGGTCAGCGGCGCAATCGCACCCATGACGAGCGGTCCGAACGTCAGGTTCGGCACGAAATGGCCGTCCATGACGTCGACATGAAGCCAATCCGCTCCTCCGCGCTCTACGTCGGCTACTTCTTCGCCGAGTTTGGCAAAATTCGCCGATAAGATGGATGGGGCAATATAGACATTGGACATGAAGCTAATACCTCCGTTTTTTGTCTTTCATCTCTTCATGGAACTGCACATAGTGTTCGTAGCGGCTTGAGGCGATGGCTCCCTCGGCGGCGGCTTCCCTTACTTTGCAGCCCGGCTCGTGAAGATGGCTGCAGCCCCGGAATTTGCACGCGTCCGCATAATCGTGGAACTCCCGGAAACAGGAGGACAGTTCTTCAATCCCGAGCTCCAAAAAATCAAGCTGGCTAAACCCCGGCGTATCCGCCACATACCCCCCGTTTTCAAGCTCGATCAGTTCCACATGCCGCGTGGTATGACGGCCGCGTCCCAGCTTCATGCTGATTTCGCTCGTTTCCAAGGAAAGGCCCGGCAGCATGGCGTTCAGCAAAGAGGATTTCCCCACGCCCGATTGTCCCGAGAACACACTGATTTCCCCGGCAAGGCTGGCCTTGACTTCCTCTGTCCCAAGCCCGGTCTTTGAGCTTGTAATCAGAACCTCGTAGCCGATTCGTTGGTACATTTCCTGCACCTGGGCGGTCAGATCCTGAATATTGCCGTCCTCCGATTCTCCCAGCAAATCTTCCTTGGTCAGGCAAATCAACGTTTTAAGGCCGGCATGCTCGATATGGACCAGGAACTTGTCCAGTAACTGCAGGTTCAAATCCGGTTCCTTCAAGGAAAAGAGCAGCACGGCCAGCTTCGCATTAGCGATCGGAGGCCGGATCAGCTCGGTTTCACGGGGCAAAATTTCATCGACTGTCCCCTCGCCGTTTTCGGTAGGCGAATATAGAACCCGGTCGCCTACCAGCGGGGACAAGCCCTTTTTCTTAAAAATCCCCCGTCCGCGGCACTGGATGGTTTCTCCGGGCGCCGCGGCGTCGGGCTTCACATAGTAATATCCGCTCAATGCCTTAACAATCAAGCCTTCAGGCATATAGGCTGGCCTCACTTTCGCGTCGATCTGCCTTATTTGTCTTTGTTGCCATTTCCCTTACCTCTTCCGTTTGCTTTGCCGCTATTCTTCTCAGCTTTGGCCAACGAATTGGCTTGGATCATGCCGGTGTCCGGAATGTCGTCCATCGGTTCCTCATATTCGGACTGTTCCTCCGTCTGCTCGCTTCCCGGAAGCGGCAGAACCGGCACGGTTCCCTGTTTGGCATCGATATAGGATACAGGATAAGCCTCCAGGAACGCCCCGTCACGGTATACCTTGACGACCCCGTCCTTGTTCGGAGCGAGGATCATATTCACCGACAGGTACTGCGGTTTGCCTACTTTCGTGGTCCCCATATCCTGATTCTCTCCCCGGGCGTCCTCGACGATCAGCCCGATTTTACTCATCTGGCCTTCGGCGGCGGGAGCGACCGGCACCTCAAAGGTATATTCGATCGCTTCAGGCGGGTAGCCCGAGCTGATGAACAGCGTCACTTCTTTGCCGGGCTCGACTTTTTCGTTAGGATTATACGGCCATTGCTCCACCACTTTACCGGCGGCAATTTCGTAGCTCTGCTTCTCCTTGATCCCGTCTTTCGCCAGAACGAGGCCTAGCTTCTTCAGTTCCGCTTCCGCCTGCTCCCGCGTCATATTTACGAGATTCGGCATAACCACCTCTTTCGGTCCCGAGCTGACTTTAAGTACGATACTTACTGCCTCCGGATCGTAATCGGTGTTGGCATCCGGACTTTGTCCGAACACTTTGCCGGCTTCCACCTCATTGTTCTGTTCCTCGACCTTGCTGATACGGTCTTCATCAATCCCCAGGCCGGTGAGTTCCGCGACTGCTTCCTCGTAAGTATAAGTGCCCCCCGTCAATGAAGGCATTTTCTTCGTCTCGATCGGCTTGGCCGTACTTACCGTGAAATCGAGAGTTGAGCCTTCCCTCACAATCGTTCCTTCGGGCTTGCTCTGTTCGTAGACGAATCCCTCGTTTACGCCTTCCTTGTATTCCCGTTTAATCGTGCCTACCGCAAGACCTGCGTCAGTAAGACGACTGCTCGCATCCTGTTCAGACATATTCAATATGCTTGGCACCTTGACCTCAGGAACGGTCACCATTTTGTTCACATACCAAGCAACGCCGAGCATGGCGATAAGTAAAATGACAGTAAGACTTATCCACAAGATGGCTTTTTTCTTGTCGGCGGATTTCTTGGCGGTATTTCGCGGCTCCTCCGGAGCCTGAGCGTCGCGCGATCGCTTCGTGCCTCCGGCAGCCGACGCACTTTGCGGCTTGATCGCCGGCACAATGCGCGTACTGTCCTCATCCTCCTCGTCGGAGAACGAGAGCTTGGACTCCAGCCGTCTTTCCGGCAGCAGGCAAGTCTCCAGGTCACGCAGCATCTCTTTCGCCGACTGGTATCGCTCGGCAGGGCTCTTGCGCATCGACTTCAGAATGATATTCTCCACGCTCTGCGGGATCATCGGATTGACGGCCCGTGGCTCGTCAAAATGCTCCTGAAGGTGCTTCAGCGCCACGCTGATCGGACTTTCCCCCAGAAAAGGAAGGCGGCCCGTAAGCATTTGATAGAGCACGATCCCCAGCGAATACAAATCCGATTTCTCCCCGGTAGCCACGCCTTTGGCATGCTCCGGCGAGAAGTAGTGTACGGATCCCACGACCGACCCGGTCTGGGTGATGGTCGCCGAGGTTACCGCGCGGGCAATCCCGAAATCCGTCACTTTTACGCGCCCATTTTTGCCGATCAAAATGTTATGAGGTTTAATATCACGGTGAATAATCTGGTTCTGATGGGCATGATCCAGCGCGTCCGCAATTTGCGAAGCGATCCGTACGGATTCTTCCACCTGCAGAGGCGCACGTTCCTTGATGATCTCGTTTAAGTTTTGGCCCTCCACGTATTCCATAACGATGTAATGGACATCCTCTTCCTGCCCTACATCATAAACGCTGACGATATTCGGATGGGATAAAGATGCGGCCGATTGCGCTTCCCGGCGAAAACGTCGAATGAACTCCTCGTCATTCACAAATTGCTGTCGCAGCACTTTTATGGCCACGAAACGGTTTAACAGGATATCCTGCGCCTTGTAGACCAGGGCCATCCCGCCGCCTCCGACCCGCTCGATTATCTGATAACGACCGCCCAATTCGTGTCCGATCATGTGTTCCACTCCTTTACCCCGTCTTCCCCGGAATGCTCCAGCAAAGCCACGGTGATGTTATCGTCGCCTCCGGCGATCAAAGCAAGCCGCAGCAAACGGTCGGCGCGATCATTCAACTCCAGATCCTCCGCTCCGAGCGTTCGGGTCATCTGTTCCAGGGTTACATAATTGCTGAGCCCATCGCTGCAGAGCAGTAAAATCTCGCCTTGCTCCAAGGAAACGGGGTACAGGTCAACGGCCACTGTCGGGTCGGTTCCCAAAGCCCGGGTTACCACATTTCTGTGGGGATGCACCTGGGCTTCCTGCTCGCTGATCTGTTTGGTTTTCAGCAGTTCGTTGACCAAAGAGTGGTCCTCGGTGAGCTGGACCAGCTCGCCCCGGCTGAATTTATAAACCCGGCTGTCGCCGATATGTCCGATTCGGCCCTCATTTTCGCCTAGAAGCACGGCGACCACCGTCGTTCCCATATTGCGGTATTCTTCATGCTCCGAAGCTTCACGATATACGACTTCATTCGCATGTAAAATCGCCCGCTCCAAGCTCTCGCCGCATTCCTCGGCCGATAGGCCGGAGGGCAGTTGATGCAGATCCTGGACGATGGTATCCACCGCCAGCTTGCTCGCTCTGTCCCCGGCTTGATGTCCGCCCATCCCGTCGGCCACAATGGCTAACGTGTACCCCTGTTCCAACCGCTCAACCCAGGAGCTGTCTTCATTGACCGAGCGCACCCGCCCGATGTCACTCACAAAAACAGTCTTTATCAAATTTGATCACCTCGCACCAGACTCCATATGCTTCGCCCGCAATTGACCGCAGGCAGCCGCGATATCATGGCCTTGCTCCCGGCGGATCGTGACGTTGATGCCCTTTTCCGCCAAAATGCGTTGAAACTGAAAGATGTCATTTCTTGATGTCCTGACATACTTACGTTCCGGCACATGATTGACCGGAATCAAGTTGACGTGGCAGAGCATGCTCTTAAGAACACTTGCCAGTTCCTCCGCATGTTCCGGGCGGTCGTTGACGCCCCCGATCAAGGCATATTCAAAGGTAACTCTTCGTCCCGTTTTGGCGATATAGTAACGCAGCGCCCCCATCACGTCATCGAATGGAAAACGGCGGTTGACCGGCATCAGCTTGGATCGCAGCGCATCATTCGGCGCGTGAATCGAAATCGCCAGATTGATCTGTGTATCTTCATCGGCAAATTTATAAATATTCGGGACGATCCCGCTCGTTGATACAGTAATATGCCGTTGACCGATGTTCAAGCCCTTTTCGTGAATCATAATCCGCAAAAATTTCATCGTGGCCTCATAATTCTCAAACGGCTCGCCCGTCCCCATAATCACTATGCTGCTAACCCGTTCGCCTCGGGGATCGAGAATTTTTTGGGCTTGGACAACCTGGGCCACAATTTCTCCGGGCGTTAGGTTTCGTTTGAGCCCCCCCAAGGTGGAGGCGCAAAACGTGCAACCCACCCGGCAACCCACCTGGGTCGTCACGCAAATGCTGTTGCCGTAGTTATGTTTCATGATAACCGTCTCAATTGCATGGTCGTCATGCAATCCGAACAAGAACTTAACGGTTCCGTCCTTCGATTCGTATTTCGTGATTTCATTGAGCGTCACAAAAGCAAACTGCTCGTCAAGCTTTTGGCGCAGCGTTTTGGACAGATTGGTCATTTCATCAAAAGAATTAACCCGCTTCACGTAAAGCCAATCAAAAATCTGACCCCCGCGAAAAGCCGGTTCCCCCTGGGCTACCGCCCACTCCTGAAGTTCTTCCAAGCTGTAATCATATATAAAGGGTTTCATTCTCACACACCTATTCGTTTAAATTTACAATCGTTTTGCCCTACTCATTCTTCCTATTTTAGCATAGATCACGGTGACACTAAAGAGCACCCGTACTTCCAGGCCGAACCCCCCAGTAAATCCTTTCCTAAATTAGAGCAAAAAGGCCGGGGCTTCAGTCACAAAACCATCACCCCGACCTTGCCTTTTGGCAAGCTTTTCAGTTGTAGTTTCTGTACCCGCCGGCTTTTAATGCGTAACCAGGGAACGAAAGTCGTCCCTGCTGGAACGGTCCGCTTCATAGAAGACAACGTCGCCGTCCATGAAAGAGAACCTACGGCCGTAGGAGTCCGTCTCCTGACGCCCAAAGCCCTCCATGTCAAACCATTGGTTCATCAACGGGGCATGGATGTATTGCAGGTGAGGTCGGCCATTTTCTTCGTTTCGGACCGTCTCCACATTAAAATTGACGACGATGTACCCATTCCGCAAAAAAATCGGCGACCGATCCGTGAGACCGTTATGGGTCCTTCCAAATTCGGCAACATTCGTTCCCGCTTTGACGGCATAAACGTCGGCGGGAAGACTGTATTCGCCATACCATTTCTGCACGGACGCGTTGGCTCTTGCCGGGTCTACCCCCGCAGGGATTCCGCGTTTGGGCCCGATCAGTGTACGGATGCGGGAGTTCAACTGCAGCAAACTAAACCGGCCGACAGGCGATTTCTGCCGCGCTATCTTCTGCATATAGATTTGTACATATTGACTTCTGCTGATCCCCGCAATCTGGTCAAACGAATAATCGTGATCGTATTTATACAGGGCCGTATCGATCAGTTCTTCGGCAGGAACATGGCGCAGCCGGTCGTTCAAAATAACATAGCGCTGTACACGGTCCCCGGCCGAGCCGATTTTAACATAGCTTCGCTGACCCGCGTGATAATATAAATCCACCGGGATCCTTGACCCGTCTTGGGCGCCGACAAAATAAAAGGACGGAGTTATCCGGATGGAATCCCGCAACCCAAACATGTTGCCCTTCGTTTTTAGGTCGAATTTAAAATGATATCCGGTTTTGACGACCGCATTTCGGTAAAGTGGATGGCTCCCCGGCCGGATAGGCAGCGTAAAAGGCGCCAGGTTTCCCCGCTTCCCCCCATCGATACCATTGAGTCCAACCCAATAGGCGGCACCTGTAGGCGCAGCAGCGCCGGGGGAAGCCCGAAAAACCGTCTCCCAATTGTAATCGGCGATGTCCGTAACCCGTAAATCATAAACCCGGCCGATTACGTCAACCGGTACCGTATCATAGGCGACATGGTGATTCAGATCCAGATTGGCGTTGATCTGTCGGCTCGCACCACCAGGAGCATTGTGGGCCACCGTCATAAACTCGACCTCATAATACCCTTCATCCACCCAAACCGGAAGATAGAACAAAAAGGACTCCCGGGCCTTGTCCACCTCGATCCAAGTATTTTTCGGATAAAACACAGTTCGGCTCTCACTGTACACGTCGAAAGGGAAACGCACCTGCTTGCTCCCGATATACTTAAAGTAATCATTGTAGCCGTACCCTTTATAGTTGGTGTGCTGTCCGCAGTTTGGCATCTCCACCGTAAACGGCCTGTCCAAAATCACCGCCGAACGCCCCCGTGCAGGGTTGGTCTTCTGATTGTGGGCACGATCGTCCGAAATATCCGGATACATGACCACAGGGGTATGCACCGTAACCGGGTTGATTCCATAGATGGGATAGCTCACGTCGGCCCCGCCATTGATATTACCGCTCATCAGGGAGTAATAAATCGTACCGGTACTAGGCTGATCCGCCCGGTTTGTTTTGCTCATCGGAATGAGGTTGCCCGGAGAATACAGCACATTCTCGCCGATTCTGGCGGCCACGGGAATTTTTCCCGGCATTAGTCCCGTTTGTTCGGTTGGAGAACCGTTCATAACCGTTCCGCCGTTAAAAGAGAAAGAATCATTCTGGACCTTCACCTTTTTAACGACGGATTCCGCATAGGACTTAAGATTCTCCGTCGGTACACCGGGTTTCGAGCGGCCGCCTGAAATACTCCTTGACGGAGCCTCTACGCTGCCAGGCGGGGATGGCGGCGTAAACCCGCTGGTTTTAGAAGTTGCAAAGCTGGGAGGTTGATAGCCCGCAGGCCGAATTCGAATGCCGCCCCCCTCAAAAGCATAATTCCAAAGCGCGGCCTCGCTAATCTTATAGACTTCCAGGTTGTCGATGACCCAATAAGAATAGGACCTTTCAATCGTATAATCGTAAGACCTCTCCACAGTATCCGACTGCGGATTAGGTGCGGTGTAGGTTGATCCGTCCGGCCGGGTCACCTTTTTCCCGGGATCCCAGGAAAGGTGATACGTCCGGTTTACAGTGACAGGAAAAGTACATTTCCCGCTCATCTCGACAAACCTATTTTGAGATAGATAGCTCTTGGCAAGGACGTTCCCGTATAGACTCTCCGTCGTCGGAATACCATCCAAAACCTCAAACCTCTCCCTTCCGCGCGAATCCGCCCGAATAACCCCGGAAGGATCGGGTGAATTCAAAGTGGCCTCCATTACCTTTCCGGGCACGGGAACCGTGCAGCCGCCTTGGGGAGGAGGGCCATTAGGTGTGTAATAGAAGTAGATATAGTATATCGGGAAGGTTCCATCGTAAGTAAATTGCTGAGGATCGCCATTACTTATAGATCCACCAGAAGGAGCTGAGACTGTGCTCTTTTTATATCCTTCATACTTATAATTTAAAGTTTGAGGACTATGAAAGTATTGGTAGAGTCGGTCTTTAATTAGCTTCTCTGTCCGGTCTCGAAAACCATCTATTCCATCAAGAGACTGGCCGGTAGTAGTAAAGTGTTTTATTACCGCCTCACCCTGCTGGGGTTCCAATTCAATCGTCAACATAGTCGGGAAATAATACCTATAACCTATAACTCCAGGCCCTAGTTCTTTTGGGGATTCGTTTGAAACATCCTTGGAAATATTACCGTTCAACGTTGTAGTCAATGAACCATTAACATTTACCCGAAAATTTACAGTGCTAGTTCCTAGACCATTTACAGTTCCGTTTGAGGATGAGGAAAATTGAGTGCTTATATAATCAGCCATTCTGCCCCATAAAAAATCAGGATTTTCGGAAGTATATCTGGATGTATTCCAAATGTTTTCACCATTACTCCAATCAAGCGGGTTATGAAAGTCATTGACCTCAACTTTCTTGATCTTTCTATTAGGAAAATCAAATGAATAGTCAAAATATATTTTCACGTGGTCACCGGGTCTTCCTTCTTTAGTCCAAGTAGTTCCGTGCCATATATCATATGAAAATAATGCTACAAAGTAATAAACATTTGGATTTGTAGTATCCTGTGTAACAGGCAAACTACTAGACTCAATTTTGTTCGGAGAGAAATGTGAAGCGATTAGGACAAAAATTAAGGCTGACAAGGAAGCAATTATGAAACGAACCCTCATAAAATTATCTCCTTATAGCAAAGGGCATTTAATCATTACAACTGAATCTACAGGTTCCCGCAAATAAATATACTCAACATCTTTTAATTTGTAGTTCTTGTAATTTGGATCATTAAACATGTCATTTCCGTTTACTATAGGATAACTCGAAGTTCTGGTTCCATCCGAATTCTTAATCAAGAGTCCCTTACGTTCTTGCCTTTGTCTTGGTTGTGAGTTCTCACTCAACAAGTACGTAGTAAAACCATTAAAAGAGGCTCGAATTTGTACCCCCTCAACATCCCCTTGTTTGATTGGCCATATGTCATAAATCGTTAAAGTATCATTTATTTTTAAGGGAAGCTGCAAATATGAAATAACTCTGGCATCAGAATATGCTTTTCCTTCAACATCCTTCAGTAACACATCAAAATTCTGAAAGTACTTCCTGTAAGGCTCCAGTGGCTCTGTCTTCACTATATCTTCCAACCTAGGTATTACTCTCTCACCAATCCAGACCCAATTACCGACAGAATCCCAAACCACATTCTCACCTAAATTCTCACTTATAAATCGAAGGGGTACATAAGTACGCCCCTTAATAGCTGTTACCTGTGAGTCCATTGTTACCAATTCACCACCAATGGATGCGGACTTACTGCCTAATTCAAGTTTGATTTTTCTCTCTTCCTTTTCGTAAAGAATAGTGTTTTTCTTAAACTCAACCTTCGCATTAAGAGCTTCTCCTATTCCACGCAGTGGGATCAATATTCGGCCATTTTTTGATACGGGATCACCGCCGTCAAAAATTACTTTTTTACCATTTACCAAAACAGATAGTTTAGGGCTTCCAACGATAGGCTCGGCCCCATTCGCAATTTGAGTCATGTAACTTTGATTAAACGCAAATACCAAAGAAAAACAAAGGAAGAATTTTACCATTTTTCTCATCCTCAACACATCCCCCATCTTTTCTTCATTCCGATCTCTCATACTAATTCGTGAAGCAGGTCACAACCACCTCCTTATAAGTTACACTTTTGATAATATAAGGGAATTTTCTCACATAAAAAAACACACCCTTATGTATCGCATTGCGATTCTAAAGGTGTGCTTCACCAATTCCATTATATACCAACTCGTATGTCTCGTAAATGGCTAGATCAATCAAACTAATTGTTTTGCCTAACTGACTTTGATTGCTTTAATGTGCTGCAGCATGCATTGAAAAGAGACAAAACCCAATTAACGGGATTTCCTCACTTTAATTGGGTGCGTAGCCAGCACCACAGATGAATTAGCTGGAGAACCTCCCGCTAATTTTCAGGAATTGGCTAGTTCGGCGGCTCAAGTCGCGTAATAGCTGGAGTTTTTCCAGCTAAATCCGATCCAAGGGCCTAAAGCCGATATCTTAACGTGAGGTTTTCCCGTTATTAAGCTTACTAATCATTAACACGTAATCTTACTAGCTTTTCACAAGCCGCGCAATGTAAAAACCGTCCGAATGCGCGTCCTGCGGCAAAATTTGCAGACCCATGGAGCTTCGGGCTTCCGCCTCTGGTATAGCTCGTCCTCCATCCGGCTGTTCCTCGTCCAATGTGAATTCCGGATGACGGTCCAGAAAGTCCCGTACCATGTCCTCATTCTCCGCCTTTTCGATCGTACAGGTGCTGTAAACCAGTACGCCGCCAGGCTTGACCAGCCCGCAGACGGCATCAAGCAGCTGCCGCTGAACGCCGGCAATCTCGTTAATATCCCCCTGGGTTTTGGCCCATTTCAAGTCAGGTTTGCGGCGAATGACCCCCAGGCCGGAGCAAGGAGCGTCCAACAGAAGGCGGTCAAAAGACTCCGGAGCAAACTGGTCCGCGAGCTTCATCGCATCCCCGGACACGGTCCGCACATTGCCGAGGCCAAGCCGCTCGGCATGCTCCTCGATCAGCTTGGCTTTGTGGGGATGGATATCGTTGGAAACGACTTCCCCTTTCCCTTCCATAAGCTCAGCCATGTGACAAGTTTTTCCTCCCGGAGCGGCACAGCAGTCGAGCACGGACATCCCCGGCTCCGGGCGGACGGCCCGCCCCACCAGCATGGAGCTTTCATCCTGCACGGACAGCAGGCCCTGCCGGTACCATGGGGTCAGCGCCATATTTCCTCCGCTCCGGACGAGGATCCCGTCCGGCGATAGCCCGGAAGGCGCCGCTTCAAGCCCCGCCTCCTGCATCCGCTCCAGCAGCGCCTCCCGGCTAATTCTGGCCCGGTTGACCCGGACGCTGACCGCGGGAGGCTCATTGTTGACCCGGCAGATCGCCTCCGCCGCAGCTTCTCCGTATTGTTCCACCCACCGGGCAACAAGCCATTCCGGATGGGAGTGCTCCAGGGCGATCCTTTCCACGGGAGGCAGGTCCTTCGGCAGCGTCAGCTCGCTTTTGCGCCGCAGCACATTACGCAGCACGCCGTTGACCATCCCGGAGATTCCCTGATGCCCGCGGCGCTTGGCGATGTTCACCGCCTCGTTCACGGCCGCATGCGGAGGAATCCTGTCCAAATAATAAATCTGGTAGAAACTGAGCCGGAGCAAGTTACGAACCCACGGCTGCAGCTTGGCCAGCCCCTTGGTGACAAACGATGCCAAAAAATAATCGATCGTGTTCAACCGGGAAATCGTCCCATAGACGAGTTCCGTAGCCAGACCCACATCCGCGCCGGTGAGGCCCGACTTCTGAATCGCGCCGTTAAGAAGCAGATTGCTGTAGGCTCCTTCCTGCTCCACCGCCGTTAAAACCTGAAGCGCCGTATCCCGCGCCGAAGCGCCGCCGGCCTTGCCCCGGCCCTTTCCGCGATTTCCGCCTTCGGCCGCGCTCATGCGAGAACCGTCCCTTTTTTCATCACGCCGCCACGGATAAACTCGGAAGCATCCATCGCCTTCTTACCGGCAGGCTGAACCCGGGTGAGCAGTACCGAGCCGTCGCCCGTCTGCACTTCAATCCCGGCGGGAGACAGGTCCAGCACCGTTCCCGGAGCTTGTTCGGGAGCGCCCACCGAAACGCCAGGCTTCGCGACAGCCCATACCTTGAACACTTCCCCGTTCCAAGTTGTAAAGCCGCCCGAAAAGGGCACCAGTCCGCGCACCCGGTTGAAAATCTCGCGGGAAGTCGCATGCCAATCGATTTTTTCGTCTTCCCGGGTCAGATTCGGGGCATAGGTGGACTCCTCGTCATTTTGCGGAATCCGCTCCGCCGTTCCGTCCAGAATCATCGGCAGCTGCCGAATCAGAAGCTCGGCCCCAACCACGCTCAGCTTCTCGAAAATCGTCCCCGCCGTATCCTCATCTTCTATCGGCACGACCGCTTTTGCGATCATATCCCCGGTGTCCAGGCCCTCGGCCATGTACATCAGCGTGACTCCCGTCTCTTTTTCGCCGTTAATAATCGAACGCTGAATCGGCGCCCCGCCGCGGTATTTCGGCAAAAGCGAGCCGTGCACATTCAGACAGCCATACTTCGGCAGATCCAGAACCGATTTGGGCAAAATCTGCCCGTAAGCGGCCGTCACGATCAGGTCGGGCTTCAGCGCCGCAAGCTCTTCCACCGCTTCGGGAGCGCGCAGACGCTGCGGCTGCAGCACGGGCAAGCCGTGCTGCAGAGCCGCTTCTTTTACCGGCGTGGGGGTCAGCACTTTTTTTCGCCCTTGCGGACGATCCGGTTGCGTCACCACCCCCACCACGTTATATCCCTCCTTCAGCAGCGCCTCCAGGGAGGGAACCGCAAACGCGGGTGTTCCCATAAATACGATATTCACGGAAGAAGTCACTCCTTCTCTTCCCCCTCCGGGGTAATTTCATAGACACGCTCGGCGATATCCGTATACAATACGCCGTTCAAATGGTCGATTTCATGCTGAAACGCCCGGGCCAGCAGATCGGATCCCGTATAAGTCACTTCGTTGCCGTTCCGGTCCAGCCCTTTCACGGTCACCGTTTGAGCGCGGCGGACATCCCCGCGGTATCCCGGAATGCTCAGGCAGCCTTCGGGTCCGAACTGTTCCCCTTCCTTCGAAACGATCACGGGGTTAATCAGCTCGATCAATCCGTTCTCATCCCCAACATCCACCACGATCGCGCGTTTTAAAATACCGATTTGCGGAGCGGCTAACCCGACGCCCTCGGCCTTGTACATCGTTTCGGCCATATCGGTCAACAGTTTTTGTACGTTCGGCGTAATTTTTTTGACTTCTTTGGCCACCTGATGCAGTACCTCATCGGGTTCCAATACAATAATTCTTAAAGCCATGCTGTCCACCATCCTAACTCTCGAGTTGTTTCTTCTATCATATAAAAAATATGCCCGATTTGATATTTCTACATCAACATCTGCGGATCCACGTCAATACTGATCTGCAGCGAGGCGTCCCGCAGCTGGTCCAGGGTTTCCCCCGCCGTCTCCCGCACCAAACGCACCGCGTCAAGCGCCCCGCGGTATTTCACCATGCATTGGAACCGGTAGCGGTTCTTGATGCGCGGGATCGGCGAGGCGACGGGACCGAGAATGTCGAGCGCCTCCGCCGCAAACCGGTCGAGATTGCCGTACCAGCCGAGCCGCTGGGCTTTAAGCCGCAAATCGCCGGCAAAATTCTCGGCCATCCGCAGCAGCACCGGCAGCTTTTCATGGGACAACGTGACAAGGATCAGCCGGCTGTACGGCGGATAATGCATCGCCTTCCGGTGGTTCAACTCCTCGCGGACGAACGAAGTGTAATCATGGCCGCTGGCATGAACGATGGAGTAATGATCCGGCATATAAGTCTGGATAAACACCTCCCCGGGCAGTTGATGCCGCCCGGCACGGCCCGCCACCTGCGTAAGCAGTTGGAACGTCTTCTCCGCGGACCGGAAATCGGGAAAATTCAGGGCCGTGTCCGCGGCGATGACGCCGACCAGCGTCACCTCCGGAAAGTCGAGGCCCTTTGCCACCATCTGCGTGCCGAGCAGGACGTCTCCCTTTTTCTCCCGGAAAGCTTGCAGCAGCTTCTCATGCGACCCCTTTTCCGTCGTCGTGTCTACATCCATCCGGATGACCCGGATGCCGGGAAACAGCTTGGCGAGCTCTCCCTCGACCCGCTGCGTCCCGGTCCCAAAGTAGCGGATGTGCTCGCTGCCGCATTCCGGACAGATCGATGGCGCCGGTGCGGCATACCCGCAATAATGGCAGCGCAGGTTATTTGACTTCTGATGGTACGTCAGGGAGATGTCGCACTCCGGACAGCCCGCCACATAACCGCAGGACCGGCACATCACGAACGTCGAGTGGCCCCGGCGGTTCAAGAACAGCACCGTCTGCTCTCCGCGTTCCAGCCGGGCGGCGATGCCCGCATGCAGAGCCCGGCTGAACATCGACCGGTTGCCGTCGCGCAGCTCCTCGCGCATATCGACGATATGCACGCCGGGAAGCCGGCTTCCGGCAGGCCGCTGCTTCATCTCCAGCAGCAGCGGGGCGAACTGCTCGTCCGCCTGGGAACGCGCCGCATGATAGCTTTCCAGCGACGGCGTAGCCGAGCCCAAAATAACGGCGGCGCCATATTGACGCGCCCGGTACACCGCCACATCGCGCGCATGATATTTCGGCGTCTCTTCCTGCTTATAGGAAGTTTCATGCTCTTCGTCCATGACGATCAGCCCCAGATCGGCAAAAGGCACGAACACGGCGGAACGAGCGCCGATCGCCACCTGAACCCGGCCTTCGCGGATTTTCCGCCATTCATCGTAGCGTTCTCCGGTGGACAGACGGCTGTGCATCACCGCCACCTTATCGCCAAAGCGTCCTTTAAAGCGCTCCACCATTTGCGGGGTGAGCGAGATTTCCGGGACGAGGACGATCGCCTGGCGGCCGAGCGATATGCACCGCTCAATCGTCTGCAGGTAAACCTCCGTCTTGCCGCTGCCGGTTACGCCATGAAGCAGAAACACTCCATGACTCCGCGCATCCAACGCTTCCGTTACCTTGCGGTAAACCTGGTCCTGCTCGGGCGTTCGCTGCAGCGGCTCCGAACCTTGAAAACGGCGGTTCTTGTATGGATCGCGGAACACTTCCGCCTCTTCGATCACCGCGTAGCCCTTTTCGGCCAGTTTTTGCACGGTCCCGGCGGTCACCCGCAAGGTCTGGAGCACTTCCTGAAGCGATAGCGGGACCCGGACTTCGAGCAAAAATTCAAGCACTTCCTTCTGGCGCCGGGCTTGCGCGCTGAAGGAAGCGAGCGCCGCCTCCGCCGCCTCTCCCGAGACGGATGCGGCGACGGTTTTGATCATTTTTTTTCGTAACTTATCCTTGATCATTTGAGTTTCGGACAGCAGCCCCCGTCCGATCATGCCCTTGATCTCTCCGGCTCTGCCGGGATAACGCTTGCTCAGATGTTCCATAGTCACCTGGCCCGAGGCCTTCACGTAAGCGAGTATCTCTTCCTCCTCGCCGGTAAGCAGCACAGGACCGGCAAGTCCGCCGCTCTCCCCGTCAAAAGCCGGATCCCCCTCACCGTCGTCCGTCTCCGGAACGGTTACGTACCTTTCCGCCTTGCCTTTAAGCGCTGCCGGAATCATCGCCTGCAAGGCGGAAATCATACTGCACGCATACTTGCGGCTCATCCAGCCGGCCAACTTCACGAGATCCTGCGGCAGCGGGGGCGTCAGATCGAGCAGCTCCTGGATCGGCTTCAAACGCTTCGAATCCATCTCCGTATCCTCATGCAGCGACAGCACAAATCCCTGAACCGTCCGGCGTCCGAAGGGGACGCCTACCCGGCTTCCGATTTCGATCCAGCCCTGCATCCCGGCCGGAATCAAATAGTCAAAAGGCCGATCGGTTTCCCGGCTCGGCACATCGACAATCACTTTCGCTATTCGGTAACTCATTCCGCAGCTCCAGCCAGCCTGGAAGCAGCCAGTTCCATAATCCGCAAACCCAGCTCCTCCTTGGACAGCAGCGGCAGCGAAGTCACAAGTCCGCTTGCGTCGTAGAGGCTGACGACATTGGTGTCGGTGCCGAATCCCGCCCCTTCCCGGGTCACATCATTGGCAACCAGCAGATCGCAATTTTTTCGCTGGAGCTTGTCCATCGCGTACTGCTCCACATCGTTCGTTTCGGCGGCAAAGCCGATGAGGAACTGCCTGGTCTTTTGCTTACCCAGCGTTTCCAAGATATCGATGTTTTTAACCAGCTCCAGCGTCATGGTTTCGCCGGTCTTTTTAATTTTGCGATCCGCCGGCGTTTTTGGCCGGTAATCCGCAACGGCCGCGGCCTTCACCAAAATATCCGTATCGCTCCACTCGCCGAGCGCCGCTTCGTACATGTCCCGGGCCGACTCCACGGGGACGACCCGCACGCCTGCCGGCGGAACAAGCCGCGTGTTGGCGGCGATCAGCGTGACCTCCGCGCCGAGTTCCACAGCGGCTTCGGCCAGCGCATAGCCCATTTTACCCGACGAATCGTTGGAAATGTAGCGGACCGGATCGATCCGTTCGATCGTGCCCCCCGCGGTCACAACGACTTTTTTACCGGCAAGAGGAAGAGCGGACCGCCGCTCCTGACGCGCAAAGAACCCCTTCACCACGTCGACGATCGTCTCCGGCTCCTCCATCCGTCCTTTCCCCGTATAACCGCAAGCCAGCAGGCCTTCCCCCGGTTCTACCAGCAGAACCCCGCGCGAAGCGAGCTCCGCCAAGTTGCGCTTAACGGCAGGATGCGCGTACATATGCACATTCATCGCCGGAGCCAGCATGATCGGCGCTTCCGTCGCCAGCAGCGTGGTGGACAGCATATCGTCGGCCAGCCCCGCGGCCATTTTGGCGATAATGTTGGCTGTAGCCGGCGCGATCAGCACCAGGTCCGCCCAATCGGCCAGAGCGATGTGGGCGATAGCGCCCGGATCTTTTTCATCAAATGTATCGGTATAGACCGGATTTTTAGACAATGCCTGGAGCGTCAGTTCGGTAACGAATTTCGTCGCGGACTCTGTCATGATCACCTGGACTTCCGCCCCCTGCTGCACAAGTTTGCTGCACAGCGAAGCGGCCTTGAAAGCAGCGATCCCTCCGGTAACGCCAAGCAGAACCTTCTTCCCTTTTAACAATGTCCTTCCCCCGCTTTCTCCCAAGACTTAAAACTTCATCCGAACGAAAAAAATAACAACCTCGCGGTTGTCCTGAAGAGGTTGTTATTTTATGCCTCGACCCGCGAGGTCCAGAAATCTATTTATTTTCGTCCGGTTCCGTGGTCGGAATTTCTTGTTTCAACCGTACGTAATCGCCGTAAATCTCCTCCAGAGCAACGCCGACCTGCTTGTGCGATTTCGGCTGCTTCAGCTCGCTCTTGGCTCCTTCTCTCAGCAATCTCGCTCTGCGGGATGCCGCCACAACCAGCGAGTATTTGCTGCCGACTTTCCCGAGCATCTTATCAATCGATGGATACAGCATTAGGAAAACACCTCTTCTTTTGGACTCAAATGCCTAATTGCAATTCTTTCGCCTTGTTTTTAACCTTACAATGTTCGGCAACGATGATGGATTCTATTCTTTTGCAAGCCAAATCGATTTCATCGTTGACGACGGCGTAGTCGTAATTCTCCAACAGGCCGATTTCGTAAGCAGCTACGGACATCCGGTGATCGATCGTCGCCTGGTTCTCCGTTCCCCGTCCTTGAATCCGTCCCTTCAACTCGTCAAGCGAAGGCGGAAGCAGGAACACAAAAACGCCCTCCGGAAACTTCTCCTTCACCTTGAGCGCGCCTTGGACCTCGATCTCGAGAATGATATCCTTGCCGCTCTCGAGCGTCTGCTCAACGAAGTCGCGGGGAGTCCCGTAAAAATTGCCCACATATTCCGCATGCTCCAGCAGTTGATCCTTCTCGATCATCTCCAGAAACTGCTCGCGGGTCTTAAAAAAGTAATTCACGCCGTTCTCCTCGCCGAGGCGAGGACCCCGCGTCGTTGCCGATACGGAATAGACGAGCCCGGGCATGCGTTGCCGCAGTTCGGTGCACACTGTTCCTTTACCTACACCCGAAGGTCCTGATAATACAATGAGTAACCCTTTAGCCATTTTTCTCTCCATTTTATTCGTCGTTGTCGTCATCTTTCGCGGACAGGCGGTGTGCTACCGTTTCCGGCTGAACCGCCGACAGGATGACATGGTCGCTGTCGGTAATGATGACCGCACGCGTGCGGCGACCGTAGGTAGCGTCAATCAGCATATGGCGATCCCTTGCCTCTTGAATAATCCGCTTAATGGGAGCCGATTCCGGACTCACAATGGAAATGATCCGATTGGCGGATACGATGTTTCCGAAGCCGATATTAATAAGTTTAATTGCCATCTAAGGTATTTCCCCCTATTTTACTTGACTCACCAGTGTCAAATGTGACGTTATTCGAGATTCGCGGCTTGCTCGCGAATTTTCTCCAGTTCCGCTTTCATTTCAACGACACGGTTGACCAGAGCCAAATGATTGGCTTTCGATCCAATCGTATTCGTTTCCCGGTTCATTTCCTGTATCAAAAAATCCAGCTTGCGCCCCACCGGTTCGGTGGAACGGAGCAGGGTCCGGCATTGTACGAAATGGCTGCCTAGACGGGTGAGTTCTTCGTCAATATTGGACCGGTCCGCAAAAACGGCGATCTCCATGGCGAAGCGCTGCTCGTCAAAAGCGCCCTCCACCAGCTCGGTTAAACGACCCTTGAGCTTGGTCCGGTAGTCGCTCACGACCTGAGGCGCATAAGTCCTCAGTTCGGCGTGCAGCTCTTCCAGCCTGGCAAGCCGCTGCTCCAGGTCGGCCGCAAGATGCAAGCCTTCCTTTCCGCGCATATCCAGCAGTCCGCCCAGCGCCTCTTCCAGCCCGTCATGAAGGACGTCTTCCCAACCTTCGCCGGTAAAGTCCCCTTCACCAAGCGGATCGGGCGGGATTAAAACATCGGGCAGCGAGAGCAGGTCCTTCGCACTGAACGAAGCTTCCAACCCGTACTTGGCATGCAGCTCTTCCGCCGCCCGCAAGTAGGCTTCCACCCTGCCGGAATTCAGGACAAAAGGAAGGGAACTCTCATCATCCCGCTCCTTGCCGATATATACATCAACCCGTCCCCGCTTGACATCCCGCTGAATCCGTCGCCGAAGGCTGTCCTCATAGCAAGCCCATTCCCTCGGCAAACGTAGCACGATTTCGGCATAGCGGTGGTTGACGGACTTTATCTCAAATTGAATCATATATCCGCCGAAGACTCTGGCGGCGCTGCCGTATCCTGTCATACTGTGAGACATAGGCATCACATCCGTTATCCTATTGTAATTGATAATTATGAACGAGACAAGTGGGACGCCTTCTGTTTCGATTTCTCGAGAACGTGGCGGGTTAAAGCCACATTCATCTCATAAAACATGAAAGGTGTCATTAAATAAATTCCATTAAAATGCTCCATCGCGGTATCGAGCAGTTCCTTGGCGATCTCCACGCCCATGGCCCGCCCTTCGGCGCCCTGAAGCCCGTCCATGCGGCGGCGGACCTCATCCGACAGCTGGATGCCCGGTACTTCATTATGAAGGTACTCGGCGTTCTTTCCGCTGGCCAGCGGCATGATGCCGATAAAGATCGGGATATCCAAATGGGCTGTCGCCTGCTTGACGGCAACGATAAGCCCGGGATCATAAACCGGCTGGGTCATGATATAGTCCGCGCCCGATGCGATTTTCTTCTCAAGCCGCTCGACCGCCTTGTGCAGATGTTTGACGTTCGGATTGAAGGCCGCTCCGACCACGAATTTCGCCTTTTGTTTCAGCGGCTTGCCCGAAAAAGCCACGCCCTCGTTCAGCTGTTTGATCATCCGGATAATTTCAAAGGAAGTCATGTCGTACACGGAGCTGGCTCCCGGCAAATCCCCGAACCGGGCCGGGTCTCCTGTCACCGCCAGCACATGGTCGATACCGAGCGCGTCGAAGCCCATCATATGCGACTGCGTACCGATCAAATTGCGGTCCCGGCAGGCGATATGGATCAGCGGTCTCAGACCGAACTTGGACTGCACCAGATGCCCGAGCGCCATATTGCTCATCCGCGTTACGGCCAGGGAGTTGTCCGCCAGCGTCAGCGCATCCACTCCCGCTTCCTTCAAGGCGGCGGCGCCTTCCATAAATTTGCCGATATCCAGATCCCGCGGAGGGTCCAACTCGACGATAACGGTATGGCGTTCCTTCACAAGCTCCGTTATGGCCGGGATTTTTCCGTCTCGGGAGGAGCCGCCGTCAGCCCCCTCCGGGATTCTTACAAAAACGGCGGATTCGCTCGGATTCGGCAGCGGCTTGCCTTCCTGCAGCGGGATGGCCTGGTATGACGCCAGCGCCTTCACCGTCGCGGCGATATGCTCGGGCGTCGTTCCGCAGCAGCCGCCGATCAAACGGGCTCCCAAATCCCCGAAAGCGGTCGAACATTCGCCGAAATACTCCGGGGTTGCTCCATATACATACTCCCCATCTACATAGTCGGCCAATCCCGCATTAGGGAAAACGGATAGCGGCACATTGAGCGGGCCGCCCAGCCGGGACATCACGCTCATGATTCCCTTTGGTCCCGAGTGGCAGTTGAAACCGAGCACATCGGCGCCCTCCTCCAGCAAAATGCCGAATGCGTCGGAAATCGTATATCCATCCAGCGTGCGGCCGACCTGGTCAACCGCAAACTGGCAAATAACCGGAACGTCCGTCAAATAGCGGGCCCGCCCCAGAGCAATACGCATTTCACCCAGATCATAAAAAGTTTCCAGCAATATCGCGTCCACTTGCTCGTCCAGCAAAGCGGCCATTTGCTGTTCGTAGTACCGGTTCAGTTCCTGATCCGTTACGTTAACACGCTTCCCGCCCCGAATCGAACCGACCGCTCCGGCTACGTACGCGCGCCCGGCCGCCGCTTTTTTGGCAATGCGGACCGCGGCCCGGTTAATCTCCTCCACCTGGGCTTCCAAACCGAATTTGGACAGCTTGTAATAGTTGGCGGAAAAACTGTTCGTCTCCAGCATCTCGGCTCCCGCCTCGATATACCGGCGATGGACGTCCCCGATGACTTCAGGCTGAAGCAAATTCAACTCCTCAAAAGAAATGCCCACGGGAAAACCGAAATGGTACAAGTAAGTACCCATGGCACCGTCCCCAACAATGACTCCGTTCTCCCATCTTTCGCGCAAATCAGGTTTCATCCCCGTACCTCCAAAGCCCGTAATGTTATTATAAATGCCGGTTCTCGGCTCCTACTGTGCATAATTTCATTCTAATGTATCATAAATCCACCGGATTGATAAGAATTCCGTCTGACAAATGATTTTACCGCCGGACAATAACCGGCTCAAAAGCCGGGCCGAAGCGCCTCAAAAAAAACGGACAGCCTCCGGCCGCCCGTTTCTTATTTTCTAAATCTCAATACTCCCTTTATATACCGTCTCCGCAGGCCCTGTCATATACACGTGGTTATCCCGTTCATCCCATTCGATGAACAAGTCCCCGCCCTTCAGTCCGATCCAGGCCGCGCGGTCCGTCAGCCCGTTCAGCACGGAGGAAACCAGCGTCGCGCAAGCCCCGGTTCCGCACGCCAAGGTCGGCCCCGCGCCGCGTTCCCACACGCGCATTTCCACCCGGTCTCGCGAGGTTACGGTCGCGAATTCCACATTGATTTTTCGCGGAAAAAAGGGGTGCACCTCCAGCTTCGGCCCCCAGGTACCCAGATCGAAGTTCGGGGCATCGTCCACGTAGATGACGCAATGCGGATTGCCCATGGAGACGGCCGTAAACTCGAACCGGCGCCCCTCCGCTTCAATCGGCCGGGCGAGTACCGGGTTCCCCTCCAACGTGGTCGGTACGGCCAATCCGTCCAGAATCGGCTCGCCCATATCCACCCGGACGGTTTGAACGACCTCCTCCTCGATTTGCAAAGAAACCTGCTGCACACCGGCGCCCAGCGTTTCGATGGTAATCCGGTCCTTATCCGTGTACCCGTGGTCATACACGTATTTGGACACGCAGCGGATGGCATTGCCGCATTGTTCGGCTTCCGTGCCGTCCGAATTGATAATCCGCATCCGGAAATCCGCTTTCTCCGAAGGAAGGATGAAGACCAGCCCATCCCCTCCGACACCGAAAAACCGGTTGCACCATGCTATCGCCAGCTCCGAGACCCGCTCCGGAAGCTCCTTCTCTCCGTAAAATACGAGAAAATCATTGCCTAGTCCATGCATTTTAGTAAATTCCATATATCTTTCCACCCCTCACATGCATTGCCGAGCTGAGCTTGCTCCATGGGATTAGTCTATCGGCTTGAGGGGTGGAATGGTATTGATTCTATGCACGAAGATTTGTACTTTTCACCGTGGCCATCGGACGGGGGCCGTTGTAATTCCGGCGCCGTCTGCCGGACCATACGCTGCCCGCGCCGAGCAGGAAGGTCGGGATGCCGGCGGCGACGAGCGAAATGGCCCATTCGCGCGTACCGAGCGGTACCGTTTTGAAGATCGGCTGCAGCGCCTCGATATACATCACACCAAGCAGAAGCAGCACGGACGAAAGAACGGCCACGACAAGGTAGCGGTTTTGCAAAATATTGCGGTGGAAGATCGATCGCGAACTGCGGCAGTCGAAGACGTGAATCAGCTGTGCCATGACCAGCGTCACGAATGCAACCGACTGGGCTTCGGCCAATTGGGCCGGATCGTTCGGCGCTATCCGGTAAGTCAGCCAGAACGCGCCGAGCGTACACAGGCCGATCAACAAGCCGCGGCTGAGGATTTTCCAGCCGAGCCGCCGGGCGAAGATATTTTCGTTCGCTCCTCTCGGCTTGTGTTCCATCAAATCCTTCTCGGGCTGGTCCACGCCGAGGGCCATCGCCGGCAAGCCGTCCGTGACAAGATTGACCCACAGAATCTGAATCGGGAGCAGCGGCAGCGGCAAGCCCGCCAGCATGGCGAAAAACATCGTTAAAATTTCGCCTACATTCGAGGCCAGCAAATAACGGATAAACTTGCGGATATTTTCGTAGATGCTTCTCCCTTCTTCTATCGCGGCTACGATCGAAGAGAAGTTGTCGTCGCTTAAAATCAGCGACGAGGCTTCCTTGGACACATCGGTCCCCGTGATGCCCATCGCAATGCCGATATCGGCGGCTTTGATCGCCGGCGCATCGTTGACGCCGTCCCCCGTCATCGCGACGACATGCCCTTTGCGCTGCAGCGCTTTGACAATGCGCAGTTTATGCTCGGGAGCCACGCGCGAATAAACATAGGTCTCGTCGACCCGCCGGTCCAGCTCTTCATCGCTGAGCGTTGCCAGTTCCTGTCCGGACATGGACACGCCTCCGCGCGGCAAGATGCCGAGCTCCGCCGCGATCGCTTCCGCCGTAAGGCGGTGATCCCCGGTGATCATCACAGTTTTGATTCCTGCCCGGCGGCAGACGGCAATGGCATCCCGCGCCTCGCGGCGGGGCGGATCGATCATGCCGGCCAAGCCGACGAAGATCAAATGCGATTCCACGGCGCCTTCATCCGCCAACGTCTCATGCGGCTTCAGCTCGCGGTAAGCCAGCCCCAGGACGCGCAGCGCGCCGCGGGCCATCTCCTCGTTCTCCGCCTGCACCCGGCTGCGCAAGGTGCCCGTGAACGGAACGACCTTGCCCTCCCAGAGGATATAGGCGCATTTATCCAGCAGCATATCCGGAGCTCCCTTGACGAGAGCCATCTTTCCGCCCTGGTGGGCCACCACGACCGACATCATTTTTCGTTTCGAATCGAACGGAAACTCCTGCTCCCGGTGATATGACGTGCTCAAGGCGGCGGGGGTAAGTCCCATTTTGGAGGACAGGACAACGAGCGCCCCTTCCGTCGGATCCCCCTTCATAACCCAATGGGTTCCCGGCGGTTCTTCCTTGTTTTTTTTGCGGCCACGCACATCGGCATCCTCTTCGGAAATTACCGCGTTGGAGCAAAGCGCGCTGACCTGCAGCAAACGCCGAAGGCTTTGATCCATTTTGATGTCGATCGGCTGCTTATTCTCCAATATATGTCCGACCGGTTCATAGCCCTCCCCGGTGACCTCCAGCGAACGTCCTTCCAACCACAGCCGGGTCACCGTCATCTTGTTTTGCGTCAGCGTTCCCGTTTTGTCCGAGCAAATGACCGAGGCGCAGCCCAGCGTTTCAACGGAAGGCAGTTTACGGACAATGGCCTTGCGCTTGATCATCCGCTGCACGCCGAGCGCCAGCGCGATCGTGACGATCGCCGGCAAACCTTCGGGAATCGCCGCCACGGCCAGACTTACCCCGGCAAAGAACATCGCGCCAGCAGGCTGTCCGTGCAAAATCCCGACGACCACGACGAGCACCGTGAGAGCCAGCGCCAAGTAAATCAGTATTTTTCCAAGCTGCTCAAGCCTTCTTTGCAGCGGCGTTTCCTGGGTATCGGTATTTTGGATCAGGTCGGCGATTTTGCCCATCTCCGTATCCATCCCCGTACGAATTACCACGCCCCGGCCGCTTCCCCGTGTAATCATCGTGCCCATAAAGCCGATATTCTTCTGATCGCCCAGCGGCACATCCGCTTCGCGAATCGTTTCGGCATGCTTTCCGACCGGATGCGATTCCCCGGTCAATGCCGATTCCTCGACGTCGAGGCTGTGGGCGGTCAGCCAGCGGATATCGGCCGGTATCCGGTCCCCGTTTTCCATAATCACGATATCGCCGGGAACGAGATCCTTCGCGGGGATATGGCGTACCACGCCTTCCCGGAGCACATTGGCATGGGGGGCCGACAACTGCTTCAACGCCCGCAGGGAACGCTCCGCCCGGAATTCCTGCACAAAGCCAAGCACCCCGTTCAGGACGATAATCGCTATAATGGTAACGGCGTCCAGATATTCGCCGAGGATGCCTGAGATCAGCGTGGCGCCCATCAGAATGAGCATCATGAAATCCTTGAACTGGTTTAAGAACAGCAGCCACGGGGAAATGCGCTGCCCCTCCGCCAGCTCGTTTGCTCCGTACTGCTCCTGTCTGCGAGCCGCTTCCTCCTGGGTCAGGCCCTGTTCACGGGTGACGCCGAACCGTTCAAGAAGCTCATCGCCACTCCACTGGTGCCAGTTTTTTTGTTCCATCCTCCCAATTCCCCTCCCGTATTTTATGCGGTATACAGCGTGAAGGCTTTTCCACCTAGGGTAAATGTATTCCGGCCAGTCCCAAATTATCACAGCATGGCCCTTAAGTTTTTGCCGGAAGTATGGCATCATAGAGGGAAGCACGGAGTAATTTATATTGAAATAAGACGGGAGATTATATTGTTATGGCACTTGACGGAATCGTTACCCGATCGATCGTTCACGAACTGCAAACCATCGTGGGCGGACGCATCAATAAAATACATCAGCCCTCATCCAGCGATATCATTATGCAGCTTCGCTCCGCCGGCGGAAACAAGCGCCTGCTGCTGTCGGCGAATCCGACTTACCCCCGGGTGCATCTGACGGAGGAATCTTTTCCGAATCCGCTGGAAGCGCCAATGTTCTGCATGCTGCTCCGGAAGCACTGCGAAGGAGGCATTATCGAAGCGATCCGGCAAGTCGGGATGGAACGGATCATCCATATCGAGGTGCGCCAGCGCGATGAGCTCGGCGACGTTTCGGTCAAACGCCTGATCGTGGAATTGATGGGCCGGCACAGCAATATCATTCTGGTGGATCCGGCAACAGGCGTACAGCTCGACGGCATTCATCACGTGACCCCCGCGATCAGCGGGTACCGCGTCGTTATGCCGGGTTTCTCCTATACGGAGCCACCGCAGCAGAACAAACTGGATCCTCTGCATACGGGTAAAGAAGGCTTCTTCAGCGCCTGGCAAGCCGCTGCCGAGCAGAACGAAAACGGGGGAACCGGCTGGATCGTCGGCGCCTATAGCGGCCTGAGTCCGCTGATTGCGGAGGAGATCGGGTACCGCGCCTACGGCGGCGATCGGCCACCGCAAGGAAGCGGGGATCCCGGGAAGCTCTGGGCCGCCTTTGACCAGCTTATGGAGGATGTGCGGAACCACCGATACACGCCGGTGACCGGGGATAACGAAGCGGGGAAGCCGGTGTTCTCCGCCGTCCGGCTGACGCTGATCCGAGGGGAAGCGAAAACTTACGGCTCCATCAGCGAATGCATGGAGGATTATTTCGGGGAAAAAGCGCTGCGTGATACCGTGAAGCAGAGGACCAGCGATCTGCTGCGTTTTTTGCAGAATGAACGGAACAAAAATATCAAAAAGCTGTCCAACCTGGAGAAAGATTTGGGGGAAGCGGAGGATGCGGAGCGTTACCGGATCTGGGGCGAGCTCCTGCTGCCGTCCCTGCATATGATCAAGAAAGGCGATCGTACGGCCGAGTTGATCAACTATTACGACGAAGAGCAGAAGACGGAGCGGATTCCGCTCGATCCGCTGCTCACCCCGTCGGAGAACGCCCAGCGTTATTTTAAAAAATACAACAAGTTCAAAAACAGCCTTGCGGTCATCGACGAGCAGATGCAAAAAACGCGGGAGGAGATCGTGTACATCGAAGAGCTTCTCCAGCAGTTGTCTTACGCCTCGCTTAACGATGTCGACGAAATCCGCGAGGAATTGATTCAGCAGGGATATTTACGGGACCGCGCGAAAAAAGGCAAAAAGAAGAAAAAGAACGACCGCCCTACCCTGCATGTCTATACCTCTTCCGAGGGCTTCGAAATTTGCGTCGGCAAAAACAACCTGCAAAACGAATACCTCACCAACCGGCTCGCCGGACCGAACGATACCTGGCTGCATACGAAAGACATTCCGGGTTCGCATGTGGTTATCCGCGGCAGCGGTTTTGGCGATGCGACACTGAATGAAGCGGCCCAACTGGCGGCCTATTTCAGCCAAGCCAGGGAATCGAGCAGCGTCCCGGTGGACTGCACCCTGATTCGCTACGTCCGCAAGCCGAGCGGGGCCAAGCCCGGCTTCGTCATTTACGACCATCAGCGCACCTTATTCGTGACGCCGGACGAGCAGTTGATCAAGAGCCTGCCGAACGCGGTGAAGAACGGCTGATAACGCCGGAAATAAGCATGCGAAAGAACCTTCCTAAGCGCAGACCTGCTGTGTTAGGAAGGTTCTTTGTTCAACGGCCGCCGGGCTCCGCGGCGTTTTTCAATTGTCGGACGCACTCCCCGTCGGCGTACCGGCTGCCGAGATCGCCGTGAAAGACGACGCCCTGCCGGGCTCCGTGATAATCCGAACCGCCGGTAGCGATCAGTCCGTATCGCCGCGCCAGCGCAAGATAACGTTCCTCGGCCTCCGGCCCGTGGTCGGAGTGGTACACCTCGATTCCCGCCGGCCGCCCCCGCTCCACGATCGCTTCCACCAGCTGGTCATCGCCGTACAAACCCGGATGGGCCAACACCGGCACACCTCCGGCCTCGCGAATCCATATCATTGCTTCCTCCGGCGAGATCCGTGGCAAGGAAGCGTATCCGGGCTTCCCTTCTCCAAGGTACCGGTCAAAAGCATCCCTCATATCGGCGGCCAGCCCTTTGCGAACCAACGCGTCGGCGATGTGGGGACGGCCCAGGCTTTCATCCGGCCGCAAGGGCCGCCCTAGCCCCGCTTTGACTTCGTCCAGCGTGATGGAAATCCCCAGGCCCTGCAGTTTTTCTATGATTTGGACGTTCCGGGCCTCACGGGTCTCCCTTAAACCGGCGAGTCTCTGCAACAACAACGAATCGTCCGTTTTGATAAAATACCCCAATACATGAATGTCTTTTCCGGATGACCGGGTACTGATCTCCACCCCCGGAATCACGGTGATCCCCTGCCGCTCGCCCTCCGCCATCGCTTCCTTGATCCCCGCTACCGTGTCGTGGTCCGTGATCGCCAGCCCAGCAAGGCCATGTTCTCTGGCCAGGCGAACGTTATCGGCGGGGGCATTCATCCCGTCCGAAGCGCGCGTATGGGTATGCAAATCGTATCGTTCGCGCTGCCCCGTTTCGTTTTGGTTTTGCATCTTTTCTGCTCCTCCTTCGGTATGCTGCTCCAAGACTCGGATCTAGAACGTTTTTTTGAACCCGCGCAAATACGTTAAAAAGGTAACCGCCGAGACCGGCAGCAGCGTAGATTTTAAATGGATGGAATAAAATTGCCGTTTGAACTCGGCATCCTCGATATCCACGACCTTCAGGAGGCCTAGGGCCTGCTCATGCTTCACCGACGACGGGGAGATGATCGTGACGCCAAGGCCCGCTTCCACCGCCGATTTCACCGCGCCCGTGCTGCCCAGTTCCATCACCGTTTCCATCCGCTCCGCCGCGATGCCCAACCGTTCCAGTTCGGCCTCCATCACCTGGCGGGTCCCGGAGCCTTTTTCCCGCAGCACGAAGGGATAATCCATGACCCCACTCAGCTTCACCCGCTCCTCCTTCGTCAGTGGATGCCCGGCCGGAACGATCAGCTTCAACTCATCCTCCATCACGGGCTCAGACACCATATCGGGGTGATACACCGGTGCTTCGACGAGGCCGAAGTTCAACTGATGCCCGACGATTTCCTCAATAATCTGGGTCGTATTCATGACCTTGAGCGCAATGGAGATATCCGGGTATTTCACCGCGAATCCTCCGAGCAGCCTGGGCAGTACATACTCCCCGATTGTCAGGCTGGCCCCGAGCTGCAGCCTTCCTTCCAGCATCGAGGCGTATCGCGACATGGCCCTCTCGGTTTCCCGCATCAAATCGATGCTGCGCTTGGCATAGGGAAACAGCGTATGCCCCGCTTCGGTCAGCTCGATTCTTTTCGTGGACCGGACCAGCAATTTGCTGCCGAAATGATCCTCCAGCGCCTGAATCTGCATCGTAACCGCCGGCTGGGTCATGTGAAGCGCCTGGGCCGCCGCCGAGAAGCTTCCCCGCTCCGCAACCGTATAAAAAATATGAAGTTGATGATAGTTCAACGCCATCCTTGCCCACTCCTTCTTCTCCCCTACCATACCACGAGAATGAATACAAAAAAAAGCATGCCCCTGTTGGAACATGCTCATTCTATTTACGTTTCCGTGTATTCTTCATCAAGGTCATGCGCCGGGAATGCCGCAGCCAGGAATAGTAAGATTTCAAGTCGCGAAGCTCGATCGTCTCCGACATCCTGCCCAGAAAGGTGACGATAATCATTTTGTATACCGGCTTGGCGTGCTCCTTATACAGTCCGGGAATCTCCGTAAACTCCGCCACGAACACCAGATCGTCATCGACGAGGTAAACGTCCTCCCCGTTTCGGTAGTACGGCTTCATCCTGCCTTGCTTCAGCCATCCCCATGCCCAGCGGGCTATCTCATGCGTCGCGGGATTGCGGCGATCGATCCGATCCTGATATCTTAACTTGGCATGATGGGTAATAACGATGTCGGCGATGGCCTTGTCGCCCAATAAAACAGGCTCCCTTCCGTAAGTTGCCCGCCGCTCCGTAACCGTGTTTCTCATTTGCGCACCTCGAGATTTAGGACTTTTTAACTAAGTACAATTACCCATTATATTACAACATAACTTACCGTTCGACAAGATTAAAGAAAGGAAATTCCCAGGAAAATTTGCCCCCATGGATCCTGCAAAAGTCAGGCTTTCCGGCTGGTGCTAACGCCTGCGGGAAGTCTAACGGCTGTGGCAACCGCTATTTTGTGAAAAGTAACCCTTTCAAAATTCTAACGGTCGCGAGCGCCGTTATTTCCTAGATTTACTCCTATAACAGCCCGGTTTATGCGAAATAAGCGCCGTGGCGACCGTTAGAATTGGAAATCGGCGTTTTCCGGGTAAATAACGGCTGTGGCAGCCGTTAGCGTAATTTCGTCTTGTCAAGGTTGATTTCAGCGCTAGTGCGCATCAGCCTCTTATTCACCGGTCCGGCTGCAAAGGAAAGATAACCGCCGGCAAATCCACCTTGCTTTATCAATAAGGAATGACCCGCTTATGGCGATAGGCGTTCCCCCCGGTCAAAAAAAGAGCGGCCCGAGGGCCGCCCTTTCCTGCAAACTACAAACCGTAATAACGGGTTTTGTCCGGAACATCCTTGCTGTATTCCGTCTTGATTTCGTTCCGGTAGGAACGTTCAATTTTACGTACATAGGGGAGTTTGCGGACGTTCTTCATCGTCTCCTCCGCCCGGTCCGCGTTAACGTACATGACTACATAATGCATCCGCCGCGACAAATAATGCACGCTTCCGTATTTCTCCAGATTTCTTGCCGCTTTCAGGTCGCTGACCCAAATAATATAACCGGTCCGCTCCGGAAACATGATTTCTCCCCCTTCTCTTCAACATAATGCACCTGATGATCCTCGGAGCCGATCCTAGCCGCAACCGCACGATCCCCCGCCACCGCAGCCTCCGCCCTTCGGATTCGGATCATTGCTCGGCACCTTGATGCTGTCCGAAACGGAATAAGCGATGATTTCGGACATCTGGTGCAGGATATCGTCCAATTCCTTCTCTGCAGCTTTAAAGCGGCGGACCGCTTCGAACCGCTCCAACTCCAGCTCCACCTCGGTCACTTTGTCTTTGGCTTCGTGATAATTGGGGTGAAAATGGCCGAATCGCTGCGTTTCTTCAAAAAGCTCCTTCTTGGCAGCCAATTTCTTGACGAGGGCCCGTATATCGGCATCCTCTTCAACCCGGCGTTTCCAGAACAAATAGTCGGAAACCGCGGCGGATTTATTTATCAAATCGCCTAATTCATAGGCGTTTGTCAGCAGCTCGGCCATATCGACCGTGTTGATCTCCGTTACGCTCATGAATTATCATCTCGATTCCTTACAAGAGTAGTCCACCAAAGCGGTAGACGAGATAATCATACCATAATCTTGTGCCAAGAAGAAGGGGGAGCCCCCGGCGATCAAGGGATATCGGACATCATCAGCCGCATGGCTTCACAACGGTCCGCTGTCAGTTCGAGCTCCTCCTGCAAGGGACCGTTACCGTCTCCCCGCTGAGTGGGAGGTTTCAGCAGCCGTCCGACAACCGTCCACTTTTCATCGCCCTTCAAAGAAAGCGGGTAAAACTCCTCAAGCGAACCGTTCATTTTCAACTCTACTTTAGTCCTCCAGCCGATGGCCTGCTCCATTATTTTTCTTGCCGTTGAGGCGTGATAGTGCCGCAGCTCCTTCAGCCACATCCCCGGTACATCCTCATATCCCGGAAAAAGCTCCGAAATCTGCGGAATCGCCTCGGACGGCTCATAAAAATGAAGATTCCGGCCGTTAAAAATCCAGGCCCGCTCGGGCTGTGTCCCTCGCAGTGCCGTCAGCGCATGCCCGGCCCCTTCTTCCAGCCGGGGGTAGTCCGGCGCGACCGCGCCGGAGCCGCCTTGCTTGGGCGGAGCCAATCTCGCTTCCTCCAGCACCCTGCGGACTTTGGCGGCCTGAGCGGCATCCACAATAAAATCGCGTGGGCCGATCCGCTCCAGAAGCCCGGCGAGTGCCGGCAAGACAGCCACCATGCCCGCCGCCGCCTCGTCGGCGCAGCGCAGCAGCAGCCGCTCCTCGAACGAGGTCCGGCCCAACTCCCGGGACCACTGCTCAAGCGCCGATCGGACGTTGTCCGGCACCGCCTCCGCGTGGGCCTCCAGCAGTTCCAGCACCGCCCCCGGGAAGCGTCCCAGTTCGGCCGCTTTGGATACACTCTGTCTGCTCAGCCGATAGACGGACATCCTGTCCATCGTCAGATTTTCGCAGCAGGCTTCCAATTCCCAGCGTACCCGATACGATACGTCCGGGGGCACCAGAATCTCGAAATCCGGCTGCACAATGATGAAAGGGGGCGAAGACGGCGTAGTCCCGCCCGGCTTGCCATCCCCCGCACCTCCGCCGGGCAGGGCCCTCCCTGCGGCCGATTCCTTCTTGGGCAAGCGCCGCAAATCCGGCTTTTGCCGCCAGCGGAAGCACCCTTTGTCTTCCCCGTGGGTTCCAAAATCCAGCCAGCCGAATCCGGCCAGCGCTTTAAGCCACTTCTCCATCCATCCTGTGAGAAATTCGGGGAGGCTGCCGGGAAGCAGCCCGATGGATTGCAGCGACTCGAATACGCTGCCAAGCGAATACCACATGCCCTCCCGCAAGTCCGGCTGAATCAGTCTGTATACGCAGTGCTGTACGGACACATCATCGGGAATATACCGATGAAGCAGCTCCCGGCACAACAGAGCGTCCATCTCCTCTTGTTCCAGCGCAAGCCAGGCCGACAGTTCCCGGGAATTCAGGCTCCAGCTTGCGCGCTCCTTCATGATCAGCTCCAAGGAAAGCAGCAAATCGAGCACCACGGCCAGTTGGGGAGGATAGACGTCATGATGGGGATAACGCAGATCAAGGCCGGCAATATCGTTTTCCTGCAAGTACAGATAACCCGCCAGCTTGCTAACCGACCGTTGGTGAAGGGTTCCCTTGGAGGTGACGGGCAGCCCGTTCCGGCCGGCCCAGGCCAGAGCCCGGAAAAGGTCCAGCGCCAGACCGGGACCGGCTTCTCTTTGCAGGCGGGCATCGGAAGCGGCCAAAGGCTCCGGCTCGGGAAAATGCGCCTGTTCCCACAGATCCGGCAGCAGTTCCGCCGGGATGTAGTACAGCATTTCGCCCCACGCCTTTTTGACCGCGGCCAACTGTCCGCTCCGCAACAGCCCGGGGAGGGCCGCTCTCAGATCGGCTCCGGTCAACTGGCCGACCGCCGCCTCATCGAGCTTCTCCAGCTTGAACGGAAGTCCGGCGAACCGCCGGAAAATCGCTTCGATCATGCGCCTTCCCCCCGCTCTCCCGTCACGGCGTATTCATACCCTTGCTCGATCAAGAACAGTTGGCGGCGCAGCGCAAAATCCTGTTCCCGGGTTTCCTCCGAAACCAGGGTGTAAAAATAAGCTCCCCCTCCATCCTGCTTGGGCCGCAGTATTCTTCCGAGCCGCTGCGCCTCCTCCTGGCGGGAGCCATAGCTTCCGGAAATCTGGATCGCGACGGACGCATCCGGCAAGTCCACGGCAAAATTGGCCACCTTGGAGACGGCCAGCACCGGGATCTTCCCCTCCCGAAACCGGGCGAACCATTGTCCCCGTTCCTCCTGCGGCATACTGCCGGAGATAAGCGGAACACGGAGCGCCGCAGCCACCTCACGCAGCTGGTCCAAATACTGGCCGATGATGAGAATTTGCCGCCCTGCATGACGGTTTACCAGTTTCAGCACCATTTCGGTTTTTCGCGGGTTCTCCGCCGCAATTCTGTACTTCTCTCTTCCCTCCGCGCTTAGATAGCGCTCCCGGATGGAATCCGGCAGGCTTACGCGGACTTCCCGGCACTCCACTTGAGCGATGAACCCCCGCTCCTCCAGCGCCTTCCAGGGAACCTCGTAACGCTTCGGTCCGATCAGCGAAAAGACGTCCCGTTCGCAGCCATCCTCCCGCACCAGGGTGGCGGTCAAACCGAGCCGGCGAGTCGCCTGGATATCGGCCGTCGCCCGGAAGACGGGGGCGGGGAGCAAATGCACCTCGTCATAGATGATCAGTCCCCAATCCCGCTGATTGAACAAGCTCATATGTTTGAATTCATCCTCTTTTCTACTGCGGTGGGTCAGGATCTGATAAGTCGAAACCGTAACCGGACAGACCTGCTTCTTCTCCCCCGAGTACTCTCCGACCGCGCCCTCCGGCAGCGTCGTTTTATCCCGGATTTCGGCAATCCATTGGCGTACCGAAGTAACATTGGAGGTCAAGATCAGCGTTTCGCTCTGAAAATGGGCCATTGCCGCCAGGCCGATGACCGTCTTCCCCGCGCCGCATGGCAGTACGAGGACGCCGCTGCCTCCGCCGTCGCCTCCGCAGGCAAAAGCGTCGACCCCGGCTTTTTGATAGGTTCGGAGGACGAAAGATTTCCCGCTTTCCGTCACGTCCCGCAGGGCCATGGGCAACGATTGGCCGTGATGATACCCGACCTCGTCCAACACCGGGTATCCGAGACGAGCCAGGGACTGCTTAAGCGCTCCACGCCATACCTGGGGCAGAAAACAGCGGTACTCGTTACCCGGTTCGAGCTTGTACGGTGCAAGAGCCTTCTCCTTCAACAGCCGGGTCATCAGGCCTTCCTTGCCGCCCACGTATTCCAGGCACAACCGTCCCGGCTCTTCCGCCCTGTACAGCTTGAGACTGCCGAATCTAGAAACCCACATCCGGATCTCCTCGTCCACTCCGCCCGGCAGCTCCCATCGGGACAACCCCCGCAGCTCCTCCAAAATCTCCTCCGCCGTCATTCCGGCAGCGGCGGCGTTCCACAAGGACAGCGGGGTAACGCGATATGTATGATAATAAGCCGGGCTCTTCACCAGCTCCGCAAAAATAGCCAACCTTTCCCGGGCAGGTTCATAGCCGGGATGGTTTTTTTCGAGCAGAATCGTCAAATCCCGCTGCACAATGCACGATCCTTCCCTGTTCATCGGGAGCCTCCTTTTCACACAGATAAAAAAACAAGAAGCCCGCAAGCCGGTCGGCCGCGAACTTCTTCTCCCGCGCCTCCCCGTTAGCCGGGGGCCGGCTGTCTTAATGCACTTGCTCCGATATTTCCGACAACGCCTCGCCGGCATTGTCGGCGAAGATGCCCCGCACGGCGAGGTCGCCGATCGAAACGACCCCGACCAGCATTTCCCCCTCGGTAACCGGCAGCCTCCGGATTTGCTGCTCGGCCATCAACTCGGCCGCCTCGTCCACCGAGGTGTCCGGCGTAGCCGTTCTAAGGCCGCGGGTCATGACGGTCTCGACCGCGGTGGAACCCGGATGCTTCTCGGCGATGCCCCGGATCACCAGGTCGCGGTCCGTAATGACCCCGAGCAGCCGGGTGCTTCCTTTTTCGCAAACCGGAATAAAACCGGTGTCATGCTTCTTCATTTTGACCGCCACTTCAAAGACGTTGTCTTCGGGAGACACCGTTACGACATCTCGGGTCATAATTTCGTTGACTTTTCTCATGTTGATCCCTCCTTCGGTCAATAGAATTCCAAAGGGGGAGCCGGTTTATGCGCCCGATGCGGACGCATGCTCCGCCAAGTAGGAATCGGCCATCGCCACCAGGAGCAAGGCGGCATGCAGCATCGCCTCCTCATCGATATCGAACCTCGGGTGATGATGAGGGTAGACCGCCCCCTTCTCCGCGTTTCCCGCCCCAACCAGCATGAAGCAGCCCGGGATTTGCTGCAAATAGTAGGCGAAATCCTCCGCCGGCATAATCTTTGGCGAGACAGCGGGCTTTAAACCCGCGGCGGCGGCCCCGGACTCATAAAAGCGCTGAAACTCGTCGGGATGATTAACCAGGCACGGATAACCCATCATATATTCCACGGCGGCCGTAGCCCCATAAGCTGCCGCCGTGCCCGCAGCCAGTTCATGGACCCGCGTCCGGATCAGCTCCCGCGTGTCCGCGTCGAAGCAGCGTACGGTCCCCGATAGCCGGCAGCGGTCAGCGATCACATTCTGCGCCGTCCCCCCTTGAATCGACCCGATGGTAACCACCGCCGGATTGAGAGGATCGACCGAGCGGCTGACTACGCTTTGCAGTTGCAGAACCAGCGCTGAAGCCGCTACGACACTGTCGATCGTTTTATGCGGCATCCCGCCGTGCCCGCCTTTCCCTTGAACGTCGATGAAGAACTCATCCGTGGAGGCCATCAGAGGACCGGCAGCGCTCATCGCCGTTCCCGCGGAAATCGGTGTCCATAAATGGACCCCGTAGATCACATCCGCTCCGTCCAGTGCCCCAGCCTCGATCATCGACACCGCGCCGCCCGGACAAACTTCCTCCGCCGGCTGGAACAACAGCCGTACTTCTCCGCTCAGTTCTTCCCTCCGGCCGCTGTAATATTCCGCCAAGGCCAGAAGAACGGCCGTGTGGCCGTCATGGCCGCAGGCGTGCATGACTCCGGGAACGCCGGACGCGTAATCGCAGTCCTTTTCGTCCTGAATGGGCAGCGCATCCATATCGGCTCTCAGTGCCACCGTTTTACCCGGGCGACCGCCTCGAATCCGGCCGATGATGCCGAAGCCGCCGACGCCGGCAGTTACCTCCACGCCGAGTCTTTCCAGCCGCCCCAGCACAAAAGCCGATGTTTCTTTTTCCATAAAAGACAGTTCCGGATGCCGGTGCAAAAAGCGCCGGTCCTCCACCATGCCTTGAAATAAAGCCCGAAGCGCTTCGCTATCCATTCGCCCACTTCCTTCTTCTAAATCGCTGATTTCATTGTATCAGAAAACAGGCCTTCTTAATATGCGCGGTCTTCGGATGCAAAAGGCCGAAACTTCACTTTTCATAAGGCTTTCCGTGCTTGCACAAGAGGTGGAAACATACTATCATGGGGAGAGAACTCATGACTTTTTTACGAACATTATTTAAGGAGGCCTTCCGACAGATGATAGTTGAAAATACAGGTTTGGATGGACTGAAGAGCGATTTGGCCTATTTGGACGAATCTGCCGAGAAAGTTGGCTTTATTCGCTGGCAGTGGGAATACTATCGTGCTACATACGATTATAAAATCGAATACAACAACGACGAATACTACCTTCGCATCAATACGCGAGCGATTGAAGGCAAGCTGGAGCGTCCGGAGACAATTCTGTCCATTGAAGCGGTCTATATGGGGCGGGCCACTTTCCCACACGGGCTGGAATATGAATCCGAAATTCCGGCGCTCGTCATGAAGACGGCGACGCATAAAATCGCGGAGTTGAAGGAACTCCTCGAGGCTTAAGCCCGGCTTTCATGAGAGACAACAAAGAAGAGCCCCGACGCGGAACCCCTGATTTTCAGCTTCTCGTACTGACGCTGCTTATGGTGGGGTTCGGGATTGTGATGGTGTTCAGTTCCAGCTCCAGCATCGCCATGGTCAACAAAAATTTCGGCTACGATCCGATGTATTTTACCAAACGCCAAATTATCTTCGCCTTTGCCGGCCTGATCGGCATGTTCATAGCGATGAACATTCCCTATGAGAAATATAAGAAACTGTTTGTACCGGTTTTTATATTCGCCATTGCTCTCTTGATGATCGTTCCGTTCTCCGGCGGCATCAACGGGGCCAGCAGTTGGCTGAACGTCGGCTCGCTCGGGATTCAGCCCACGGAGTTGGCCAAGGTGACGACCATTATGTATTTGTCCGCCCTTATTTCCAAGAAAGGCGAACGTTTTCGGGATCTCCGCACCGGCTACATTCCGGTCATGGTTATCGTGGGCTTTGTAGCCGGTCTGGTCATGCTTCAGCCTGACCTGGGTTCCTGTATGATTCTCGTCGCCACGGCGGGCCTGATCATCTTTGCGGGCGGCGCCAATCTGAAGCATATTATGGGCTCCATCGCGCTATTGGTTCTGGGGGCGAGCATCGTGATGGGGGTCGGAGCGCTTTGGGACAAGATTAGCCCAAGCGACACCGCGGCCGCGGGGAGCGACTACAAGATGGGACGGATTCAGGCTTATCTGAATCCGTGGGCAGATCCGCAGCATACCGGATATAATCTTATTCAATCCCTGACGGCTATCGGACATGCCGGCGTCACCGGCACCGGTTTTGGACAAGGCATTCAGAAGCTGCATTATCTTCCGAACGCCTATAACGACTTTATCTTCTCCGTCATCGGAGAAGAGTTCGGCTTTCTGGGGACGTTGATTTTCCTGCTGTTTTACATTTACTTTATTTGGAGGGGGCTGCTCGTCTCCCTTCGCTGCCAGAGCGCCTTCGGAACTTTGATGGGCGTGGGAATCATGGGCCTGATCGCGATTCAGGCTTTCGTCAACATCGGCGGCGTCACCCGTACGATTCCGGTCACGGGCGTCACGCTCCCGTTCATCAGTTATGGGGGTTCCTCTCTGCTCGTGATGATGGTAGCCATGGGCATCGTTTTGAGCATTTCCCGCCAATCCGCCCTTCCGGCCAAACAGGAGCGCACGAAATCCGTGGTCACGAAGGAATCGGCTAGTTATGATTGGAGCCATCGCAGACGGCGTCAAGGCTAACGAACATACGCGACAAAAAAAGACTTCAGGAATTTTCCTGGAGTCTTTTGATTTTGCAGTGAAAAAATGCCGCAGGATCTTCTCCGCTCGTGTTGTTAGACCTCGTCGTCTTTAAAGGCGACGCCTTCCACCTTCACGTTTACTTCCACCACTTTCAATCCCGTCATGTTCTCAACGGCTTCACGGACATTCTGCTGCAACATCCGGCAGACTTCGTGGATCGGAGTCTCATAAAGCACGATGATTCGCAGATCGATCGCCGCTTCCAGTTGACCGACTTCTACGGTGACGCCTTTTTGCACATTTTTACCGCTTAGCCGCTTGGCCCATCCTTCGGACAGCCCGCCGGACATCGCCGCAATACCGGGGGTTTCCAGGGCCGCCATTCCCGCGATTTTGGAAACTACATCATCAGAAACCCGAATAACCCCCAAATCCAGTTGCAATTGCTCGGTCATGGTATATCCTCCTTCAAACCTCATTATTACCCATTGTAATTGCTAATTTCTTATTAAGCAAATATGGACCAATTTTCGCGTTTCGTTTATAATCATCACGTTATTGGTTATATTGAACTTGAAGTGTAGTTATTTCCTACACAAGCCGGTCTACTGCCAATGCAAAATAAAACAACAGGGGTGTAAAAATGAAGAAATATTTGTCTCCAGGTTTACTCATTCTTTTCTTCGTACTCAGCGCCATCGGTCATTACGCCCACTGGCCCGCCACTTTGGAATTCTTTATCGCCGCGATCGCGGTTATTTTTGTCGCGGGGTTTCTGGGAAAAGCGACGGAGAGCGTGGCCCATTATGCCGGACAGCGGCTGGGCGGCTTTCTGAATGCCACCTTCGGTAATGCGGCCGAACTGATTATCGCGATATTGCTGGTAAGGGAAGGCCTCTTTGATATGGTCAAGGCCAGCATCACCGGCTCGATTATCGGGAATCTGCTGCTCGTCCTCGGACTTAGTCTGTTCGCGGGCGGATTAAAGTTCAAGGTGCAGAAATACAACGTCACATTGGCCGGAATGAACGGCTCTCTAATGATCGTCGCCATTATCGCCTTGTTCGTGCCGGCCATATTCCTGAACACGCATGTGCTCCATGAGGAAGACCGGACCTCGCTAAGCCTTGTCGTTGCCGGAATTCTGATCGTGGCCTACCTGCTGTGGCTGGTGTTCTCCATGATCACGCATAAGAACTACTTAGCCGATGTGACGGAAAGCGCGGATCAGGAGCTCCCTCACGAACACGAACCCGCCTGGTCCAAGAAAAAATCGATTCTCTACTTGGTGGTTGCCACCGTCATGGTCGCCTTGGTTAGTGAATGGCTGGTACATACGCTGGATACGCTCACTTCACGCTTCGGGCTCAGCGAAATCTTCGTCGGCGCCTTCGTCGTTGCCATCGTGGGGAACGCTGCGGAACACAGCGCGGCTATCATGCTGGCGATGAAAAACAAAATCGGGGCCGCGGTGGAGATCGCCGTCGGCAGCAGCTTGCAGATCGCCCTCTTTGTCGCGCCGGTCCTCATCTTCGTCAGCCATTTGTTCGGCAGACCGATGGACATCGTGTTTACGGTGATCGAACTTGCGGCCATCGGGGTATCTGTCTTTATCGCCAAATCGATTACACAGGACGGTCAGACCAACTGGTACGAGGGGCTGCTTCTGCTGGCTGTTTATTTGATTCTCGGCGTGTCATTCTTTCTCGTCTAATAAAGACCGCAAAAAAAAGCGCATGGCCCTTTTGAAGGGTCATGCGCTTTGTGATTTAACCGCTGTATCAGGCTAAACTACTGCTGCCTATTGTTCATCGCTTCGTAAAGCGAAGCCAAGTTCCGCTCCAGCTTGCTCAGGATTTGTTTGCCTGTCGTTTCCTGAACGAGTCCGACGCGCACCGCATAATCGACTTGTCTGGAGAAACCGTACATCTGGGTATCCAATACTTCCTCATAGAGAGGGCAGTAACGTGTAGCCAGATTCTCCATCTGCACTTCGATCAGCTTTTCTATTTTATCGGCATCTTCTTTCAGAAGATTCAGCGCCTTGAGATTCAATTGCTCCTGCAAATCAGATGAAGTCATGTTCATCCCCCCTATGTCCTCCAAGTCTCCACACATTCATATTCTTAATATTAGACGAAATCGGGGGCCAATACAAGAACCTCGCCAAATAATCGCCGCCCGGGAACTCTTGACAATCGGCGCATGGACAAATAAAAAAAGCACTTCTGCCAAAGAAAGGCAGAAGTGCTTCTTAGACCCGCTTACTCGGCCACTACCTTCACGTCCAAACCGTGTTTCGCGAATACTTCCGATACCGCCTTCTTGGCTTCATCCGCGTCCGGCCCGTGAACATGCAGTTCATAGCTCTTGGTATTCACCAGGGTTGTGAAAAGACCCAGAATACTCTTAACATCGATATACTTGTTGTCTGCCTGCAGCACGATGGATGAAGTAAACTTCCCCGCCGTTTGAGCAATTTCCACAACTGCTTGATTATTTGTGGCCATAGCGATCCCTCCGTGTCAACTTTGAGATAAACATATTATCATGATACATTGAATCCGCTTTCCAGGCAAGGAATTTTCTCTTTATTTCAGGTTCTCCGGATTCAAGGCTTCGAGTTCCGGAATGACAAAGATTCCGTCTTTACGAATCAGGCGATCGTCAAAGTAAATTTCGCCGCCGCCGTACTCGGGACGTTGAATCAGGACGAGGTCCCAGTGGATCGACGAGCGGTTTCCGTTATCCGTGTCTTCATAGGCTTGCCCCGGGGTGAAGTGCAGGCTGCCCGCAATCTTCTCATCGAAAAGAATATCCTTCATCGGATGCAGGATGTACGGATTAAAGCCGATCGCGAATTCACCGATGTATCTGGCGCCTTCATCCGAATCGAGAATGTCGTTCAGCCGCTTCGTATCGTTGCTCGTTGCCTCTACAATCTTGCCGTTTTCAAAACGGAACTTGATGTTCTCGAACGTAACTCCGTTGTACAGGGTAGCCGCGTTATAGCTGATCGTCCCGTTGACGGAATCCCGTACGGGCGCGGTGTATACCTCGCCATCCGGAATGTTTTTCTGCCCGGAGCACTTTTCCGCCCCTATGCCTTTGATGGAGAACGTCAGATCCGTACCCGGTCCGGTGATGCGTACTTTGTCCGTGTTTTTCATCAATTCGGCAAGCGGGTCTTGGGCTTTATCCATTTTGGCGTAATCCAGATTGCACACGTCGAAATAGAAATCCTCAAAAGCTTCCGTGCTGACGTTGGCCAGTTGGGCCATGCTGGCGTTCGGATAGCGGAGTACGACCCATTTCGTATGCTTGACCCGCTGCTCGCTATGTACGGAATGTGAATACAGGGCATTGTACATCTTCATCTTGTCTTCCGGGACATCAGAAAGGTCGTTGACATTGGAACCGGCGCGGATACCGATATAGCAATCCATCAATTTCATCCGGGTCAGATCGTATTCCGCCCATGTCTTCATGCCTTCTTCGGTGGCGTATTTCAGTTGCGTGCGCTGAACGGTTTTGTCCGTAAGTTCTACAAACGCATGGCCGCCCTTTTTACCGATCTCCTCAATCACGGCTTTAAGCAGGTCGCGTTCTTCCCCGATCATTTCCACCAGTACGTTTTCCCCCGGCTGGACGTTTACCGAATAACCTACCAAATTCTGCGCCAGCTTCTGGATTCTTGGATCTCTCATTACAGCTTCATCCTCCTCAATGTAACGGGCTCCCATAAAGCCCGGCGGATTCAATACATGGATCCTAGTATATGTTGAACAATGGTTAATTCTTCTTACTTATTGTAGCACGGTGTTTGCCCGAAGTCAGCCTCGGGGGATTATCGGTAGTTTTCAAAGCGGTTATCCGTCAGCAGGATCTCCCTTTCTTTAAGCCCCAGCCTGTTCGGGTAAACCAATTCGGTTTCCGAGGTCAACCGGACCGGCAGCCCGTTATGACGATCGATGGTCAGGTGGAACACCGCCCTGGCTTCGGATTGATCGAGCATCGTCATCAACCGCTCTCTTCCGTTCATCCATTCCCGGTTCAGTTCGGCTTCCAGCCGGGCGCGGCGCCCCGATTCAACCTGGGTCAGGCGATCCTCCCAGCCTTTCTTCACCGCGTCCATCTCCCCCGCCAGCTTCGCTTTGAGCCGGGTTCTGGCCTCATCCGGGTCCAGCTCGATCCGCAACACTCTGGTCCCCCGGGCCGCTCCTGTTTCCGAGGTCATCACTTTCTGTGCCGACCGAATCTCTTCCAGCTGGTCCAACGGGTTCAACCGGGCGAGCCCTTGGATGACGGCATCGCCGCCTTTGGCCTCAAGACTCCAGTTCCCCCTCTTCCACAGCAGGTTCACTTGATAAGCCTTCGCCTTGGACTCCGCAGCCCGCGGCATCCGGCCTTTTCCTGCCCCCTCCGCCGGAACGGGAAGGACCGTGGATATTTGCAGACGGCGATGATCCCTTAATTGTCCCGAGTAAGCGAAGGACTCCGTCAGTTTGTTGTCCTCTCCGCGAAACAACGCCGCATCGCCCCGAAACGTAAGCGAGTCGCATCCGGCTAGACCCGACCAAGTGACACGGTACCATTGCTCGGGGGTTTTATTGTCACGAAAGCCGCAGGAAACCAACAAAAGAACGGCAAACAGCAGAGTTACGAAACTATAGTATACGGTTTTCATTTTACTCTTGCGCCCCTCTACTTCCGGCAGACAGGATGATCCGGAAAAACGTATTTACGCTGTAGCCTTTCCCGCCCGATAGAATCTATGCGCAAACAAAAAGAACGTCCCTTTAAAGACGTTCCCGCCATCACGCTGCTGTTTGCCTATTCCTCGGGGCTAAGGCCGATTTGCGTTTGATTCCGGCCATTCTTTTTCGCTTTGTAAAGCGCCATATCCGCCAGATAAAAAAGTGATTCGACGCTGATTTTATCACTCTCCCGGTTCCATTCCGCAATGCCGCAAGTAACGGTAACCCGGGGTTCACACTCCGCGGCCACCTGAAGACGAATCGTCTCGGCGATCTGGTATCCACTGCGAACGTCCGCCCCCGGCAAATAAATGGCGAGCTCTTCACCGCCCCAGCGGGCGGCGATATCCGTTTTGCGCACCGTACGCTGAATGATCGAACAAACCTGCTGCAAGATTTTATCCCCGGTCTGGTGGCCGTACGTATCGTTGACTTGCTTGAACAGATCGATATCCACAATGATGAGGGACCCGCCTTCATCCTGCTTCTGAAAATGCTGTATCCGGTCATCCAGATAGTGCCGGGCGTACAGCCCCGTAAGCATATCGTGATTGGCCATTCTCTGCACCTCGGCATGCAGGGATGCATTGGCAATCGCCAGACCGATGTGGGAGGACAGCACCTGCAAGAGCCTGTAATTCTCATACGAGAAAAAGCGTGCCTCCCGGTGGGCCAGCATAATCGCTCCCGTCACCTCTCCCCGCACCATCAGCGGAGCCACGATCAGCGAGTTGGAATCCGTCTCGTCCATCAGCTTGGAGCTGATCTTTCCGTAGGCCTTGTAATCGGACAAAATCACCGATTCCTTCGTTGTCAACACGAGACCGCTATAGCCGTAATTCTTGGGAAAAAACGATTTGGAGAGGGCCGGGACGTTACACGCCATAACTTCAAATACTTCCCCGCCCTTGTCCAGTTGAGTGATGCAGCAAAACTCCGCCCGGAAGATGGAAAGAAGCTCCTCGGTAGCGAATTTGAAAACTTCCTTCAGCCGTAAACTTTGATTCAGGCGCTTGGTCAATTCGTTAATAAGCCGGAGCTCGCTGACCAGAAGGTTCGACTGCTCATACAGCTTGGCGCTCTCAAAAGCGGACCCCGCGATATCCGCCAGCATACTGACCAATTGAAGGTCCACCTCTTCAACATCCCGGGGAGGCGTAACCAGGTGAAAAACGCCATAAACCCCCTGTTTGCCCACAAGCGGGACCGCGATTTCCAGGCAATCTTCCCCGTTGTCTTGACTTCCCCCCGAACGGAGCGTCACGCCCTCCATAAAGGCCCGGGCGCAGATGTTATCCCGGGTCTCCCGCAACTGCAGGGATTTAACCCGGGGATCCCGACTCAGGTAATCCTGGGACATCAGCAATTCGACTCGGGCTTCCGGAAACAGTCCGGCGATTCGGCCGAATACCTCGGTAAGCACGGAATCCACTTCTTTCTTATCGTGCAGTTCCTGAATGACCTGAAACAAAATGGACCTGCGATATTCTTCCCGCTTGGCCAGCCCTTGCACATGCAGCAAATCGGAGATAAACAGCGTCTCGAGCCCTTTATAGAAGCAGGTCTTGAAAAACTGGGCCGCCATCACGACCCAAGCTTCGGCGAAATCCGCCGCCGCCGCGCCATAAACCGTACATCCCAGTACGGCGAACAGCTCGTTCGTATGCCTGGTCAGCACCGGGGCCGCTATGCAGAAACCCTCCGGAAAGCGGGAGATTGCCACTTGAATTTCCCTTAGGCAACTTCGGGTCACCTCGTCGATCGATTGCTCCGTTTCAGGAATCCGGGAATCCCCGCTACGATTTACGAACTCCCCGGCCGAATCAGCAACAAACCATTCCACCCGGCAGGAAACCGGCGGCTGCGGCAGCTGGGAAGCCCAATCCCGGCAGGCATTCTCAAGCAATGCCATAATGTATGGGTAGTCATGGGTCGTAATATCCATCAATCCGAGCCAGTTAATAGGATCCTGATCTTCCTCGGGATTCCAACTCGGCAGAGTGTAGGTCGGTGTTGGCATGAACGCTTGCATCGAGTCGTCTCTAGTTTGTTTTGTCATGTAAAAGCTCCTTTTCGCCGCACCCAGCCCGCAGCGAGATAATTTAATCGAAGCCGTCTCACTCTGCCTTTAGTTACACGAGTATCATAGTAATATTTGTTCCGTTCCTTGTTTATATGTTTATTTTACTATCTTCGTAGCCGTTTTGCATTATAATTTACTTCATTTTCAAAGTAATATTAGGTCCAAAGGCCTATCGTCAAAATCCTTTATATTTAAACAAAATCCACCGCTTGACATTATCCGCCCGTTTCTTATAATATATATTGTTGATAAAGACTGGATAGAGTCTTTGATTAGGGGCGTAAATCATGCGAAGCACCCTCTCGGTTTTTGTTGCTGACAAGACAGCGGCTGAACTTTCTTGTCAGAGAGCGGATTATCTATCCTCCGCCCGCCCAAACAAAGCCCGCGCAAGTAGAACCCTACTTAAAATTTTATGATAAAAGGAGTCTACCTATACAATGGCACGTTACACTGGTCCTAAATTTAAACTCAGCCGCCGCCTTGGCATTTCCTTGAGCGGAACAGGCAAAGATTTGAAACGCCCTTTCCCTCCGGGACAACATGGCCCTAACCAACGGAGAAAGGTTTCCAACTACGGTATGCAGCTTTTGGAGAAGCAAAAACTGCGCCACATGTACGGTTTGGGAGAAAAGCAGTTCCGCACTTTGTTTGCCAAAGCGCAAAAAATGCCGGGTATTGCCGGTGAAAACTTCATGGCGTTGCTCGAAAGCCGCCTGGACAACCTGGTATACCGCCTTGGTTTCGCTAACTCCCGCGCGGGTTCCCGTCAATTGGTTTCCCACGGTCACATTACCGTAAACGGCAAGAAAGTGGACATCGCTTCCTACCGTGTAAGCATCGGCGATGTAATCAGCCTTCGCGAAAGAAGCCGCGGCTTGTCTTCCGTTAAGGAAGCTCTGGAGAACCGCACGCACCTTCCGGCTTACCTTGAATACAACGATACGGCTATGGAAGGCAAATACATTCGTTTGCCGGAACGTTCCGAGCTGTCGCAAGATATCGACGAGAAACAAATCGTCGAGTTCTACAACCGTTAAGATTTGCACAAAAAAACCGACCCAAGTCGCTCCGACTTGGGTCGGTTTTTTTGTGCAAATTTCTCTATCCCGCCACTCCAGCGATTAACGGGAATTTCTCCCGTTAATTTTGCTAATTTTACCCACTCGGCACGATTTAGCAGGATTTTCTCCAGCTAATTCTATGCCTGAGAGGCGATCAAAGCCTCGACTACGTAAATTAGCCGGAGGTTTTCCAGCTAATGCGAAATTCGAGCGGCGTATGACCGAATTAACGGGAGGTATTCCCGTTAGTCGTGCTATATTGAGTGTGCGAATCAATAGTTCAACTATACAGTGCTAACTGCAACAAAACGGAAAAGACCTGACCCGGACACTTATCCGGATCAGGCCAATCAGGCATTACAAATATATTTTTCGCAATTTATTTAACCAACAGCTTGGCGAATTTGCGTTTGCCGACCTGAATGACTTCTCCGCCGGACAGAGCGATCGCCGCGTTTACATCGGTCAGCTTCTCCTCATTGATTTTCACGGCGCCCTGCTGAATGCTCCGTTTCGCCTCTCCGTTGGATGAAGCGAATCCGATTAACGTCAACAGCTTGATCAGTTTGATCGTTCCGTCCTCCAGTTCAGCGGCAGACACCTCAATCTCCTCGATATCCTCAGGCAGCGCGCGCTGTTGGAATACAGTAACAAAATGCTCCTGCGCGGCTTCCGCGGCGCCTACGCCATGGTACATGCGGACGAGCGTATGCGCGAGCTTCATCTTTGCGTCGCGGGGATGAACCGTCCCCGATTTGACGCCCTCGCTCAACGTCTCCAGCTCCTCGTTCGTTAAATCCGTAACCAACTCGTAGTATTTGAGCATCAATTCATCCGGAACCGACATCGCTTTACCGTAGATTTCATTCGGCTCCTCATCGATGCCGATGTAGTTTCCGAGGCTCTTGCTCATCTTCTGCACGCCGTCAAGCCCTTCGATGAGCGGCGTCATGATGGTGACCTGCGGCTCCTGGCCGTATTCCTTCTGCAAGGTTCGGCCCATCAGCAGGTTAAACTTCTGATCCGTTCCGCCTAGCTCGATATCGGTGTGCAGAGCGACGGAGTCCATTCCCTGCATCAGCGGGTAGAAAAATTCGTGAATGCTGATCGGTTGACCGGTGGAATACCGTTTGGTGAAATCATCCCTTTCCAGCATCCGGGCCACCGTCACCTTCGCGGCCAGCTTGACCACATCCTCGAACGTCATCGGTGCCAGCCACTCCGAATTGAAGTGTACCTTGGTCTTCTCCGGATCCAGAATTTTAAAAATTTGCTGGCGGTACGTTTCGGCATTCCGCTGCACATCCTCTTCCGACAGCTGTTTCCGGGTTTCCGATTTCCCGGTCGGGTCTCCGATCCGGCCGGTAAAATCACCGATAATCAGTTGAACCTGATGTCCCAGCTCTTGGAATTGGCGCAGCTTTTGCATGACGACCGTGTGGCCGACATGGATATCCGGCGCGGAAGGATCCAGCCCCAGCTTCACTTTCAGCGGCGTTCCCGTAACCACCGATTTCATGATTTTCTTCTTTAATTCGTCCTCCGGTACGATTTCCACCACGCCGCGGGAGATCACCTTGAGCTGACGGTCGACCTCCGCTTGTTGAGCCTGTGTCAATTCTTCCCACTTCATTCTTTCATTCCTCCACATATGATTGTGATTTGATTTTTTTGTGCGCCGAAAACGACAAAAAAGCTCCTTCTCATCCCAAGGGACGAGAAGGAGCCGCTCGCGTTACCACCCTAATTAAAACCGTGCTTCGCCACCGCCGCCAATCGGGCGGGCATGTCGATGCCGCGGTTTTCACCTCATTTCCATAACGGTTTCCCGGTACCGGACTACTGACAGTGTGCGCGTGGCCCATGTGCGTTCCCCCGGACGGCTCCAGACGGTAATTCAAAGGAGATCCGCCCATTCGGTTCGCAGCGACCACCGATTCTCTGAGCGGCGGGATTCCGCCTTCTACTATGTCTATCCAAGCCTTTAGCGATATACAATTAGCTATTTTATATCACAGGTACATTTCCAAAGTCAAACGGAATAATATGCGAAAACCTTGGCGAATACCTGGCAAGTAGGGTGGAAAATCAACCAAATCCCCTTTTTTATGCTATAATGTTGCTGTTAAAAAGGAGGAGCATCCATGGTTCATGAGAACGAAAACAATTCCGGAAAGCTGCAGAGAAAAAACCGGAACAACAAGCCTTCCGCCAAGCCTGCTCCCAAACGCAAACGGGGACGCTGGGTATGGTCCACCCTCGGCTGGCTTGTGCTGCTCGGTTTTGCCGGAGCTTTGTTTGCCGGAGGGGTTGTATTCGGATACGTCTCCTCGATCGTCAAAGACGAGCCGGTGAGATCGCGTGCCGATATCGAGCAAAAAATCAACCATAACGACATAACCGGATTCGCCTACTTCCGGGACGGCCAGCCGATCGGCCAGCTCCGTTCGGAAGAAGACCGGCGGCCTGTCGCTTACCAGGAGATCCCTTCCTCCGTGATCGATGCGGTCATCGCCATTGAGGACAACCATTTTCAAGAACATAAGGGCATCGACTTTAAGGGAACCCTGCGGGCCGTGAAACAAAAACTGCTCAAGGAAGACATCCAGACCGGCGGCAGTACGCTGACCCAGCAGTTGGCGCGCCGCGTATTTTTGAATCTGGACCGGACGGATAACCGGAAGGTCAAGGAGATTTTGCTGGCTTTAAGACTGGAGCGTTTCCTCTCCAAAGAAGAGATCCTTACGGCGTATCTGAACAAGGTTCCTTTCGGCAACGGTTCGAACGGATATCAAGTCTATGGGATCAAAGCGGCGGCCAAGGGAATTTTCAACATTACCGACCTGAAAGATCTGAACATTGCGCAGGCCGCCTATTTGGCCGGGATGCCGCAGCGGCCATCGGCCTATTCGGCCTTCAACGGCAAGGGCGAGTTTAACGAGGAGAACTTTGACCGCGCGATAAAAAGACAACAGCTTGTGCTTCAGCGAATGCTGGAGGAGAACAAAATTACTCGAGCTCAATATGACGAGGCGCTGACGTTCGATATTAAGGCCTCTCTCGCGCCCAAGACGAAGAAGGCCTATGAAACCTTCCCTTACCTGATGCTTGAAACGGAGCGCCAGGGGGCGATTGTGGTCGCGATGATGAACAACCCGGGGATGTCCAAGGAGGAGATCGCCAAAAATCCGCAAATCCTCGAAGAAGCGCGGCAGGAACTGCTTACCGGCGGATACCGGGTATACACCACGATCGACAAGCAGGTATACAACTCCATGCACAAGGTTGCGGAGGATAAGGATAACTTTTCGCCATACAGCAAAACCAAAGGGTTGGAGCAGGTCGCCGGCATGATGATCGATAATCGCACCGGGGCGATTCTGGGCATGATTGAAGGCCGTGATTTTCACACGGAACAGATGAATTACGCCACGCAAATGGTGCGTCAACCCGGCTCGACGATGAAGCCGATCGCCGCCTACCTGCCGGCCATGGAGGCCGGATTGATTCAACCGGCCAGCATCATCGACGATTCGCCGGTGATTTTGCGGGACGGTTCGAAAGGCTATCATATCCCGGTCAACTCCGGCGGCGGCTATAAAGGACTCGTTACCGCCCGGACGGCGCTGAACGAATCCCGCAACATCCCTGCCCTGAAGGTGTTCAACGATGTAGTCGGCATCGATAAAGCCTGGGATTTCGCCAAAAAACTCGGCATTACGACGCTGGATGAGCGGGATTATACCGCGCAGACGGGAGTTCTCGGCGGTTTGCGATACGGGGTAACGGTCGAGGAACTTACGAACGCCTACAGCGCCATCGCCAATGGCGGAGAGTTCAACGACGCCTATATGATCGGCAAAATTGTGGATTCGCAAGGGCATATCGTTTACCAGGAGAAAGCCGAACCCAAGCGCGTTTTTTCCAAGCAAACCGCTTACCTGATGACGGATATGCTTAGAACGGTGATTACCAGCGGTACAGGTAAATCCATCAAAAGCGATTTCAAGAATTACAGAAAAATTCCGATCGTCGGCAAAACGGGAACGACACAAAACTACGCCGATGTCTGGTTTATGGGTTACACGCCGGACGTGACGCTCGGCATTTGGATCGGTTACAAAGAGCCTAAGAACACCCTGTCCGATGCCGGCAAATCGCGGGCCCGCTCCATCTGGGCCAAGGTGATGAACGAAGTCACCGAGCATGAGAAAGACCTGTTCGTCACACCGGAATTCACCAAACCGGACGGCATTGTCACCGCCACGGTATCCGGTTTCAGCGGCAAGCTGCCGACCAAGCTGACCCGGGAGGCCGGCAAGATGGTCACGGATATTTTCAATGCGAAATACGTCCCTAAAGAATCCGACGATGTCCTGGTCCGTATGAAATATATCACCTATAACGGAGTTAATTATATTCCGAAGTCCACCACACCTTCGGACATGGTCCGCGAGAAGGTAGTCATGAAGCGGGAGAAACCTATCAAAGAGTTGATCGACGACTTGCAGAAAGCATTCGGATCGATGCGGGGCGGTCACCGGTCGCTGAGCTACTATATTCCGAGGGACGCGGGCGAGGATGCGCCCACGAAGCAGGATCCCCGGACAGATGACGGGGCGCCGCCGACAGCGCCAAGCAATGTGGCGCTCCAGTCGGGAAGCGTGAGCTTCAGCAAAAGCACCCAGAAGGACGTAGTCGGCTACCGCTTGTACCAAGCCGTAAACGGAGGCACCTTCAAGTATACCGGGCAAGCCGCGTTGGCCGGGGAATCCACTTCGATCAGCGTGGGAGAAAAGGGCGGCTATTCCTATTACGTTACGGCGGTCGATGTGGCGGGCAAAGAATCCCAGCCTAGCGCCATCGTCGGAGCCAACCAGACGACTCCACCGGAGGAGAACGAAGGCGAACTCACCGATCCCGCCGGGGAAGCCGAGGAAGGGGACGGCACAGCGCCGGACCTCACGGTTGCTCCCAGCACGCCGGGTCAGGTTGAAACACATGTCAGCGACAAAGATGTAACGGTGAGCTGGGGAGCGAACGCTTCCGCGGAATTCGTATCCGGCTACAATATCTATGTCGCCGAAAACGCGAGCGGGCCGTTCAACAAGCTGGGCAGTACTTCAAGCACCCAGTTCAAGTTCAAGCATGAAGCCGTCAGCGGGTGGATTCAGATCACCGCGGTGAACGAGGTCGGTGAATCGACGCCTTCGGCCGCGGTTCAATACGGCAAGTAAACAAATAAACCTCCCCTCCGTCCATGGATTGCTCGTATCCATGGAACCGGAGAGGAGGTTTTCTTAATTAAGCGGCTCAATCCTCAATCGTGGACAAATCGCCTGCCGGCAGATTGAGCTCCCATGCCTTCAGGACGCGCCGCATAATTTTACCGGAACGGGTCTTCGGCAGTTTATCCTTAAACTCGATCTCCCGCGGGGCCGCGTGCGCCGACAAGCCTTCCTTCACGAACCGGGCGATCTCCGCTTTCAACTCCTCGGATGGCGTGTAACCCTCACGAAGCGAAATGAATGCCTTGATGATCTCGCCGCGCGTCGGATCGGGCTTGCCGATCACGCCGGCCTCGGCTACTGCGGGGTGTTCGACCAGCTTGCTCTCCACCTCGAAAGGCCCGATCCGTTCCCCGGAGGAATTGATGACGTCATCGATCCGCCCCTGGAACCAAAAGTATCCGTCCTCGTCCACATAGGCCGTATCACCGGAAATATACCAGCCGGGGATACGGAAATATTCCTCGTACTTCGGCGCGTTGTTCCAGATCAGCCGCATCATCGAAGGCCAAGGCGTCCGCACAGCCAAGTTCCCCATCCGGTTCGGCGGCAGAACTTTGCCGTTATCGTCAATGATGGCCGCCTCGATGCCGGGAACCGGTTTTCCCATCGACCCCGGCTTGATCGCCATCGACGGATAATTGCAGATCAATTGCCCCCCGGTCTCGGTCATCCACCACGTATCATGGATACGGTGTCCGTAAACCTTATGCCCCCAACGGACCACCTCGGGGTTGAGCGGTTCCCCGACGGACAAGATATGCCGCACACTGGAGAGGTCATACTGCTTGACGATATCCTCCCCGGCCCCCATCAGCATCCGGAATGCCGTCGGCGCGCTGTACCAAACTGTAACCTTGTTCTGCTGCAAGGTTTCGTACCAGTCGCCGGGGCTGAATCGTCCGCCGCGAACAACATTGGTTACGCCATGCAGCCAGGGGGCGAAGATGCCGTAGGATGTACCGGTGACCCAGCCGGGATCGGCCGTGCACCAGTACACATCATCCTGGCGAAGATCAAGGACGACCCTTCCCGTGTGGTAATGCTGCAGCATGGCGTTGTGGACATGATAGACGCCCTTGGGCTTTCCGGTCGATCCGGAAGTATAGTGCAAGATTAAACCATCCTCCCGATTGACCCACTCGATTTCCGTCTCCTCGGAGGCGGCTTCCATAGCCAGATGGTAATCTACAATCCCCTCTTGGGGAGCCACATCATCTCCTACCAGAAAAATCGTCTTCAGCAAGGGAAGCTCATCCCGCTTGACCCGGGGCAGTAGTGCTGGCGTGGTCACGAGCGCTGCCGCCCCGCTGTCCTCCAGACGGTCCTTGACGGCCGTCTCCATGAAAGCTTCGAATAGCGGGCCGACCACGGCGCCGATTTTAATAATGCCAAGAATACTGACATATAATTCCGGGCTGCGCGGCATAAATACAAATACACGGTCCCCTTTGGAAATCCCCTGGCCGCGGAGCACATTGGCGAACTGATTGGACTTGCGCTGCAGGTCCGCAAACGTATACGACTCGTTCCGTGTCGAATCGCTGAACAAAAGCGCAGGGCGGTCACCCTGGCCGGCATCGACATGCCGGTCAATCGCTTCATAGGCAAGATTGACCTTCCCGGTCACATACCAGGAGAACTGCTTCTCCACATCCTCCCAGTTGAAATTCGCATACGCCGCTTCATAATTACCCAAATTCGATGAAGGCGCGTCCGTCGAAATAATTTCACCTTGCAATTGGCTCATCGTTCCATCCTCCCTTGATCTTTGCAAAACATATAATAGAATAGATCAAACTCATGAAAACGGATACAAAGTTGATTGCGTAAGCAGGACAATTTTTGTTCGGGGAATTGGACAAATAGTTGAATCGAAATAATGTTACAAAAATCACGATGTCAAGTTATATTTATGAATAAATTATGTCGGAAATCATTATATCACACGTCTTTTCCCCCGGCTATACTTTTCAATTTTGCATTTTTCTGCTATATGTTAGGGGAACGAGCAAAGGAGGCGGCAATGATGGAACACCGAAAAACGTATATCCGCCATACCCTGCCCCAAACCGATCGTGAGCTCATTTTGGAAGGTCCTGTTACTCCTTCTCATTTAGCCTCGCTTCGGATGCACCCGGATCTCGACGCTTTCCGCCGTCCCGAAGAACAGCTGGAAGCGTTGATTGAGATTGCGGGACTGCCGGAAGGGCGGATTATTATCGCCCGGGACCAGGAGGTCATTATCGGCTATGTAACGTTCCATTATCCCGACGAGATGGAGCGATGGTCGCAAGGAAATATGCCCGATTTGATCGAGCTCGGGGCCATCGAGGTTTCCAATGAATACAGATCCCGCCGTATCGGGTCAAGTTTGATTCGTACCGCTTTTGAGGACGGTCAGATGGAGAAATACATCGTATTTACGACGGAGTACTATTGGCACTGGGATTTAAAAAGCAGCGGCCTTTCCGTCTGGGATTACCGTAAAATGATGGAGCGGCTGATGCAGACCGTCGATATGGTCTGGTATGCGACGGATGATCCGGAAATTTGCTCCCACCCCGCCAACTGCCTGATGGTCCGGATCGGCAAAGAAGTTCCGCTCGAATCGAAGGAACAGTTTGACCGGATTCGTTTCCAGCAGCGCTTCATGTATTAACCAAGACTTACGTGAAAGGACGCGTGACGCCATGTCTGGAAACGCTTTATTTGTCCATCATGAGCAATCGATGAATTACCGTTTCCACGATCATCACCCGTTTCACCCGATCCGGCTGCGGCTGACGCTGGAGCTTCTGCAAGCCTGCGGCGCGCTGAGTTCCGGGCAGATGCTTGTCTCCCGTCCCGCCACGGAGGAGGAGCTTCTCTGGATTCACCAGCCCGCCTACGTCGAAGCGGTTAAGGCGCTCAGCGACTCTCCGCCTGATCCGGCGTGGACGGAGCGTGCGGAGCAGTACGGCCTGATGGACGAGGACACGCCGTATTTCCCCGGCATGCACGACGCGGCCTCTTACGTTGTGGGAGGCACGATCACCGCGGTGGACGCGGTCCTGTCGGGCCGGGCGGACCACGCTCTGCATTTGGGCGGCGGTCTGCACCATGCCCTGTCCGCGAAAGCCGCCGGCTTCTGCGTCTATAACGATGCCGCCGTGGCCATCGCCTACGCGAAACACCGCTTCGGGGCCCGGGTGCTGTACGTGGACACCGACGTTCACCACGGCGACGGGGTGCAGTGGAGCTTCTATTCCGATCCGGATGTGTGTACATATTCCATTCATGAAACGGGAAAATATTTGTTTCCCGGAACGGGATTTCTTCATGAACGGGGTGAACATTTGGGCTACGGAGCCTGCTTGAACATTCCGCTCCAGCCCTATACGGAGGACGCCTCCTGGATGGAGTGCTTCGAAACCTCCATTACGCGGCTGGCAAACTATTTCAAGCCGGATTTGATCGTCAGCCTGCATGGCTGCGATGCCCATGCTTTGGATCCGTTAAGCCATATGCACTGCAGTATGGCCATATACAGCGAGATGCCGGCGATTCTCCATCGGCTGGCCCATACGCATTGCGGGGGGCGATGGGTCGCCGTCGGCGGAGGCGGCTACGATATGTGGCGGGTCGTTCCCCGTGCCTGGAGCCTGCTTTGGTTGGAAATGAGCCAACATCCGCTGAAACGGGTGCTTGACCGGGAAGACCGGCCGCAAACCAAGCTGCCGCAGAGCTGGGCCGAGAAATGGCAGAGTCAAACGCCGACGCCCCTCCCCGCGTTTTGGCTCGACGATTTAACGCGTTGGGAGGCGATTCACCGCAGGGCGGAAATTACGGCAAAAAACCGCGAGAATCTCGCGGTTGCGCTTCAGGATTATCCGCCGGCCCCCTAAAGCAGGGTCTTGATTAGTTTAGAGAATCCACATGTTGGATCATGTCTTCAATAATCTCAAATGAGCGCTTAGAAGCGATCACGGTAAACTCGGCGAAATTCACGTCCGCCGTTCCGTCCGCTTTGTCGGACATCGAGCGCAGCATCACATAAGGCACGGCGTTCATATGGCAGACTTGACCGATCGCCCCGCCTTCCATCTCCACGCAGGTTCCGTCCATGCTTTCATAGAGAAAGCGGACGACTGCCGGATCGGCGATAAACTGGTCACCCGACAAAATTCTCCCGACCCTGTAGCCGTTTTCCCGGCAAACGCGGGAGCAAGCTTCCTCCGCGAGCTTGATCAGCCGGGGGGCGGCCGGAAAATCGGACACCTCTTGAAACGGAGTCACCCCGCGGGGGAATCCGATCGGCGAGCAGTCCATATCGTGCTGCTGGCATGACGACGAGATCACGATATCGCCGATATCCAGCGAAGGATGCAACGCGCCAGCCACCCCGGTAAACCAGATCATCCCGACGTCAAAACGGTCGACCAGCACCTGCGTGGTTATCGCGGCATTCACTTTCCCTACGCCGGATTTGCACACCACGACGTCTTTGCCGTGGAACTTCCCTTTCACAAAGGAAAGCCCCGCCTGAGCTACCGGTTCCTTGGCTTCCATGCCGTCCAGCAGCAGCGCCAGCTCTTCATCCATCGCCCCGATGATTCCGATTGTTTTCAGCATGTTCAATCGCTCCTTTATCGATTTATGTAAGCTTAACTTGCCCTACAGCCTAAAAAAAGCTCCTTCATGAGGAGCTTTTTTCCGTTATAACCTTTTTCATATATTTGTCTATCTAATCTTCTCTATAATTGAAAGCAGCCTAAACGTGGCTGACGGACAACCGCAAAATCGTTTCGTGCGGCAAAATGACCCGAGGATTCTCCACGGTTTCTTTCTTCATCAGTTTCGTCAGAAGGCGCATGGCTACCGCTCCCAAGTCATACATCGGCTGGGCGACCGTCGTCAACTGAGGACGCACCATGGAAGCCATACGAATATTGTCGACGCTGATGATCGAGAAATCATCCGGCACTTTCAAGCCTTCATCCTGAATGCTGTGAATCGCACCGATCGCCATCTCGTCCGTAGCGGCAAAAATCGCGGAAGGCCGTTTCTTGAGCCCCAGGAAATATTTCATCGCTTCCACCCCGGATTCATACCGGTAATTGCCGATCCGCACAAGATCCTCGTCATAAGGAATTCCCGCGGTTTCCAGGGCGCGTTTGTACCCTTGGAAGCGCGCATAACCGTTTGCCGGATCCTGCAGCGTGCCGCTGATCATTGCAATGTGCCGATGGCCATGGCGAACCAGCGTGCTGACCGCATCGAAGGCCGCTGCTTCATGGTCGATATCCACCGAGGGAATCATCCCGTCTTCGTCGCTTGTTGCGCAGAGAACGATCGGGACAGCCGAAGTCTGAAACGCCTGAACATGCTCTTCCGTCACGGTTCCGCCCATGAACAGAAGCCCGTCCACTTGTTTCTCAAGCAACGTGTTGATGACCCGAATTTCCTTCTCTTTCTTCTTGTCCGCATTACATAAAATAATATTATAGTGGTACATGTTCGCGATATCTTCGATACCTCTTGCAATCTCGGCAAAAATCGAATTCGAAATATCTGGAATCACCACTCCGACCGTTGTCGTCTTCTTGCTGGCAAGACCTCTTGCCACCGCATTCGGACGATATCCCAAACGTTCAATCGCTTCGTACACTTTTTTCCGAGTTTGCGGCTTCACATTGGGATTGTTATTCACAACCCGGGAAACCGTAGCCATCGAGACGCCCGCTTCACGAGCCACATCGTAAATGGTAACCGTCACATTATTCTCTCCATTGCCAATAGATTTTCACTCATTACTCCGCGAGCCCAATGTTTCAATTAAATTTATGATACGACAAAATACTACTTTGTGCAATGATAACGCTTCATTTACACAAGAATTCCTTGCAGGGCCTCTGCGGTGATCCTGGAATGCGAAGTATGCCATACCGCTTGTCCGTCCTTTACCAAAAGAGCCTGCGGCGATTCATGCTTGACGGCGAGAACCTCGGCGGCCTCATTGGAGACCTCGCGGTCCTCCACTACATAAATCAGTCCGTATGTAATCTTCTCGTTGGGAGAGCCCTTCAGATAGTTCTCCAATTCCCGGTAGGCGCCGGAACTGATCGGGCAGCGCGTACTGTGCTTAAACAGCAGCAGCGGCTGACTCGCCGAATGTTCCAAGACACGGTGCAGATCCTCTTTTGACGTGATTCTCCTCAATTCAGGCATCTCGCATCCATTCCTTTCAGAAAATCAATTTTCATTTTCCTAAATCATATCTTACCAAAAACGGCACGCGAAATACAACTCATGGCGACAAATTCATTAAGATTATCTTTTATTTCGTGCTCAAAAACTGACGATCTTTTACAAACTTCGACAAAGTTGCCAGCCTTGCCGCGATTTCTTTCATCCAGTTTTCATCATTCATCTTTTGCGCACAGCCGTATAAATCAAGCAGCAGATTGATGCGCTCTTCACAATGCTGTTCCAGCATAGCTTCAAACAATACGGAGTCCGCCTTCGTCCATTTGCGGGACAACTCATAAAGCACATCCGCAAGTTCATTGACTTCGGTGAAAAATACGCGTCCTTTAGCGTTCTGTTGTTTCAACTGATCCAGCAAGTCCAGCAGATCCGGCTTGACGAACGGCAGCACTTCGTAGAAGTTGCAGTCTTCGCATTCAAAGATCGGCACCCGATCGATTTGAAATTTGTTTTCAAACACGACCAGCCGGAATCCGAAATTCATTTTTTGTCCGCAGCGGCAAAGCCTGCGCATAGGAATCACCTCATAAATAGTCCATCACGTTTTGAGTCGGATAAAGATTCCAGCGCAAGAAGGATTATCCTTGCGCTATGAGCATGAAGAAGAACATCATTTTTGATACAATTAAAATATTGAAAACGATTTTCGTCAAGAGAAAAAGCAGACAGGAGGAGACGAATTTGAGATTATCTGGTAAAAAGGTGATCGCCCTGGTCGATGAGGAATTTGAGGACTTGGAGCTGTGGTACCCGATTTATCGCGTTCGCGAGGAAGGGGCCGAGGTGCATCTGGCCGGGTTGGAGAAAGGCAAAAAATACATCGGCAAATATGGAGTCCCCGCCGTGACGGATATGTCGTTTGAGGAGGTCCGTTCCAGCGATTACGACGGGATCCTTGTGCCCGGAGGCTGGGCTCCCGATAAGCTGCGCCGGTACGGGAAGGTGCTGGAGGTCATTCGGGAGTTGAATGAAGCAAAGAAGCCGATTGGGCAAATTTGTCATGCGGGATGGGTTCTGATTTCCGCCGGCATCCTGAAAGGCGTCACCGTCACCTCCACGCCGGGAATTCGCGATGATATGGAAAATGCCGGAGCCGTATGGAAGGACGAGCCCGTCGTGGTCGATGGACATATCGTCTCCGCCCGGCGCCCGCCCGATTTGACGGAATACGGAAAGGCATTCGTCGATGCTTTGGCGGACTCCGCACAATAGTTTTAGCAAACAGTTAAGCTGAGAAAGACCCGGGAATCGTCCCGGGTCTTTCTCAGCTTTTCATATATTCGATGTGGCCGTAGCACCGCCTAGCGGCCAAGTACCGGGTCCTTCCCCAAATAGCGGGTAAGCTCGGCTTCGATTTCCTCGCTCGTCGACAAGCCGTAGCAGTAACGTCCCTCTTCCTCGGCTTCCTTCACCGAACTGTTTAAAATCCGGTGTTTAACCCGCAGCAAGGACTGCGGCGACATACTGAGCGTATCGACCCCGAGGTACAGCCAGATCGGCAGCACTTTTTCGTCGCCGGCCATCTCGCCGCACACGCTGACCGCTATGCCGGCTTCCTTTGCGGCCGTTACGGTTTGGCGAAGCATGCGAAGCACGGCCGGGTGGTAAGAGTTGTACATGTGGGCGATCTTTTCGTTCATCCGGTCGACCGCCAGCACGTACTGGACCAGGTCATTCGTACCGATACTGAAGAAATCGGCTTCTCTGGCGAGCAGATCGGCTATGGCTGCCGCAGCCGGAACTTCAATCATCACGCCGACTTCCACTTCGCCGGAATACGGCAGCCCGCGATCGGACAGCTCCCGCTTAGCTTCTTCCACAAACCCTTTGGCCCGTTTCAATTCCTCCAACGAGGACACCATCGGCAGCAAAATTTTGATTTGGCCGTAAACACTGGCCCGCAAAATCGCCGTCAACTGGATTTTGAACAGCTCTTTGCTGTCCAGACTGATGCGGATTCCGCGATAGCCGAGCACCGGATTCTCTTCCTCCGGAATCGTAAAATACTCCAGCTGCTTGTCTCCGCCGATATCCAGCGTGCGAATGACGACCGGGTGGCCGTCCGCCTTCTCGACAATTTGGCGGTAAACCTCAAACTGCTCGTCTTCGCTCGGGAAAGCCGGGCGGTCCATGTACAGAAATTCCGTGCGGAACAGCCCTACGCCCTGAGCTCCGTATTTGATCGCCTGCTCGAAATCCTTGACCGAGCTGATATTCCCGGCCAGCTGCATCCGGTAGCCGTCCCTTGTCACCGCATCGACGGAAGCGAGCAACTGCAGCTGCTCCTTGCGGCGGCGCTGCTTCTCGGCGATCTCGGTGTACCGGTCGATAATTTCCTGCTCCGGATCCAGGTAAAGCCAGCCTTCATCGCCGTCGACGACGAGCAGGTCCCCGGTCTGCAGCGGTTTCGTCAGCTTATGCTCCAGACCGGATACCAGCGGAATGCCCAGCGCCCGGGCCATGATCGCGGAATGCGAGGTTTTGCCCCCGGCCATCGTTACCATCCCCAGCACGTTCTCGGGATTCAGATGCACGAGCTGGGACGGTGACAATTCCTTGGCTACCAGAATGTAAGGCTGGGTATCCGACGGCAGCGTAATCTCCGGCGTTCCCAGCAAATGCTTCAACAGCCGGTTGCCGACATCCTTGATATCCAGCGCCCGCTCCTTCATATATTCATCATCCAGCAGATCGAACATCGTGACAAAGTGATCGATCGCTTCCTTTACCGCAACCTCGGCAGCCTTATACTGCCGTTCGATAATGCCCTGAATCTCGCTCATAAATACAGGGTCTTCCAAAATGGCGATATGCGCATCAAAAATGCTGGACTCCGCGACCCCCACCGTTTCCTTGATTTCGTTCTTCATGAACTCAATCTCGGTCTTGGAGGTTCGGATCCCCTCATATAGTCTCTCGAACTCTTTGGCGAGATCCACCTTCTCCATCCGGCGATCCGGCACATCCCACTCCCAGGCGGGCAGCACGAACGCCTTGCCGATGGCGACGCCAGCCGCTGCTCCGATACCCTGTATCATGTTTCGACCCCCTAAGTCCTTACTGTGAAGTATAGGATACCCTCTCTCTAATACTTTATGGTAAGCCCAGCTTCGTAAATTTGTCAAAGGAATTTACGCAAAGAAGGCATCCCCGCCATCTCCGATGACTTCAGGACGCCCATCCTTTATTTATTACAACAAATTACCTTTTGCCGATCAAAATGCTGTCCTCCACTTTAATGCACCGGTCCATAATCACTGTCAGACCGCCTTTCGAGGCAATTTCATACGCTTCATCGCTCGCGATGCCGAGCTGAAGCCAGAGCACATGCGCCCCGATTTCCACCGCTTCGCGGGCCACTTCCGGCGTATATTCGCTGCGGCGGAATACGTTAACGATATCCACCGGCTCGGGAATATCCTTCAGGGAAGCGTACACTTTCTCGCCGAGAATTTCCCCGCTGACGGACGGATTTACCGGAATAATCCGGTAACCGTTATTTTGCAGGGCCTGTGAGACCATGTAAGAGGTCCGGTCCGTCTTGTCGGACAAGCCGACGACAGCGATGTTTCCGGCGTTCTCCAAAATCTTCTTGATTTCATCCCGACTTGGATTTTCAAATGCCATGTTGCATCACACCTTTCTTGACCTTATTTTACCCACTCTACCGATGCGCCAAGCGCCTTAAGATGATCGAAAAATTGCGGATATGATTTCGCCACATGGTGCGCATCCTTAATCAATAGCGGTTCCTTGCACCGCAAACCTACGACCGTGAGCGCCATGATCACCCGGTGATCATAATGCGCGTCGATCGTCGCGCCGCCTTCCAATCCCGTAGGCCGCCCGTGCACGATGATCTCGGATTGCCGTTCCTCCACTTTGGCCCCTGCTTTTCTCAGTTCATTCAGGTAGTCTGTAATCCGGTCGCATTCCTTATACCGTAAGTTCTCCACGTTATAGAAGCGGGACGTTCCTTCCGCAAACACCGCCGCGGCCACCATCGCCAGCACGGCATCGGTGGCGGCATCGCCGTCGAATTCCACCGGACGCAGCCGGCCGTTGCCGAGCACGTGCACCGTATCGTCACGATGGCTGAGCGGGACGTCCATCATTTGCAGCACATCGACGATCGCCCGTTCACCTTGCTTGCTGCCCTCCATCAGCCGGTGTATTTTCACATCGGATTTGGTGACCGCCGCCGCCGCCAGAATCGCCGCCGACCCGGGGTAATCGCCTTGGACCGTATAATTTTTCGCCTGGTAGCTTTGGCGCCCTTGAACGCGGAAGAACCTGTAGTCGCTTGAAGCGTCCACGATAATCCCCGCTTGCTCCAGCACCTCCAAAGTCTGTCCGATCACGACTTTCGATTTCAGGTCACCCAGCACTTCGATCTCGCTGTCTTCCTCCAGCAGCGGGGCTAAGAAGAGCAGAGCGCTCAAATACTGGGAGCTGACTTCGCCCGATACGCGGATTTTCCCGCCCATCGGACGTCCTCCGCGAATCGTAATCGGAAGGCGGCCTTCCTGGTGCTCAATTTCCACACCCATGCTTTCCAGCGCTTCGATCAAGTCGGTGTGCGGGCGCTTGCCCAGGGAATCCGGATAGGTGTTCACAAAAGTGACTTCCGGGCAAAGCGAAGCGATCGCCATCAAAAACCGCAGCACCGCTCCGGCGTTGCCGACGTTGAGCTCCTTCACATCCCGCGGGTGCTTGCCGAAACCGGTGATCACGATCTTCTCGTCGTCCTCCTCCAGCACCGCCCCGAGATCTTGAATGCAACGGCGCATTGCGTCGCTGTCCTCGCTATGGGCGGGGTAATAAATCGTACTTGTCCCTTCCGCCAAAGCGGCGACGAGCAAATACCGGGTTGTATAATTTTTCGAGGAAAGCGCTCCAAACTCTCCCTTCAGTTCTGCCGTAGGCCTTACGATCATGTCCATATGTAAATTCCCCTTTGCAAATATTGTCGATTAGCCGCGGTAATGCATTAAAATCTCGGCGGACACTTCCCCCGCACTCTTGCCGGTTGTATTGATCGTGACGTCGGCAAAATCATAGGCATGCTTACGCTCCTCCAACAGCGCCGCGATTCTTGCTTTGGCTCCGCCGGCGAGAAGCGGCCTGTTCGGATCTTCCCCGACACGGGCCAGAATTTCTTCCGCCGTAGCCTGAAGCGCTACGACCCAGCCACGTGCAAGCATTTCCCGGCAATTCTCCGGCCGAAGCACCGCTCCGCCGCCGGTCGCCAGCACCGCCCCGCGCTCTTTCAGCGTTTCGCACAGCACCCGGGTTTCCAAGTCGCGAAAATAAAGCTCCCCCTTCTCCTCAAACAACCGGGGAATACTTAAGCCCGCTTCGGCAGCGACTAGAGCATCCAGGTCCAGCAGGCGATAGCCTGTTTCCGCGGCGAGATAAGCGCCTACCGTCGATTTGCCGGTCCCCATCATTCCGACCAGCACAATGACATCCTTCTTGCTCTCCATGACTCCACCCTTTTCATATCATACGCTAAAAAGGCCAAAAATAACTTTTTCATATCATAACACAGGCCCGGTCACTTTGGCACCCTTCTTCAATCAAGGCATTCTCTTCCAGCCGCCATTAAAAAAGCGCCGCGGCAAACGGATCATTCCGCGGCCGTGGCGCTGATTTGTACTTAGTTCTCTGTTATGCGGCGTTTCTTAGAACCATTGGTGATGGAAGACGCCTTCCTTGTCCACTCGTTTGAACGTGTGGGCACCGAAGTAGTCGCGCTGCGCTTGCAGCAGGTTGGCCGGGAGGCGCTCCGTCCGGTAGCTGTCGTAGTAGGACAATGCGCTGGCAAAGCCCGGTACCGGAATGCCGTTCTCCACGGCGACGGATACGACTTTGCGCCATGCGTCCTGGTAGCTTTCCACCACGTTTTTGAAGTAGGAATCCAGCAGCAAATTTTTGAGGGCCGGATCGCGGTCGTAAGCTTCCTTGATATTGTGCAGGAATTGCGAGCGGATAATGCAGCCGCCGCGGAAAATCATCGCGATATTGCCGTATTTCAGATCCCAGCCGTATTCGTCGGAAGCGGCGCGCATTTGCGCGAAGCCTTGGGCATAGGAAACGATTTTGCTGGCGAACAGCGCTTTGCGCACATTCTCGATAAATTCCGCTTTGTCGCCGCTGAACGGCTTCTTGGCCGGACCGTTAAGCACTTTGCTTGCCGCTACCCGCTCTTCCTTCATCGCGGACAGGAAGCGGGAGAAGACGGACTCCGTGATCATGGACAAAGGTACGCCGAGATCGAGCGCGCTTTGGCTTGTCCATTTGCCGGTGCCTTTTTGTCCGGCTGCGTCGAGAATCACATCAACCATCGGCTTGCCGGTTTCTTCGTCATACTGCGAGAAAATGTCGGCCGTAATCTCGATCAGATAGCTGTCGAGCTCGCCTTTGTTCCATTCCGAGAAGATTTCATGCAATTCCTTGGCATCCACGCCAAGAACATCCTTGAGCAAGTGATAAGCTTCGCCGATCAATTGCATGTCGCCGTACTCGATGCCGTTATGGACCATTTTGACATAGTGTCCTGCACCGTCCGGCCCGATATATGTACAGCAAGGATCGCCGTTCACTTTTGCGGAAATCGCCGTCAAGATCGGCTCTACAAGCTTATAGGCGCTTTCCTGTCCGCCAGGCATGATCGCCGGCCCTTTCAAGGCGCCTTCCTCACCGCCGGACACCCCGGTTCCGATGAAGCGGAAGCCCTTGGCTTCAAGCTCTTTGCTGCGGCGCTGCGTATCCGGGAAGAAGGCGTTGCCTCCGTCGATAATGATGTCGCCTTGATCCAGATAAGGAAGCAGGCTCTCAATGGTAGCGTCGGTTGCGGAACCGGCTTGTACCATGATCAAAATTTTGCGAGGCGTTTCCAGGGACTGCACAAATTCCTCGACCGAGAACGTGCCGACCAGGTTCTTCCCTTTGCCTTCGTTCTCCAGGAGGTCATGCGTCTTTTGCGGGGAACGGTTAAATACCGAAACGGTAAAGCCCCTGCTTTCAATATTGAGGGCCAGGTTTTTGCCCATAACGGCCAGGCCGATAACGCCAATCTGTTGTTTTGACATGGTCTCCATCCTTTGCACACTATTTTTTTATCAATAATATCATTTTAACTCTTTTGCGTACAGAAGTGAACCCCTTGAGGTCACGCGCCCAGAAAACAACCCCCATCGATCAGGGGGCCGGCAATGAGTTTTTTAATCCTAGTTTACCTTAAACATAGGGCTACCATTCAAGGGAGATCAGTTTGATCCGGAGTTTGCGCAGTCTTTCCTTGCAGGCTTCGGCCAATTCGTCGTCCCCTTTTTGCAGCGCTTCGTACAATCTTTCCAGCTCCCGGTCCAGCTCTTGCTGAAGCGTTTCCAACTGCTGCTCCGCCGATTGGGAGGCGTAAATTTCCGACATCTTCTCCAGATCCAATACCGGGCCCTTCTGATAGATGACGCGGTGCTCCATGCCGTTGATTTCCACTAAGCGAATCACTTCGCCGAACAGGATGTTCTCGATGAAAATTTGACGGTCCTTGAACCGTTTGACCACCGCATGCCCCCGCAGATCGCCGATCAGCTTCTCCAGCCATTCGGCCAGCTTGGCGTCCTTGATCACGTAATCGCCCACGAGCTTGTATCCGTTCGCCAGGCGCTGAAAGCGCAGCTTTGTCAGCTTGCGTCCCGTGCGTACGGAAATGATAAAAATGGATTCATTCTCACTCCAATATAAAGAATATCCGTCTTGGATCAAATCGCGGATCAACTGCTGTATGTGCCGGCGGTCGAATCGGAGTTCCAGGTTGCAGTATTCCACTTCATAGCTTTTGTTCACGGCACTCCCTCCCTTTTTTCACCCCGCTTCCCTTGTCTTGAAGGGCTTCGGCGTCTTCGCTTTCCTCCCACTTTCGGCTTACCCTATCTTATACTTCATCTTATGTAAAAGAACTTGGATTATTGATTATTTTTACCCTTAACGGGCTGTTTCTGACGCAAAAGGGCGCGAGCTTTCCTTCAGCAGGGCCCTCTTGCCGGGCCCGAACTCGGGAATCCGGTCACGGCAAGTATGTTATACTTGGAACATAAGTCAAACAGTTTAGCGTTGTAATGGAGGTCAGAAGACGATGAGTTTTAACGGTTTTACCGAACAGGATTTCGATGCGTTGACCGTACCGGGGCTCGAGCCCCGAATGGAGGCCATTATCGGCCATATTCGCCCCAAACTGGAGGTTTTGGGAGCTTCGCTCGCACCTTACCTGTCCGCTTTGTGCGGGGAGGAAATGCACCCTCATGTGGCCAAGCATGCCCGGCGCAAGGTCAATCCGCCGATCGATACCTGGGTTGCATGGGCCGACAGCAAGCGCGGTTATAAGGCGTTGCCCCACTTTGAGGTCGGGATGTTCTCCACCCATTTATTTATCATCTTTGCGGTAATCTACGAGAGTCCGAATAAGTCGGTTTTCGCCGACTACATGATGAACCATGCCGACGAATTGAAAGCCGCCGTCCCCGGCCCGTTCTACTGGTCGATGGACCATATGAATCCGAACGGAATACCGCATCGTGAGACCGGTGTTTCCGAGCTCCGGAGCATGGGCGAGAAGCTGAAATCGGTCAAAAAAGCGGAAATCATGTGCGGCCTTCGCCTTGACCGCCAGGAACCGGTTCTTCGGGACGGGGACAGGCTCACCGCGAAAATCGAAGAAACGTTCCGGGCCCTGCTTCCGCTGTACAAGGCTTCTTTTTAAAGCGTACAGGCGTCCCTTGCCTGCTTCTCAACGGATTTGGTTTCCGGGGGGAGCGGGCTTTTTGCGCGACAGATGCAAGTGAAGAAAGAACAGCAGCGCCATCGAGACGGCACTGGCGACAAAGGGAGCCGGCGCTCCCCAGCCGTCCCACATCTTCCCCGATACGACCGGACCCATGGCCATGCCGAACCCCTGAATGGTCAGAAAAAGTCCCCAAACGGTGCCTTTTTCCCCTTTCGGCAAAATTCGTGAAATCATCGTATCCCACGTTGGCAAAATGCAGGCGTAACTCAACCCGATCACCATGACGAGCGCCCAGACAGCCGGTAGATTTCGCGTAAAAGCGAACAATCCGACCGCAACGGCGGAGAGCGAAAAGCCGATATTCAAAAAGAGAGCGGTGCCGTACTTGTCGACCAATTTGCCGACGGGAATCAGTCCGAGTACGGTAATTCCTCCTCCCGCAATCAGCATCAGGCTGAATGCCTCCGGTGAGAGATTCAGCTCCGTCCGTACGAACAGGGTGATCACGGGAGTCAGCAGGCCAATGGCAAAAGACTGCAAAAACAGCGCCGGGTAAAGAAGCGGGCTGACCTTCAGATTCGTGCGGATCTGCCGGTGCGTCTGCTTGATATTTTCCCAAAGCCCCCCCTTCCACAACGAAGCCTTGTCATCGATCCCGGCCGTTGAGGCCGATTTCGACTTCCCGCTATTATTCCCCGGCAAGAGCAGGGAAACGAGGATGACAATACCGATGCAGCCGAGCAGGATCCAGAAAACGAGTGTATACGACACTCCGACAAGGAAATTGATAATGACCGGTCCCAGCCCGGTTCCGCCCAAACTCGAAATCTGAATGACGCCCATGGCGGTCGCGAAATTTTTGCTCTCCTCCGTGACGGAGGTAATTCCCATCAGCACACAGGGCCAAAGCGGTGCCGTGCCGACCCCCAGCAGGGCGCAACCCAGCACGATGAATCCCATCGTCTTCATCACCGTAATAAGGAAGACACCGCCAAACGTGATGCAAAGTCCGATCGTCATCGTCATCCGAAAGCCGATCCGTTCGATCAGCCAGCCCGCCGGGCTGCGAAACAGATTGTCCCCAATATATTGGCACGAAAAAGACAATCCGATGGCAAACGCGCTCAGCTTCAACACATCTCCTATGTAAACGGGAAGTATTGAGACGATTAAGGCCCCCTTTACGAATTCAACCAAAAACATAATAATCCACAGGCAGATAAAGGTGGGGGTAAGCAGTTTTCGGGATACAAGTTTGGTAGCTAGTTCCATAATCTACCTCTCCTTTCTGTCGGCCTTACTTTTTAATCGATGTTATCCAGTCTATCCTTTTTCGCAAGCAACTTAACCTGTGCAATACATTGCCAACCCTTGGCCGCAAACTTCGCTTGCATTCCGGTCCCAGTTTGCTATACTCAACCTTGTTAAAATTTTACGAAAGGCAGGGACGGCCCTATGGATCACCAAAAAACGCCGCTATTCTCCGCACTTAAGAAGCATGCGGCCGCCAACCCCGTTCAATTTCACATTCCCGGGCATAAAAAAGGGCTCGGAACCGATAAAGAATTCCGCGAATTTATTGGCGATAATGCCCTGTCCATCGACTTGATCAACATCGCTCCGCTGGACGATCTTCACCAGCCGACGGGGGTGATCGAGGAGGCTCAGAAACTGGCCGCCGACGCGTTCGGCGCGGACTATACCTTTTTCTCGGTACAAGGCACCAGCGGAGCCATTATGACAATGGTAATGTCCGTTTGTTCTCCCGGTGATAAAATTATCGTTCCGCGAAATGTTCACAAATCGGTGATGTCCGCGATTATCTTTGCCGGGGCCAAACCGGTGTTTGTATCCCCCGCACAGGACGCAAACCTCGGGATCGACCACGGGATTACCTCTTCCTCCGTGCGGCGGGCTCTTCAGCGACATCCGGATGCGAAAGCCGTCCTGGTCATTAACCCGACCTATTTCGGCGTTTGCGCCCATCTCAAGGAAATCGTCGATCTGGCGCACAGCTACAATGTGCCCGTGCTTGTGGATGAAGCGCACGGGGTTCACATTCATTTCCATGAGGACCTTCCGATGTCGGCCATGCAGGCCGGAGCGGACATGGCGGCCACGAGCGTGCATAAGCTCGGCGGTTCCATGACGCAAAGCTCCGTGCTCAACATCAATATCAAAAACAGTCTCGTGAACCCGCAGCGCGTCCAGACGATCATCAGCATGCTGACGACGACTTCGACCTCTTACCTGCTGCTGGCTTCGCTCGATACCGCCCGCAGAAATCTTGCCCTGAACGGGCGCGAGATGGTCCAGCAGTCGCTGGAGATGGCCCACTACCTTCGCCGGGAAATCAACGAAATCCCCGGGCTGTACAGTTTCGGCAAGGAGATTCTCGGCAGCGAGGCGGCGTACGATCTGGATCCGACCAAAGTGACGATTCATGTACGCCATTTGGGGATTACCGGCTATGAAACGGAGAACTGGCTCCGCGAGCATTATAATGTGGAAGTGGAGCTCAGCGACATGTACAACATTCTCTGTATCATTACCCCCGGCGACACAAAGGAATCGATCGAAACCTTGCTGACGGCCTTGCGCCGCTTGTCCGAGTGCTATTACAAGGAAAACAACGCGAACGAATTGATCGTCAAAATCCCGGAAATTCCGCAGCTCTCCTTGATTCCAAGGGATGCGTTCTACGCGGATACGGAGGTCATTCCGTTCCGGGAGTCGGCGGGACGCATCATCGCCGAGTTCATCTACGTTTACCCGCCGGGGATTCCGATTCTGCTGCCGGGCGAAGTCATCTCGCAGAGCAATATCGACTATATCGTCGATCATGTGGAAGTCGGTTTGCCCGTAAAGGGACCCGAAGACCGGTATATTAACGAGGTCAAGGTGATCGTCGAGGCCGATCCGATTTTCTGATGCTTGACGACGAAAGGGCTGTCCCAAAAGCGTACTCGCTTGGGACAGCCCTATTTATGATCGAACGATTAAGCTTCTAGGCTTCATCCTGTTGGGAGACCAGCTCGTTATAAGCTTCCTCCACTTTGCGCCACTCGTCCTCGTCCTCGATATTGTAAAGCACCATCTCCTCGTTCTCTTCTTCCATGCGCAGGATGATGCCGTCGGCTTCCGGATTATTCCGTTCCAACAAAAGGGCATATAATTTGTCGCCGACGTCAAACGTCTCGACAAGTACCATTTCTACGTCATTGCCATGCTCGTCCGTCAGCGTCAATACGAACTCTTCATGCTCATGGTCATGATCATGGTCGTGTCCGCAGCCGCAAGCTTCACCGTGTTCGTGCTTGTGATCGCTCATTGAAATACCTCGCTTCGGTTAATTTGATGGGTTGCCAAAACCTGTCGGTTTCCCTCGTATCGTATCATTTTAGAGGGGGCAGGTCAATTTTGGAAAAGACCGCGGCCTCCCCCGGTTATTTCTCGGCGGTGACTGTCTTCTCCGAAACCAGCGTATAGTCGCCTCCGACAGGCTTCATATAGAAGCCTATGATATATTTCCCTTCGGATTTGAAATCATACGTATAATCATTTGTTCGGAACCAGAAATTATCCCTTTGTTCCTTAATTTCGTCGGACTGAATCACTTTGGAGTCGCCGTCGGGCGCCGTGATGGAAATACGAACCGAGGAAATATCCGTCCGTAAATCGTCGATTTGAGCGAACACATTGAACTTGAGCTTACCGGTCTTCTTAATATTGATATTTCCGATCGCCGTATCCCCCGTAAACAAAAACATATGGACATTCGGTTTATAGTATTTGACCGTTTTCGTTGCGTCATCATATTCGACAAGGCCTTCCAATTCACGAACCGGGACATAGGTTTTTCCTTCGACTATATAGCCTCCGTCTGTGACCTCTTGTCCGTTCAGAAGCAACTTCACCTTTTGAGTGGCCGAATCGGCAAATAACATCGAACCTCCCATCAGGGAGAAAGCAACGACCAGTATAGCAACTCTTCTCCATTTCATCTAAATAACCCTCCATTACATTCATGTTGATGTACATTTATACTCCGTGGCTAGCCTCAAGTTGCGGTTATCGGCCGAAAGAATCCGTTTTTTTGACGGACCCGCCCTTTCGTTAGGATTCGAAATCGTGTACATTAATGGAAGCAGCTTAAAATCAAGGAGGGGTAACATTGCCACTGCAGCTTCAAATGCTGGGTACGGGCGGCGCATTCGCCAAGAAGTACTACAACAACAACGCCCTTTTGTACGCGGAAGATTACACACTGCTGATTGATTGCGGAATTACGGCCCCGCTTTCCCTGCATCAACTGGACAAGTCCCTGGATGAAATCGACGGGATTTTGATCACTCACATCCATGGGGACCATGTTGGCGGGCTGGAAGAATTCGCGTTTCGCATGAAATTTATATGGGGCCGCAAGCCCGTTTTGTATATCGCCGACAAGCTCGTTCACCCGCTCTGGGAACATACGTTGAAGGGAGGCCTTACCCAGGAAGGCATCGCTTCGCTGGAGGATGCATTCGAGGTGAAGGTGCTGTCGGAAGGTACCCCGTACAGCCTCTCTCCCGGCCTGACCGTCGAGTTGATTCAAACGCCGCACATCCCAGGCAAAGACAGCTACTCCCTTTATATCAACGGTGAAATTTTCTACAGCGCGGATATGATCTTTCAAAGGGGTCTGTTAACCCGTCTGATCGAGGAAAGAAACTGCCGCAAAATTTTGCATGAGGTTCAGCTTCAAGGCCCCGGCCAAGTACATACCGAGCTTGGACAGCTCCTGTCCCTTCCGGCGGAAATCCGCCGAAATATTATGCTGATGCATTACGGGGACGAAATGGAAAACTTTATCGGACAGACCGAAGAAATGGAGTTTTTGCGTCAGCATCAAATTTACACATTGTAAGTAACAAACGAAACAGCAGCCCGTCCGGATAAGCGCCGGCCGGGCTGCTGTTTCGTTTGTCGCCAAAAAGCGGGATTACTCAAAATGGGGCAGCGCGTCCAAATTGTTGGTCGGATCGCCGTCCGCATCGCTGCGGATGTACATCTCTCCGTCTCTGCCCTTAAACAGGTTGGCTCCGGCGATCGCCCCGGCCTGTACCTCCCGCTTGGCCTGCTCGTAATCCAAAACACGGCCGCTCGAGGTCTTAAAGGCGGTCAAATCTCCGTCGCCGTTTTTTTGCACCGCAATAAACCTTTCCCTTGTATCCATAGCCATCTGCCCTCACATCTCCTCTGCACTAGTTTGGGTGATGGGTATAGCATGTCCCGTTTCCCGCGGGTTATGAAGCTACTTGAGCGTTTTGACCATGCGCACATGCGGAATCCCCGCGTCATCGAACGGTTCTGTGGAAATCGTGTCGTAGCCGAGCTTGCGGTAAAAGCCCTCAGCCTGGCATTGCGCATCCAATACCGATTGCGAAAAGGCAAGTTCTCTCGCCAGTTCCTCCAAGGCGATAAGCAGAATCTTTCCGACCCCGTGGGAGCGGAACGCTTTGCGCACGGCGATCCGCTGCATTTTGGCCGAATTGTCCTTATAGTACGTCAATCTCCCGGTTGCCGCGTAGGTCCCGTCCACTTCCACGAGAACATGGTGCACATCCGGGCTAAGCTTGTCGAATTCATCGATTTCCAGGTCGAGCGGGACATTTTGTTCCTGGACGAACACTTCCTTGCGAATTTCAAGACAATGCTCCAATTGCTCCTGCGTCTCCACATGTATAATCACTGCAGCCATTTTCATGCCTCCCCTAGATGGTGTTACATCAATAAACATTGAACTGCAACATTATACAAAAAAAACCGTTTTCGTGTATAGTTGGTTGCAGAAGCGATTTATTTGGGAGAGGAGTCGATCCGGCTATGGCTATGGGCATTACGATCGCGGCGGCCGTACTCATCGCGGTTTTGTTGATTGCCTCCATGTTTTACGTCACCAAAAAAGGCTACTCCCGGAAATGGGACGAGGAGTAACCGAAACGGGACTTATTCCTAGGGGTGGATCATCGTCTCCGTGGAATAGACATCTTCCTCTACGGTCGGCGAATAGACGTTGTCGGTGACGAAGGGTCCGAACCACCAAGGTGAAGCGGCCGCCTGTCTGCCCAGTGTGGCCTGGCTCGGAGCCAACATGCACCCGCCGATCAAAGCCATGAGCGCTAAAGCGGCGGTTATTCCCAGGAAAGCGCTGCGAACGGCGCGCTGCGGGAAGCCCAAAAGTTTGTGTTTGAACATAAGGTCCTGCCCCCTTCGTATAAAAGTGTCCTTTTTCTATTTTCCATTGTTGCCCGGATCACCGCCCCTATACCGAAAAAAAGAATTGACATCCCCTTATGTGCATGCTAATATAAATTTTGTCTTCACTATAATTTTGATCTGTTAGCTCAGCTGGGAGAGCACCATCTTGACAGGGTGGGGGTCAGTGGTTCGAGCCCACTACAGATCATCTCCGGGAAGCCTTGTGTATCAAGGCTTCTTTTATTTTTGTCTTGCGATTAGGAAGGGGTCAAAACCTATATTGGGGACACCAAGCTTACGTCCGCTCTGGTGGACCGCCTGGTGCACCATGCTCATATTCTTTCTTTCGCAGGTGAAAGCTTCCGGCTCAAGCAGGCCATGGAACGAATCCCACAGTAACATTTTTGCTGGCAAGTGACCTCGGCACTTTTCGCAGCAAAACTCAGCATTTCATTTTGCTTGGTGAAACCCCTAGTTGACTTCCATCTCCATTAACCCCCATCTGTCGTTTTTGAGAATCTTTCTTTTCTTTTTGCATAGCTTCTTCCACCATCCCTGGGAACACTTTAGAAGCCATTTATGCCGTCGTACAAATGTTCTCATCTTTTATAAGCCTGAGTTGTTTATCCATTACTCTCTTACCTCCTCAACTCGAATTGATTGGAAAATTTTACAGGAAATTAACGTATAAAATACATTAATAACTAAATACTGGATTAAAATATAAATGCAGCCATTTAGTGTGGAACTTTCAGATGAAAACGGACAGATCGATACAGAAATTCAAAAAATAGATATAGTTGCTCCTAAAAGAGATGGTTCTTTTACGATTCAAGATACCTATAACGGAGAGCCAGTAACGCCATGGAGATATGGTGATTGGTGGAACGCCAGCACCAAAATTGAAAGATATACTGTCACTGCTGTAACGGCCTTAATTTTTTCAATAGCTACTGCAGCAGCGCCAGGAGCTGCTATCGTAAATAGGTACAATAGGGGCAATAGCTACTACGATAGTAACAGATGAAATTCCGTTATTATACTACAAACGGAGGTACGCAGAAAAAAAATCCGCGGTTGCTACAACTTTAATTGTTGGGTCTAAATGGGAAACTATTTTTTATAGCGATTCAAGCCGTACCAAAGAATTAGAACGTACCACAGCTACAGTATTTTTAGACGGATATGAGGCTGATTAAGTGAAATTTTGGTTTACTTTTTTTAAATACTTTCTTGGATCATTTTTTTTCTACGGTTTAGTATTAATTGCATTCAATATTTTAATACAACAGAAAACATTGAATGAAATTGATTATATTCTAAACTTATTTATTGTTACTCTATTTAGTGCAATAGTTGGATTTTCTAAGGCTAGAAAGTAAATATCGATTTATTTTTATTCATCTCCCCTGAGTGGCTGCGAGTCAGCACCATTCGTTTTACGTTTGGTGCTGACTAAAAATTATTACGAACATTCATTACCTGCATCCTTAATGCTAAATTTGAACATTTCAAAAATATGCACTTCATATCCGTATAGGGGCTAACCATTCATTCTCTTCATAGGAACCCATTTCATATATAAGGGTGTTCTTCCCGCATGACGGACATTTCTTGGCTTTTTCAATTTCAGAAGCAAGCTTTAATTGGTTGTCACACCATATTTTCGCCATGCGTTCAGTAATACGGACTTTGCGGGCGTAGGCGGCATGATCGATCGGCGTATATGCTCACTTCCTATCACCTTCTCCTAAAGCAACGTTGATTTCTTTTATCGCTGCATTACTGTTGCTTGTAACCAAACCAGGATCTTCGCCATATTCATCAATCAGTCTGATGTTTATTTTTGCTTTTTCTAATGAATTACGTAGGCTAACCTTATCGTCATGAGCTGCCAAATACATAGAGCGTGCTTTCTCAGCTTCTCGGTTAGATGCATGACTAATTTGGTATACCGCAACTTAATAACATTTAGTGCATGAGTTGTTATTGACGCGAATCCTGTTTTCTGAGACTCATCAATATATCCGTTTATCATGAGTAGAGTCTTTTGTTCTTCCGACAACTGCTCTTCTTTCATCCTTTTACTCCCCCCTTAAAACAGCGTTAATTGCTCTAATTCATGCTCGACAGCAACACCTATTGAAAACTTTTCGTTCAACCACTCGTTAAACATCCGCTGTTCCGATTTATTCTTCCAAACCCAATCCATCCATTGCACATACCTCGGCGATCCTTCGGGAGGCTTAGTCTGCCACCAATGCCCTCTATTGTTAAGTTGATATTCTCTCTCCATGCAATCAACAACAATCCTCGATAGATCCTTTTCGAATGTACCTATATGGTATGGATTTTTGCCGCTCTTTTTCTTCGTGATGCAGTTATACAACTTACGTCATGCGGTTTAAAATAGGATTTAACTACTTGGTATGCGATTAATTCCACATCAACGAGTTTTCTCTGTATTACTAGCAACCTTTTATCCGCATTAGACCAATCCATCTTATTCACCCTCTAAGCAATTTGTATTCCCACATTCGGGGCAAGCCGGTTCCTTCCAACTCATCCCCAGGAACTTCTTTTATAGCAAATTCTATTTCGCATGTTTCGCTCTTTAGGGGATCCACATGTGTATTCATCCTTTCAGGCATCAGTCACATTCCGCAAAGGCCGCTAAGCGCTATTTGTCTTGCTTGATCTAATGTACCGTCATTTAAGCTTAGGTTTACGATCTCACTTAATGCCCTGCGCATTATAGCCAACTCCCTATTTTGCTTGTGAAATCTGGTTTCTTCGCCGTAGTATTTACAAGCCCAATGGGCAGCGCGATCATTTGCCTGACGAAGCTGTTTTTGTAGAGATTCCTTTTCGTCAAGCAGTTCTATGATTGTCTGCTTTGTAGCCGAATTTAGAATTTCTTTTGACGACGATATAACCGGGATCAAACGATCAGATACCAAGAGATAGTAAAATCCCGGAAATCGGAACGTGTCATGAAGGCGCTGCTGCAAACCAAGAACAAGAACGATATCGCCGCGCTGAACCATGCATTTGAAGGCGTGGAACAGGGGTGAGAGTTTCCGCTTTCCTTCAAGATTCCCCCCTGATGACCGATAATAACGGTGTATACCCATACCATTGGCGAGGAGGAGAAATCATGGACATTGGAGCCTTATCCACCGCATTGTCCCAAAGCAGCCTCAAGCAGGCCGTAGGGATCTCGGTGCTGAAGATGGTGAAGGAGCAGGCTGCCACGGAAGGACAAGCCCTGGTAAAAATGATGGAGCAAAGCGTTCACCCGAACCTGGGCGGCACCATCGACATCAAAGTTTAAACATGCTTTCGCGACATTTGGAAGAGGCCTTTTAGGGCCCCTTCCTTTTTTTGCCCTCAATCGCCCAATTTCAGCTCTCGAATACACTGTTAGCAGTTCTAATTCGGAAGGTGGAATTCGCATGAGTTTATCGGCATATCGGGAAAAGATTCTGTTTACGGCGGGCATGGGGGCGGGAGCTTATGACATCTGGGCATATGTTCCCGTGACCCGCCGAATCTTACGGCTTACCCACGGACTTGCCGAGGCTTCCTCTATGCCCTATCCCTCCCGGGATGGTCAACGTCTTGCTTTTATCGGCAGGAACGGTATCCTTTACGCCCTTGATCTGCGCAGCGGATCGCTAGCCCAACTGGATCGGATCGAGCCTTACACACTGTTGGACTGGTCTCCGAACGGCCAGTATCTGAGTTATGTCAAAGAAGGACGTATCGTTATTTATCACTTGGATTCCCATCGACATACCGTTATTGCCACAGCCGGGGCCACGGATGCTCAATGGTTTCCGTCCGGAACCTCCCTGCTTTATGCCGCCCCCGATCCAACCGGAAACGTGCAGCTTTACCGGATCCGTCCCGATGGGACGAACCGGCAGCCGCTGACTCGGAATACGGAAGGTCCGCTGCACAACGTTCGCCTCTCCCCTGACGGAAGATTCGCCCTGTATACCTCTCCGGGGGCCAGCATTTCCCTGATCAGCGTAGTCAATCTTGCGACCGGTCAAACGACCCGTCTTGAAGGAGGACCGCAGGCGAAAAACTATAATCCCGCCTGGTCTCCGGATTCCTCGCGCATCGCGTACAGCGCCACTGCTCTGATTCAAAACCAATACATCTCCTATATTCAAACGGACCACAGAGAAGGCGGGCAGATCACGACCTGGGCGGTATCCCCCTGCTTCTCCACCCCGGTCAGCTGGTCTCCGGACGGCCGGCGCATCGCCTATTTGTCAGGCTGTGAGGAACAGGAATCGGCGAAGGAGCTCTGGGTTGCCGATACGGGCGCGCTCCGCTCCCCGGTCAAAGTCCTTGAAGCCGGCTCCATAACCGCGATCGCATGGATAAAATAGGCGGCTTGAAGCAAAATAAAGTAATATGGACGTCCGCATACGAACTCAGTGAACTGTAAAGGAGGTTAACCGATACTATGTTCGCATCTGCCAAACTTACGGCTACAATTGCCCTTGCCTTGGCCGCGTCCATTTTCCCTCATCCGGCCGCCGCCTCTCCCGCGGCTCAACTCAAAGACCGCAGTTTTTATGAGGAACGCGGGGACATCGTCTGGGAGGTACCCATGGACGAAAAATTCATAGCGTTAACCTTTGACGACGGCCCCGATGCCCGCCAAACTCCGGAAATTTTAAAGGTTTTGAAGCAATATGATGCGAAAGCCACCTTTTTTCTCGTCGGTGAACGGGTGCAACGCTACCCTGAAATCGTGCGGCGGGAACTGGAGGAAGGGCATGAAATCGCCAACCATTCCTTCCACCATCCCTCTTTCCGTGGAATTTCAGCCGATTCGCTAACGTCGGAATTGACTGAAACGCAAGAAGCGATATTAGCGGCCACGGGCTCTACGCCCGTTCTCTTTCGCCCGCCGGGAGGATACTACAATGAGAAGATTATCCGCCTCTCCAAGCAGGAGCGCTTGCAGATGATTTTGTGGTCCTGGCATCAGGATACAAAAGACTGGACGTCTCCCGGAATTCACAAGATCGCCGAACGGGTGCTGAAGAACGCACGCAATGGGGACATCGTTCTGATGCATGATTTTGTGCATAACAGTCTGCAAACCCCGGAAGCTTTAAAATTGATTCTCCCCGAGTTGAAAAAGCAAGGCTACTCCTTTGTCACGGTTTCAGAACTGCTCTCCCGCAAAGTGGCCCCGAAAAAGCATATCGAGGTCAGCCACTAAGCCCCCGCTTCTGTTTTGTCTCGAAAGAGAGATCGGACGACAGAACGGGTAATGATAAGTGGCGGAAGATTCGCGGAAAGGAAGGTGTTACGGATGAACCTCAAGAAGGAAGATCAAGAAGAACAATTCGAAGGTTTAGGCTATGGCCCCGGGGTTGATCCCATTCCCGAGGCCGATAACGGCACGGCATCAACGGACATGCTGGAGGGGATCGTCGACGAGATAATAAATGAACCGATTGAGAACAAACAAGGGGACGACAATTCTCAGTCGCAAAACAATACGCAAAGCACGGAAAAATAAGGAGGGCCTAACTGCCCTTCTTTTTTTATGTCCACTTGCTGCCATGAACGGTAAATAAAATTTGTATTATTAAAATTTAAATAATTGTGATTTAAATCACATATTATGTGAAATAAATCACTTATAATAAAGACATCAAAGATGATCATCCAAAAAAAACAAAACACAAATCCTAAAGGAGTGGTTCATATGTTTAACAATTTCCTCAGAACGAACAAAGTTGCAATGTGGTTCCTCACCGTGATCCGCATTTACCTTGGCTATCAATGGATGACGGCCGGCTGGCACAAGATTACGGGCGGTTTCGATGCCGCCGGCTTCTTGAACGGTGCGATCGCCAACAGCGCCGGCGACCATCCCGCCGTTCAAGGCTGGTGGGCCGCTTTCCTGGAAAACTTCGCCCTGCCTAATGTCGACCTGTTCAACTTCCTCGTTCCTTACGGTGAATTTCTCGTCGGTCTCGGTCTGATTCTCGGTACCTTCACTACTTTCGCCGCCTTGATGGGGCTGGTCATGAACGCGGCCTTCCTCTTCTCGGGAACCGTAAGCACGAACGCGCAAATGCTGCTGCTTGAAGTGCTGGTCATCGTAGCTGCCGCCAACGCCGGCAAGATCGGCCTCGACCGCTTCGTTCTTCCTTACCTTCGCGGCTTGTTCCGCAAGACGGGCGAAACCGGACCTGCCGCAACGGCACCTAAACATCCCGCAAAAATGAAACATACGGCATAAACGCAGGGTAAGGCAAAAGACGCCGGGGAGCATTCCCCGGCATTTTTACATTCCTGCTTTTTTCGCTCCCGCTTTCCATCCCAGGTAGGCCAGCAGAGCGATGCCGCCCCCCGCCAAAAAGCCCCCGGCAATATCACTGGCATAGTGGACGCCAAGGTACAAGCGGCTTATTCCGATGATGACGATAAGTTTTGGGTATTTTTAATAGCAGGTTTATAGCAGGTTATCCCAAATGGTTTGCTCTGATTTATGGGGAAAATGAACGCCCCGCTCCCACGCCAGCTCAAACGCCTCAAACCGATGATGGGGCGGCACTTCAGGCCCCAGCTCGCCGAATACCCGCTCGATGCTGAGTATCTGCGATTCGTGCGCTTGCAAAGCGAGGCGTTTCGCTTCCCAGAGACTTCCCGCCTCCACCTTGACCACGCTGGAGCTTTCGGATTGATAGCTGCCCAGTTGATTATAATACAGTTTTTGTACCGACGGAGTTCGGCCCGAGAAAATAACCGCATTGACCGCATGGTGAATCACAATATGATCCCTGTGCCCGGAAATGCCGTCCTCCGGAAACGTAACGACCACCTCGGCGTTGTGGCGGACGATAAATTCCTCGATGTGTTTCTGCAGCTCTTCCGCCGGGACGTCCTTGAGCTTCCCGTCCCCCATTCCGAGCTGCCGCACCTCCGCAATCCCCAGGATCCGGGCGGCCTGCTCCAGCTCCCGCTCTCTTCTCGCCGCCAATTCCCGCGGCGTCATGCTCCCCAATCGTCCCGTTTTTCCGGCATCACCCCGCGTCGCCGTAAGCAATACGGGCAAGTGTCCTTCTCTGGCGGACTTACGGATCAAATAAGAAGAGGTAAAAGTTTCGTCATCGGGATGCGCGTAAATAAAAGCTATCGTTCGGCTATTTTTCATCGATACTCCTCCAAACCCAAATGTTTAATCTTTACTATACTTACTATACTTTAATATTGACTAAGTACATAGAATTCAACTACAATGCAGTAGAATCTAATATAGACAGGTGATCTAACATGAGTCAACAGCATGTATACCGCATTTTGCTATTTTATAAATTTACGAAAATCGCTTCCCCCGAAACATTTACGGCGGAGCATTTGCAATATTGCAAAGACCTTGGCCTCAAAGGCCGTATCCTTATCGCTGCCGAAGGAATTAACGGCACAGTATCGGGAACCGTGGAGCAAACGGATCGCTACATGGCCGACTTGCGGGCGATGCCCGGGTTTGCGGATATCGTCTTCAAAATCGACGAAGCCGACGGCCACGCGTTCAAGAAAATGTTCGTACGCCACAAGCAGGAGTTGGTTACCTTCCGTTACGACGAGCATGAGCTTGACCCCAACACATTGAGCGGCAAACGCTTGTCGCCGGTGGAATTTTACGAGCAGTTGCAGCAAGACGACGTTATTGTCATTGACGGACGTAACGACTACGAGTACGATATCGGCCATTTCCGCGGCGCTATCCGCCCCAAAGTCGAATCGTTCCGTGAATTTCCGGAATGGATCCGCGAGAACTTGAGCGAACACAAGGACAAGAAGGTGCTGACCTACTGTACCGGCGGTATCCGCTGCGAGAAGCTGACCGGCTTTTTGCTTAAGGAAGGATTTCAGGATGTGGCCCAATTGGAGGGCGGTATTGTGACTTACGGCAAAGACCCGGAAGTCCGGGGCAAACTGTTCGACGGCAAATGCTATGTTTTCGATGAACGGATTTCCGTCCCGATCAACCGGACCGAAGAAGATGTCGTGATCGCTCACTGCCATCACTGCGGCATTTCCCATGACCGTTATATCAACTGTCCCGTATGCAACCTGCAATATGTCTGCTGCGAAGATTGTGAAGATGAGCATCAGGGCTTCTGCTCCGACGCCTGCATGGAAACTGTCCATGCCGTAAAGCGGGCCTGATCTCACGTTCCGAAGGAGTGCCCTACATGAATTTGAATCAACCTAAAGAATCGTCGACGCGTGAACGAATTTTGCAAATGATGAAAACGTCCGGTCCCCTCAGCACCAAGGAGATCACTTTGGAGCTCGGCATTACGGAAATGGCGGTCCGCCGTCACCTCGGCACGATGGAGCGCGACGGGCTGATCGAATCGAAGATGATCCGGCAAACTTTAGGTCGGCCCACTTCCGTTTACGGCCTGACCGAGCTGGCCGAAAACCTGTTTCCGAAAAAATATCACACTCTAACGTTGGATTTACTGGGCGAACTGGAACAGGAATATGGTGCGGAATCGATCGACCGCTTATTCGAGCGCCGGAAAGAAAAGCTGAACCGGCTGTATGAAGCCGACATGCAGGGGAAGGATCTGGCCCAAAAGGTGCAGAGGCTGGCGGAGATTCAAAACGACAACGGGTATATGACCGAGTGCAAACAGCATGGGGATAATCATTTTGTGCTCATGGAGCACAATTGTCCGATTTCGCAAATCGCGAACCGCTACAACCATGCCTGCGAGTGCGAGCTGCGCCTGTTCGAATCGCTGTTGGACGCCCGGGTGGAACGAACCGAATGCCTCGCCCGGGAAGGCCGGAAATGCGTGTATGTGATCAAGCGATAATTCCATATATGGATAAAATAATAACCTCCGGCAGCTTCAAACCGCTTGTCCGGAGGTTATTAATATATAGGCCTTCAGATTTCGTGGAACGCTTCCAGCTCCCGGCGGATCGTTTCCTTGATCAGGGAGAGGCATTCCTCGGTCGTCTTGGCGAAGACCTTCTGCCCGTTGACCATCGCATAAGGTCTGAGTTTACAAAGGCCGCACAAGTTCAAGCAATCCAGCCGGAGCACAGCGATCTCGGGAAATTCCTCCTCCAGCTGCTCCAGGTCCAGCGCACTTAACAGATTGCTGTCGCAAACTTCCACAACAACTATACCCATACCCATGTTTCATTCACCCCAAACCTGAATTCATTCATTATTCGATCCCTCATTATGATAAACACCGGCGGTTTTGTCAATTGTAAACGCCCATTTAACATACTTAATATACATTTAAGTTGACTAAGGGGGATGGGATAATTATAATAAATAGTGTTCAAAATAGTATTACATAATTTAAGGAGAGGATGATAAAAATGGCACATCAATTACCAGCACTTCCTTACGCCAACAACGCTTTGGAGCCGCATATCGATGAGCAAACCATGATGATCCACCATGACCGTCACCATAATACTTATGTTACGAACCTGAACGCAGCTTTGGAATCCGCGCCTGAACTGGCCTCGAAATCCGTTGAAGAACTGATTTCCGACCTGGACAGCGTACCTGAAAGCATCCGTACGGCAGTTCGCAACAACGGCGGCGGACATGCGAACCATTCCCTCTTCTGGGAAACGATCGGCCCGAACGGCGGCGGCCAACCCTCCGGCAAGCTGGCTGACGCGATCAGCAGCGAGCTCGGCGGCTTTGACAAATTCAAAGAGGACTTCGCCAAAGCGGCTACGACTCGTTTCGGCAGCGGCTGGGCTTTCCTCGCGGTAGACGCAAGCGGCAAATTGTCCGTATACAGCTTGCCGAACCAGGATTCCCCGCTGATGGAAGGCAAAACGCCAATCCTTGGCTTGGACGTATGGGAGCATGCTTACTACCTGAAATACCAGAACAAACGTCCGGATTACATCGCGGCCTTCTTCAACGTGATCAACTGGTCTGAAGTAGAGAAACGTTACGAAGCTGTAGTTAGCAAGTAATAAAGACGGTACTTATAAAAAAATGGCTGGACCCGCCTGATTCGGCGGTCCGGCCATTTTTTTCGATTATTTGCAGCCACGGCTCCCGACCTACGGTTCGATAACACGGACCGAATCGCGCTGAACCAGGGTAGCCGGGATTTCCACACGCACAGCCTCCCGGCAGCCCCCCGGCAAGGACAACAGGAGCTGGGCGGCGGCATCGCACATCCTTTCTTTTTCCACGCGCATGGTTGTCAGTCTCCCCTTCAGTCCCCCCTCATAGTTCAGATCGTCAAACCCCACGATGGATACGTCGGAAGGAACCCACAACCCCCGGTTTTGAAGCTGTTGGGCCAACAGGTAGGCAATTCGGTCGTTTCCGCAAAAAAACGCGCTCGGCCAACATGACAACCCCTGCAAAAAACGGTCGATTTCCTGCTCCGTACAATCGAAGCTCCGCGATGTCGTCAAAATAAACCGCTCCTCGATCCGCAGACCTTGGTCCTGCATCGCTTTCCAATAGCCGAACCATCTCTCCTCGTGACTGGTGGTCAGGTTCGTCGGCCCGATAAACCCGATATCTCTGTGTCCCGCCCGAATCAGCACGGAAACCGCCTCCGCCGCCCCGGCGATATTGGCGGAACATACCACCGGACATGGAAGTTCACGGTGATACGAATCCAGCATGACGAGCGGCGCGTCAAGCTCCCATACCAGCCTGGCGTAAGCTTTGTCCACAATGCCGAAGAGAATGATGCCTTGATATGCGATATCCGTACAATGCTGCGGCAACTGAAGCCGCGATTCCATCTCCCGGCCGATCGGTGCGATGACGGCGTTCATCCCTTTGCTCCGGATACTCTTTTCCAACCCCCAAATAAGGTCATGGAAAAACTGAAAATGATCGTTATCCTGGTAGCTCATAATCCGCTCCGGCACTAATACAAGAATGTTGTTGCTGTCCGGCGGCTTTAGCGCAAACGGTCCGTACCCCAGCTCTTTCGCCGTCCGAAGTACCCTGCTGCGCATCTCCTCGCTAACCCCTTTCTTATTCAGTAAGGCGAGTGATACCGCATTTTTGGAAATTTGCAGCCGGTCCGCGATATCCTGCATAGACACCTTCTTTTTACGCCCCATGTCCTTTTCATTCCCTCCGAAACATGCTAAACTAAGCCTAACTATACTTTACATATTTTTGTATTGTCAAGTTTGTCAAGTTGTGAATCACGGAATAATGGAGGTAGAACACTTGAAATACGCTGTTGGTATAGATATCGGCGGGACCAAGACGGCCATCGGCCTCGTCGATGACGTGGGAAGCATTCTGCTGAAGCACTCGCTCCCCACGGACCATGCGGTCTCGCCATCGGAAATGGTCGATCGGATCGCCTCGGCGATTCGGGAGCTGACCGCGAAGGCAGGGATCGATCCGGCCGAGCTGCTCGGGATCGGTATCGGGGCGCCCGGTCCCCTGAACACCCGGCTTGGCCAGATCGTAGAACCGCCGAACATGCCGGGGTGGTGGGGCTTTCCCGTCGTCCAGTCGTTCCGGCGTCATTTTCCCGACCTGGATATCGCCTTTGAAAACGACGCGACGGCAGCCGCCCTGGCGGAAAAATGGCAGGGTGCCGCGAAACAGGCCGATCATTTCGTTTTCATCACGATCAGCACCGGCATTGGCGCCGGCATTTACAGCCACGGCAAGTTGTTAACCGGGGCTACCGGCAACGCGGGTGACGTCGGGCATTTCGTCATCGATCCCGCGGCCGGAACTTGCGTATGCGGCCAGCGGGGCTGCTGGGAGTATATCGCCTCCGGCACCGCCGTTGCCCGCCAGGCCAGCGAACTGCTCGGCCGCCCCGTCACCTCCAAGGAGGCTTTCGACCTGGCCGCGTCCGGTGCGGATGCCCGGGTGACGGCGCTGGTCAATCAAGTGTTCCGCTATATCGGGATCGGCTGCGTCACCCTGATCAACACGCTCGATCCCGAACTGCTCGTGATCGGCGGAGGCGTCTCCCAGGTCGGAGCACCTCTTTTCGACGCCGTTAAGGAATACGTATCGGGGCACGCGCTGAATCCATCGGGCCGACAAACCCCGATCGTTTCCGCCGCCTTGCATCAAGATGCCGGCCTGATCGGGGCGGCCGCGCTAGTACATGTAGCTTATAAGTAAAAATTCTAAGGAGGACCAGACAACATGAATCAACCTATTTTTTTGGAACCCGTATTTCAGGAACGCATTTGGGGAGGCACCAAGCTGAAGCAATTGTTCGGCTATGACATTCCGAGCGATCGCACCGGCGAATGCTGGGCGGTATCCGCGCACCCCAATGGCCAAAGCATTGTCAAAAACGGACCTTACCAAGGGATGAAACTTGGGGATCTGTGGAGCTCGCATACCGAACTTTTCCGCTCCAACTCCCCCGTGTTCCCGCTGCTTACCAAACTTCTCGACGCTTCCGACGATCTGTCCGTTCAGGTGCATCCGGATGACGCCTATGCCGGTGAGCACGAAAACGGCGAGCTGGGCAAGACCGAATGCTGGTATATCGTCGATGCCGAACCGGGCTCCGTCATTATTTACGGACACGAAGCGAAGAGCCGGGAACAATTGGTGCAAATGATCGAAGACGGCCGTTGGGACGATCTTTTAACCCGGGTGCCCGTGAAGCGCGGCGATTTCTTCTATGTCCCGAGCGGAACGATTCATGCGCTTGGCAAAGGCATCGTCGTTCTTGAAACCCAGCAAAGCTCCGATACGACATACCGGGTATATGATTATGACCGTAGGGACAAGGACGGCAACCTTCGGGAACTGCATTTGGAGAAAGCGATCGATGTCACCACCATTCCGCAAGCCTATGAACCGGTCTCGTACAGCAGCAAGGAAGAGGCCGGCATTACTGTGACCAGCTTTGTATCCAATTCCTTCTTTACCGTCGAAAAATGGGAGGTATCGGGCAAAGCGCAACTAGCCGCTCGGCAAAAATATACGCTTTGCAGTGTCATCGACGGAAGCGGCCTGCTGCGGACTCCGGATCAGGCGTATCCTCTCGCAAAAGGAGATCATTTTATTCTATCGGCCGGGTTCGGCCCGTTTGAGCTCGAGGGGAATCTGACGTTTATCATTTCGCACGAATAGCTTGGCTTGGATCCCCTATAAATCAAAAGCGCGAGTGACCGTGGAGTTCTTACCCTCCCGGCATTCGCGCTTTTTTTATGCGAAATTTAGTTCGTTCCGATATTTACAGCTTCAGATACCGCTCTTTCACGATATTCAGGTGATGAATGGCATGGCCCGCGATAATGTAGCCAAGAGCCCGTGCCGATCCCGGATGGTTGCTGAACACCCCGAGGCGCTGCCAGGCGGTGTCATCGAGTTGGCGCATCAGCGACACCGTGGCGATTCGTACGGCCGCGAAGTCTTGAAGCAGCTCATTCACGGACCGCGCGTCCGCATTGGCGTGGCTCGCGAACAGGGATTCGTCGAACCCCGGCAGCGGCGTCGTGTCTCCACGGGCAATCCGGAGCAGGCGATAGCTCATCACGCGTTCCGTATCCGCTACATGCCCCAGAACTTCCTTCAGGCTCCATTTCCCCTCGGCGTACCGGTAGTGGGCCTGCTCCTCTGTAATGGGACCTAGGAGGGCGATCACCTCCTCCACCTGTTTTTCCAACAGGGACAACAAATCTCCTTCCGGCACTAATTCAATATACGGCGTGAAATGATCGGCAAACTCCCCGGCCTGCGGTTTTCCCAGCATCTTCCCATCTCTCCCTTTCGTCCTCGAAGTCAATCTTTCAATCTTCCCATACTTCATTCATCAATTCCCGGATTTTGCGGGTACGCTCTTCCGTCAGGTTCCGGTCGGTCCTCCAACGTTCACCGTTCCAAAGGACAACATCCCCGGCCCGCACGTCCGGGTCCATGAGTTCCCGCGGGACCGCTGCCACTTTCCCGTCAATCTCCAACAGACAATCCCCTTCCTCAAACCCTTCCACGATTCCCGTCAACCTTTCACTCACCTCTCCGTCGTGATCCGGATCCCTTGACCGTCCGACACGGTTTCAATCGTGCCCTGCCGGTCATTTCGATAGACCTGGACGTTTTGCTTCCTTAGGCGATCCAGAATCTCTTTTTTGGGATGACCGTAGCTGTTCTCCCCAACCTGAATAACGGCATATTTCGGGGATACTTTCCGCAAAAAAGAAAGCGATGTGGACGAGGTGGAGCCATGGTGTCCGACGAGCAGGACATCAGCTTGTACATCTGCGCCCGAGGCCAGCATCGCCTTCTCGCTTTCACGCTCGGCATCGCCCGTCAACAAAAACGAAGTTTCGCCAAAGGTCACCTTCATCACCGCGCTCATGTTGTTGCTGTCGTCGCTTTGTTCCACCGGACCGATCAGACGGACATCCACCTGGTCGTCCCAGTCCAGCCGCAAGCCGGCTTTGGCCGTCTTGACTTTAAGCCCCCGCTCGCGAATCGACTCCAGCAGCGACTCGAAGGTTTTGGTATTGGCTTGAATTTTTGGCATATAGACGGCCCCGACTTTATGGTGACCGATGACGGCATCCAGCCCGCCGATATGATCCGCGTCCGGATGCGTTCCCACCACGATATCGATTCGTTCAACGCCGTATTCCCGCAAGTAATCCAACATCCGCTGCTCCTCGCTGTTGTCCCCGGCGTCGATCAGCATCGTCCGCCCCGACGGCCCGATCAGCAGCTGAGACGCGCCTTGGCCGACGTCGAGGAAGATGACACGCAGTTGTCCGTCCGTCTTCGTTGCCGCCGATGGCGGGGAAGTGGCCTTCCCTTGAACGGGTCCTTCACCTACTTGGATACTGCAGCCTGCAATAAGAAAACAGAGTAGCAGCCACCCGGTCCATACTTTTGAAATGTTCTCCAAATGGTGTCTGTTCATCGCTGATATATTCCTCTTCTTTATTTAATATAGCACAGGGCTGCCCTGTCTCCCAGAGCCAAGTAAAAAAGCAGCCCGCCTTCAAACCTTGAAGGCAAGCTGCCGGCATTGCTTGGTTTTTTCAAATTTGTTATGAGTCCTATTTGACCGAAACCCGGATCGAAACGGTTTTTCCGCCGTATACGCCTTTAATCGTAGCGCTGCCTTTGCCTACGGCTTCGATTTTGCCCGCCGTCACCTTGGCCACGGAAGGCTTGGAGCTCTTCCAGGTGGCGCTGCCGGTCACTACAGAACTGTTTCCGTTATCGTATTCCGCCGTCAATACTACCGTTTTACCGGATCCCGGAGCCAGCTTCAGGCTCTTCTCGTCTACCGTCAGCTTCAGCAGCTTAGGAATGACGCTAACCTTAACACTTACGTTAAAACCTTGATAAGAACCTTTTACAGTAGTGGTTCCTTCGGCGACCGTTTTAACGGAGGATCCGGAAACCATGGCTACTTTACTATTTTCCGATTCCCAGTCCATTTTGCTGGACAAGTTCACCTTTTTGCCGTCTTTATAAAAACCGGTTACTTTAATGGATTTCGACTTCTTGATATTCAGCTCGATATTTGTCGGCTCAACCAAGACTTTTACAATCTTCTGTTCCATCTTCACAGGAATGCTGATCGTTTTATTGGAGTACGTGCCTTTGAGGGTGGCGCTGCCTTTGGCCAATCCTTTAATGGATTTCCCTGCGGAACCCGATTTGATAACCGCGTTCGAACCGGTTACGCTCCATTCGATCGCGTCAGTGACTGCCGCCTCTTCTCCATCTTCCCACACCGCGCTTAAATGCGGCAGCGGGGTCTCTTCCCCGACGATAACATTAAGCGTTTCGACGTCCGATACCAAAGCGAGTACTTTTTCCTTTACTGTCAATGTAACCGTTACGGATGCGCTGCGAATCGGAGAAGCGGAGCCGTCACCCAGCTTAGGAAGCTCGGCTTTAAGCGTGGCGGTCCCTTTTCCTTTGGCAACCACTTTGCCGTCTTCGATTTTGGCTACATCTTCGTTGCTCGAAGTCCAGGTCAATTCCTGGCTGATGTCCAGCTCTTCGTCATCCAGCTTGAGGCCGGTTACTTTCGGCAGACTGGCGGACTCGCCTTTAAACAGCTCGAGCTCCGATTTCGCCGCCGTCATTTTTGTGATCGTCGGATAAACCTTAACCTTCAATGTTTTGTTGATGCCCAAATGGCTTACTTTAATGTTCGCGCTCCCTTGGGCTTTCGCGGTAATCAATCCGCCGGAAACGGTGGCGTTCATCAGATCGGAAGACGTCCAGGTCGCTTTGGAAGTCACATCTTCCGTCGTATTGGCGCTGCTTCTCATCTCGGCAATCGCCTGCAGCCTTTCGCCGATAAACAGGATTTGGTCCCCGGACGGCGTCAGCTTAATCGCTTCAAAAGGCGTACGAACGTATACGTTAGCCTGCGCCTTCATACCGAGATATTCCGCCGTAATGGTCGTTTTGCCGACGGAAACGACTTTCAATTTGCCGCCTTCCACGGTTGCCACCGACGTATCCGAAGACGTCCAGGTTACCTTGTCCGTCACGTCCGACGAGGACTGATCGCTGGCTACGGTCGTTTCGGCTTTCAATGCAACCTCGCTGTCCCCCACGACCATCTCAATGTCGTTTTGGCTCAGCTTCAATTGCGAGTAAAGCGATCCAACCTCGGCTTTGAAGTCGGCGGTAAGCCCGTTGTACTTCGCTGTGACGGTAGCCTTACCTTCACCGATCAGGGTGATTTTCCCTTTCTCGACCGTCAGGACTTGACTGTTCGAGGAAGACCAATCCGCTTCCTGCGTGACATCCTTGGTCGCTCCCCCGGAGCCTTCGATTTGCGCAAAGGCTTTCACGGCCAGATCGGCACCGTCGCCAAGCTTGAATTTGCCCTGGTTAGGGTACTCCAGCGCCAATTCTTTGTAAGAATCCTTCGCCTTCACTTCGATCGAAGAAGTTGCGGAGTTATAGTCGGCCCGAATCGTAACCGCACCGGATTTCAGCGCCGTAAGAAAACCGTTGGTTACTTTGATCGTCCCACTGTCGCTGGAGGTCCAGGTTACGGCATTCGTCAAATCCCGTTTTACGGAGGAGCCTTCGACAGTTCCCCATACCTTCAGTTGTTTCGTCTTGCCCACGGTCAACTCGACCGTCGTTCCCGAGCCTTCGATGTCGATGGCAACGACATCGCCGCTGGCTGCGATTGCGCTATTCGGAAACACCGTCGCAAAGAGCAGCGTCAGCATCAGAAGCCAACCTGTAAATTTCCTGTTTACAGTCATTCGTTTCTCTCCTTTAATTGCATCTTCATCTGGACCTTTCTATCCAGGCCTACACGTTTTATATCGGATAATAGGATAATTTTAGTAACCTTTTTTCCATAAAACGCGACCTTTGTCCTATTCAGAAATAACTTTCCTCGTCCATACGGTGGGCCATATTTCCGCTCCACGCCTGCATTCCTTAGGAAAAGTACTCCTTCGTCAGAACGCTTCCGAATAATCCTCCCTTCCAAATTACGACAAACTTCACATTCCTTCATCATTTTACCATTCTCCTCTCCCGCTGTCCGCAGAAAAAAATCGCAAGCTTGGCGGTAGCTCGCCAGCTTGCGATTTATATAAGTGTCAGCCCCCGTCATAATACCGGATAGTTGACGAAAGCATATCCGGTTGTGGCCATTAGTAGAAGAGATAGTGGTTTCGGGTGACTTTGATTTACTCTTTAAGAGAACCCACTATAATTCCCGTCACAAAATACTTTTGCATAAAAGGGTAAATTAAGAGCAGCGGTAATGTCGAGACAACGATTTTGGCAGCATTTAGAGTTCTGTTGGAAATTTTCGCGTATTCGATCAGCTTTTGCGGATCGGTTATATTTTGCGCTTCTACGCTGAGCTGCTGGATATACGTCTGCAACGGATAGTTTGACGTTTTATTGATATACACCAGAGCGCCGAAGTAATCATTCCAATGCCCGACAATCGTGAACAACGTGACTGTGGCAATGGTAGGCAGCACCACGGGAACGTATATGGTGGACAGAATTCTCCACTGCGAAGCCCCGTCGATGGTTGCGGCTTCCTCCAAAGATGAGGGCACCGCCCGGAACGCGTTCATCAATAGAATGACATTCCCGACCGCCACGGCCCCTGGCAGAATCAGTGACCAGATGGTATCCAGGAGGTAGAGCCCTTTGACTACCATAAAGGTTGGAATTAACCCCCCGGAGAACAGCATGGCGACAATCACAATATTCATGTACACCTTCTGTGTCCGGAATTGTCTTGAACTTTTGGATAACGGATACGCGGCCAGAATCATCAGGCTCATATTAACGATCAAACCGAGGACAACCCGCTCTACCGAAATCATAAAAGAGCGCCAAAACTGGCTGTCCGACAATAGTTTCTCATAGGAACTGAACGTTGGCTGAACCGGAAAAATACTAACCAGGTTGGCGGAAACCGCCGCATTGTCACTGAACGAAATGGCAACGAGGTTCAGTAAAGGGATCAGACAGGACAAAGTGAATGTTAACAGTACGATCCAAATCAGGATGTCCGACAGTCGGCTTTTTAGGGAATGCCCGTAAATGGAACACACCTCCCAGTTTAGAAAATTCGGTAATCTGTAAGTTTCTGAGCCAGTTTATTGGCGGATAGAATGAGAACGATACCGACAACGGAGCGCAAGAGCCCGATCGCTGTGCCCAAGCTGTATTGTCTCTCCACCAAGCCTACCCGGTATACATAAGTGTCGATGATGTCGGAAGTTTCGTAAACCAGGGGATTATAGAGATTGAAAATCTGGTCGAACCCGGCATTGAGTACATTGGGCAAATTTAAAGTCGTAACCAGCAATATGGTAGGCATCAAACCGGGTAAGGTCACATGCCACAGTTGTTGAAAACGATTGGCTCCGTCGATGGAGGATGCCTCATAAAGTCCTGGATCAATCGCCGTCAACGAGGCCAGATAGATGATGGACCCATATCCAAACCCTTTCCACACATCGGTAAGCACCAACATCGGCCTAAACCAGTGATTGCTGGCCATAAACAAAACCGGATCCAGCCCGAGCCATTCCAATACGGCGTTAACCGGCCCTTCATACGAAAAAATGTTCATCACTACGGTGGCCAATACGGCCCAGGAGAGAAAATTAGGCAAGTAAACCACGGTCTGCATAAACTTCTTGGCGAATCGCACCCGAATTTCATTTAGCAATAAGGCGAATACAATCGAAACCAGGGTGCCCACAACAATTTTCCAAACGGCGATGATTATGGTGTTGTTTAGGATTTGCTTGCTGTCGGGAATTTGAAACATAAACTTGAAATTATCGAGCCCCACCCAAGGTGAACCGCCGATCCCTTTAGCCGGGATATAATTCTGGAAAGCCATGACGATGCCGAACATCGGAAGGAAAGAGAAAATCAGCAAGAATACCATACTCGGTGCGAGCATAAGGTGAAATGCCGTTTGGTCTTTTTTGTTCCTCATCAATAATCATCTCTTTCAGCATCATTTGGAGGCGAGCGCTTCGTTGACTTCTTGGGTAATCGTATCCCCGCCGGTTTTTGCCCAACTGCTCACAAAACTATCGAATGCGTCAGGGGTCTGCTCCCCGGTAATAATCTTCAGGTACATTTCAAGCTCCATTTTCGTAAGTGTCGGCCACTTCAAGGCCATGGACGGGGTTGTTCCAAAAAAGACCGGGTTGATCTCCTTCACCTTTGAATTTTTGACCAGGTTGGCGGTGAGGATGCTCGAAGTATAGCCGGCCCAGGCAATCGGGTCCGGTTTCTCTCCGTTTTTCACACTGTCCAGATACTTTTTGTAAGAGCGATAGGCGTTCTGATCGAGGTTGCTGACTAATTTGCTGCTGTCCCCCGTCTTGAGCGCTTCCTCAAAAATTCCCACATTCCGGTAAAACGCATCATAGTAGTCGATGTTCATGGCTAGCGGTGAGCCTCCGATATTGTTGCTGCTGTAGTCCTCGAACTCCTCCAAAACAGCGGGGTCCTTCTCCAGATAACGCTGATAATCGAACTGAAGGCTGGCCATCTTCACCGCAGCTTCGGGATGCTTGAACCCCTTCCGAACCACGAGGTAACTGCTCGAAGGATTGCCGGTAAACATCGTAACCGAGCCATCTTCCGACTGGGGAGCCACATAGGAAACCCAATTCGCATCCGGGTTCAGTTTAAGCGTGTCGGCCACCGTCCAGCTTCCCCACCAGTTATCCAGGAACGAACCGCTTTTTCCGCTCGTTAGCAGCGCTTTTCGGTCGTCGGGTGTCCGTACGGCAAATTGCCGGTCAATCAAACCCCTTTTGTATAGCTCCGCCACTTTGGCCAGTGCCGGTTTCATTTCGGGCTGTACGGAACCGTATACCGCCTTGCCGCTGCCGTCCTCGATCCACTGTTTCGGATAGGCGTCATACAGCGCAAAAATATTGTTCAATTCATAGGGCCCACCGGAGATGCCGGCGACATTTTCGTTATCGACCACCAGGCCGACCGTCTTTCCGGCTCCATTACCGCCGGGGTCCTTTTCGAGAAACTGGGTAAGAATATGCTCGACATCCTCCATTGTTTTGGGCTCGGAGAGGCCCAATTTATCCATCCAGTCTTTACGCAACCACAGCACGCCCGGACCGTGTGAAATTTCGGTAGTCGGCAGGGCCATGAGTTTGCCGTCAAACTTGGCGCTCTCCAGCACACGGCCTCCATAGGAATCATAAATCTCCTTGATCCGGTCGCTGGCACAATTGTTATAGGCATCCGTCAAATCCGCAATCAGACCGTTCTCGTACAGCTGTTTCAAGGTGGCCTGGTCGGGTACCACCATAATGTCGGGAATCGTTCCCCCGGCAATGGCCATCGAAACCTTTTGAACGTAATCCGTCCCGTCATTCGCTTCAAAAGCAACCTCATTCTGCACGTTGAGTTTCTTTTTAAAATACCTCGTCCACACATTGTCGGTCGCGGTGTCCTTCTCATAGACGGTCCCCGCAAGCGACGTATAGCTGGTTGCTGTTTGTCCAACCGTGTAGAACACAGTTTCGGGATAGGGCTCATACGGTGTCATCATGGCTTTCTTCCATGCCGGATCATTCAAATTGGCCGCAGACTCTTTGGCCGTACCGGCGGAATTGGAGCTTTGACAGGCGGTGAGGGAAATGGATAAAAGCGCTGTCAACAAAATGGAAGCGGACTTCTTCGATCTCATTACTTAATACCCCCTTCAATTCAAAGAACAAATCCATGTAACTTGCTTGCCCTTATTGTAGAACTCCCGTCACAACACCGTAAACGCAAATAAATTGCGTTTTATGCAAATATATAACTCACTTTAAGCAACTTGCCGAATTGCCGCATGAAGTCGGTGCAAATCATGTTACAATCAAAATGAAATTCTGCGTGTGGAATCATGCGCCGGAAAGGACGGACGAAATGTTAAGCATCTTAGTGGTAGATGACCAGCGTGAAGAACGGGAAGGCATCGAATTTCTCATTCATGAATTGGGTTTTCCCCTCCAGGTCGAGACGGCGGAAAACGGACGAGCGGCGCTCGCCTATTTGGAGAAAAAGCCGGTGGATATCCTCTTTACGGACGTGAGAATGCCGCTAATGGACGGACTGCAGCTGACCAAACAGGCCTTAAGCCTGCAATCGGGTTTGAAAGTTATTCTGTTCAGCGGATTCGCCGAATTTGAGTATGCGAAAACGGCCATCTCCCTTGGCGTTTCCGAATATCTCCTCAAGCCGATTCATGTGGAAGCATTTCAAAGTTCCTTGCAAAAAGTAATCGACGAGTTAACGCACCGAGCACAGCTTCAGATCGCTTCGCAAACCAAGCAAAGCTACGTCAAGAAGCATATGCTGTTTAATCTGGTTAACGGCTTGGGAATGCCCTCCTCCATGAAGGGAGTTGCGCTCGATTTGCCCGCATATTATCAGGGAGCGATCTTGATGGAATTCGAGAAGAACTTCTTCGAAGATGCCGAGCCGAATTTCGAGCAATTTATCCTGACTTTATTAGAGGGAAGTAGCGATTACTTAAATCTGAATGATTGTCAAAGTTTGCTGCTGTTTTCCCGGCTCCCCTCCCGATCCTTCAATTCCTTGCTGGAATTGGGCATACATATCCGAGACAGCGTACAGAAGAAATATAAAGTGAGCTGCTATCTCGCTATTCATGACGAAGTCATCCATTTATCGGAGTTGTCGGCCTGTTTGATTCAGTTAGACCAACTGATGGAGTACCGCTTCTTCTCGCCGGATTATTTCGTGTTTGATGCCAAGACTGATTTCTATGTTTCCGATGATCGGCTGCCCGAACTCTCGGATCATGATTTATTGAACCAAATCCGCCGGGATTTGACGGACAGGGATTTTTTTGGTGTCAGAGCCAACACGGAATTACTTTACCAAAAATATGCGAAACAGCTCCAACTCTCGAAGTTGTATGTCAAGTACATGTTTAGCTCGCTGTATCAGGACATTATGACTTCTTCCGCGCCTATCCCCGAAACGGAGTTAAGCCGGGAAATCGAAAAACTGTACAAAGCGGACGAGTTAAAGGAGATCAAAGTGATCCTATTCGAGGCCATTGCTCGTCTTGAACAACAATACATCTGTTCGGAATTTTTACATCGAGATATTGCCTTTGTAAAGCAATACATCGAGGAGCACTATGGTGAGGATTTGAGTCTGGAACTTCTTGCGGCAAGAGTCCATCTGTCTCCCCATTATTTAAGTTCGATGTTTAAGAAACATACGGGATACGGATTAAACAAGTATATAAAACACGTGCGGATGAAAATAGCGAAAGACTTGCTGCTGCAGTCCCATCTAAAAGTATCGGACATCTGCTATCAAGTGGGATTCCAAAACGTCTCTTACTTTTGCCAAAATTTCAGGGATTTTTTCGGGCAAACCCCCGAGAAATTCCGCCAGTCGAATCATGGGTGATGTCAGGTCGGGGAGAGAAATAGCATGCGGATATGGCGGACTTTTAAACGAAGAATCGGCGATTTCCGATTTCAAACCAAAATATTGCTCTCTTTTTTACTAGTGAGTATGATTCCCGTCATCATGCTCGGAAGTTTCTGTTTCGCCGCAACCAGGTCACTCTTGGTCCAGCAATCCAAAGCCGATCTGAACGCCTCCTTAACGCAAATTGTGTCGGCCGTGAACAATCAATTGGATGTTTACAATAAACTAATGAACTTTTTAAGCTTCAATCAAGAGATTACAAATGCCGCCAACAACACTTATACCAGCGAATACGAAATGTATGATCAATTGACCCATGTCATCGATCAAAACTTCTATACCGCCCGTTACTTGAATCCCGGAGTGGAGCAAATCACGCTGTATACAGGGAGCAATTTGCCCCAACACGGAAACACCGTCATTCCGATTGAGGAAATTAGCCGGACATCCTGGTACCCGAAGGTGATAAAATCAGTGGATGTTCTCTGGTTTGCCCGGGAGAACAACCTGTACTGCGCCCGCAGAATCCTCAGCACGAAACATAGAAATCCCAAAAACAACATTCTGTTTGCCCGGGTTAACTACGATCAGCTATTTAAAAATTTCGAGCCCCTTCAAGCCCATGGCGCCGAAATTATCGTAACGGACTCCAGCGGAAACACCGTTTATTCCTCAAAAGGAGCGAATCCGAACATTCCGGTCGGCATGGCGTTGCCTCGGAATGAAGGGGACTACACCGTGTTGTCTTCCGCTGTCCCGCTTGCGGGATGGAACGTCTATTTATATAAGCCGACCCGTCTGATTACAAAGTCCGCATGGTGGATTGCCTTGATTGTTCTGTTCATGATTACGGCCTGTATCGCGGCCGTTGTTGTGGCGGGCACGCTCTTTTCCCGGAGGATTATGTTGCCGATTCACCGTCTGCACAAAAGCATGAAGCTGATCGGCGAAGGCAATTTGGACATTAAAGTCTTCTCCAGCGATTCCAAAGATGAGATTGGCGATTTGATCCGCGGATTTGGAAATATGGTAGATAATACCAAAAACCTGATCGATACCATGTATGTGGGGGAAATCGCTCGCAAGGAAGCCGAGATGAAGGCTCTACAGGCGCAGATCAACCCTCATTTCCTGTACAACTCCCTCTCGATCATCAATTGGAGGGCACTGCGGATCCACGCGACGGATATTAGTGAGATGGCACAGCTCTTATCGACTTTTTATCGGACCACCCTTAATAAAGGACAGAATCTGATCACGGTTTCGGACGAAATACGGAATGTGCAATCTTATATTCATATTCAGTTAATCATGCACAACCACAATTTCAAAGTGGAGTACCGGATTGAGGAGTCCCTGCTTTCTTGCCGTATGCCCAATTTGATGCTCCAGCCTTTAGTCGAAAATGCCATCATACACGGTATCGAAAATCGTGGAGACGGTGACGGGACGCTCTCTCTCTCGGTCAGTAAAGAAGAACAGAGCATTGTATTTCAGGTGACTGACAACGGGATTGGAGTGGAGTCCGAACGGCTGGTTCATTTACTTCAATCTCCATCCAAAGGTTACGGTCTTAAAAATGTCCATGATCGGGCGGTTCTCATGTACGGTGAACCGTACGGACTGACCATCCATAGTGTGGTCGGCGAAGGAACGCAAGTTACCCTGAAAATTCCGTTATGAAACATAGCGGAGAAAATTAAGCGGACCAGGAGGCCAGGCTCCACTACGAATAAAAAAAGGGGTTGAATCTCCAGGCAAAGGCGTATATAATCATATCTACGGGATTTTTCCCGCATTTCCCTGCCGGGGTGGCGGAATTGGCAGACGCACAGGACTTAAAATCCTGCGGTAGGTGACTACCGTACCGGTTCGAGCCCGGTCCTCGGCATTATTTGAAGTGACGAAGAGCTCCTCTTAATTGAGGTGCTCTTTTTTTGTGCCAGCAAAAAAAGGCCTCCAAGGAGACCTTTTCTGCCGGATGCTCCAAACGGATTAGCGGCGGTCGGTTTCTCTTCTGCGCATACCTGCCAAGCCAAGCAGGCCGAGCAGACCGAGCCAGCCCCAATCCACGCCATCGTTGTCATTGGCGGCATTGGCCCGGACATTATTCGTCGAGTAATTGCCTCTTGTCGAATAATTGCCCGTCGTATTGTCGGTCATATTGCCCCCGCCGGTTCCGGTCATACCGCCGGCACCGCTGCCTGTTGTACCGTAAGCCGAAGCAGGCAAAGCGAACGCGCTGGAAATCAACGCGGTTACGAGCAAGGTTTTCAAGCTCTTTTTCAAAAGGATGCACCTCCTGGGTTATAGTAGCTACGTTTCGTAAGTTTCCCGGAAACCGCCCCCTTTATGCAAAGATGGTAGGCATTGATGATAAAGAAACGATAGGCAGGGCAATATGGTCAAAAGTATTTTTCGCATAAGTCCTAGAGAAAGAAGCAAACTATGGAAGCTTCAGTTTCGCTGTCGACCCTGTAAATTTGAGGAGGTGCCGAATGTATTTCTATAAAGAGGATTTAATTAACATTATCGTACCGGACAAACCGGACCCGGAGGCGGCCAAGGTCATTCAGGAGACGCTTGGCGGGCGTTTCGGCGAAATGCGCACGATGATGCAGTTTTTCTTCCAAAGCAATAACTTCCGCGGGAACGCCACGCAATTTCGCGATTTGATCCGCGGGGTATTTCTGGAAGAGATCAGCCACGTCGAACTGGTCCAGCACACGATTAATCAACTGCTAACCGGCTCGGGCGAACCGATGCCCGGTAACGCGGGAGCCGATGGTGCTCCGCTGGATGAGGCGGTCAGGCATGCCAACCCGCATCATTTCATCATGGGGGCCCAAAGCTCGCTTCCGGTCGATGCCGCAGGCAATCCCTGGAACGGGAACTATGTTTACAGCCACGGGAACCTGATCAGCGATCTGCTGGATAACCTGGTGCTGGAATCGACCGGCGTGCTGCAAAAATCCCGGATCTACGAGATGAGCTCCAACAAAACGTTCCGCGAAACGCTGGCCTTTCTGATCGTCCGTGACAATGCGCACCAAAACGCGTTTGCCAAGGCGCTGGAGACGCTCGGCGTCAATTGGGGGAAGCTGTTCCCCGTGCCGAACTATGACATCAACAAGTATCCGGAGTGCCGCAAATACGTCGATATGGGTTTCCATAACGCCCAGTTCAACTTCCGGCTCGACCCGACCCGGATCGGCGAAATTTTCAGCGGCCAGACACCTAGCCGAAACGGTGGAACGTTGGAGGTCTCGAACCCGCCGGAGGGCTATCCGCTTCCGATTCTGCCCGAATTGCCGAACGAACACAGTCCGGGCCTGTATGACCTGAATGCCTAATCGATGGCAAAAACACCGCTTAAACCGGAGAAGTTCCGGTTAAGCCGGTGTTTTTTTACGAAATTAGCCCAGGCTGGGCACCTTCATAGCCGTTTCGATATTCTGCACATCGAGCCCGATTTGCTCGCCGACGTTCCAGGGATGGTACCAACCTCGTTCCATCAAGTACAACGAAATACGCTCATGCATATCGATGGCTTCCTCCAACTGCTTGCTCAGCATCTCCTTAACCTCCGGTGTCCCTGCTTCGGTCAGTGCCATCGCATAGTTTCTGACCCCGCTCTTGGCCGAGATCAGGAGGTCCATCGCGATGATTTGATCCGTCAGCGATTTCATTCCGGTGAAGTATTCCAACAAGATGTTCAATGCGCACTCCTCCTTAGTGTGCGGCCCGCTTAAGGACCGCTTCCAGCTCCTGCAGCTGCCTGGTCGAGACAGCGACATCTTCCTTAAGAATCCGCTTCAGTTCTTCATCCGACACCAGTCCTTGCATCGTTTTCGATTTCGTCATACAAACCGTTTTGAAAGCGGCCAGTTCATGAACCTCCAGTGTTTCGTGCAGCGCGTAACTCATTCTCTCGTGTCCCTCCATTCAAACTCAAGGCTTCAACATGACTTTGATGCAATCGTCCGTCTTCGTATCAAAAATCTCATAGCCCCTCTTGGCCTCGCTCAGCGGGATGACATGGGTGATGATATCGCCCGGATCTACTTTGCCCGTGTCGATCAACTCATACATATAGGGCATATAGTGGATAACCGGCGCTTGCCCTGTCCTTAGATTGATATTCCGTTGAAAAATATCCCCCAGCGGGAATGCGTTATACCGGCCGCCATAAACGCCGGTAATTTGAATCGTCCCGCCTTTTCTGACAGCTTGGGAAGCTATGATGATCCCCCCCATCGCACCGCCGTGGAGCTTCAATCCGGAAGCCAGGGACTCCATCGGGGTCATTTTTCCGCTCATTCCGGTACAATCGATGACCACGTCGGCGCCCCCCTTGGTAAGCTCCTTAAGATAGCCCCCGGGATTATCCTGTTCCCCGGCGTTGACGATCTCTACGTGATTATTCTTCTTGGCGTGACGAAGGCGGTAATCGATATAATCGACGGCAATCACCCGTTTTGCGCCTTTTAGCCAGCAGATTTTCTGGACCAGCAAACCTACCGGGCCGCAGCCCAGAACAATGACAGTGTCCCCATCCTTTACGCCGGCATTATCCACACTCCAATAAGCCGTTGTCATCACGTCCGCAATGAGGCAGAGCTTTTCATCCGGGTGCTCACAGCTTTCCGGAATTTTAAAATGCGTAAAGTTGGCGAACGGGACCCGCAGGTATTCCGCTTGTCCGCCCGGGTAGCCGCCGGTATTCCCGGAATAACCGAAATACGCGCCCACCTCCCCGTTCTCGTTGGAGTTGTCGCATTGGCTCTCCAATTGGTTTTTACAGTAAAAACATTCCCCACAGCTGATATTGAACGGGATCACGACCCTGTCGCCTTTTTTCAACTGAGTAACATCCGGGCCCACCTCTTCCACAATGCCCATCGGCTCATGTCCGATAATGTAATCTTCACCGAGATTGGGAATTATGCCATGGAGCAGATGAAGATCCGAGCCGCAGATTGCCGTAGTGGTCATCCGCACGATCATGTCGTCCGGCTTTTCGATCTTGGGGTCGGGCACTTCTTTTACAACCACATTTTTCAATCCTTGATACGTTACGGCTTTCATGCTTGACTCTCCTTCTTATGCTCATCCGGAGTACGATCAAACATGCCGATACGGCGTGTATCGTCCGGATACAGCTTCATTTGGGCGATTTGTACCGTTTTGTGAGCCGAAAGTTGATCCAGTTGATACTGCTCCTGAAGATCATGGGGATGGAACCACTTTTTTCGCACCATCAGTTCCGTGATTTCCTGGTGCATCTGAATCGCTTGATGCAGCTGACTCCGCAGCAAAACCCGCGTTTGCGGGACGACGGATTCCGTAAGGGCGGCCGCCGTGTTGCGAACCCCTTCCTTCGCCCGCATCAAAAAATCCATCGCCAGTGTCATATCTGATGTTTCCGGCATATTCAATGCATTGATAGGGTCCAGCGTGTCCATTGAGGGTAAATTCATCGGGTTTGTTTTCATCTTAAGTCACCTTTATCCAAAATGGGGGTGGGACGGAATTCCGGGATCGCCGTCTGAAAAGAAGCGTTTTGATACAGCATTTGCAGGTTGGAAATGTCCTGCAGCGATTGCTGCACGTCCTTTTCCATGAGATCCTTGAGCTCCTGGTCGAAAACAAGCCCTTGCAGCAGCTTCGATTTCGCCGCACAGAGTGTCTTGAAATTCAGCATCTCGTGAACCTCCAATGCTTCGTGAGCTCCAAGTCTTCCGGTTTCCATTGGCATCGCGATCATCTCCTATGGCTTAATAACAATCGATTACAGTCATCATTTGTACCTTTCCCCTTGATTATTCTTATATGCAAAAGAGCGGGTTGCCGGCTTAAATGCCTATGGCAACTCGCTCCCGAGATACGTTAGATGCTATATAAAACTTATATAACGAGTTTCAACTATAAAAAAACTGCCTTCTCGGCAGTTTCATTGGGCAATACTTGTTATCTTCTTAATTCCATATGGAGCAGCGGAAAAGGTCTGTCCGAACCATCCCGCTCGGAACGTCCGATTTGGACGAAGCCGTGCCTTTTATAAAATGTGCATGCTCCCGGATTCTGCTCATTCACATCCACCGTAAGCCGGCTGCCCTTCAAATTCTCGACATGCCGGATAAGCCGGGTCCCCCATCCCTTATTGTGATAGGAAGGATCGATAAACAGCATTTCAATATGAAGGCCATCCAGACCGATAAAGCCGACAGGCTGCTCGCGCTCGTCCAGGCCTACCCAAATCTCAACTTCGTTCAGCACTCCACCGCGGACAATATCATAGTAGAAAAAAATGTCTTCTTCCGTTAAAAATGTGTGCGTCTCACGCACCGCCCGCAGCCAAATTTCCGCCAAGCGATCATGATGATGATTCTGATACGGAATAATAGACCGACTCAATACCATATCTTTTCTTCTCCCCTTAAATAATGTAGTCGTCGGCCCAAACCCGCTCCGCCATCCTCCCATACACTGATTCAAAAAAGGGGGTGAGCAAAGGAATGCCGAATTACCGCATCATTGTGGATTTGTCCGATCGAATGTTGTATCTGCTTGATCAGAACAAGGTGGTTCGCGGCTTTCCGGTCGGGATCGGCACCATGCTGACGCAAACGCCCGAAGGCTACTATACGATCGTTAACAAGGCGCCAAACCCCGGCGGTCCCTTCGGAGCCTATTGGATGGGATTGTCGAGACCCCATTACGGCATCCATGGAACCAATAACCCTTCCTCCATCGGAAAGCAGGTTTCCCATGGCTGTATTCGTATGTACAATCAGGATGTCGTTGAATTAGCCGGTCTGGTGCCTATCGGTACGAGCGTACACATTCGCCAATAAAAGGGGGCTTATGCCCCATTAATCCCATACCCTTGGCCGCGCGATCCCCGCCGTCCTTAAGTAATCCAGCAGTTGACCGGTGTGAACCGCTTCGTGATAAGCGATGCGCATCAGCATATCGCCAAGAGAACGAACATAGCCGACATCGCTCCGGTCAATTTTCAAATTCGTCAAGTCTTCCGCCGCATAGGATTTCACGGTCGCCAAAAATTTCTCCCGATAAGGGGCCGCAACGGCTAGTTCTTCACGAACCGTCGTGAATTCCCGGTTGTCATAGGGAGAATCGTAGGACAGCAGGCTTCCCCCGTTCAGCAAGGCCAAATGATAGTAGTGCTCGCTGTCCAAAACATGACGGATCATCTCCTTGATACTCATGGCTTCCGGGTCCGGCTTCCATTCCAGCTTATCTGCCGGTACACTCTCCCAAACTTTAATGCTCCGACGTCTGATTTCTTCGAAATTTAGAATTATGGCTTCAACCGCATTCATCAAAATACTCCTTGTCTGTCATGTTGTTATTGTTTCGCATCGGTTCTTTCTTCTCCCTCGACCGGAACGATACGGGCGTGCTGATACGGCCCGGCTTCCCCCTGGTCAAGTCTCCCGGCTTCCTCGTAGACTCCCGCTTTGTCGACCGTTCCGTACATCAACAGTTCCGCCATAAAGTTTTCGCTGAAAAATACCGCTTCTTTAAATGGCTTGGGGGGAACACCCGCTTCTCTCTTGTCGCCAGAACTCTTCTGCCACTTCACCGTCAGCAAGCCTTCTTCATTCACTTCCGCATACCAGGTCATGTCTTTGTAGTCCCTCAGCAGACGCAGCGCTTCCCCTTTTGGGAACGTATGCGTCATTGTGAATCCTTCCCCGGTGACGGGCAGCTCCTTGTCGTTCTTATCGTACACGAGCTGCAGACCGACGACAATTTCACGGGCTTTCGTCAGATCCCCGCCCATAAGAGTCTCGTAATCACGTTGCCCTTCCGGCGTCCGAATCACCACGCGATTCTGCTCTTTATTGTAGCCGACATACGCGTTTAGTTCTTCCGAAACAAAGCGGAGCGGCAAGTAAGTGCGTCCGTCTTTCATGATCACGCCCTCTTCCAACGCCTTCGCTTTGCCGTTCACCTCGGCGCTCTTATTTCCCTGTTTTAACCGGATCGTCTTTTTTTGCACCGGACTTGAGATAACCACCGTTTTCGTTTTAGCTTCATAGCGGATGCTCCAGGCCGGATCTTTCAGAACCGCAAGCGGGACATAGGTCCGGTTTTGCTGCTGAATGGCCTCCCATTCCGGATTTCCGTTGATATAAACACTTGTTACGTTTGTCGCCGATTGCGCATATGCCGAAAGGTTCCCCGCAAGCAGCGAACAAGCCGTAATCCCGATAACCAGTCCTTTTTTCCAATAATTCATCTTAACCGCTCCCACCTTTTCTACTTATAAACAACCCATTACTTTTAACGCATCGGAGCACCAAAAAGTTACTCTCCCCCGAAGCTAAGCAGTTTTGATGCAGAAAGGTCATCCATCACCTGGCTTCACCCGATGCAATGAGGTATAATGTATACATATGTATACAATTATTAACGAAAGGGTGGGTTTGACACATGGCCGAGACGTTCCGCAAATCAAAAATCGAACATTTTGTGGAAAGATTACGACAACGTAAAGAAACACTAAAGTCCCAACTGGACGAAAGCGACTATAAAGAAATATCGGATTTTCTGCGGGGACAGATGTCGGCCACGGATATGATCTTGAAGGAACTGCAGGCCGAATTTGAGATCTCCTCCGAACCGGAAAGAGTCAACCCGGCCTCGAAAATGAGACATCTCTCAGAACGTTAAACTTAGAAAGAGGAGTGGTAACATGCCCAAAGAACACCGCAAATTGACCATCGCCACGATATTGAAACGATTTTTCTTCATCTCCATCGGCGCCATTCTCATGGCCGTGGCCCTTGAAATGTTTCTCGTACCGAACGAAATTATCGACGGCGGCATCACCGGGATTTCCATCGTTCTGTCCAAAATAACGCCGATTCCCCTGGGGATATTTATTTTCCTGATTAACCTTCCCTTTCTGATTTTCGGTTATAAGCAAATTGGCAAAACCTTCGTGATCTCCACACTTTACGGGATTACCCTGCTGTCGTTGACTACCGCTTATTTGCACGATGTCGATTCTTTTACGGAAGAGAAAATTCTCGCCGTTCTGTTTGGCGGTCTGATTTTGGGCGCCGGGGTAGGCCTCGTAATCCGCTTTGGAGGCGCACTGGACGGTTCGGAAATCGTAGCGATTCTGCTGTCCAAGAAATTACGTCTTCCGGTTGGCCAGATTATCATGATTATCAATATTTTTATCTTTACGATCGCCGGGTTTGTATTTGGCGCCGATTCCGCAATGTACTCCATCTTTGCCTTCTATATTGCGGCCAAAGTGATGGACGTTGTGGTGCAGGGTCTCGATGAGTCCAAATCCGTCACCATCATATCGGGTCAGTTTGAGGAAATATCCGAAGCCATACTGGCCCGCCTGGGCCGCGCAACCACACTGCTGTACGCCAAAGGAGGATTCTCTAAGGAAGACACCCAAATGATCTATTGCGTGATCACACGGCTGGAAGTGGCCAAGCTCAAAGCCGTCGTCCAGGAAATCGACCCGAAGGCGTTTATCTCGATTCAAAATGTAGCTGATGTGCTGGGCGGAAGCATGGAAAAGAAGAGCATACACTAACATACAAGCCGCTCCCCGAGCGATGTAAATTCGATCCGCATTGCCCGGGGCTATCATTCTCTAAAATAGCAAAAACCCCTTGCTAGGCAAGGGGTTTCACATATGGGCCCTACAGGACTCGAACCTGTGACCAATCGGTTATGAGCCGACCGCTCTAACCAACTGAGCTAAGGGCCCGCATTCCAAACAAACAAATTAGATTGCGGGGGCAGGATTTGAACCTGCGGCCTTCGGGTTATGAGCCCGACGAGCTACCGGGCTGCTCCACCCCGCGTCAGTAAATAGCGACAATCAATAGTATACACGATTAACTCACTCCAAGTCAAGGGTTACGGAATAAATCTTACCCCATATTTTCCTTTTCGCGACCTGAAAATTTCAATGGCCCGCATTTCATCGAATCCGTAAATCCAACCGTCATGTTCCAATCTTCGGGCAAGGCAGCCCGCTTGAAATTTTGTTCTGTACAGCTTGTTAAAATACACCCAGCGCATTCCCGTTTGACTCCTTTCCTTGTATGATGATCCTTCCTGTCTTACCTATAGATTACCCAATTTCGGACAAAAAAAGCCGCCCTTTTTAAGGGCGGCCATGAGCTTGAAAAGGTCAGCCTTGCGGAGCTTCCTCCGGAACGAATGGCGTACCGTCTTCCTGGAACTGCGTCTTAGGATTGAGCTTGATTTCCTGGAGCATCTTGTTCCCCTTCTCCGCCCATTCCTTGAGCGCCTCCTCCGGTGTTTTCTTGTTTTCCATAACTTGCTGGAAGTAGGTTCTTCCAATGGATGTCACATTGTAAAGTCCCGGTTTCTCCATCATCAATTTATCGGTTTTTGCATTGATAGGCGGGACCGGTTTAAGCAAATAGAACGCCTGAATATTATAGGATAATCCCTGTCTAGGCTGGATATAAGATTTGCGGGCCACCATCTCGGACGTATTGCTCCGGGATTTCAGCTTCGCGAATTCTTCCCCGTTAATGAACCTGAGAAAGTCCCAGGCGGCTTCCGCATTCGGAGCATTCGTGTTGATCGAGAACGTATTGGTCAGATTAATGTTGCCCCCTACGTCCGGCTTTTCGGGATGAACAGGGATCGTGACCACATCCCAGTCCACCGGCTTGAAGTTTTTGATTTTGGCGGCATTATTGTTCGCATCAGCCAATTCGTCGATATAATAATTGCCCTCGATGGTCATCGCCACTTTTCCGGATAAGAACAGGTCGTCGCTGAGCGGAGTCCAAGGCTCGTTCGGGTCGTAACTGGAACTGTCCGGCATGATTTTTTCCTTGGCCAGTTTGCTGATCGTCTCCCATACCTTGGCCCACTGCGGAGAGTTGACGGTCATCGTTTCCGCTTTGTCATCAAAAGTTTTCAGTTGAAGACCGCTCATGTAGGTATACTGCATATCCCAGAACGGATCTTGGCCTCTATAGCGATTGAAGGAGAAGCCGTATACGCGATCCTTTCCCTCGCCTTTCGCAACCCGACTGGCTTTATTAAAGATATCCTCCCAGGTCGATTTGTCCGTAGGAGGCTCTACCCCGGCATCGGCAAACAACTTTTTGTTGTAAAAAAGAGCCGACGAACTGAACGATGGGGTTAACGCGTAAAGAGTGCCGCCACCGATGTCCTTGATGCCGTCAATGACGGCTGGGACGAAATCGCTCGTATCGAATTTATCCTCTTGAATCATCGGCTCCAGTGACTTTACCAAATTTTCATCAATCAACTGTTTCAGGGTTCCCGTGTCCGTAACGACGACATCCACCGGGTTGCTGCCGGTCATGATCTTCTTCATGCTCTCTAATGGATCCGGCTGCTGCTCCTGCTCCGTGCCGTTGCCATAACGGCTGTTACTGTTCGCAGTCACGATCTCGATTTTTATATTCGGATTGGTATATTCGAAAATATCCGTGTATTGCTGACGGAACCAGGAATCGTCCGAGCTTCCGTACAGCATGCCGATACGCAGCACTTTTTCTTCTTTCTTCGTCGCTGCCTTGCCCCCGTTGCAGCCGGCCAAAAGCCCCAATGCCAATGTCGCAACCAGTGCAACCGAAAGAGTCTTTCTCAACTTTCCGAATTTGCTCTTATTCATGACTGTCCCCCTCCAGTGGTTTCGGCGCCGTGATTACGATCTTCTCGCCGTCAAACTCCATACTTGCGCGTCCGCCGATGCCTACGGCTTCCAAATACTCCTTAGGCACCTGCAGCCGGCCGACCCTGTCGACGACCACAAACGCTTCATGAACTTCCTGTAAGCCTCCGCCCCCGAATCCGGCTTCCCCGGCTGCCAGATCCAGATTCGGATTCCGCTTCACAAATTCCGTACTCGTCAACCCGTCGCGGATCGCAACAACCCGGTCTACTTTTCCGGCGAGGGTCAAGTCGTGGGTTACGATAACAATCGTAATGCCCAGTTCTTTATTGACTTTTCGAAAAATGTCCATGATCTTATCCGAAGTCGCCGTGTCGACTGAACCCGTAGGTTCGTCGGCAAGCAGCATCTTCGGACGGTTGGAAAGCGAGATCGCGATCGCCACGCGCTGCTGTTCCCCGCCGGAAAGCTGGTGGAGCTTGTTGTGCATCCGATCTTTCAACCCCACCCATTCCAATAGCTGTTTGGCATAAGCCCGATCCAGCTTTCCGGTCAGCAGCATCGGCATTTCTACATTTTCCAGAGCCGTCAAGTAAGGCAGCAAGTTTCTGGCGTTGTTCTGCCAAACGAAACCTACCGTCTTTCGTTTGTATTCTACCAATTGATCGTCCGAGATCTTTAACAGATCCCATCCCCCGACATGAACCTGGCCCGCGGACGGACGGTCGAGGCCGCCGAGCATATTGAGCAGCGTCGATTTCCCGCTGCCGCTATTTCCGATAATCGCCATCATCTCGCCTTCCTCGACCGTTAAATTCAGGCCCTGGAGTGCGACGACCTCGATGTCTTCGGATTTAAAAATTTTAACCAAGCCCTCGCAATGGATCATACTCATCTTACCGCTCCTCTCCCATCTTCACGGCCTGATGAACACGCAGCCGCCGGATTTGCCAGAACAACAGCCCGGCTCCCATAATCAGCATCACCAGGACAACCACATAAAGTTTCAGCGTATCCGAGGAATTGAAGATGATGCGGAAAGGCGGCACCTGCGTCGTGACATTATCCGTCGTTTGCAAGAACGGAAGATACAGTTGACCGGCGACTTTCCCGATCACAATCCCAAGCACGATGGATAGACCCGCGGTCAAAATTTGTTCGGTCAGCAGCATAAAGGTGAGCTGCTTGCGCGACAACCCCATCGCGCGCAAAATTCCAAATTGTACGACCCGGCCCGACAAATTGAAGAACCAGTACAATACATAACCGATCAGCGAAACGATGACCGATACCATAAAGCCCAAACTCAGAATCCCGAACACCCCGCCCCGGGTCGGATGCTTGCTCTGCGCAGCGAGCTCGCTCCGCACATCCTTTACGGAGTAAAGGTCAACATTTTTCTCCGCCAGTTTGGTAATGAGCGGAGCGACCTTTGCGCCGGGTTTCATCTTCAGCCACACTTCATACGGAATAAGCGGCGACTGATCATAAATGTAATCCAGATTGGCGATAACAAACGGCTTTTCATCCGGATACTGACTCGGCCAGTACGGAAGGATCCCGTAAACCGCAAATTCGATGGTAGCTTCTCCCATGGATACCGTGAAAACATCGCCGACCTTCAGTTTGAATTTCTCCGCCAGATTGGACGGAATCAGAGCGGCGCTCTCGTTCATTCCCAATAAATTCAAATATTGATAAGGATGTGCCGGAAACAAGTCGTTTCGGAACCAGGCGACCTTGGCAAAATCAACGTTGTCGATCCCCATGATATTTCCCTGCCCGGCCGAGCGGCCGGAAATAATGATATTTCCTTTCGTTTGCAGCACGCGCGCGGCATGCTCCACGCCCTCAAGCTGGCGGAACACTTCAAACGGAGGCTCCGAGGAATAAACCATTTTGGCCGGAGGTTGCTGTCCTCCGCCAGAACCGCCACCGGGACCCCCCTGGCCTCCGCCTTGACCTCCACCGCCCACGCCTCCGGAACCGCCTTGACCCTGTCCGGATTTGCTCGGCGGTTTCTTCGACAGCTCGGGCGTCGCTTCCCAGACGGTCTGCATGACTACGTCGGCACCGTATTTGTAAAGGGTACGCTCCGTAGAATTGAGATCGATCGTCCGCGCGGCCGAGGCATTATAAACCCCGAGCCCGAGCGTCAGGACGAGCAAAATCATCAGCGGATAGTAAGAAGAAGCGGAACGAGACAACTGCGTCAAACTCAAATAATACGGCACGGGCAGCCATTTCTTGCCGAGCCAGCCAATCAGTTTAAGAATCCACGGGAAGACCCGCAGGAAGAACAGGCCGATCGAGAAGATCGCCAGCGCCGGGACAAAGAACAGGAACGGCTGCACCTGCAGCTCATCCGTGGTCATTCCGGTCTGGAATGTGAGCATCTGCCGTTCATAGAACAGATAATAGCCGTACGCGGCCACGCCCATAAGCAAGATATCGATGAACCAACGCTGCCATCCCGGACGTCGGTCGGAGCGAGCCTGTTTCCGCTTCGCATTGACGATTGAAGCCCGGGCATAAGAAATCGCCGGTAAAAGCGTTGCCAGGATCGCAATAATGACAGCGGCTGCCCCCAATGCGAGCGCGTCAAAATTGAAACCGACCGGAATCGATTTCCGGTTGACGAAAGCCAAAAAGCCGTCGGCGGAGCCGATACTCTTGGACATAAACCACCCCAGCAACGGGCCGGCAACCAGCGAAATCACTCCAAGGAGAATTCCTTCCAGCAGATAGATAAATACAATCTGCCTTGTTGAAGCCCCCCGGCTTCGCAGCACGGCGATGTCGCTCTGCTGCTTATCCAGGGACTGGCGGGCGTTCATCACGATAAAATAAAAGACCATGGCGATCATCGGCGCCGCCAGCGTGAACAATAGCGTCTGCATTTGCAAGCTTTGCTTGCGGAAATCATCCAGCAGGTTGCCGAATGAGATGTCCACTTTGGTATCCTTCAGCTTCTGGTACAACTCGATATTCAGACGATCCAGCGTACTGGACAAGGGTCCGATTTGACCGGTCTTGATCTCCCGCAAATCAAAAGCGTAATACCAACTGGAACTGTAAATCGGAATGTTCAACTGCTTCAGAAGACCATCATTGAACGCCTTCTCGCTGACATAGAACGTATTCATCATCCCGTCCATACCTTGATACCAATAGGCATCGGTATCGTTAAGCGGCTGGAAAACCCCGACGATCTTCACCTTCAGAGTCACATTGGCTCCGCTGGTGACGGGATATTCCATCACATCGCCCACATGCAAGTCCTGACGGTACATCCCCTCTTCCAGCATCATCGCCTCTATGACATTGCCGTTCGTTTGATCCGAAAACATCTGACCGCTCGTCACCGAGATATGGTCCTTTAAACCGCTCATCGAAGAGAGACCCATCGTTCTCGTCCGGCTGGCATCGACTTTGGTCGGATCCTCGGGATAGACCTCGGTCCCCCGGATGGACCGGTTATTGACATAACTTTGGTGCGGGAAGCCGATGGCCTTCGGAATATCCTCGACAATATACTTGGTTACCGCTTCAAGCCCGGCCAAATCCGTTTTGGCGCCACCCGCAGCTTGATAGCTCATAACCAGGGAACCCGCAGGCAATCCCTCGCTCTCCGCTTTCAACGTGCTGGAGACGACCCGCTTCAGCGAGCCGTCCGAGTACATCGGAATGCTCACCGTAAACGAGACCGCAACAACCAGACCGAGCAGGGTGCTGAGGGTAAGCCATTTGGTGTTCCACATTTTGCGGAACAGCAGACGCAGTAAAGGAAGACCCATTAGCGACCCACTACTTTCTGCCCCGGCGTAAGCCCTTTAAGAATTTCGTAGTCCGTCGGGGTTTGCATCCCAACTTGCACATCGGCTTCACGCTTCGTTCCATCCTTCTCGATGACCTGAACATACGTACGGGAACCGATAGAGCGAAGGGCGGAAATCGGAATCAGAACCGCGTTTTCCTTCCGCTGCGTTACGATTGTTACGCTGAGCTGGCGGCCGCGCTCAACGTCCTTCGGCCATTTATCGAGCTGGACGATCAAATACTTGTCGATCGAATCCTTCTCCGGTGGCGAGTTGCCGTCGTTATTGCCGTTGTTTCCGTTATTCTCGGAACCCGTATTCACCGGCATCACTTTGACTCTGCCGTCAAAGACGCCGGCCGAGTTGATATCCACCTTGGCTTTCATGCCGACGGAGATCTTCTCCAAATCTTCTTTGGAGAAAGAAGCGGCCACGACTAACGAAGAGGTGTCCGAAATAATCCCGAGGGATTCATATTCCTTTGTCGTGGCGCCCTTCTTCGCGCTGATCGAGACGATCGTTCCCGTAAACGGGGCTCTCAGGGTACCGTCGGCGATTTTTTTCTCGAGATCGGCAAGCTCCTGCCGCTGTTCCTCAAAGACGATGGCCGCCTTTTCAAAGTCAACTTCAGTCATTTCATCCTTTGTCCGCAGCGTCTCCTTCATGGTCAGTTCCTGCTGGCGGAAATCGAGGCGCTTCTTGCGCAGATCCCTCTGCAATTGCTCCACGTCCAATTGGATGAGCACATCGCCTTTCTTCACCTTGTCGCCGGGTTTGACCTTAACCTCTTTGATGTGCAGCCCGTCCTCCGTGAAATAAAGCGGCTCTTCCCGCTGGCTCATCAACTTGCCGACGGCGCTCACCGTAAGCTCGATCGGTTCGGTACGCACGACGTATTCCGGTTTCTTCGAAATTGTCGGAGGCGTAATGACCTGTAGTACCTCTTCCTCTTCTTCGTTAGGAAGCAGGCCGCAGCCCGTAGAAACGACAAAACCGACACAGAGCGCCATAATTCCCAGCGTGCGGCCGATCCTTCTCTTCCTAGTTGATAAATCTTCCATCCACCATTTCGTAAACATGGTCCGCTACCTCCAAGATTGTAGGATCGTGAGTAGTCATACAAATCGTCATTTGCTCCGTATGTATAATGTTCTTAAATACGGACATGACCTGGGCTCCCATTTGCGAGTCCAGATTCGCTGTCGGTTCATCCGCCAACAGCAATTGAGGTCGGTGCGCAATCGCCTTGGCGATCGCCACGCGCTGCTGTTCCCCCCCGGAAAGCTCAAACGGCCGGTGGAACATCCGCTTGCCCAAGCCTACAAGCTCCAGGCAATGCGTTACGCGCTTCTTCCATTCGGACTGGGGGACGCCGGCCATCCGCAGCGAGAGTTCGACATTCTCCCAGGCTGACAAAAGCGGCAGCAAAGCGTATGCCTGAAAAATAAAGCCGATCTGGTTGCGCCTTAGCAGCGTGCGCTTGTCGTCGTTCAGCAGATGAAGCTGTTGACCCCTGAACAGAATCTCGCCGGTGGACGGCTGATCGAGACCGCCCAGCATATTCAGCAGCGTTGTTTTCCCCGAACCCGATCTTCCTTTCAGCATGACGAGCTGTCCGGGACGCACCTCCATGTTAATTCCTTTCAGGACATGAATCTCTCCGCCTCCCACCGGAAAAGAACGGTGGACTTCCCTGACGATCAAAACCGGGCCCTCATCCTTCGGGTTCCGGGCTGGCGGTTTCGCCTCGGTAACCTGCGGCGCATGTCTAGCGGATTCATCGATTATCGGTTGCGCTGGAGCTTCCGTCTCCCCCGACGCTTGGGCATCGGACGGCGCTTCAGCTTCTTTGGAATGAACTGGTTTGCGAAGCCATCGCATCATTGTGTATCGGTCTCCTAGCATCGTTTAATATTGGCTGCCCTAGACGCTCCGGGCGGGATCCTTGCGGTCTATGTATCCTTCACGTCTGCATTATAAACGAAAATTCATGCCAAAAAGTTACAAGAATTTTTACGATATTGATATTTTTGTTTCCAAATTTTTCGCGCTGATCGATAGATTAGTTTTTGCTAGTATTACAGTATTAAGAGAATTCCTACTAGATTTGGAAAAGAGGCCACTATGATAAAAATCGCAACAACCGCCCTTCTCCTGCTCGCCCTGATGACCACCAGCTTGCAGCCGCCTCGCGTTTACGGCAAGGATTTGCCTTTCGGCGACATCGGGTCCAGTTATGCCAGAGAAGCGATCATCCGCTTGTACGAAAAAGGATTGATGAACGGCACCACCTCCACCCGGTTTTCACCGACCGAGCCGATCTCCCGGGCGGAGTTTGCCGTGATCCTCCAGCGCCTGCTGGGTCTGGAACCCGTCGACTCCCCGATTCCGGCCTACGAAGACGTCCCTGGCGGCGCCTGGTACTATGAAGGCGTCCAAGCTTCCACCGAAGTGGGTCTGACCGCAGGCAAGGGGCCTCGGCGGTTTGCGCCCGCGGAGCCGGTGAGCCGGCAGGAGACGGCCGTTTGGCTGAGCCGGATTTTGAATACCGCCATCGCCATCGACAGCGTCTCGCCAACCGCCGGGAAATACAAAGACGATGCCGCCATTGCGGTCTGGGCCCGTCCTCAAGTTTATGCCGTTTCGAAGCTCGGTCTAATGAACGGAAACGGCGGAAATTTTTTCCCGGAACAGGCCCTGACACGTCAGGAAATCGCTGCCGTCATGGATCGCCTCCTGCAAAATCCGGCCTGGGCAGCGAAGTTGTCCTCCCCGGCGTGGCCTACCGTTCAGATCGGGTGGCAATACGGACAAACCGATGCGCAGTTCAAACAGTCCGTCCTTAATTCCAACATTAATGTGCTTTCGCCCCGGTGGTTCTTGTTGGCCGAGGACGGCAGCGTCTCGATCCAGAGTCAGCCTTCTCTCGTTGCGTGGGCCAAGCAGCAGGGCAAGCAGGTGTGGCCTCTCTTCGGCAATCGCTTTGACCAGGCAACGACGCATGCTCTGTTGACTTCCACGACCAAGTCCTCGGAGGTTATCACCCGGATCACAAATACGGCGGTTCAGACCGGGGTTCAGGGGATCAACCTCGACTTTGAAAATGTCGCCCCCAAAGACCGGGAGGCTTTTACGTCCTTTGTCGCCGAGCTTGCCCGCCGGTTGCACGTGAGCAACATCGTCTTGTCCCTAGACTTGTCGCCGGATTTTCAGACCGACTGGACCGAAGCCTACGATTACGCAGCATTGGGCAAAATCGCCGACTACATTGTGATGATGGGTTACGACGAGCATTGGAGCGGAGGAAGCGCGGGGTCCGTCGCTTCGCTGCCCTGGCTGGAGAAAGGTCTGGACAACCTGCTTCAGGAGGTTCCCTCCTCCAAGGTAATCCTGGCGCTGCCGCTATTTACCCGGGACTGGATGATGGACGGGGGCGCAGGGACGTCGGCTCCATCCGAAGACTTGAATCTGCCCCAGCAGTTCCAAAGAATCAAGCGATTTGGGGCAAAACCCGTCTGGAACGACAAACTCGGCCAATATGTGGCCGACTACCGCTCCTCGGGCGCCCAGCGCCGGATTTGGCTGGAAGAGACCCGCTCGCTCACGAGCAAATACAGCCTGGCGATGTCCAAGGACATCGCGGGCTTCGCCTTCTGGCATATCGGCGGCGAAACGCCTGAGATCTGGCCGGCCCTTCGCAATGCGGCGAAATACGACGCCATCGTAGGTCCCGGGAATTAAGCGCATAATCAAAAGAGGTTGTCCCCCACCATGAACGAATGACGGTTCGGAACAACCTCTTTTGTATTGCGGTTTTTTATTTCCCGAATGAGCCGGGATCTTCTCTCCAGGACTTCAGCAGCGCCAAGTCCTCGGATTTGATTTCGCCGCGTTGGACAGCCACCTCGATCAGCGCGCCGTAGTTGGATAGCGTTTGAAGCGGAATGCCCGCGTCGGCAAAAGCCTGAACCGCTTTGTCCAACTGATAGCTGAAGATCGCCAGTACTCCGAGCGCATCCGCACCCGCTTCACGCACGGCCTGAGCCGCTTTAATGGAACTGCCGCCCGTGGAGATCAAATCTTCGATGACGATGACCTTCTGCCCTGTCCGAATCAGGCCTTCGATCTGGTTCTCCTTGCCGTGTCCTTTAGCCTTATCGCGGATATAGGCCATAGGCAGGCCGAGCTTCTGGGCCACGAACGCCGCATGCGGAATCCCCGCCGTGGCGGTGCCCGCGATGACCTCGGTTTCCGGGTGGGATTCCCGGATGATCGCCGCAAAAGATTCCGCGATCATATCGCGGATTTCGGGATAGGACATCGTCAGCCGGTTATCGCAATAGATCGGCGATTTAATACCCGAAGTCCAAGTAAACGGTTGATGCGGACGCAGCGCCACCGCTCCGATATCCAGCAGGCGTCCCGCAATTTCATTCGCTATTTGCTCGGTATTGATCATGCTTGCATCATCTCCTCAATAATTTGTTCCGCCGCTTTGCGCGGGTCACTCGCCGCCGTAATCGGGCGGCCTACCACGATATAGTCCGTTCCCTGGCGGATGGCCTGCCCCGGGGTCAGGGTTCGGGACTGGTCGCCGGACTCGCTTCCGGCCGGTCTGATCCCCGGCGTAACGGTCATAAACGCCCCGCCGCATTGTCCTTTTATGGCTTGTACTTCAAGAGGGGAAGCGACGACGCCGTCCAATCCCGCCTTTTGGGTTAACGCCGCGTAGGCGAGAACCGACCGCTCGACCGTTCCCGGGATACCGATCTCCCGGTTCAGGGTCTCCTGATTTGTGCTGGTTAATTGGGTAACGGCGATCAACAGCGGTTTTTTTAGCGATGCATCCTGTTCCAACGCAGCTTGCATCCCTTCCCGCGCCGCAGCCATCATGTTTACCCCTCCCGCCGCATGGACATTAAACATATCCACACCCAGCCGGGTGATGCTTTGGGCACCGCCTTTTACCGTGTTCGGAATATCGTGCATTTTCAAATCGAGAAAGACGGAATATCCCCTGGACTTCAGCTCTTTAACGAAATCCGGCCCGGACGCGTAAAATAGCTGCATCCCCACCTTCATATAACACGGGATGCCTTCCAGGGTTTGAATCAACCCTTTGGCCTGCTCCGCCGCGGGAAAGTCCAACGCGACCATCAGTTTATTCGCGGCTTGTTCGAATGACAACGACATGATTTCTCCTCCTGTCATACTTGCGGCTCCGAGGGGCTTAAGCCGCTTCGGAGCCGCGTTATTCGCTGTCTTGCTGATGTTCTTCTCTTACAAGCTAGGCATGGCTTGGGAGGAGAAATTGATCGTCTCCAGCATATTCAGCAACGCCCGAACGGTATCGAGCGAGGTCATGCAGACGATGCCGTTCTCCACCGCTTCCCGGCGGATCCGGAAACCGTCGCGCTCCGGCTCTTTGCCGCGGGTCAGCGTGTTGATGACGAAATGAGCTTCCCCGTTGCGGATCAGATCCAGGATGTTCGGCACGCCCTCGGTCAGTTTGTTTACGGTCGTGACGTGAATTCCCGCTTCGGTCAGCGCGGAAGCCGTTCCTCCCGTGGCGATGATCTTGTAGCCGAGATTGTAGAAGCCGCGCAGCAATTCAACCGCTTCCTGCTTATCCTTGTCCGCCACAGTGGCGATGATCGCGCCTGTCGAAGGGATTTTCATTCCCGCCCCGATCAGGCCTTTATACAATGCCTTCGCATATTGCGGATCGCGGCCCATCACTTCGCCGGTCGATTTCATCTCCGGTCCGAGCGTAGGCTCAACCCGGCGCAGCTTGGCAAAAGAGAACACCGGCACTTTCACCGATACCTGGTCGCTCTCCGGCCAGAGTCCCTCTTGGTAGCCCAGATCCTTGAGCTTGGCGCCGAGAATGCATTTCGTGGCCACATTGGCCATCGGAATGTTCGTTACCTTGCTGAGGAACGGAACCGTCCGAGAGGAACGCGGATTGACCTCGATCACGTACACTTCGTTTTTGTAAATGACGAACTGGATATTCACCAGGCCGACCGTATTGAGCTCCTTGGCGATCTTTATCGTTATGTCGACGATTTTCTTCTTCAGTTCATCGGACAAATATTGCGGCGGATAGACGGCGATCGAGTCGCCGGAATGGACGCCCGCCCGTTCGACATGCTCCATGATGCCGGGAACGAGTACCGTCTCGCCGTCGCAGATCGCGTCCACTTCCACCTCTTTGCCCAGCATATAGCGGTCGATGAGTACCGGATGCTGCGGGTTGATGTTGACCGCTTCCTCCATGTACTTGAGCAGCTCCGCGTCGGAATACACGATTTCCATCGCGCGTCCGCCGAGGACGTAGGACGGGCGCACCAGCACCGGATAGCCGAGCGATTGGGCGGTCCCGACCGCCTCGTCCACCGAGGTGACCGTGCTGCCTTTCGGCTGCGCGATGTCAAGCCTGGACAGCAGGGCCTCGAATTTCTTGCGGTCCTCGGCCTCGTCGATGCTGTCCAGCGAGGTGCCGAGAATCCGCACACCGGCCGCTTGAAGCGGCGCGGCCAGGTTGATGGCCGTCTGCCCGCCGAACTGAACGATGACGCCGACCGGCTGCTCCTGTTCGATCACGTTCATCACGTCCTCGAAGAAGAGCGGTTCGAAGTAAAGCCGGTCCGAAGTGTTGAAATCCGTGGACACCGTCTCCGGGTTGTTATTGATGATCACGGCCTCGTAGCCGGCATTCTGAATCGCCCACACCGCATGAACCGTAGAGTAGTCGAATTCGATCCCTTGGCCGATCCGGATCGGTCCGGAGCCGAGGACGACGATCTTCTCTTTTTCGGTGTGAGTCACTTCATTCTCAGTTTCGTAAGTCGAATAGTAGTACGGCGTCGAAGCCTCGAATTCGGCGGCGCAGGTGTCTACCATTTTATATACCGGACGGAGCCCTCTGTCTTTCCGGAACAGTGTGACGCTTTCCTCCGTCAGATGCGTGCCGGAAGGTTGGGATGCGGCGCGCAGTTCAGCGATCGCCCGGTCCGTAAAGCCGAGGCGCTTGGCTTCGTAAAGCGTTTCATAGGTCAGTTCCGGCTCGGCGGTGATTTTGCGTTCGAACGCGATCAAGCCTTCGATTTTGTCCAGGAACCACCAGTCGATCTGGGTCAGGTCCTGAATCTGCTGGAGGGAATAGCCGCGACGGAACGCTTCCGCCACCAGGAACAGCCGCTCGTCGTCCGCTTTGACCAGACGCTGGTTCAGGGTGTCCGTATCGAGTTGGTCGGCCCCTTTCAGATAGAGGCGGTGCGTGCCGATTTCGAGCGAACGAACCGCTTTGTGGATCGACTCCTCGAACGTTCGGCCGATCGCCATCACTTCGCCGGTCGCTTTCATCTGCGTGCCGAGCTTCCGGTTGGCATGAACGAATTTATCGAACGGCCAGCGCGGGATTTTGCTCACGATGTAATCCAGGGTAGGCTCGAAGCAAGCGTACGTTTGGCCCGTTACCGGGTTGACGATTTCATCCAGTGTGTAGCCGAGGGCGATTTTGGCCGCCATCTTGGCGATCGGATAACCTGTCGCCTTGGAGGCGAGCGCCGAGGACCGGCTGACCCGCGGATTCACCTCGATCACATAGTATTGGAAGCTTTGCGGGTCCAGGGCAAATTGAACGTTGCAGCCGCCTTCGATGTTGAGCGCCCGGATGATTTTGAGCGAGGCGGAACGCAGCATCTGGTACTCCCGGTCCGACAGCGTCTGGCTCGGAGCCACGACGATACTGTCCCCGGTATGTACGCCGACGGGGTCAAAGTTCTCCATATTACAAACGACGATACAGTTGTCGTTGGCGTCGCGCATCACTTCGTACTCGACTTCCTTCATGCCCGCGATCGATTTCTCGATCAGGCACTGGCCGATGGGGCTGTACCGAATCCCGGAGGCGACGGTTTCCTTCAACTCTTCCTCCGTGGCGCAAATGCCGCCGCCGGTGCCGCCAAGCGTATAGGCAGGGCGTACGATGACAGGGTAGCCGATCTCTTGGGCGAAGCTCAGTGCCTCTTCTTCGGAAGTGATGATCGTGCTTTCCGGAACCGGCTGCTCCAGTTCACGCATCAATTCACGGAACAGATCGCGGTCTTCCGCTTTTTCGATCGAGCTGAGCTGCGTCCCGAGCAGCCTTACGTTCTCGCGCTCAAGGACGCCCGCGCGGGCCAGTTCGACCGCCATATTCAGGCCGGTCTGTCCGCCGAGGGTCGGCAGCAGTCCGTCGGGACGCTCCTGGCGAATAATTTGCGTGACGAATTCCAGGGTGATCGGTTCGATATATACTTTATCCGCCATGTTGGTGTCGGTCATGATCGTTGCCGGGTTACTGTTGATGAGCACAACTTCGACGCCTTCTTCTTTCAGCGCCTGGCAGGCCTGGGTGCCGGCGTAGTCAAACTCCGCCGCCTGACCGATGACGATCGGTCCTGATCCGATGACGAGGATTTTTTTGAGTTCTTTGTTGATCGGCATATTACTGGGCTCCTTTCGCTGCGGCCATCAATTCCGCCTGGCGCGGTTTTTGCGGGTTCAACCGCTTGTGTTCTCTGATCATCTCGATGAAGTGGTCGAACAGGTAGCTGTTGTCATAAGGTCCGGGCGCCGCTTCCGGATGGTACTGCACCGAAAATGCCGGGTATTTGACGTGTTTGACGCCTTCAACGGTTTTGTCGTTGTTATTGATATGCGTGACTACGAGGTCCGTTCCCTCCAGGGAAGCTTCGTTGACCGTATAACCGTGGTTCTGCGATGTGATGTAGCAGCGGCCGGTTTGCAGATCCTTGACCGGATGGTTCCCCCCGCGATGACCGAATTTCAGCTTCTCCGTATCGGCTCCGCAAGCCAAGGAGAGTAGCTGGTGCCCGAGGCAGATGCCGAAAATCGGATATTCGCCCAGCAGTTCGGAGATCATCTTCGCGGCATAAGGAACGTCTTTCGGGTCCCCGGGGCCGTTGGACAGTTGAATGCCGTCCGGGTGGAGGCGGCGGATCTCGTCGGCGGTCGTATCATGCGGCACGATCACCACGTCGCAGTCCCGCTTGTTCAATTCGCGGAGAATCCCGCTTTTCGCGCCAAAGTCGACGAGGACGACGCGCTCCTTCGAGCCCGGGCTGCTGTAAATATGCCGGGTTGAAGTCCGGGCCACCTGATTCCGCAGCTCGTCGATGCTGGTAGACTCCATCAGCGAGAGGAGCTCGGACACCGAACGGTCGGTGGTGGTGATCACGCCCTTCATCGTTCCGTGCTGACGGATAATCCGGGTCAACATCCGGGTATCGATTCCCGTGATTCCGGGGATACCGTATTCCTTCAACAGGTCGCCCAGGTTGTACTGCGCCCGCCAGTTGCTTGGCGTCGGCTCATACCGGCGGACGACGAACCCGTGGATCGACGGGGCGATCGACTCGAAATCATCCCGCGAAATGCCGTAGTTTCCGATCAGCGGGTAAGTCATCGTAACGATTTGTCCGCAGTAAGAAGGATCAGACAATACTTCCTGATAACCTGTAATTCCCGTATTAAAGACGACCTCGCCGGTTTTTTCGACTTCCGCGCCGAACGATGTTCCGGTAAACAGCGTGCCGTCTTCCAATAACAATCTTGCCTGCATCCTGCAGCACTCCTTTTTGTCTGTTTTATAAGTTCTATATACGTTAAATTATGATCTTCAAAAATTGGACAGCGTTGTGAAGGGACTAATGATTCGGTTCAATTAAAGGGATTTCCTCCCGTTAATTTGATGCCTATACGGCTGCAGAGGCGATTTAGCTGGAAAACCTCCCGTTAATCCGTCCCGAAATTGAGTGTATCGGCAATTGGGCCGTGAAATAGATGGAGTTCTTCCCGCTAAATCCGCTCCAGGGGCCACGAGCGGTACATTAACGGGAGGTTTTCCCGTTAATGTTTAAATGTCTACTCGCGATAAACCACGTTCCCGGCCACGACAGTCGCAACCGGCCAGCCTTTCAGCTTCCAACCTCCGAACGGGGTGTTGCGCCCTTTAGAGGCAAATTGTTCGGGATCGACTTCCTTCTCCTTCTCCAAGTCGACGACCGTCAAGTCGGCGGGAGCGCCGACAGCCAGCCGTCCCGTGTCCAGACCGAACACGCTGGCCGGATCTTCGGTCATGCGCTTCACCAGCATTTGCAGACTCCAGCGTCCTTCGGCGACGAACTTGGTATAGAGCAGCGGGAACGCCGTCTCGAAGCCGACGATGCCGAACGGAGCCAACTGCATGCCTTTGGCCTTCTCCTCCGCGCTATGCGGCGCGTGATCCGTTACCACAATATCGATCGTTCCGTCTTCCAGCGCTTCGATGCAAGCTTCCACATCGCGTCTCGAGCGGAGCGGCGGATTCATTTTCCAGTTCGCATCCAATCCCGGGATGTCTTCCTCGGCCAGAATCAAGTGATGCGGACAAACCTCCGCCGTAACGTTGATGCCAATTTGCTTGGCCTGGCGGATCAGCCGGATCGATTGTTCCGTGCTGACATGGCAGACATGGTAGTGTACCCCCGTGGCTTCCGCCAGAAGGATATCGCGGCCGACATGAATGGCTTCCGACTCGTTTGGAATCCCTTTCAGGCCGTGCCGTCTGGCGAATTCGCCTTCGGCTACCGGGGCCCCCTCCACCAGCGAATTATCCTCACAGTGCGCGATGACCGGCATGTTCAGCGAAGCGGCCAAATTCATGGCATCCTTCATCATTTGCGCGCTCTGTACCCCAACGCCGTCGTCGGTAAAACCGATCGCTCCGGCCGCTTTCAATGCGGCAAAATCCGTCAGTTCCCTTCCCAGTTCGCTCTTTGTGATCGCGGCGTAAGGGAGGACGCGTACCAATCCGGCTTCCTTTGCTTTTTCCAGCACGAGCGATACGGTCTCGGGATTATCCGTCACCGGCCGGGTGTTCGGCATACAGGCGATCGTCGTGAAGCCGCCTTTCGCGGCGGAACGAGACCCGGTTTCAATCGTTTCCTTATGTTCAAAGCCAGGCTCTCTAAGGTGAACGTGCATATCGATAAAGCCTGGAGTGACCAGTTTGCCGCCGGCATCCAGCACCTGCGCGCCGTCCGCCACGCTCCCAGATGAGTTCTCCGCCGACGGGCTGATTTGTACGATCACGCCGTTCTTCACCGTTATGTCCTTAAGCTCCAACTGCCCTTCATCATTCAGAACGCTTGCGTTTTTTATAATTAGCTGCATGGATGAATCCTCCGGTTTTCAGTGCGATTTATTGTGAAAGTGACTTGTCTTTTTTCTCTATTTCAATGCTCTTTCCATGACCGCCATGCGGATCGGCACCCCGTTCGCCATCTGCGTAAAAATCCGTGACTGCGGGTGTTCGACAACGGCGTCGTCGATCTCGACGTTCCGGTTGACCGGGGCGGGATGCATGATGATGACATGGGGGGCGAGCTTGGCGGCCCGCTCCTCCGTCAGCCCGTACTGCAGCCGGTACTGGTCCGGCGATTTCAGCAGCCCATCGGCATGGCGCTCCAATTGTACCCGCAGCATCATAACGACATCCGCGCAAAGCGCTTCATCCATCGGTACGTAGGGAGCGTAGCGGCCGAGCTCCGGAGCCTGCATACTTTCCGGGGCGCAAAGTTTGACTTCCGCTCCCATGGTTTGCAATGCCCACAGATTGGACCGGGCCACACGGCTGTGTTTAATGTCGCCGATAATCGATACTTTCAGCCCTTTCAGTTCTCCGAAATGCTTCTGCATCGTGTACAGATCGAGCAGCGCTTGGGTCGGGTGCTCATTATTGCCGTCGCCCGCATTGACGAGCGGCACCGAGACCCGGCTGGCCAGTTCGGCCAGCACGCCGACCGGCTTTAGCCGGATGACCCCGGCGTCGATGCCCATCGATTCCAGCGTGCGTACCGTATCGTAGATGGATTCGCCTTTCTCCACGCTGGATGCGGCGGCCGCAAAGTTCAGCACCTGCGCCCCGAGCCGCTTTTCGGCCATTTCAAAAGAAAACCGGGTCCGCGTACTATTTTCAAAAAACATGTTGGCCACAAACCGATCTTTTAGCACGGGAATAACTTTCTCGCTTCTGCCTTCCCAGTAAGCGGCGCGGTTCAGAATCGACCCGATTTCCGAAGCGCTGAGGTCCTTGAGTCCAAGCAAGCTGCGGTCCTTCAATGCCGGTTGCGCAATCATCATGCTTGCTCCCCCCGATGCTGAATGATCCTGACTTCATCCTGCCCATCCGTTTCCTTCAATGCTACCTCGATCTGCTCCGACTTGGAGGTAGGTACGTTTTTCCCGATAAAATCAGGGCGGATGGGCAGCTCCCGGTGCCCGCGATCCGCGAGTACCGCCAGTTGAATGCTCTGGGGTCTCCCGCAGTCCATCAGGGCGTCCATCGCTGCGCGAATGGTGCGTCCGGTGTACAGCACATCATCAAACAAAACGACCCTTTTGTCGTGAATGGTCAGGGACTCAGGCCTCATCTTGAGGATTTCCTCGCGCTGTGCTCCGATCTGGTCCGAGCGGTCATCGCGGTAAGGAGTTACATCCAGTTCCCCCCAAGGGACCTTGGCGCCTTCAATCTCTTCAATCTTGGCGGCAATCCGTTCAGCGAGGTGTACCCCTCGGGTGCGAATGCCTATCAGCACACAGCCTTCAATTCCTTTATTTTTTTCCAGAATCTCGTGGGCAATCCGCGTTAATGCCCGGCGGATCGCCGTTTCATCCATTATGATATGTGTCTCTGTGCTCATTGCGTCAGCCTCCTCAGGATTTCCCTTCAGATCATGGCCCCGTGACGAGAGAACAAAAAAGACTCCCTGCCGGTGATGATGGCAAGGAGTCTCCAAACTTCAGCGTATGCCGAAGAACGTTTACTCTCGGGATGCATCGTCATATTATTGCCGCAGCAATAAACGATGGATCTTCACGTTACCTTGCCAGTCTCACGGGACTGATTTAAAGGTGCTATTCATGTCGGTCATATTGCAGTGCCTCACGGGGCACTTTGGTTCAATATGTCCGTTTGTCTTCATGAATTATGACAGAAAGACATCCCTCTGTCAACACCTCACCATCGCAGGCGAAAAGATTCTGCTGCGTTTCCTTTAGAATCAGCAGCCCGGCTAAAAAGGATCCATTTCCAGCACAGCTCATTTGTTATTTATAATTATACATTAATGCTGCATATTTATCCACACTAAATGTAAAACCGGCTACATGAACCCTTTACTTTCTTGATTAAAACAGGACTCTACAAGTATGATGAATGAAATCCGATATAACAGGGTAAGAAAAACGTGTGATCATATTGATGAGGAGGAAGGTATGCGCAATATTTGGCACATTTACAAAACGGACTGGCTTCACATTCTTAAGGTGCCAACGGGCATATTTCTGATTGCGGCCATTATTCTGCTCCCCGGAGTTTACGACTGGGTTAACATTAAATCGGTATGGGACCCCTACAGCAATACCCAGGGAATCAAAATTGCGGTCACTTCCGAGGACCAGGGGACAACCGTAATTGGCAAAACGATCAATATCGGAGACGAGCTGATCTCCAGTCTGAAGCAGAACCATAAACTGGGATGGGTCTTCGTGGATCGGGCAGAGGCCGCACGGGGCGTGCAGACGGGTAAATATTACGCCAGTCTGCTGATTCCGGACGATTTTTCTTCTAAAATAACAAGCATCGTGGACGGCAAGCTCGAGCGCCCACAGGTGGTATATACGGTCAATCAAAAAGTGAATGCCATCGCGCCCAAAATTACGGGCTCGGGGGTATCCGCAGTTACGACCCAAATCAACGAAAACTTCACGGAGGCGGTCAGCGAAGCCGTTCTGACCAAGCTCAAGGAAGCCGGGGTCGAAATCAACGCACAGCTTCCGACGCTGCGCAAAATGGAAACCGGGATTTTCACCTTGGAAAAAAACCTTCCCCAAATTCAAAGTCTGGGTCAAAAAATCATTGAAGTGGATCAGGCGATGCCCGGCATCGTTCAGGAAGCGCAAAAAATCGTGGAGATTGAGCAAAGACTGCCCGAAATCAACGAAGCCGCGCAAAACATCCTTAAAGTGCAGCAGCACTGGCCACAGATTGAATCCGCCGCTTCGGAGGTGTTGAAGGTCCAGGAACGCATCCCTGAGCTTCAAAAGGCGGCCAAGTTTATTCAGGACGTGGACCAGCATTTTGGCAAGGTAGCGGAAGTGATCCAGGCTGCTCTGGATCAATCGGATAAAGCGCTGAACATAGTTTCCGCAGCCGAACAGAATCTGGATAATGTGTCCCGGATCGCGGAAGAAGGGAAAGAACTGACGGAAGGGGTTACCCGCTTCATTGCTTCCAGCGAGGAGGCATTCAATCAAATCGGCCCGTCGATCAGGCAAAATCTGCTGCTCGTACAGCAGATTACCGATGCCGCCGGGGATGTGTTGGAACGATTACATAATACCGACTTGAGCAAGCTGCCTACCCCTGATGAACTGGACCGGATTGCTTCCCGTCTGGGAATCGCGGTGCGAATCGTGGACAGTACGGCGGAGCTGCTTGGCAAAATCAACGATTTCCTGCCTTCTCACCCGCTGGGAAACAAGATTTCCAAGCTGAACGACCTGTCGGATAAGCTGCAACTGCAAATCCGTCTGGTTGGAATCGTCAGCGATGCCATGCGCAGCAATGCCACTCCACCCGAAGACGTGATCGCCCGGCTGCATGGACTGTCCCGAGAAATCAGCAGCGGAATCAGCAATGTGCTGAGCACTTATGATAGCGTGATTGCCCCTGCGCTTGCCGAAGGTGCCAATCACTTAAAATCGATGCTTTCCGTTTCTTCTTCGGCTCTCCAAGCCGCCCAAGATGCCATACCGGATGTTGCTGACATTCTCGCATCGGCCAAAAACGGCATTATGCTCGGTCGGGGCGAATTGACGAAGCTGCAAGGCGATCTGCCGCAAATTCAGGACAAAGTTCACGATCTCTCGCAGACCTTGCAGGACAAAAGCAGCGCCTTTATTCAGGCGCTGAATACGGTGGCGCCGTTGATCCGCAATGATCTGCCCAAGGTCAAGGAAAAACTGGATGCAGTTTCTAATTTCGTTAGGAACGATCTGCCCCACGCGGAACAACAGATTGGCAAAGCCTCCGATTTTGTGCAAAATCAGCTTCCCGAGGTACAAAAAGGGGTAAAACGCGTGGCCGACCTGGTGCGCAGCGATCTGCCCGAATTGGAGAATGCCATCCGGAAGGCAGCGGCCAAACTGCGGGAAGTGGAAAATGACAACCATTTTGCGGAGCTTGCACGGCTGCTGCGGGGCGACATTGAGGCCGAGAGCGCTTTTCTTGCCAGTCCGGTACAAATCAAAGAAAACCAGCTGTATCCTATTCCAAATTACGGCTCGGCCATGTCACCGTTTTACGGTGTATTGTCCCTGTGGGTTGGCTCTACCCTGCTCATCTCCCTGCTTCGTGCCGAAGCCGAAAATCCGAATGGGAGTTTCCGCGCATACCAGTTGTATCTTGGTCGGCTCGGTACCTTCCTGACGATTGGATTGCTGCAGGCCGTCTGCGTTACGCTCGGGGATATCTGGATCCTTGGAACGTACGTCGCGGACAAAATATGGTTTGTACTGTTCGCCATGCTGGTGAGTGCTGTGTTCGTCACGATCACGTACACCCTGCTCTCCGTGTTTGGCAATATCGGCAAAGGCATCGCCATTATTTTCATGGTGTTCCAGTTTTCCAGCTCGGGAGGAACGTTCCCGATCAGCATGACTCCGCCTTTCTTTCAGGCACTGAATCCGTTCATGCCATTTACGTACGCCATCAGTCTGCTGCGCGAATCAGTTGGGGGCATTTTATGGGAAACCGCGCTCAAGGATGTGCTGTGTCTCTGCATCTTCATCGCGCTCAGTTTGATTATTGCCCTGGCGCTCAAACGCCCGCTCAGCAGCCTGACCAAACGTTCCGCCGAAAATGCCAAGAAAACCAAAATTATCGCTTGACCAGAACGCTCGATAGATGAAAAGCCATAAATCCGTTTGAAACGGGTTTATGGCTTTTGCTTTCCAGCCTTGACCTGATCCGGCTTACCGTACGGTATGCAGCTGCGCATACGATTCCTTGATCGTTGTCAATGTCTCCATATGACGATAGATATTGTTCCCGGCCATCACCAGCACGCTTAAGGCGAGCAGGCCTATCAGCACTTTTTTGCCCAGCCCCGGACGAAGTCGAATCACGAACCCGCCAGCCAGCAGGAAAAACGCAAACAGGTAATGCCCCGCGTACAGGTACATGTCGTATTGGAATACCGCCAGGCCAAAGCCTACGATGATATGCAGCAAAAACGCAAACAAAATGTACGGAGCCAGCGTCCATGTTTCCCGCTCCCGAATCCCGGCAATGAAACCGGCAAGCGCCAGCAGCAAAATGAAAATCCCCGTGATCTGGGCATAAAGCGGATTGGGAACCGACAGATCGGTGACAATGGCCACTATGCCCGGGTCCAGCATATGGACCTTGGGAGAAAGCATCGGGTTGATGGTCAGCAGAGTCAATGCCTTCCAATGCGCGGCAAACTGGAATGGCGCGGCATAACTTGTTCCTCCATTCTGAATGCCGAGCAGCCAATTGCTGACCCAACTGCGTCCGCCAAAGGCAAAATATTGGATCACGGTCAATACGGCGACCATGCCAACGGCCATTGCCATAATGCCCAAGTATTTTTTCCAGCCATTTCGGCTGCGCCACGCGCGCATGTTAAAGAACAACCCGGCTGCGAACGGCGCGATGTTGGTGGAGGTTAAGCCGAAATTGACGGCGGCCAGCGCGGCATTGGGCATATAGCGCACTTCTTCCCGTTCACGAGCATACTGCATATACAAGATCGAGAACAAAATGACGAACTGCACATACGGATAGGAGTCCGGGATCAATGCCGTAAACATCAGGTACGAGCTAAAGCCGAACAGCAGCGTCACCAGAAGCGAAACGATCCGCCCCCTAGCCTTTCGGCTGAGGAACAGGAAAACGAGCATCACCGACCCTGCATTCACGAAGGACTGTAATAGGAGGAAAAACCAGTTGCCTCCCAGCAGCTTCGCCCCCGCCCCTAGCGCTACCGCCAGGTAAGAGATCAGCGGGTGAATGATGGATGAGCTGTTCACGCCATAGTACATCGAAGGGTCAAAATTGAACAAGTTCAACGGAAATTCCTTCGTGTTAAACGGACTGTGGCCCCCGACAACAGCTGCGTTCCCGGCAATATACGTCACATAGGAAGCATTCATCAGGGCGTAGAATACGGCGAACCCGGCAAACAACAAGAGCGCGGTTCTATTGTTTTTGCGATCGGCAAATATGTAATCCAAAAAATTCATCGTTTCACATCCTGTTTTTTCATCTTTTCTCTAAATAAGTTGAACTATTGACTTACGTGTAAGACAGCCGTGTGAAATGTTCTTCTGAAGGTGGAAATCCGGTCACAAAGGCGAACGTTTAATCCTCAATTTATTTAAAACACCAAAAAACACAAACCACCCATTATGAAGGCGACGCCAAGCCAGCGCAACGGTCCTACCGTTTCCTTGAACGCCCACTTCGCAATCAGGAGCGTCCACACATAGGTTAAGGCATTGGCAGGAAGGACGACGGTCAGCGGCAGAAATTTCAGCAGCACGATGTTGAGCAGCGCACCCATCCCATAGAAGCCTAGCCCGAGCAGGACATGCAGCCGTTTGAGGCTTCCCGAGTAGGCTTTTAGCCCCGCCCCGCCCAGTGCTCCGCAGAGCGTCATTACAATGAGCACCGCGATCATCCAGCTATCGATCCACACTGGTCAACGTCACCCCGATTCCAAGAAGCAGGACGGCGGCCAGCTTCTGCAGTGTAATCTCTTCGCCCAGCAAGAAATACCCATAAACAAGCGCAAACACGTAACTTGCACACATTAACGGATATGCGACAGACAGCTTTTCCAGCGCAAAAGCCTTGATCATCAGAACCGCTCCCAGACCGTAACACAAAAAACCTGCCCCCAGGTAGATCCAGTTCTCCAGCCCCCATTTCCAGAACAACTGCCCCGTTGCCGTCAGGAAGGCGGAAAGCAGCATCAACAGCTTGCCCGTATGGCGCCCCTTCCCGCTTATTTCCCCCATGACAGCTCCTCCATCCCCGGAACGCGTCTGTTGATAAAGTATCGCTTGGCGACCAGCTTCATAACAGGCAGATCGGAGAGGGAATCCGAATAGGCACAGGATTGATCATAATCAATGACCATGTCCTGTTCCTGCAGATAAGCCTGAATGCGGCGCACCTTTTCCTCCCCCTTACAGTTCATTCCTTCAATTCTGCACGTATATCCGTTGGCCTGGCGGACAAGCTGCGTGCCAATGACATGATCCACCCAGGGCAGCGTTTGGAAATATTTCATGTAGGCATAAGGTGACGCCGTTACCAGCAGCACATGATAACCCTCCTGCTTGCGCTGCTGCATCTCCGAGCCGGCCTCGCCGAACATCGCCGTTCGCAAGCGGCTGTCAAAGAAATGCTCCAGGTCCTCCTCGGACATGCGTTCGATGCCTTTGAAATAAGAGCGCTTGACTTGTTCCACGCTCATAAGCCCCGCCTTGAACAAAACCGTATGAACCGCAATAACGGGCAGCCGCCACGTCAATCCGGGATAGCGGCGAATCGCGTAATGGACAAACTGGAACATCGAGTCGCTGCGTATAATCGTTTTATCAATATCAAAGATGGCTACTTTCGTACTTTTCAACCTTGGTCCTCCTTGCTCCGGCCGCGGGGATCATTCAAACACGGCCAAAATAAAAATGACGCTAATAACGTACAGGATGACGGTAATCAGGATGGGCTTGTCCTCAAATAGAACCCGGTCCGGCGAACCCCCCTGATTTTTCATGTGAATGAGATACAAGTAACGGAACATCCCATAGATGACGAATGGAATTGTCCACATCAGGTGAATGGTGCGATCGGACGTAAAGGTAAACAGCGAATAACTGATAATGGTCGCCGTCGTGACGATCGTGTTGAATTGATCCAGCAGCGTGACGGAATAATGATCGAGCACCTTGCGATGAGATCCCGTATTGCCCTCAAGCAGGGTAAGCTCATGGCGGCGCTTGCCGATAGCAAGAAACAGGGACAGCAGCATGGCGCAAATCAGGAACCATGGGGTGAAAGGCACATGAATCAGCAACCCACCTGCGATCGCGCGCAGCACAAACCCGGCGGCAATGGCCATGACGTCGAGAATGACCAGATGCTTGAGCACGAACGAATACAATACGTTCAGCACGAAATAGAAGATGCACAATACACCGAATAGCGGATTCAGGAAAAAGGCCGTGAGCACGGACAGCAGAAGCAGTACGATGCCAAACAGCAGCGCATGTGCCGGATTTACCTGTCCCGAGGCGATCGGGCGATTTTTTTTCACGGGATGCTGCCGATCCCTCTCCCGGTCCACATAATCATTCAAAATATAAACGCAGCCCGCAACCAGACTGAACAAAATAAATCCAGCAACGGTCGATATCATCGTTTCCGTGCGAATTTCCTCAAAGGAAAACAGCAGCGCGGCAAACAGCAGCAAATTTTTCGTCCATTGCTTCGGACGCAGCAGCCGCAGCAAACCGGCGGCGACACTGCCGGTTTCGGCAGACCCCGAGGATGAAGAGTTGGTACGTGAGAATAGCAATTCCAATAAACTCCTTTCAAAAAACGTTTCGACTTTATCATAACAAGTTGGACTACTCTTTTTCCATACCTGGCTTTACTGCACCATACAAATAACGTAAAAAGTTAATCATAGGTTGCTTGGCACTTTTTGTAAAGTGCAAATTTTGGAATCCGAATCCGGCGAACGCCAAAAAAGAGACCGTTTCCGGTCTCTTATAGGTTTGAAGCTATATACAAATCATTAAAATTCAAATGGCACATCACTCAGGCGCCGTTGGATTTCTGCGATCACCCGCTTTTCCTCTTCTTCGCCCCCGGCGATAAAGGTTACGGAGAAACGAACAAAGCTGCCCGCGTCATCCCAAGGCACCGTAGAGATCAGTTTCTCACGGATCAGGTACTGCGAGAAATCTTCGGCCGTGGCGAAGGAAGGTCCGCCTTTAACACCCTTTGGCGCCTTTACGTAAAGAAAGAAAGACCCCTGCGGCTTTTTGGCCTTGAAACCCAGCTCATTCAATGCACCGACGAGCATATCGTGACGGCGGGAATACTTTTCCGCGATCTTTTCGGTAATCTCCGGATGGGCCAGACCATAGGCGGCCGCCTTTTGGATCGCGATAAACTGTCCGGAGTCGTTATTGTCCTTCACATCGCTAAACGCTTTGACAATGAGCGGATTGCCGGCTACAAACCCGATTCTCCAGCCCGTCATATTGTACGATTTGGACAGGGAATGCAGCTCCACTCCGACATCCTTCGCCCCGGGGACGGACAGAAAGCTCAGCGGCTTCAAACCGTCATAGGTTAAAGCGGCATAAGGAGCATCGTGGACTACGATCACCTCATATTTTCGGGCCCATTCCACCACTTCCGCAAAGAATTCCGCCGTTGCGCTGGCTCCTGTCGGATTATTCGGATAATTCAAATAAAGTAGCTTCGCTTTCCGCGCCACCTCTTCCGGGATCGAAGCCAAATCCGGCAGGAAATGGTTCTCTTCCGTCAGCGAAACGGTATATACTTCCCCGCCCAAATATTTCGTGTGCGTCCCAAGGATCGGGTACCCCGGTACCGTCATAATCGTGATGTCACCGGGATTGATGAAGCAGGATGGTAGCATGGCCAACGCCGGTTTTGACCCGATCGAATGCACGATTTCCGTAGCGGGATCGATGCCTTCCACGCCGAACACGGCCTTGAGATACGCCGCCGCCGCTTCCTTGAATTCGGAAATCCCGTTATCCGCATAACCACGGTTTTCCGGTTTTGCCGCTTCCTCGGCCAGCTTGGCCACGATGCCGCTATCCGCCATTTCGTCCGGCTCGCCGACGCCCATATCGATCAGCTCGACGTCGGGGAAATCTTTCTTGGCCGCCGCTTTAGCCCGTTTGATTTTTTCGAATTTATAAATAGCGGTGTCTTTGCCGTAGTTGGCACCGCCGATCCGGTTTGCAAATTGCTGCTGGATGTATGTGCTCTGATAAGTTTCGACGCTCATGAAAAGTCCATCTCCTTCTCGAAATCTCCTTTTAAATATGCGGGATTTGTGCTTGTTAGAGAATGGATTAATCACCAGATCGTTTGTACTTTTCAACCTAGCTACGAGAATGAAGTCAGTTTTTCTGACATTAAAAAAAACACCTGCCGCTCCACCCCTGAGGGTGAAGACAAGCAGATGCTTTATACTCTATCTATTGCGCAGCGAATGAAGAAGATCCTCCATATCTTGCGGGATCGGAGCCTGGAACTCCAGGTATTCCCCGGTCGTCGGATGCACGAATCCGAGGACCGCGGCATGCAGGGCTTGGCCGGCCATTTTAATTCCCTTGCTGCGTCCGTATAACGGATCACCGACAAGCGGGTGTCCGATAAATTTCATATGGACCCGGATTTGGTGGGTGCGACCCGTTTCGAGCTTCAACTCCAACAGCGTGTAGTCGCCAAAACGTTCCGTGACCTGGAAATGCGTGACAGCGGGTTTGCTGTTGCGCTCGATCACTGTATACATTTTGCGGTCATGCGGGTCGCGTCCGATCGGCGCGTCCACGGTTCCTTGATCATGCGCGACGTTTCCGTGCACCAGAGCATAATATTTACGGGTCACCGAATGCTCCTTCAACTGGGCGGCCAGAGATGCGTGCGCCTTGTCATTTTTGGCGGCCATCAAGAGGCCCGAGGTATCTTTATCGATCCGGTGTACAATTCCCGGCCGCAATTCACCGTTGATCCCGGAAAGGTCTCTGCAATGGTACATCAACGCGTTGACCAGCGTTCCCGTGGCATGGCCCGGCGCCGGATGGACGACCATCCCCCGCTTCTTATTGACCACAATGACATCGCTATCCTCGTAGTATACCTCTAAAGGAATATCCTCCGGAGCAATTTCGGTTGTTTCCGCTTCCGGAATCTGAAGCACAATGAGATCACCCGCTGCGATTTTATAATTCGCCTTAACCGGCGAACCGTTTACGGTAATATCTCCATTTTCGATCCACAACTGAATCTGGCTGCGCGAAGTATCCTCGCCCATCTGGGATTTCACATATTTGTCAAGCCGGTCTTTGGCGGACTCGTCATCCGCTGTCCATTCCAATACACCTTCATCCATATCAAACTGCGATATTTCTTCCGTCATACTTGTTTCTGCTCCTCCTGTTTGCTCTCGGCCTACTTACGTTTTTCCCGGCGCATTTCCAGGATGGAATCCAGCACGATCAAGGCCACTCCGATCACGATACAGGAGTCCGCCACATTGAAAATCGGAAATGTGTATGTGCCGAAGTTAAATTGCAGGAAATCGACAACCTCTCCGGCAACCGCCCGGTCCAGAAAATTGCCGACGGCTCCGCCCAAAACGAGCGAGAGCGCGGTAGGCAGCAACTTGTTGCCCGAGGATTTCACCTTATTCAAATACCAAATAATCCCCGCCACCACGATAACGGTGATCGTGACGAAGAACCACCGCTTTCCTTCCAAAATGCCAAAGGCGGCTCCGGTATTCCGATGGGATGTAATCAGAAAAAAATTGCCGATCACCGGAATTTGATCCCCGATGGTCAGGTTGACGGCAATTAAATATTTCGTTCCTTGGTCGATTAAAAACAGAATAAAAGCAAGCAAAAAATAGATCACGCGGAAAGTCACCTCGTTTTTTCGTTGGCTGCCGGCTGAAGTTCCAGGGCAGAATTAACCACATTCAGGACTTGTATATTGTAGCACAGCCGCAATTCCCCCGTCCATGAGCGATAGGATTTTCCTTAGGTAAAACGTCATGGTTCTGCACAAAATACCTGTACGTTCTTATTTCCCTACATTGTTTTACGGAACTACGGAAAGGAGATCAGGCCATGTCTCATTTGACACCCCAGCAGTTGGCTGAACTAAAAGCGGATCTGGAGGCCGCCCGGGAGGATGCTTATCACCTGCTGGTGGACAAGGATCATTATAGTCTTCGCGGCTCACTGCGGGACAATACCAGTGAATTGTCCCCGATCGACAACCATCCCGCCGATGTCGGAACGGAAATGTTTGAACGCGGTAAAGATTTGGCGCTTAACGAGCATAATGAACTGTTGCTTTACCGGATTGAAGATGCCTTGAACCGAATGGCCGAGGGGCGGTATGGCTACTGCCAAACCTGCGGCGAACCGATCAGCTTCGAACGGCTAAAGGCGTTGCCCGAAACGGCCTATTGCCAAAAAGACAGCCCCCAGTCTTTCGTTTCCGCCTCCAGACCGGTGGAAGAGGTGTTCCTCAACCCGCCGTTCGGCCGGACCAGCCTGGATGAACGCGACGATCAGAACGGCTTTGATGGGGAGGACGCCTGGCAGATTGTCGAGAGTTTCGGTACCTCCAATTCTCCCGCACTGGCCGAAGACAATGAAATCGACGACTACAATGATATGGAGATCGAGGCCTCCGAGGAACTGGAAGGATTTGTCGAGCCATACGAATCGTTTGTCGCTACGGACATTTACGGCGAAAACGCCGTCTTCTACCGCAACGGCGTGTACCGCAAGCATATGCAAGCAACGAAACATCTGGAGAGCGAGGACTCGCTCGGGACCGGGTCTAATAGGTATTGAGTTCCAACTGCCTTTGCACGATCCGAACGATATCGGCGATGTAATCGCCGATGATCGGCAGGTTGAGCGCCCCCAGCACTTGCAGGACGTAGATGATTGTGGCGGCAAAAAAAGTAAACCCGATCGCAATCCCGACCCCGCGTGCCGTTCCGGATAGCAGATTCAGCAGGAGAAGGCGCCATGGCCGATTGAGCAGCGCGGTGTATTCGGCAATTCTGGATTTTTCGAGTTGCCTCGTCCACTCTAGCGTTAGCCGGTACATGGCGCCGATCTGTTCTTCGGCGGTCTGTCCGGGAACGGTCCCGCTATTCTCCAATTTATCGGCCGGCTGCGGCCGCTCCTCGTTCTTTGCCTTGCGACGCTTCATGCGGCACCTCCGGGCAAAATGAAACGAGCCAAGACGGGCTCCTTCCCTAAAGTTAGGAAGCATGCCCACCCAAGCTCGTTTCTCTTGGTTATTTCTAGTATGGCCGCCTGGTGGCGGCGTCATACTATTTAAAGAACCGGTCCTTAATCTTTAATAAGAACCCCGATCTGTTTGCTTCCCAGGTCGATGGTTTCTCCCCGTCCGTTCAAGCTTTCAAAAGCCACATCCGTAATCAGGACATTATCCCTCAGCACGTTTTCGAAAGCCTGGATGGCCGCTTTCAGCTCCTCATCCACTTCAAGCGTCAAATGCACTCTTTTTTCAATCGGCAAGTCCAGTTTTTTACGAGTATCCTGAACGGCGCGGACCACTTCGCGAACCCAACCTTCTTGAGCAAGCTCCGGTGTGATATCGGTGTTCAGTGCCACGGTAAGTCCGTAACCCGAGGCGGACGCAAAACCGGCTTTCGCCTGTTTCTCGACAAGTAGTTCATCCACGCTCACATGAAGTTCTTCGCCTTCAGGGGAAGTCACGTTCACCCCGCCGTTCTCCACGATCTTACGGGTTTCACCCGCCGGCAGCCCTTTAAGGAAGCCCTGCAGAAAACCGACGTTCTTCCCGTATTTCTTCCCGGCAACCTTGAGGTTCAGCTTCAGCGTAAAGTCGACAAACCCGCTGTCGCTCGACTCGATTTCAATCGCCTTCACGTTGATTTCGTCCTTGATGATTTCCTCGTATTCGGAAACCGCGAATTCCCGGTCCATCGACACGATCAGACTCGACAGCGGCTGGCGCGTTTTGATGCCCGTTTCGTTGCGTACGTTGCGGGCCAGTTCGACGATTTGCCGCGCGCTTTCCATGTCCGCCTCCAGAGCCTTGTCGATCAAAGCTTCGTCCGCCTGCGGATAATCCGCCAAATGCACGCTTTCTCCTCCGCCCAGATTCGTAAAGATATCCTCGGACAGCATCGGCGTGAACGGAGCCATCAGTTTGGCCAGCGTCAACAGCACATGCACCAGGGTTTGATAGGCGGAAATTTTATCCTCGCCAAGGCCGCTGCCCCAGAAACGGTCGCGCGAACGGCGGATATACCAGTTGCTGAGTTCGTCGATAAAGCCTTCGATCGCTCTCGAGGTGTTAACAAAGTCGTTGACCGCCAGCCCTTTATCAACCGATCCGATCAAGCTGTTAAGCCGGGACAAAATCCAGCGGTCCAGCTTGTTCTCGGATAGGCGGAACGCATGCTCTTCCGGTTTATAACCGTCAATGCTCGCATACAGAGTCAGGAACGCGTGCGTGTTGACCAAGGTATCGATCACCTTGGACTTCGCTTCCGCTACGATCCCCTTGGAGAAGCGTTTGCTGTTCCAAGGAGCGCTGTCGGAAAGCAGAGCCCAGCGGAACGCGTCGGTGCCGAATTCGTTGATGATGTCCCAAGGGTCGATGACGTTGCCTTTGGATTTGGACATTTTTTGCCCGTTCTCGTCCAATACATGCCCTGTGGCGATGACCGCTTTGTAAGGGGCTTTGCCCGTAAACAGCGTCGAAACGGCCAGCAGACTGTAGAACCAGCCGCGGGTCTGGTCGATCCCCTCGCAGATCATATCCGCCGGGAACTGCTCTTCAAACGTTTTTTCGTTCTCGAACGGGTAATGGTGCTGCGCGAACGGCATCGAGCCGCTGTCGAACCAAACGTCGATCACTTCGCTCGTCCGCTCCATGACACCGCCCTCGCAGTGCGGGCAGCTCACGCGGACTTCATCCACATAAGGTTTGTGCAGCTCCAACTCTTCGCTGACTTCGCCGACCGCTTTGGCCCGCAGTTCGGCAATGCTGTGCGGCGCGAACTGACCGCCGCAGTCCTTGCACACCCATACGTTCAGCGGTGTGCCCCAATAGCGGTTCCGGCTGATATTCCAGTCCACCAGTTCCTCCAGGAACTTGCCGAAACGCCCTTCACGAACGTGTCCAGGGTACCAGGTCACCGAATTGTTATTGGCGATCAGTTGGTCTTTCACCGCCGTCGTCGCGATAAACCAGCTGTCCATCGCGTAGTAGAGCAGCGGCGACTTACAGCGCCAGCAGAACGGGTAACTGTGCTCGTATTTCTCTTTGCTGTACAGCAGCCCTTTTTCCGAGAGGGCTTTTACGATATCCAGATCGCAATCCTTAACGAAACGGCCGGCAAAATCGGTCACCGTCTCCGTATAACGGCCTTGCCCATTCACGACGCTGACAAAGCTGATGCCGTTCTCCTTGCAAGTGCGGTAATCGTCTTCCCCGTGAGCCGGTGCCATATGCACGATCCCGGTCCCGCTCGCATCGGTGACGAACGAAGCGCCGACGATGACGTTCACTTTTTCCGCCTGGATATAGCTAAACGGGGAGGCATAGGTTTTTCCGACCAACTCGGAACCTTTCAGGGTCGATTCGACGCTGTAGTCGCCCTTCATCACCTTTTCCACCAGGTTCTTGGCGACGATATAGACACCGTCCTCCTGCTTCACTCTGGCGTATTCCATCTCGGGATTTACCGCCAGCGCCACGTGGGCCGGCAGCGTCCAAGGCGTGGTCGTCCAGGCCAGTACATACTCTCCCGTCCCATCCAGCTTGAATTTGGCGGTCGCACTTAAATCCTTGACATCTTCGTATCCTTGGGCCACCTCGTGCGAACTGAGCGAAGTCTGACAACACGGGCAGTACGGGCTGACCCGGTGGCCTTTGTACAGCAGTCCCTTGTCATGAATCGTAGCCAGAATGTTCCACACGCTCTCGATATACTTATTATCCAGCGTAATGTATGGATCGTCGAGATCCGTCCAGTAGGCGATCGCCTCGGTAAATTCCCGCCACTGCTTCTCGTAGCCAAAAACGCTCGCTTTGCATTTTTTAACGAACGCCTCGATCCCGTAATTCTCGATCTCCTGCTTCCCGGAGATGCCCAGCTCCTTCTCCACGCCGAGTTCCACCGGCAGTCCGTGGGTATCCCACCCGGCTTTCCGGACGACGCGATAACCTTTCATCGTCTGATAGCGGCCGACGAAGTCCTTGATCACCCGGCCGAGCACATGCCCGATATGCGGCATACCGTTGGCCGTCGGAGGGCCTTCAAAAAATACGTAGTTCGGCCGCCCTTCCCGGTTTTCAATACTGCGCTTGAACGTATTCTCACTGCTCCATTTGTTCAGAATCCGCAGATCCCGTGTCCGTGCTTGCTCTTTGACGTCGACTTTTTTCATGTCTTTCTTCGACTTCCTTTCTCTTCAAATCATAAAGTGAAACAAAAAAAGCCTCGCCCCAAAAGGGACGAGACTTACGCTCGCGTTACCACCCTTGTTTCACACGCCAAGACCCGATTTAATCCCGTTACGCGTGACACTTTGATCCCATACGCTTCATATGGGGCCGGTGTAACGGTCGGCGGCCGGCATAGCTTACGCTTTCCACTCGGGAAATTCAGCCAGGCTTCTCCGGGAGGATCTTCCGTCAGCGTCTTGGACATTGGCTTTCAGCGAAGGTGCCAACTCTCTGGGGAACAAAATCGCCGCGTACTGCTTCCCATCATTGAATCATATGTGGGACCGGCATCAGCCAGTCATGTATGATAATATTTATAACGTATGATCGCGGGTCATGTCAACCCGGACTAGGCTTAATAAATTTCTTTGACCTCTCGGCTCTGCTCTTGCTCGAAGGAGCGATCCCGGGTGCTGTCCAGCGATTCCCAGCCTTCCTGGCTGAGCAAATCCAGCTGTGCCTCCACCAGTGTGCGGAACCGTGCTCTGTAAATCGAGGCCTGCTTCTTCAGTTCCTCGACCTCCATGGCGATTCTACGCGATTTGGCCAGCGATTCGTTGACGATCCGGTCCGCGTTCTTCTCGGCTTCCTTCACGATCAACTGCGCTTCCTTCTTCGCGTTATTCTTCACTTCGTCAGCCGCTTCCTGAGCCACGATAATCGTCTTGCTGAGCGTTTCCTCGATATTGGCGAAATGATCCAATTTCTCCTGGAGCGCAAGCAGTTGATTATGAAGTTCTTTATTCTCCCGGATCACGATCTCGTAATCCTTGATGACCTGATCAAGGAATTCATTGACTTCATCTTCATCATAGCCGCGTAAGCGTCTAGAAAACTCCTTGTTATGTATATCCAGCGGGGTTAATGGCATGATCCGCACCTCCTAATGTATTCGAACCTTCCCTTGCGGGAAGCTGCTTCTCAATCGTAGGTAGTTAAATTCGACAGGAATTGCCGATCTCCTGCAAAGTCTTCACACAAATTTACCGACTTTGACACGGTGCCTCCCACTTTTTGTCACGCCCCCGCACTCCAATACCTTGAAGCGGCCAAAGCCTTGCAGAGCTACGACATCGCCTTCTTTCAACAGTTTGGAAGGATCTTCTTCCGTTCTCCAGTTTACCCGGCAACGCCCCGCCTTAATCGGCACCAGAATTTTGCTGCGGCTTAGCCGATAAACGTCGCTGACGATGCCGTCCAAACGTAAAGAAGCCACCGTGAGATCCAGCGGCTCCAGCTCAGGCTCGCTCGTCTTCAGGGCGTCCAGCTCCAAAATATCGGTCATAACGCTAACCCGGTGCACCTGATGCAAATTCAGGCTCAAAAAGGGGACGATTTCCTCCGCGACGATCACATGGCATCCGTCTTCGCGCACATGGATATCACCGACTTTATCCCGTTTGAGCCCGAGCCCCAGAATCGCCCCCAGGTAATCCCCGTGCTGTAAGGAAGACAGCTTCTGATCATTGGAAGAGATGCCGAGCACCTTCATCCCCATATCTTCGCTTTCCAGGTCCCGGTAGTCCGGCCCGACCAGCGCGCGTCTTCGCTCCGCTCCTTCATAACCGCCGTCCAATCTTATTCCGGCATCCGGATGGCGGTTCACGAGCGTCTGCAAAATATAACTTTGCCGCGGATCCAGGAAGTCGCTCAGCTTGACTTCATGATAATCCCCGGCATGGACGACCCACTCCCACGCCCGGTCGACAAACGGGCGTTCCTCCGGCTTGAAATGTTCGTAGATGTCTGTTCGCATAGCTTACGTCACCCGGCAAAGATATAATTCAGCACACTGATCAAACCGAAGGCCGCCAGCCTGAGCACGAATAAAGCGATGATGGGCGAAAAGTCGATCATCCCCATTAATGGGGGGATAAACCGCCGGAACGGAGCCAGATACGGCTCAACCAGTTTCCCCAGAAGCTCGCCAATGAAGCTCTCCCGGATGTTAGGCACCCAAGACATCAAAATATAAACGAGCACCATATAAAAATAAATTTGGTACAGAAGCAGTACTATACTCTCAATCGTATGGCTCGCCAAGCTGCCTTCACCTCATTTTGTTGTAATCGAAATCCTCGGTCAGGATCTCGGTAATCGACCCCTGGATTTCCACCGTGTCCGGTGTGCAGAGGAAGATGTTTCCGCCGATCTTGGAAATACTGCCGCTAAGGGCATAAATCGTCCCGCTCAGAAAATCGATAATTCGCATCGCCTGGTCGTTGCGGACCCGCTGCAAATTCACGACAACACTCCGGTGGGACCGCAGATGATCCGCGATTTCTTGCGCCTCATCATAAGAACGAGGTTCATATAGGATGACCTTGACGTTCTTCTGCGAATGAATACTTACCACATTGGTTCCCCTAGGATTCTTGCGGGGTTCGAAGCTCGGAGGTTCATATTCCGGCTCATCCTGCCCGCGCAGCGTTTCGCGTTCCACGACTTCTTCCTCTTCCTGCAGGCCCAAGAAGTTCATGAACCGATTCATAACTCCCATTATGTCTCCTCCCCTTTCCCGACTAAAAGAGTACCGAGGCGAACCCAGGTCGCCCCTTCTTCGACCGCCACTTCGAAATCACCCGACATCCCCATCGACAATTCCTTGATCGGCTCCTTCCAAGCTCCTTTGGCGTTCAATTGATCCCTCAACTCCCGCAAGCCCCGGAAAACAGGCCGGGTAAGCTCGGGGTCCTCCACCTCAGGCGCCATCGTCATCAAACCGACCACTTTCAGATGGCTTAACTCCCTGATCTCGCGAAGAAAATCTTCCGCCTCTTCCGGCTTGACTCCCTGTTTGGAAGCCTCGCCCGAGACATTGACCTGCAGGAATGTTTTGACTTCACTCCCCGCTGCCGCTGCCCGCTTGTCCAGCTCGAGTGCCAGAGACACCCGATCCAAAGAGTGGATATATTCAAATTTTCCGACAATCTCCTTGACCTTCCTGCTCTGAAGATGGCCGATGAAATGCCATACGCCCTGTCCGCCAAGCTCTTCCCATTTCGGCACCGCCACCCCCGGGCGGTTCTCCCCGATATGACGGATACCCGCATCCAGTACGGCGCGTGTCTTAGCGCTGGACACATACTTGGTCACGGCGATGACACGGACCTCTCCGGCATTTCTGCCGCTGCGTTCACAGGCCGCCGCGATTCTTTCGTTGACATGCTGTATCGCTTCCTGAATAGACAAGAAGGATCACCTCTCTTTCAAACCAACCCAGCTCGCCATCCTTCCGGTGACTCCCCCATCTTTCCGATAAGAGAAAAACACATCATTCCGGCAGCTTGTACACCAACTTGTACATTCGATATGCATCGGCAATATTCCTGCTTTTATCATAATAATTCGATTCATTTCTTTCAAGTTCAGCATCATTCGGCCTTCCTGGGGAGAAGGGACTGCGATTTGGCTCTCCCCGGCCGGCTCCCCCGCCGCTTCAAGCGCTTCCCGCACTTTCACCATGACCCGATCATCCACTTCATAACAACAGCCTCCGATGCTGGGGCCGATGGCGGTCCGGATATCGCCCCGGGAGCTCCCGAACTCGCGCTCCATGGTCTCGATAACGGCCACGGCGATCCTGGCGACCGTCCCTTTCCAGCCGGCATGCGCCAGACCGACGACGCGCCGGACAGGGTCCATGAAATAAAGCGGTACGCAATCGGCGTAAAAAGAAGTCAGAAGCACCCCCGGTTCATCCGTAACCAGTCCGTCCGTATGTTGAAAAGCACCCTCCCGGTTCAAACTGCCTTTTCCCCGGTCCTTTGCCTTGACGACTGCAACTTCGCTTCCATGCACCTGTTCCCCGCAGGTCCACGCCTCAGGCTTAAACCCTAACGCTTCGGACAGCCGGCGGCGGTTAGCCAGGACGTCCTCAACCTCATCTCCGACATGAAGCGCGAGGTTCAAGCTATCGTATGGGCTGCGGCCGACCCCGCCGGAGCGTCCCGTAAACCCGGCGGTAAGCTCCGGCAAGAGATTTTCCCATGCCTTAAGTTCATAGCGTTCAGGCGCGTCCAATATAGGATTTCTAATAAACGGCTCCATCATCCATCTCCCCCTGATGTATTGCGCATCATCCTTAAAGCCCAAGCAAACTTTCTTCGCTCGCGGCTCGCTTTTACCAGTGTACCACAAAGGGATGGCTTTCGTTTACCCGCGGCGCTCGGCCCTGCCGTCACGATCGATATACACGGTTGTCTCATAGGATACCGGTTCCCGCGATTCGCGCAGTTCCTCCATTTTGACGAGGACGACGTCGGAGCCGATTTTTACGATGTTTTTCCAGGGGATAATCAAATCACTGCCGCCGCCGAACAATCCAAGGAATTTAGTACTGGCCGGGACGACGATCGCTTCGATGATCCCCTGCCTCAGGTCCAACTCCAGGTCGCTGATATGTCCAAGACGTTTGCCGTCCACGACATTGATAACATCCTTCGTTTGAAAATCCGAGATTTTCATGCTTGCCCTGACCGCATTATTCATCCGTATCGCCCCCCAAGCGCCCTTTCCTTCCTGTCTCCCTTTACTATATGATCCGAAACCGCAAAACATTAAACATATCCCCGGACCGATTCGGCAAATAAAAAAGGTCCCTATAAAAGGGACCGCATAAAATCGGGCTGCTTCAGTGTCCTTCCGGACTACGATTTCACATGTTTCTGCATTTGCAAAATGGCGGCTTTCTCCAACCTGGACACCTGGGCTTGCGAGATCCCGATTTCGTCGGCGACCTCCATCTGGGTTTTGCCTTCGAAAAAGCGCATCGACAGAATCATCTTTTCCCTGCGCCCCAACCGCTGCATCGCTTCCCTCAAGGCGATCTCCTCAATCCAGGAGACGTCCTTGTTCTTGTCATCGCTGATCTGATCCATGACATAGATCGGGTCTCCCCCATCGTGGTAAATCGGTTCAAACAGCGAGACCGGGTCCTGGATCGCGTCCAAGGCGAAAACGACATCCTCTTTCGGCAAGCCGAGCGCTTCCGAAATTTCAAAGATCGTCGGCTCACGCGAATTTTGGTTCGTCAGGCTATCGCGCATCTGCAGTGCTTTGTAGGCGATATCCCTTAAACTGCGGGAAACGCGGATCGGGTTATTGTCACGCAAATAGCGGCGAATTTCCCCGATGATCATCGGCACTGCATAGGTCGAAAATTTGACGTTCTGCGATAAATCGAAATTATCGATAGCTTTCATGAGTCCGATGCAGCCTACTTGAAACAAGTCGTCTACATACTCCCCCCGATTGTTGAACCGTTGGATGACACTCAGTACGAGTCTGAGGTTGCCATTCACTAACTTTTCTCTGGCTGATCTTACGTGGTCCTGCTGCAAAGAGTGGAACAATTCACGCATTTCCGCATTGGTTAGAACGGGCAATTTTGCGGTATCGACGCCGCAAATCTCGACTTTGTTTCGGGTCATCAAGTCTTTACCTCCCAAGGAGAAACATTAATGATCATTATCTCCCCGGTCTGTATTTTTATTCCTGAAAATCCTCCTCTCGGACGGCAGCTACACCATCTTGTTGAATTCCTTGCGGAGGCGCTTAATTATTCGTTTCTCCAGTCTGGAAATGTAGGATTGTGAAATCCCCAGCAGATCGGCAACATCCTTTTGGGTCTTCTCGTCTCCGTCCACCAGTCCAAACCGGAGCTCCATAATCATGCGTTCCCGCTCGCTCAGCTTGTCGAGCGCCTTATGCAGCAGCTTGCGGTCCACCTGCTCTTCAATATTGCGGTAAATCGTATCGTTCTCCGTCCCCAGCACATCGGACAGTAGCAGCTCGTTTCCGTCCCAATCGATATTGAGCGGTTCGTCAAAAGATACCTCCGTCCGAATTTTGCTGTTTCGGCGCAAGTACATCAAAATTTCATTTTCGATACAGCGGGAGGCATAGGTCGCCAGTTTGATTTTCTTCTCGGGATCAAACGTATTGACGGCCTTGATCAGTCCGATCGTACCGATGGAGACCAGGTCCTCGATATTGATCCCCGTATTTTCGAATTTCCTGGCGATATATACGACCAGCCTGAGATTTCGTTCGATCAGCATGGCCCGGATGGCGGAATCGCCGGTCGAGAGCCTCTGCAGCAAATATTCTTCTTCCTCGCGCGTCAATGGAGGCGGAAGCGCTTCACTCCCGCCGATATAATAGATTTCTTCACTCTTTAGCCCAAATAGAAACAATAAACGATAGTACTGCAGTTGCAGCATCAACTTCCACTTTACACGCATGGCCTTCTTCCCCCCACGATTACGTTCCAGTTTTTCCGATAAACTCGCGCCCTGATTACCCGCTTTTTGCATATCCGCCGAACGGAGTTCCCGGCGTTTCCGAAGGATTCGCCGTATCCGTCCCCTTGAAGTTCCCGGTTTCCGCCAACTCCTCCACTAATGCCGGGTGGACGATTGCTTGAAATCTTCCTTCCGCCGATAAGCTTCCTCGATCCAGCCCCACAAGCACGCGGGCGGTTTTGAATTCCCCGCCGTCTTTTCGGACGACCACCTCGTCCGGCTTCAAAGCCAGCATAAACTGCGATCCTCTGTTCACGCCGCGAAAAGGGACCAAACGCAGCCGATCACGCCAAGGAAAGGAGTCATCCTCCGTCCATTTCAGAATAAGGTTGTCCGCCTCGTTTCCGCTTCCTTGTCCAGCCTCCAAGTCCGGCAGGAAATCCTTCCAGAGGGAGGCCTCCATCACCATGACCGGCAGCCGGCTGAGCGGATCGGTTAAGTGATTGCCCGTATCGATCAGCCCCGTACAGCTCACGTCCGCATCCCCGATCCGTACCCGGATTTCAGCCAGATACGATGTCATCATTTCCTGCCTTCGCCGGGAAGATATGACCCATTTGAACCAGAGCAGGACAATGACAAACAGGGCCAGCGTAAACACGACTCCAACCTGCAGCGAAAATCCGAGTCCGCCTGTCGCCGAGTACCAGATTCCGTTCCATAGCTCACCTGAGCTTTGCAAGAGATAATGAATGCCCAAAATCCCGCCGGCTGCCGCAAAATTCACTATGTAAAACGCTCCTAAGTTCCGCAAGTAGTTCTGCAAACCGCCAAAACCGAAGGCGATCCACAGCATGACGACGGAAAACAAAAATTTGACCAGGAACGTAAACAAAAACGACAATGCCGGTAGAAACATCATCACGACATAGAACGCCCCGACCGCAGCCGAGAGACCCAGGCGCCAATAAACCACCTTGCGTTTTCGCAACCAAGCGGTCATCGCTAGCAGCGCGGCATCGATCAGCAGGTTCATTAGAAATATCAAATCGATATAAACAACCATACGTTCTTCACCTGCCCGCTTTTGGCTCTTAAAATCTAGCGCCTATTGACGTGGAGATGCTTATCAGTATATAGAGTTCCCTATGTAAAGTCTGTCTAAAATTGAAAGCGGAAGCCCACTAATTTTGTCGTTTTTCTCATCTATATAAATTGAGCTATTGATTTACATGTACGGCCGCCGTGTGAAATGTTCTTCCGATCGCTGCCCGTCCCAGATTTTCTTAAATTAAACTTATAAGGTAGAGAAAAAAAGACCTTGTCCTGGCAGCAGGACAAGGTCTTCGGGGAAGACTTGCGAGAAAATATTATTCGTTGTTGTTCCGACGATTGCGAAGGAAAGTAGGTATATCCAACTGGTCTCCGCTTGGCTGATTCCCGAAAGGTCTCAGCGTGGAGGACGTAGCGCGATTCTCCTGCTGTTCCGAGACACCTGCTACCGGCTTGCGGCCAGGCATTACAGGAGGTGCTTTATGCTCGAATCCGGTCGCAATAACCGTCACCTTGATATCGTCCTTCATATTCTCGTCAATGATCGCTCCGAAAATCATATTCACCTCGGGATCGGAAGCCGAAATGACGATTTCCGCGGCTTCATTGACTTCATAAAGCGAAAGATTCGCGCCGCCGGTAATGTTCATAATCACGCCTCGCGCTCCTTCGATCGAGGTTTCCAGCAGCGGGCTCATAATCGCCTTGCGCGCCGCTTCCGCCGCGCGGTTCTCGCCGTTTGCAAGACCGATTCCCATCAACGCGGAGCCGCGTTCGGTCATGATCGTCTTGACGTCCGCAAAGTCAAGGTTGATCAAGCCGGGAACGGCGATCAGGTCGGATATGCCTTGAACAGCCTGACGCAGCACGTTATCCGCCTCACGGAACGCTTCCAGCATCGGCGTTTTCTTATCCACAATTTCAAGCAGACGGTCGTTAGGAATAACGATTAACGTATCGACCTTTTCTTTGAGAGCTTCAATCCCCATATCGGCTTGCGAGGAACGTTTCCGCCCTTCAAAGGTAAACGGACGGGTTACGACGCCAACGGTAAGCGCGCCGCATTCCCGAGCGATCTCCGCAATGACCGGAGCTGCCCCCGTACCGGTTCCGCCGCCCATTCCCGCGGTGACGAACACCATATCAGCGCCTTTCAGCGTATTCGCGATCAGATCACGGGATTCTTCGGCCGCTTTCTTGCCGACTTCCGGATTGGCGCCGGCACCGAGACCGCGGGTCAATTTGTCGCCGATTTGCAGTTTATGCTCAGACTTGGCCAAATGAAGAGCCTGGGCATCCGTATTCACCGTAATGAACTCTACGCCCTGTACTCCGTTTTCGATCATCCGGTTTACGGCATTGCTTCCGCCGCCGCCGCATCCGATGACTTTTATTTGAGCCAAGCTCTCCATTTCAAAATCAAATTCCAACATACTATTCCATCTCCCCCTCATTGTGCATGGATGGCCCGTCCATCGCGGTTTCCCAAATTATATAAATTCGCTGAATAGTTTCTTGAGGCGTTCCATCACGCCCGTTTTCCGGACGGTTTCCTGCGGTCCCGGGGCTTTCGGACGATTCGCCGATTTCTTCGGTCCCGCATTCCGAACCCGGATATTCTTGATCACCTTGTACAATATCCCGACGCCTCCCGTATAGCCCGGGTCGCGCACGCCGATATAATCCGGCACGGCAATACGTACGCTGGCGGCAAGCTCCTGCTGGGCGATCTTCAGCAAGCCCGGCATGGAGACCGTGCCTCCCGTAAGTATATAACCGCCTGGCTGTTCATTGTAACCAAGCCGCTTAACTTCCTGCCCGATCAGTTGGAAAATCTCCTGAACCCGCGGCTCCGCAATCGCAGCCAGGTCTTCTTGAGTGAATTCCTTGTCCACATTGCTGCCGATGCGGGTTACCTTAAAAGTGACTTCCGGCGCGGCGTCTTCGATCGAGGCGCAGCCATATTTCAGCTTCACCTTCTCGGCTTGATCCGTCAGCGTACGCAGTCCGTAAGCGATATCGTTCGTTATGAACTCTCCCCCGATCGGCAACGTGGATGTGGCTACGATCGTTCCGCTTTCAAAAACGGCGATCGTCGTCGATCCGGCTCCGATGTCCACCAGGACAGAGCCCATAACTTTCTCGTCTTTCGAGAGCGCCAATTGCCCCGCGCCCAGCGACAGCAGTACAAGATCGCGGATCTTCAGTCCCGATTTCTCCACACAGCGAAGCAAATTATGTATCGCTGTTTTGGAGCCAGTCACAATCGTCGCTTCCACTTCAAGACGCACACCGATCATTCCCCGCGGATCACTAATGCCCTCCAGGCCGTCCACCACATACTGTTTGGCAACAACGTCGATGATTTCACGTTCCGGAGGAAGTGCGATCACTTCGGCTGCCTTCAAGACACGGTCGATATCGTCTTCGCCGATTTCCCGGTCTTCGTTTTGAACCGCTACTACTCCATGGCTCGTTTGGAGTCCGATATGGTTTCCCGAAATGCCGACATACACTTCCGATATTTGAATACCTACCATCCGTTCGGCATGATCCACAGCACTGCGAATCGACTGAACCGTCTGGTCAATATCTACAATCGCGCCTTTGCGAATTCCTTCCGAGTCGGCAGATCCAACCCCAATAATATTAAAGGTTCCATTATTAATTTCCCCAATAATAGCACGAACTTTGGATGTACCGATGTCCAAACTAACAATGATGTCATTGTTGCTCAAGCCCCTGGCACCTCCTGTTTCCAAATAAAAAATATAATGTCACTGTAAAAACGCACTCTCTACATATTCAACGCCGGTTAACCTTTCCCTCTTTTTTCTACAATATTTTTGGCTTCCAAGTTTTGCATACCCGCATGATAGAAGCAAGTTCCTAACTTGAGTAAAAAAAAGAAAAAAAGAAGAGGGAGGAAACTAGCCCATAAAACGTATTTTATCATTGATTGTTATTTATGAGTAGTATCATTTTCACCGGCCGTTTCATCCTCAGGCGTCTCGTAAGGCACATACGTATCGGCCTCCAAAAGGGTTAAAATTCCCGGGTCCTGTGAATCCATAATCATGTTCATGTACTCCGCCTTATCCGCCAAGACGGAAATCGCCGAAATCACCTCAAATTTGGATCGGGTGTACATCTTGATCCGATCTGGGTAGGACACGGTGGGCGAAGGCGTAATCTCCGAAATTTCTGAGGTTAAGGCATCCGAAATTTTAGCCAAGGTCCCGCATAGTTTAGGCAAATTGGGGTCGTCCGACGACCAGCCCGTCAAAATCGGTTTCTCGATCGGCATGGATCCGTTATCGAGACTGACCCTCGTTCCGTTGCCCAAAAGACCGTTCAATTGACCGTCCGCGGCCAGCTCGTAAGCGACGACGGGGTACTCTTGAATCTCCACCCGGACCTTTCCAGGAAAAGACTTATCCACGCGGACTTCCTGCAGGGACTTTATTCCGGACAATTTGGCCTCAATCTTGGAAGCGCTTGTCCCAAAAAACGGCGCGCCGATCTTTAACCCGGAGATGTCCAGCAGCTCCTTATCGGAAAGATAGGTATTGCCCTCGAAAGAGATTTCCGATATTTTGCTGATAGAGGAACGGAAGAATAATACACAAAGCAAGATGAGAACGAGCAGAAAAAGAATGCCGGCAATCTTCCGGCTGCTTTTCTTTTTCTGCTGGGGTTCTTTGAGTACAGGTACTGTAGTTTTTGGCATATCATTTCTCCGATATCGTCTAAAATAAAGCCTGTATCCCCTCCGCCGGAGGGGACCATCCAGATCAGGATCAGGCCAAATCCAGTTGCTTCAATGCCGGGGTCTCCCGGTGCATAACGCCGCCAAGCCGTCTGAACATCGTTTCAATCCGGTCGTAGCCGCGGTCGATATGGTGAACCTGTTCGACTACCGTTTTTCCTTGGGCCGCCAATCCGGCGATGACGAGAGCCGCCCCCGCTCTTAAATCCGTAGCTTCCACGGTCGCTCCATACAATCTTGCTACCCCGCGGATAAAAGCGGTGTTCAGGTCCACCGAAATGTCGGCTCCCATACGGACCAATTCATCCACATGCTTGAAACGCCCTTCAAACACCGTTTCCTTCATCAGGCTAAGCCCGTCGGCAAGCGACAGCAGCACCATCACCTGGGATTGCAAATCAGTGGGAAAAGAAGGATAGGGCGAAGTTACGATCCGCTCGACAGCTTTCAGACGGCCGCTGCTGCTTACGGTTATTATATCATCGCAGGTCCCGATTTGAACACCGGCGCGCCGCAGCACATGGAACAGAGCGGTCAAGTGGGACGGATTGCAATGGGTAAGCGTCACGGTTCCGCGTGTGGCCGCGGCCGCGATCAGCGCGGTTCCCGCCACGATCCGGTCGGGAATGATTTCGTAATCGCAAGGTTCAAGCGCCCGCACTCCGCGAATCGTGATGGCCTCTGTGCCCGCCCCGATCACGTTCGCGCCCATGGCGTTCAGGAAATTTTGCAGGTCCTGGATTTCCGGCTCCCTGGCCGCATTTGTAATCGTGGTCGTGCCTTCCGCCAGCGTGGCGGCCATCATGATGTTCTCCGTCGCTCCGACGCTGGGAAAGTCCAGATGAATATCGCTTCCTCTCAATTTGGAGGCCCTGCACCAGATTTGGTTGTTGCTTTCTTCAATCTGGGCTCCCAACGCTTGCAACCCTCGCAAATGCAGGTCGATTTTCCGTTCGCCGATCGCGCAACCCCCGGGCTGATAAATGCAAACCTCGCCGAATCTCGCCAGGAGAGGCCCCATCAAAAATATCGATGACCGCATCTGCTTCATTAAGTCTTCCGGCACATGGCTTGAAACGACCCCGCCCGTATCCACGAGAACCGTATCCTCTTTCTGGACTACCGCACACCCCAAACGGTTCAGGATTCCGAGCATGACGTCAATATCGAGCAGCCGGGGGACATTTCGAAGTCTCACCTTGCCTTCCGTCAGCAAGCTGGCCGCCATGATCGGCAAGGCGGCATTTTTTGCTCCATGGATGCGAATGGATCCTGATAGGGGTCTCCCGCCTTCGATCACCAATTTGTCCAATGTATCACCTCCGAGTTTACCGTTCACCCACGAAGTAGACCTCCGGCACCAGTGCGATCTCATATTTGGAAGAAATGGTGTCCTTGATTTGCTCCATGAGCGTAAGAACGTCCTCTGCTGTCGCTTGCCCGTTATTGACGATGAAATTGGCATGCAGTTCGGATATTTCGGCTCCGCCCACCCTCCGTCCTTTCAGGTCGGCAGCTTCAATCAGCCGGGCGGCGTGATCTCCGGGCGGATTGCGAAACACGCTTCCGGCACAGGGCTGCTGCAGCGGTTGCGTCTTGCGGCGCCTGTCCTTATAGGCCGCCATGGCGGCGGCAATCTCCAGCCGGTCGCCCGCCTCCAGCGATAAACGGGCTCGGGCCACAATACCCGGACGGTCGTGCAGAACGGAATGCCGGTAAGCGAATTCCATCTCCTCAGCCCCGTAGGTTACCAATTCACCTGTCTCCAGAACAATTTCAGCGGATTTAAAGATGCGTGACACATCGGACCCATGGGCGCCGGCATTCATATAAACGGCTCCCCCCACCGTTCCGGGTATACCGCCGGCAAATTCCAGACCGGTCAAGCCGTTTTTTCCGGCCATAATGCTTAATCTGACGAAGGATGCGCCGCCTCCGGCCGTAACTTCCGTTCCGTTGAACTCAATGCTCTCCAGATCCTTGCCCAGCTTAATAACGGCACCGCGGATGCCTTTATCCGATACGAGCATGTTGGAGCCCTTGCCGATCATCATCCATGGAATCCGCTCTTCATGCAGCAGGCGAATGAGACTCGCAAGTTGTTCCCTATTCTCCGGAACGACCAAAGCGTCAGCGGGACCGCCGATTTTCCAAGTAGTGTATTTCGACATCGGTTCGTTAAGCAGAACCGTTCCGATTTCAAGTTGCGATAATTTCGACAGCCACTGCTGCATCGCATATCCCTCCTCTTAAACATGCCGGATTCTCGTTTTCTCTCTTTTTAAAGCCCGAATGATCCGGTATTGCCCCGGAGAAAGCCCGGCGCCTGGGTCCGCAATAGACCGGGGGACAAACGCTCTTCTTCCCGATCCCTTACTAAAGTAAGAATGTCACGATGTATAGGGTATCTTATGCCTTCCTTACGAAGAGTGTGACACTCGCCCAAGGCCACCGGCTCCCCCGGTTATTTGCGTATACCTTCGGTAAGCCGCCGTATCTCCTCGACGATCAGGCCGGCCGATTCCGGCTTTCCGAGCTTCCGCGACGCTTCCGACATGGAGGCGTGGAGGCCCGGGTTTGACACAATCTCTTTGATGGACGAGAAAAGCCTCTGTCCGTTCAGATCCGGTTCCAAAATCACGCGGGCCGCCCCCGCTTTTTCCAGGGTTCTCGCATTTTTCTCCTGGTGGTTATTCGTCACGTTCGGCGACGGAATGAGAATGGACGGAATCCCGAGCGAGGTCATTTCCGCGAGGAAAGAAGCGCCGGCTCGGTTGACAATCAACGAGGTCGCCGCGAGCACCTCGGGCATCTCGTGAACGTAAGGCTTAATCATCAGATTCTTCGGGATTCCTCCCGTTTGGGCCTGGATTTCCCGGCGGGTTGGCTCATAATACGCCTCCCCGGTGACGTAAACAAACGCAAGGTGACTCAAATTCCGCACAAATGGGGCCATCTCGATCATTACCCGATTGATCGCCTTCGCCCCGCCGCTGCCGCCGACAACCAGCACAATGGAACTGCCCTGAGACAGTCCCAAGGAGGCAAAGCCTTTGTTTTTGTCCGCTTCAAATACGGTAGTCGCCCGCGGATTCCCGGTATAAATCACATGTTTTACCCCCGGAAAAGCCTGTTCGGAGCCTTCAAAGCTCACGGCGACCGTGGAGACGTATTTGCTCAGGAAACGGTTCGTCAGCCCGGGCACCGCATTCTGTTCATGGATAATGCTAGGAATCCCCAGCTTCGCGGCCGCATATACAACCGGCCCGCAAACATAGCCGCCCGTACCGATCACGACGTCAGGCTTGAATTCCCGAAGCAATTGCTTCGAACGGCCGACGCCTTTCAGGAAACGAATGACTGTTTTCATATTTTCAAAGGAAAGTTTCCGACGAAAGCCGGTAATATCGATCGCTTCAAAGGGAATGCCCGTTTTCGGAACCAGGGTGCTCTCCAAGCCCCGCTGTCCGCCGATATATAAAAATTCGGATTCCGGAAATTCCGCAGCGCACCTGCTTGCCACGGCGAGCGCGGGGTAAATGTGCCCCCCCGTACCGCCGCCGCTCAGAACGACGCGCATATTCCTCACCTCGCATAACGTGATAGATTCAGTAAAATGCCGAGTGCCGTCAGCATCAATGTCAGGGAGGACCCCCCGTAGCTGATCAGCGGGAGTGTAATCCCCGTGACGGGCATGAGGCCAATGACAACCCCGATATTGATGACGACCTGCACGCCCACCATGCCGACAATGCCGACCGCCAGCAGGCTGCCGAACATATCGTCAACCGTCATCGCTACCCTCATGCCTCGCCAAACCAAAATCATAAACAGCAGGAGCACAATCATGCCCCCGATAAAGCCCAGTTCTTCAGTAAGAATAGAAAAAATAAAATCCGTCTGCGGTTCGGGCACGTAGCTGTATTTTTGCCGGCTCATGCCGAGTCCCAGCCCGGCCAGTCCCCCGGGGCCGATCGCGTACAGCGATTGAATGATCTGGTACCCGGCCCCCAGCGGGTCGGACCAGGGATCCAGAAAAGCGGTGATCCGCTGCAGCCGGTAAGGGGCCGCCAGGATCAGCCCGATGAAGCCGAGTACGCCGACCGCCGCCAAGCCCGCCAAATGCTTGATGCGGGCCCCGGCCGTGAATACGATGAGCATCGAGGCGCCCATCATCACTGTGCCCGTCCCCAAATCCGGCTGAAGCATGATCAGTCCGAATGCGAGGCCGATCAACCCGAGCGGCGGCAAAAGGCCCCGCGTAAAGTGGGTAATCCGGTAGTCCTCTTTGCTCAGCCAGACCGATAGAAACAGGATCATGCCGAGCTTCATAAACTCTGAAGGCTGAATGCCGAACGAACTGATGCCGAGCCAACTCCGTGCCCCGCCGCGCACAACCCCGATGCCGGGGATCAGCACGGCGACAAGCAGCACAAAACAGGCGAGCAAAGCGACTTTGGCATACTTTTTCATGATCCGGTAGTCCAGGTTCATAGTGAAGAACATGGCCACCAAACCGAGGACGGCAAAGAACAACTGCCGTTTCACAAAATAAAACGGATCGCCGTAATCGTGAAAACCGAGTACGGAGCCCGCGCTGTAAACCATCACAATCCCGATCACCAGCAGGCCGATAATGCTGGCCATTAACCAAAAATCCGGTGCCGTGCGGTTTTTGACCATCGTGGAAGCCACCTCTTGACAGAAAGTAGGGGCTTTTCCACCCCCCTACTTAAAGGGTATGCACCGCCTCTTTAAAAATGCGTCCACGCTCTTCATAGGACGAGAACATGTCCCAGCTGGCGCAAGCCGGGGACAGCAGCACGATGTCCCCATCGGCGGCCAGTTCCGCGGCAGCATTGATCGCTTCCCGCAGCGTATCGGCGGCGCTGGTTCCAGTATCGACCAGCACGATATCGCTTAGACCCGCCAGTTCGGCGACCCGGCCGATTTTCTCCTTCGTCTGGCCGATCGCCACCACGGCTTTGACTCTCTCCTTAAAGGCGGGCAGCAGCTCCATATAATCGGAGCCCCGGTCCAGGCCGCCGGCAATCAGCACGATCGGCCGATCCAGCGCGCCTAACGCCGTAACCGTCGCTTTCGAATTAGTCGCCTTGGAATTGTTGTAATACGCGACGCCGGATTTCACTTCCACGAACTCGAGCCGATGCTCGACTCCCCGGAAGGAGCGGAGTGGTCCGGCAAGCGCTTCGGGAGCGGCTCCGGCCGCCAGCGATGCCGCCGCGGCCGCCAGTGCGTTCCCCACATTAAAACGGCCCGCCAAGCCGATTTCCGCAATATCGAGAATGCGATGTTCCGCACCCGCTTCATCCCGGTAAACGATATGCCGGGTCAAGTTATCCTGAACGCCGGGAATAAAGGACGGCTGGACATAAACGCCCGCCGTCCGCAGCTCCTCCGCCATGGAGAAGGGGAGCAGCTTCGCCTTGATATAAGGGACCAGCTCGCGGCAGACAGGGTCGTCCCAATTAATGACGGCGATATCGGATTCCGTCTGATTCGCGAACAGTTTGGCTTTGGAAGCAACATAATCCTCCATCGTGCCGTGATAATCCAGATGAGTCTCGGCAACGTTCAGCAACACCGCCACCGCCGGGCGGAACTCCCGCGTCCCCTTGAGCTGAAAGCTGCTCAGTTCGGCCACCAGCCGGTTCTCCGGACGGGCCTCTTCCGCCGCCGCGCACAGCGGCGTTCCGATATTCCCGGCAACGAGCGGATGGAGCCCGGCGGATTCGAGCATGTTGCCGATCCATGTAGTCGTTGTCGTTTTTCCGTTGGAGCCGGTAATGCCGATGATCGGAGCCTCAGTCAGATGATACGCCACCTCCACCTCGGTCACGACTTCGATTCCCAATTCCTCCGCTTTGGCCACGGGTGGCGCACTGTAAGGGATTCCCGGGTTCTTGACCACCAGTTCGACCCCGGCGTGAATCAATCCCTCCGGGTGACCTCCGCATACAACAGAAATTCCCAAAGCTTCCAATTCGGATGCTTCGGGACATTCCTCTCTCGTCTTCCTATCGTTGACGGTAACGACCGCGCCGCTTCGGTGAAGGGTTTTGGCGACCTGCAATCCGCTCTTCGCTAGACCGAGTACAACCACTTGGCGCCCCCGGTATTCATCTGGATGTTTCATTTCTACAGCCCCTTGTTCAAATAAAGTCCGATGCCCGCCAGCAGCAGGCCAACAGCCCAAAACGTGACAACAACACGCCACTCCGACCATCCCGATAGTTCGAAATGATGATGGATCGGGCTCATCTTGAATATTCGTTTCCCGCGCGTCTTGAAAGAAACGATCTGCAGCACGACGGATAGCATTTCAATGACGAAAATGCCGCCGATCACGAGGAACAACAGTTCGCTCTTCGTGATAATCGCGATGGCCCCAATGGCTCCGCCGATCCCGAGCGAGCCCGTATCGCCCATAAACACCTTGGCCGGATGCGCGTTAAATACCAAGAAACCCAAAACCGCGCCGATCATGGCCGCCGCGCAAACCGCCGCCGGAAGAGAGGTCACCTGCATCGCGACAACCGCATAGGCCCCCAGCGCAATCGCGCTTACCCCCGAAAGCAACCCGTCCAGGCCATCGGTAAAATTGACGGCATTGCTGATGGCAATCAGCATAAAAATGATAAACGGATAGTAAAACCACGGGCCCCAATCAAACGAAAAGCCGGTCCCCGGGATGCCGATCGCCGTGCTGTGTCCTTCCGAAATCAAAAGCGCGCAGATGGTGCCGGAAAACAGCAGCTGCCCGAACATTTTTTGCTTCGGCGTCAGCCCCAGCGATCTTTTGAACACGATCTTGATGTAATCGTCCAGAAATCCGACCAGCCCAAAGCCGAGCGTGGCGATCAGCAAGACATAAAAATCGGTGTTCACGACCGAAAATTTAAGAAAAGCGAGCGTGAATGCCAAGATGATAATAATGCCGCCCATGGTCGGCGTTCCCGCCTTCTTCTGGTGGCTTTGCGGCCCTTCGCCGCGGATCTGCTGCCCGAATTTCATGCGCCGCAGCAGAGGAATCAGCAAAGGGGCCGAGATCACCGCTAATATAAAAGATACGCCAATCGTTAATAGTATGAGTCCAAAGTCCATTGGGATCACCCCCCTTTCGCCGGATTTATCGATGAAGGCTGCTGGTTTTGACCGCGTCGACGACTTCCTCCAGCTTCATGCCGCGCGATGCCTTGACGAGAAGAACATCCTGCGGATGCAGCCGGGGAATCAGCGCTTCAATCAGCTCGTTTTTATCCCGATAGGAGAAGATGCGTTCTTTCTCCAAACGCTCCGCCGCCCCTTCGGCGATGGCCGCTCCGAGCTTCCCGTAAGTAAACAGCATATCCGTTTTTCCCGGGCTTAAGAATCTGCCGACTTCCCGATGGTATTCGACCTCATCCTCACCAAGCTCAAGCATATCGCCAAGTACGGCGATTTTTTGCCGGTAGCCGCGCTTCTTCTCCAATACTCCGATCGCCGCTTTCACGGAAGCCGGGCTGGCATTGTAAGCATCGTTCAGGATCGTGATGCCGCTGACGCCGCGAACGGTCTCGATACGCATACCTGTCAGTTCCACCCGCTTTAGCCCTTCGGCAAGCGCTTGTTCGGACACACCAAAGTATGTCGCTACAGCCAGCGCCGCCAAAGCGTTCACGACATTGTGCTCGCCGGGCAGCGGCAGCTCAAGAGAGATATCTCCTAGCGCGTGCGAAGTAAATACCGTTTTGTCCTCCAGGTGCATGATGCCGATCGGATAATCCTCATTGCCGGGATCGAGTCCGAAGGTCGACAGCTTCAACGCTGCCGGTTTAACCGTGGCCGGCTCCGCCAGAACCTGGGTGATGAGAGGTTCGTCCCCATTATAGACAAAAAGCCCTCCCTCTTGGAGCCCGGACAAAATTTCCAGCTTGGCGCGGGCGATTTCCAGCCTGGAGCCGAGCTGCAGCAAATGCGACTCCCCGATGTTCGTGACGATGGCCGCCTCGGGCTCCGCCAGCTTGGACAGAAGCTCGATTTCATGCCGGCCGCTCATCCCCATTTCAAGCACGGCGATTTCCGTATCTTCAGGCATGGACAGAATCGTCAACGGCAGCCCGATGTGATTGTTATAGTTGCCCTGCGTTTTATGAACTTTAAAAGTTGTGGCCAGCAGTGAAAAAAGCAGGTCCTTGGTCGTCGTCTTCCCGTTGCTTCCCGTAATCCCGACCACGCGGGCGCGACTCGCCGCCAAATAACTTTTGGCGAGGCGTTGCAGGGCCTCGAGGGTATCGTCCACAAGCACGCAAGGCCCCGGGGCTTCTCCCCGGGATTTCGACCAAAGAACGGCTCCGGCCCCAGCCTGAAGGCATTCCGCGGCAAAATCATGGCCGTCAAACCGCTCGCCGGCTAACGGGATAAACAGACAGCCCGGCGAAATACGGCGGGAATCGGTGGTAACTCCTTCAATAAGTATATCGGCATCGCCGGGATTTCCTAATTGTCCGCCGGCCATCGCGGCGATTTCCGCTAGTTTACGTTTAATCACTTGTTCAAACCCCTTATCGCTTCTTTGGCGACGATCCGGTCATCAAAATCGTGCACCTCTTTGCCGATCAATTGGTAGGTCTCATGGCCCTTCCCCGCAATCAATACTACATCTTCGGGGCTTGCCATTTCAATAGCCTTTTGAATGGCTTCGCGGCGGTCCACAATCAGTTCGTAACGGTCGCGCGGCACCCGATCCTCTTCAAGTCCCGCCTCGATATCCTTCAGAATGAGCCCGGGGTCCTCTGTGCGCGGGTTATCGGAAGTCACGATGACATGGCCCGACAGACGCGCTGCGATTTTGCCCATGAGCGGCCGCTTGGTCCGGTCCCGGTCGCCCCCGCAGCCGAACACGCAGATGACCCGCCCTTTGGCAAATTCGTTAACGGCGTTCAACACATTTTCGAGGCCGTCCGGCGTATGCGCATAGTCCACGATAACCGCGAACGGCTGACCTTCGTCCACCGCTTCCACCCGGCCGTCCACGCCCGGAACGGCTTCCAGGCTCGCCTTAATGTCCTGCAGTTCAATTCCTTCGAGCAGGGCGGCCGTCATCGCCGCCAGCGCGTTATACACATTGAACTTCCCTACCATTTTTAAGGTGATATCAATATTTCCCAGGAAAGTGGCCGCGTGAAAAGAGGTTCCTTTCGCCGTAATCCGGATGTTCGACGCCCGCACATCCGCTTCTTGATCCACACCATAAGTAATGATCTCAGCCGCCGTCTGCTTGGCGAAATAAGAGGAAGCCGGATCGTCGGCATTAAGCACGGCATAGCTGCGCTCATCCGGGGAAGAAGCATAAGTATTGCCGAGGCGCGAGAAGAACAACCCTTTCGCCGCACGGTATTCCTCCATCGATTTATGATAATCCAAATGGTCCTGCGTCAGGTTGGTAAACACCGCCGTACGGAATTTCGTTCCTTTAACGCGTCCTTGATCCAGCGCGTGCGAGGAAACCTCCATAACACAGTAATCCGTATCTGCTTCCTTCATCTCATGCAAATAACGCTGCAAATCCAGCGACTCCGGCGTCGTTCCGGACATCGGAAACGTCTGTCCGGCATAACGGCGCTGGATCGTTCCGATCAAGCCGGCGGATTTCCCTTGATCCTGCAAGATCCGTTCGATTAAATACGTCGTCGTCGTTTTCCCGTTCGTTCCGGTGACTCCGATCACTTTCATACGGGAGCTGGGGAAATCGAAAACCACATTGCCCAGCACCGCCATCGCCACCCGGCTGTCCTTGACCTTAAGCTGCGGCAGCGGGTTATTCTCCAACCAGCGTTGTACGACAAGCGCCGCTGCCCCCGCTTCCGCCGCCTTCTGCGCAAAGTCATGGCCGTCGACCGTATGGCCCGGCAGGCAGATGAACAAATCCCCGGGCGATATTTTTCGCGAATCGATCGAGATTCCCCGGCATTCCGTGCCGGCATCGCCCCGGATTTCGCTTCCGATGATATAAGTCGCTAAATCTTTAAGCAGCATAAGTTACCCCTCCGTCAATTTCTGAAAAAACAACCTTATTCATAATTATCACCAAAGTTGGCGCGGTTCAGGATGATTCATCCTGATGTTCATGAAGTCCGCCTCGCTCGGCGTCCTCCTCGGTGCCCATATAAATCCGGATGGTCGAACCCCGGTCGACCCGCGTCCCCGGTTTCGGCGCTTGGTTAATCACCACGTTGCCCGCGCCCGATTTGGCCAGATTAAAGTTCATATTGAGATCTTCATAAATTTCCTGAACGGTGTGCCCCATCAAATCGGGAACCGTGACGACCGGAGTTTCGCCATATTTGTACTTTTTGGCGACCTGTTCCTGCCGCGGCGGAATCTTCATGTATTCCAGCGCATCCTTCAGAATATTCCGTACAATCGGCGCCGCCACTACGCCGCCGAACTGAATTCCCTGCGGATTGTCCACCGCGGTGTAAACGACGATCTGCGGGTCGTCCGCCGGAGCAAAGCCGATAAACGAAACGATATGCTCGTTTTGCGAATAGCGGCCGTTAATGACCTTTTGCGCGGTTCCCGTCTTCCCTCCGACCCGGTACCCGTCGATAAAGGCGTTTCCGCCGGTTCCCTTTGCCACCACGCTCTCAAGCGCCTCGCGAACCTGCTTGGACGTTTCTTCGGAAATCACCTGCCGAACGAGCTGGGGTTCATTGGTGAATACCACTTCCCCTGTGTCAGGATTACTCCAGGATTTAGCCACAAACGGTTTAAACAGCTTGCCTCCGTTGATTGCCGCCGAAACCGCCGTAATTTGCTGAATCGGCGTCACCGAGACCCCTTGACCAAAGGAAGTTGTCGCGAGTTCGACAGGGCCTACGCGGGACATCTTGAACAAAATGCCGTTTTCTTCCCCGGCCAGGTCAATCCCCGTTTTTGTACCAAAGCCGAAATCCTTAATGTACTTAAACAAAGTTTCCTTCCCGAGGCGCTGACCAAGCGCGACAAACCCGGGGTTACAGGAATTTTCCACAACCTGAAGGAAGGTTTGGCTGCCGTGTCCGCCTCTTTTCCAGCAGCGCAGCGAAGCTCCGCCCACCTTGACATAGCCCGGGTCGAAGAACTGCTCATGGTGCAGGTCCACCTTTTTTTCTTCCAGAGCGGCCGATAGGGTGATGATTTTAAATGTGGAGCCGGGCTCATAGGTCATCCAGATCGGGAGATTTCGGTTGTATACCGCCGGGTCCACCTCTTGATATTCCGCGGGCTCATATCCCGGCCTCGCGGCCATCGCCAGAATCTCCCCGGTTTTCGGATTCATCGCGATCGACAGCGCCGAATTGGCCTGATGCCGGGCCATCGCCTGATCCAGCTCGCGTTCCATGATGCTCTGAATCGATTTGTCAATCGTCAGCGTCAAGCTCAAACCGTCTTTCGGTTCGACGTACTTTTCGGATGAGCCGGGCATCAGCCTGCCCCCCGCGTCCGACAAGTACGAGACGCTTCCGTTCATGCCGCTCAGCTTATTGTCATACTTGCTCTCCACGCCGGTCAAGCCTTGATTGTAGCCGCCGGTGAACCCTAGAATATGGGCGGCGAGGCCCCCATAGGGATAGTACCTTTTATTGTCCTCGGCAACGACAATACCCGGAAGAGCCAAATCACGAATTTGCTGCGCTTTTTCCATCGTAATTTTGCGTCCGCCGGGCTGCAGCCTGACTATGGATTGTCTCTTGGTAATCGCCTTAAGCACGGCTTCCTCGCTCATTCCCAGCAAGGGAGCCAGGCTTTTCGCCGTCGTTTCGGGCGATTTCACCTGCACCGGAATGGCCATAACGGTCGGCGTCGTAATATTGTAGGCCAGCACCGCGCCGTTCCGGTCGGTGATTTCCCCCCGCTTCGCGGAGTAAGGGATATTGCGGCGCCAGGAATCCTCCGCCTTGGCCGATAGCTCTTCTCCCTGGCCGAGCTGCACATAAGCCAGCCGGATTACTAGAGCGGCGAACAGCAGACAAAGCAGCATGAGCAATACGAATAATCTTCGTCTGACCGTTACTTTGGATATTCTCATCACGATAGCCCCCTGTCCATCCAAAAACATGTGGTCGATCTCTTCACATGAATATTCAGGACAAACAGGGGTTAGAACAAGCTAGGGCGAAGAATCTCCGCTCTCTCCGCCGTTTGCCGCGGCGTTCTCACCGCCACCGCCGCTATCACCGGAAGAGGCGTCCTCCTCGGAATCCGCCTCCGTCTCCGCCGGATCTTTTACCGGCGGCTCGAGCACAAGGTGCACCTTACGCCGGCCTTTTTCCTCGGAGGCCGTCTGGGAAACCACGTACCCTTCGCCTTCGGCCGTCACGGAGACCTGAAGGGCCGAGAGCAGCTCCATCGCTTCTCTTAACGATTTGCCGCTCAGGTTCGGAATGGCCATTTTCTCGCCTTCCTCGGTCAGCAGATACATGTATTGGCCGGCCTTTAACGTACTCCCCGCTTTCGGGAACTGGGACACGAGTTCCTTGCCTCCCCCCAGGGTGACGTAGGAAACCCCCTTTTCCCCAAGTTTATTTTTTGCATCCTGCAAGGAAAGCCCGGTTAACTCCGGCGCTTTAATGCCGCCGCTGCTTTCCGTCCCGGCCGATTGAGCTTTGTCGTTCATATTTTTCGGAACGCCCATGTACTGCAGCGTCTGTTTCATAATTTTTTGAAACACCGGCGCCGCCGCGGCACCGCCGCCGAGCTCCGAGTCCCTTGGTTCGTCGATGAGCACGAGCATGACGACTTTGGGATCATCCACCGGCGCGTAACCGATGAAAGAAACGACCTGTTTCGTGTAGTCGTATTTCCCGTTAACTACTTTAACCGCCGTTCCCGTTTTACCGGCGACCCGGTAGCCCTCGATATACGCGTGCCGCCCGGTACCGATTTTCTGGTCGGAAACGACCTGCTCCAGAATTTCGCTGACTTCCTTCGCTTTGTCCGGGGTAAGGATTTGCCGGATCTCTTTGACTTCTGTTTCCGTCGTTTCCCCGGTTTGCGGGTCGGTAATGGATTTGACGATATGCGGCTCCAGCAGTTTCCCGCCATTTGCCACGGCCGCAACCGCAGCGACCTGCTGCAGTGGCGTGACGAGCAGCTTGCCGTGCCCGTAAGCCATCGCCGCAAAGTCCGCCTGCTGCTTCGGCGTTACGACCCCGGCCGCTTCGCCGGGCAGCTCAATCCCCGTCTTTTGGCCGAAACCAAACTCATCCACATATTGTTTCAGTCGCTCAGGACCTAGCATCTCGTATCCAAGCTTAACGAAGGCGACGTTACTGGAACGTTTAACCCCTAACAAATAGCTAATACGCCCCCATCCCGAACGTTTCATGTCGTGAATGGTTTGCCCGGGAACGCGAATGCTTCCGGACATATATTCCGCCTCGGGATTGAACAATCCCTCCTCGACGGCGCCCGCCAATGTCACGATTTTAAACGTGGATCCCGGCTCGTAGACCGACTTGATCGCATGGTTGTAAAAGTTCTTTTGGTCCACATCGGCCCAGTACTGATTCGGATCATAGGTCGGCAAATTGGCCATGCCGAGAATGTCCATCGTCTTTGGATCCGCGGCAATGACCGTCATACTGATCGGCTTCAATTGATCGAAAGCTTCCTTCATCGCTTCTTCGATATAATACTGTATCGTCCCGTCGATCGTCAGCCGGATATTTTCTCCATTTTTAACGGGCTGATAGATCTCGCTCGCTTTGGGAATCTCGATTCCCCGGCCATCGCTCTTGTATTGGAGCTTGCCGTCAATGCCGCTCAGTTCTTTGTCATAAGCCGCTTCGAGGCCCGAGACCGCTTTCCCGTCCCGGTCCGTATATCCCAGCACATGGGCCGCTAGATCTTTTTTCGGATAATACCGTTTTTGCTCTTTTAGCAAATAAATACCGGCATCCTCAACCTTGTGCTTTTTCTCCAGTTCATTAGTAAAAGCCTCGACTTTGTCCCGCAGCTCCTGATCGATTTTCCAGCCTTCGTAGCGGACCTCCCGCTGCGCTAAGAAAGTTCCGTCCTCCTTCTTGGCGTTGACGATTTCTTCCAGTTGGAGCTTGTCTTTGCCAAGCAAGTTATGGAGCCCTTCCACCACTTCGTTCTGCAAATTCAATTTGTGGATCAGCTTGGGATTGACCGCCACGGTATAGGCCGGGGCATCGATGGCCAATACGTCCCCGTTCCGGTCGGTAATGGTACCGCGCGTAGCCGGCAGTTTTTTCTCTTTTGACCAGATTTCTTCGGCATGGCCCTGCCAAAAGCTGGCCTCCACGACCTGAATCCAGAACACTCTACCTATAAGAACAGTAAAAAAGAGGGTAATGCATCCCCCTATCAGCAGCGTCCGAAGTTTTATTCTCTTGATCATGGCAATACCTCGTGATTCTATGATTTGTGCCCGGACCCGCTTACTCCGCGGACCCGGACGCTTTCAGACCGACAGGAATTTGAATGTGGAACCCTTCTGCCGCAGGCGAAACGTAGCCGAGTTTGGCGGCTTCCTCCGGAATTTTCTCCTCCAGCTTTTCTTTTTGAACGGCCATTTCCTTCACCTGCACCTGAATCTTCTGGATATCCGCGTTCAAATTGAAAATATCACGTTTGATACTGTAGAGATTCGCGTTTTGCACCAACAAGCCGCCCATGATCGCCACGCAAAATACAATCGTCGCCAAATAAAGCAGCTTCTCTTTGACCGGAAGCGGTGCCCGCCGGGTAACTACTTTTGTGGTCTCCCGGTAACGCTGGGACTGGTGACCGCGTTCCGCCGTTTTTTCTTTGACTGCCAAATTCCCCCGTGTATACGCCATTTCACACTTCCTCCGCACTTGATTGCAGTTTCTCCGCTACACGCAATTTCGCCGAACGCGCCCGCGGGTTTTGTTCCAGTTCCTCCGCTGAAGGAACGAGCGGCTTTCTGTTGACCAGTTTCAGTTGTCCCTGACCGCCGCATACACACATGGGAAAATCAGGGGGACAGGTGCACTTTTCCACATAGCTGGCAAAAATTTGTTTACAGATCCGATCTTCCAACGAGTGAAACGTAATCACCGAAGCTCTTCCCCCGGGGGCGAGACACCGGACCGCGGCGTGAAGCCCTTCTTCCAAAGCGCCTAATTCATCGTTTACGGCGATCCGCAACGCCTGAAAGCTTCGCTTCGCCGGATGGCCGCCGGTTCGGCGAGCCGCCGCAGGAATCCCTTCCTTGATTAATTCGACCAATTCTCCGGTCGTTTCCACCGGCGCCTCCTGCCTTCGCTGCGCAATGACCGAGGCGATTCGTCTGGAGAACTTCTCTTCGCCATATTGGAACAAAATTCTTGCTATTTCGCGTTCCGGCCACTCATTCACAATATCCCTGGCCGTTAGCGATGCGGATTGATCCATGCGCATATCCAGCGGAGCGTCGGCGTTATAGCTGAACCCCCGCTCTCCTTCGTCAAATTGGGGAGAGGATACGCCGAGGTCAAACAAAACACCGTCCACCTGCGGTATACCATCTTTCGTCGGAACGCCAACCTCAAGCAGCTTCTGCTGTAAATGGCGAAAGTTGCTCTTGACCAAGGTCAGACGGCCACTGTAGGATGCCAGATGTTCTCTGGCATTGTCCAGAGCCCAGTCATCCTGGTCAAACGCGATCAATCTGCCGCGTTCCCCAAGCCGGGACAGGATCACGGAGCTATGGCCGCCTCCGCCTAAAGTGCAATCCACATAAATGCCGTCCGGCTTGATGCGCAGCCCTTCTGTCGCTTCTTTTTTAAGCACCGTGATGTGATGAAACAAGACTTACGCCTCCAGACTCTATCTTTCTTTCCAAATCAAAAATCAAAATCAACCAGCTTCTCGGCAATTTCGTTAAAGGTGTCTTCGGATTGTTGGAAGTAGTGCTCCCAAATATCCCGGCTCCAAATTTCTACCCGGTTCGACACGCCCAGTACAACGCAATCCTTCTCCAGTTTGGCATACTGCCTCAAATTGGGGGGTAAATTTACCCTTCCCTGTTTATCCCATTCGCATTCCGTCGCCCCGGAGAAAAAAAACCGCGTAAACGCACGCGCATCGGATTTCATCAGCGGCAGGGCTTTAAGCTTTTGTTCCAGGACTTCCCACTCCTGTTGCGGATATACGAAAAGACACTGGTCGAGCCCGCGGGTGACGACGAAAGAAGTCCCTAGGAGGTCGCGAAACTTGGCCGGAATAATGATTCGGCCTTTCTCGTCAATGCTATGTTGGAACTCCCCCATAAACATTGGTTCACTCACTCCTTACCTCTTCCCCCCACTTTGCACCACTTTCCACCACTATGAATAGTACTTATTCTCCACTACGGATAAAAATCCTGCTATCTCTTAAACTTTTTTTGTTGGTAATTATATCCGGGTGAACGGACGTAAAAAAAGCGCGAGCGACGGGGATCATTAAATCCCCACACTCACGCTTCTATGGATCGTTTCATGTTATCAAGCCGTGTTTCCGGTTTCTTAATGCTCCTGCCAACTGTCCAGATAAGCCCGCTGTTCTTCGGACAGCGTATCGATGCCGAGCCCCAGACTTTCCAGCTTGAAGCGGGCCACCTGCTCATCCAACTCATACGGAACATTGATCACGGTCTTGCCGATTTGCTCATACTGTTCGTTCACGTACTTAAGTGACAAGGCTTGAAGGGCGAACGTCATGTCCATGATCTCCGCCGGATGTCCATCACCGGCAGCCAGGTTGACCAGGCGGCCTTCGGCGAGCACATACACTTTGCGTCCGTCCTTCAATTGATATTCTTCAATGTTCCGGCGAACGGTACGTATCGAGCTGGAGCGCTCAGCCAGCTCCGGTTTGTTCACTTCCACGTCGAAGTGGCCGGCATTGGACAGAATGGCTCCGTCCTTCATCACATCGTAATGTTCTCCGCGAATGACGTCGCGATTGCCGGTTACGGTGACAAAGAAATCGCCGATCTTGGCCGCTTCCAGCATCGGCATGACATGGAACCCGTCCATATAAGCTTCGACTGCCTTGATCGCATCCACTTCGGCGACAACGACATTGGCGCCAAGCCCTTTGGCCCGCATCGCCACGCCTTTGCCGCACCAGCCGTAGCCTACAACCACGACGGTTTTCCCCGCCACGACCAGGTTGGTCGTCCGGTTGATGCCGTCCCAGACCGATTGTCCTGTTCCGTACCGGTTATCAAACAAGTATTTGCAATACGCATCGTTTACGGCTACCATCGGGAATTGCAGCTTCCCTTCCTTATCCATCGCTTTAAGCCGCAAAATCCCGGTCGTGGTTTCCTCCGCGCCACCGCGAACATTTTCGAGGAGGTCCGGACGTTCCGAGTGAAGGATCGTCACAAGGTCTCCGCCGTCATCGATAATCAGATCCGGCTTCGTCTCGAGAGCACGAATAAGAAGCGCTTTGTACTCCTCAGGCTCCGGGTTGTATTTGGCAAACACCGTGACGCCGTCTTCGACCAATGCCGCGCATACATCGTCCTGGGTGGAAAGCGGGTTGCTTCCTGTAATCGTCACTTCGGCTCCGCCGGCTTTGACGACCTTCGCCAAATAAGCCGTTTTTGCTTCCAAGTGCAGCGAGATCGTTACTTTTAACCCCTTAAAAGGCTGCTCCTGCTCAAATTGCTTGCGGATCCGTCCAAGCACAGGCATATGAGCCTCGACCCAATCAATCTTCAAGTGCCCCTCGGGGGCCAGTTTCATATCGGCGACGATGCTGTTTTGAATAGCTGAACTCATCGACTTTTCCCTCCTACAAGTTTATAATCCGGTGACTTCCCGTTACATCATAAGGAATTCCCGTCAAACCGTCAATCCAGTCCGAACCATAGCGGTTCAGGTAATAAAAAATATTATAGACTCTTTCCTGCGGTTTCCCGAGCGGGAATAGGGACAACTCAATACGATCGAAATGGCGGAGACCCGCTTCATTCGATTTCTCCAGGGCATCCTTCGTTTTGCCCCGCAGATAGTCGATCTGATCGACGATCTTATCGCGATTGGCCCCGCCCAGCTTGACGAGTCCCGCCTGAATCGTGCCCAACTGCTCGATCAGAGGATTATACATCGCCGTAAAGGCCGCTTTGATTTCTTCAAACCGCTCTTCCAGATTCAGCGAGTCTTGCCCGGCAAGCCAGGCTTCGCGCTTGCTGCGCAGAGCTTCGCGATCCGCTACGTCTTCCCAGCGCAGTCCATATTTCTCCATATGCTTTTGCAAGGTGCCTTCCATCACGGTAAAAGACTCCCGCGGCAGTAAAATCGGCATTTGCAGACCGAGCTTGCGGAAGGCGGAGCGCGTCAGTGCCCAGTAGGCGATTTCTCCCGCGCCCAGCACCGTACCCAGCACCGGCAGAAGCGAATCCTGCATCAGCGGACGGGTCAGCACATTGTTGCTGAAGCGTTCCGGGTGGGCGTGTAGCTCCCCGATCAGTTCTTCCCTCGAAAAAGCCACCTTGCCCTTGCGATCATTAAACTTGCCATCCTGCTTAAATAAAAGCAATCTTTCTCCTTCATGTATGTAGAAAAGATTCGCTCCGTCCTCCCGGACATCCGCCTGAAGCGTAAAGCCCCGTTCCTTTAAGGCCCGGGAGGTTTCCATATACGCTTCTTCCAGCTCATCGTTTCTCTCGATCATCGCTTCAAATACGGGGGCTTCCAGCCGTCTCAATTCGGGATCCGCGGAATCGAGCAGGATCAGTCCGTACCTGCCGAACCAATGCCCCATCAGCTTGGCGAAGCATTCCGTCAATGTTGAGGAGGAAGACGAGCATGTCCGGAACAGCTCCATCAACCCCGGCCGGAATTCGGTCTCCGGCAGCAATTGTTCCAGTTCGGCCGCCGCCTGGTCCCATGCTTCCGGCATCATCTCCGTCCAACTGACCGGCTTGCCCTGCTCATGACCGTCAGCGATCCGTACCCGGCTGACCTCCAGGCTGCCCGACAACACATACGCATGATTGACTTCGTCCCAGTCATGATCCTCGCCGGCAATCCAGAAGACCGGTACGACAGACCGTCCCAGCTTCCGTGAGGCTTCCCGGGCCGCCTTGATAATCGTCACCGCTTTGTATATAACGAGCAGCGGGCCGGTAAACAAACCGCTTTGCTGCCCGCCGACGATGACGGCTGTCCCCGGCTGAGCCAATAGCTCAAGGTTCTTCGCAACCGCGTCCTCCGGGTTGTGAAGGCGATTATATTCCCGCAGCCGGGACACCAGTTCTTCTCGACCTACACGGGAACTTTCGCTTTGATCCAGCCATTCGAGCCGTTCCTTCCAGCTCCGTTCCTCCTTGGGATTATACTCATAGAATGAGCTAACCCGGGCATAATCCTGAATGAGCGCTTCGGCGAGCGGTTGTCCCGTCGGCAGCGGCTCTTTCACCATATTCATCAGGGATCGATCCTCCTGTTCTTTTTTCACAAGCTTTAAACTTCTTAGCTTCTTATAAAATATAGCACAACCCCGGGACAATCGCGAAGCTAAAAAAAGACCCCGCACCGGAACACGGTGCGGGGCTGGGGAACGGGGACCCCAATTATCCTTTTTTCGGCATGGATACCCAGTGGCCTTTCGATACTTCGACCAACTCCGAGTTTTCCAGGTCGAAAGCGCCGCCGCTGGCGGAGCCGTCCTTCGCCGATGAAATCGGTCCGTTGCCGGTATCCTCCAGCAAAATCCGCTTCTTGTTGGCTTCCACTTCCGGATCCGGAATCGGAATGGCCGACAGCAAGGTTTTGGTGTAAGGATGAAGCGGATTGGCGTACAATTCTTCACTTTCCGCCATTTCCACGATCCGGCCCAGATACATAACCGCTACGCGGTCACTGATGTGCTTGACCATCGACAGGTCATGCGCGATGAAGAGATAAGTCAAACCGAGGCGGTCCTGCAGTTCCTTAAGCAGGTTGACCACCTGCGCTTGAATCGATACGTCCAGCGCGGAAATCGGTTCGTCGCAAATAATGAATTTCGGGTTTACCGCTAACGCGCGGGCAATCCCGATCCGTTGCCGCTGACCGCCCGAGAACTCGTGCGGGTAACGCGTAGCGTGATCCGGGTTCAGACCTACCATATCCAGCAGTTCCTCTACCCGTTTCTTCCGCTCGGCGCGGGAACCGGCCATGCCGTGGATGTCCAGCGCCTCCCCGATAATATCCGTGACCGTAAACCGCGGATTCAGCGAGGCGTACGGATCCTGGAAAATCATCTGCATGTCGCGGCGCATCGCTTTCATTTTGCGCGGAGACAGCTTGTTGATATCCGTACCGTTGAAACGAACGCTGCCTGCGGTCGGCTCATATAGACGAAGTATCGTCCGTCCGGCGGTGGACTTGCCGCAGCCCGACTCGCCGACGAGACCCAATGTCTCGCCTTCCGCGATCGAGAAACTGATATCGTTGACGGCTTTAAGCACATTGCCGCTGCCGACGTTAAAATATTTTTTGAGGCCTTCGACTTCGATCAGGTTCTTGCTCATGACGACTGTCCCTCCTTGGCCATCGGGTGAAGATCCCAGCAACGCGCCATATGCGTGTCACTGAACACCGTTGCGCCCGGATCGATGCGTTCGCAGATCTTCATGGCATGTTCGCAGCGAGCTGCGAACGGACAGCCGATCGGCGGCTTGATCAAATCCGGCGGCGTCCCGATGATCGGGATCAACGGCTCGCCCTTCTTCTGGTCAAGGCGCGGCATCGATCTTAGCAATCCTTTGGTGTAAGGGTGCTGAGGGTTTTTGAAAATCTCCCACTTCGTTCCGGTTTCGACGACTTCGCCCGCATACATAACGATGACCCGGTCACACATACCCGCTACAACACCAAGGTCATGGGTGATCAAGATGATCGACGTACCAAGACGCTCCTGCATCTCTTTCATAACGTCCATAATTTGGGCCTGAATCGTTACGTCAAGCGCGGTGGTCGGTTCATCGGCAATAAGCAGAGCAGGCCGGCAAGCCAGCGCGATGGCGATCATCACACGCTGCCTCATCCCCCCGGAAAATTCGTGCGGATATTGATTAAAGCGGGCTTCCGCATTTTTGATGCCTACAAGCTTCAGCATCTCAATAGCCTCTTTTTTCGCTTCGGCCGCTGACATTTTCTGATGTTTGATAAGCACTTCGGTAATTTGTCTACCTACCTTAATCGTAGGATTCAACGAGGTCATCGGGTCCTGAAAAATCATGCCAATATCTTTACCGCGAATGGCTTCCATTTCTTTGTCGCTTTTTTGCAAAAGGTTCTGTCCCTGGAACAGAATTTCACCTTGCTTGATTATGGACGGAGGGGACGGGATCAGTCGCATGACCGTTTGGGCCGTGACGCTTTTGCCACTGCCCGATTCACCGACGATCGCAACCGTTTCCCCCTTGCCTACTTCAAAGTTCATGCCGCGTACGGCTTTCACTTCTCCGCCTTTTACCTGGAAGGAGACATGCAAATCTTTGATTTGTAAAATCGGCTCCATCACTCCACCTCCTATTTCTTCAGTTTTGGATCCAGCGCGTCGCGAAGGCCGTCGCCGAAAATGTTAAACGCCAGCATCGTCAAGCTGATGACAGCCGCCGGGAACAGCATGCGCCATGGGTAGTACAGCCAACCGGTCAAGGCATCGTTGATCATCGAACCGAGCGATGCGATCGGAGCCTGTACGCCCAGACCGAGGAAGCTCAAGAAGGCTTCAGAAAAAATCGCGTTCGGTACGGACAAGGTCACGGTAACGATGATCGGACCTACCGCATTCGGCAGCAAGTGGCGGAACAACAGACGTCCGGAACTGGCGCCCATCGAACGGGATGCAAGAACGAACTCGCGGTTTTTGAGCTGCATAATTTCACCGCGGACGATCCACGACATGTTAATCCAGCCCGTAATCGTCAAGGCCAAGATGATCGTTCCCAAACTAGGTTCCATTACGACCAGCAACAAGATCGTTACCAGCAAATAAGGGATGGAGTACAGAATCTCGGAAAATTTATTCATAATTTCATCGACACGGCCGCCAAAATAACCCATAATGCCGCCGTAAATAACACCGATCATCAAGTCGATACACGCCGCGGCCAAACCTACGATCAGGGAGATCCGGGCCCCCATCCAGGTGCGCACCCACATGTCGCGGCCGAGGTCGTCGGTTCCGAACCAGTGCAGGGCGGACGGTTTTTGGTTTGTATTCATCAGATCGTTGGAATAATAGTTGTATCCGTGCACCCATTTGGAAATCAACGGACCGACAAGAGAGGCAATGACAATCAGCAACAGTACGCCGAGCGCGGTCATGGCCATCTTGTTGGAACGAAGACGATACCAGGCATCACGCCAAGCGGAAATACTTTCCCGTTGGATGACTTCCGCCTGTTTCTCATCCGTCCCGATTTTACGAAAATCTTCCGGCTTCAACTCCACAGGCGTTGGCATCACTTGAATTGGATTGTTATCCACCCTTACCCCTCCTTCCTTTTGCCAAGTTTGATTCTAGGATCAACAAAGATATAAGCAATGTCGGTAAGGAAGCGGGCCAGCATCAAAAGGATTCCGTAGAAGATCGTAATCCCCATGATAACCGGATAGTCACGACCCCCGATTGCTTCAACGAACTGTTTACCGATCCCGCCGATCCCGAAAATCTGTTCGATGACAACCGAGCCGGTGACAATATTCGCGGTCATCGGGCCAATATAGGTGACGACCGGCATAATTCCGTTGCGAATGACATGGCGGAAAAGAATAGCAAACCAGTTCAAACCTTTTGCCTTCGCTGTTTTAATGTAATCCGCATGCAGCACTTCCAGCATGCTCGAACGGGTCAACCGCGCGATAAAGGCGATCGGCTGCGCCGTTAAAGCGGCTACAGGAAGGACATAATACATCGGGCCCTTGAAGCCCATGGTAGGCAGCCAGTGCAGTTTTGACGCGAAAATATACTGTAAAAGCGAGGCCACGACAAAGCTGGGAACCGCGATGCCCAGCACCGCTAACACCATCGCCACATTGTCAATCAGTTTGCGATGATACAGCGCTGCCAGCATTCCAAGCAGTACCCCTACGATAACAGCTACTATAATGGCTACGAGTCCCAATTTAAGAGAAGCGGAAAAGGTTTGCCCGATGATATCGGAAACGTCCTGATTAATCTTCTTCATGGAAATCCCGAAATCCCCTCGAACAACGTCTCCCAAATACTTCAAATACTGCTGATAAACGGGCTTGTCCAGTCCAAATTGTTTATATAGAAGCTCTTGAATTGCAGGCGGCACCTTTTTCTCTGAAGTGAAAGGGTCGCCTGGAATGGCTTTCATCAGAAAGAAGGTGGCGGAGATCAAAATGAACAATGAGACCAACATGTAAAAAAACTTATTGGCAATGTAACGCACCATGCCCGTTAACACCTCCCTATCAAAAATTTCGACATAAACCGATTTTAGGTTAAATCCGGAACTTTGTCTATTCAATATAATTGCCATACCCCTACAAAGCTTGGAAGAAACCCGATGCACACAAAAAAAACGGGATATATATGGAATACCCACATATATATCCCGATGTAGCTATGCAATTCTTTAACGCACTAAACCATCGAATTAGTGTTCAGTCAGGTAGGCGCGAGTGTAGTCAATGGCTCCGCTGAAGTCAACAACTACGCCCTTCAACCATGTTTTTTCAAGGGCAACGTTGGTGTAATAGTACACCGGAAGGATAATCATGTTGTCTTTAACCAGAATCTCTTCAGCCTTTTTGAAGATTTCGTTACGTTTTGCGTTATCTTCCGTAGTTTTAGCCTCTTGAACGAGTTTATCATACTCTTCGCTCTTAAATCCGGTATCATTGTTACCGCTGTTGGAAGTCCACATGTCGATAAATGTCATTGGATCATTGTAGTCCGCGCTCCAGCCGTTGCGGGCGATTTGGTAGTTCTTGTTTTGACGGTTTTCGATGAAGACGCTCCATTCCTGGTTTTCGGTTTTCACGTCAACACCTAGGTTTTTCTTCCACATGTCGGCTGCAGCCAAAGCGAGTTTCTTGTGGGCTTCACTGGAGTTGTAAATCAAAGTGATTTCAGGCAGTGTCGTATAGCCTTCTTCTTTCATACCTTCTTCAAGCAATTTCTTCGCTTCTTCTACATTTTCGGTAAAGAATTCCTTGTCCGGATTTTCATTACGGAATTCATCCTTCACGCCTTTAATGCCTGGAGGCACAAAACCGAAAGCAGGCAACTGTCCGCCCAGCGTGATTTTGTCAACGATAGCTTGGCGTTCAAGCGCCATCGCGAAAGCTTTACGGATTTTCACGTTATCGAACGGTTTAGCCGTTATATTAAATTCATAGAAATAGGTACTGGCGATACCTTTAACTTTGTACTCGTCTTTCAGTTCTTTCTGAACGATTGGAATTTGGTCGGTCGGGATTTCGCCGTTCGGATGGCCCGCACGATCCAACTCGCCATTTCTGTAGCTCGTAAGCTCGGTAGCGCCGCTGTTTACGAGGGACATCGTGATTTTGCTGAGTTTGATTTCGTCTTTACCCCAATAGTTTTCGTTCTTCGTAACTTCGATCGTTTGGCCTTTTGTCCAGGTAGTCAACGTAAACGCACCGTTAACGATCATTTTGTCTTTGTTAACCGCCCATTTCGGATCGTCCTTCACGGATGGATGAACCGGATAGTAGGTATAGAAAGAAGTCAGACCCACGAAGTAAGGAGTCGGCGAAACCAGTTCCACCTCAAGGGTGTAATCGTCAACGGCTTTTACGCCGACTTGACTGAAGTCTTTGATTTTTCCTGAATTATAATCTTCAGCATTTTTCAAGTAGAACAATTGATAAGCATAAGGAGCTGCCGGATTTGTTTTCGGACTTAACACGCGCTCCCAAGCGAAAACAAAATCGCTGGCTTTCACCGGGTCGCCGTTGCTCCACTTCGCATCTTTGCGAAGATGGAAAGTAATTTTATTGCCTTTAGCTTCCCACTTCTCGGCTGCAGCCGGTTGAGGTTCACCGGACTCGTCCATACGAGTCAACCCTTCGTACATCGTTTTCAGAACCGTATTGGCCTGGCTGTCTTTCGCTTGAGCCGGGTCAAATGTAGGAGGCTCCGCACTCAGGTTGATTCTAAGCGTCTGATCCGCGGCCAACTTCTCTTCACCGCTGTTCGCAGCCTTCTCGCCGCCGTTGGAAGATGTGTTGCCACCGTTTGATGCGCCCTGGTTCCCATTCGATCCGCATGCCGCAAGCAGCGTGCCAACCGCAAGAACGAGCGTCAAAAGGAGCAAGAGGCTCTTACTCTTCTTCATCTTGCAGTTCCCCCTTAAAATTGTGGTATATGTTTTAAGATTATACAACCAGCGGTCAAAAAAATCCAACAAAAATTTTCAATAAATTAATCGAAAATTAATATAATCGAGCTTTTTCTTAACAAAATAGTCCAATATACAATATTGACTTTTCATTTCGTTTACAATTAACCTCGGATGTTAATGTTTTATGTAGATTTTTGCATACTCATTAGCTTAGCCTACTGCGCCGTAACATATGTAAAAATACTAATGAGAAATAACAAGACATAGGCCAGGCCCGTTCCCGCAAACGTAAGTCTCCAAACCGCTCTCAATAACCTGCGGACATCGACCTTCCCTTTCATCCGGTTTTGCGCTCCGCCGATGAGTCCGACGGCAATCAGCAGAATCAACAGGATAAGGTAGAACCCGAACTTGGAACCGAAGACGTTATTGAACAAGGCGGAAACCGAAAGGATCAGAAATACCGTGGTGACATCCATCGCCAGCTTGATCGCCGCTTTTTTGTCTTTCTTCATATAATTGGCGATGAAATACACCAGCAGAAAAGGAATGAATGGCATGACCGAAAGAACCCCGACAGACGAGAGTAATATACTCAATAGTTCCACCTCCCCGGCGCGATTGGAATTAAAAAGCTCACTCGCTTGGTTAAATGCTATATTTTTATACGGTTCAGACCGGATGAAGCGCCCTCACCAAGCGCCAGACAGCTTCATGTCCGGGAGCGGGAATCTTTGCCGCATGGGCCATCTCCACCAAACGCCCGTTGATATGATCCACTTCCGTTATCTCTCCCTGAAGCACGTCCTTCAACATAGAAGAGATGTTCCCCGAAGTGGAGCGGCAAACGCTCATGACCATAGCATAAGTATCGGGCTCACAGGGAATACCGTGCGCAAGGTAAATTTGCTCCGTCTCGCGGCATAACTGCTTCAGCAGTTGCCTCCGTTCTTCGCCGATGAGCAACTCTCCGTTAGAAACCCTTAACAACGCCGTTAAAGGATTAATCGCCGCATTGATCAGCAGCTTCTTGTAAATCTCCGTATCGATGTCATTCGACAAAATGGCTTGAAATCCTGCCTGCGTCAGTTTTTTTGCCAAACATTCAGCAGTTTTTACGTTTTCATGGCTCGCCCGAGTCTCATTTTCCCGACGATTCTCGCTTGAAACGGATTTCGCATACGCTTCCGCTGCCTGGGGCAGCCCTAGTTTTGTGACCCCCGCTCCGGAACGGATCACCTTGCTTTTGTCCGCCAGCTTGGCCCCTTCCGTAGTGATGGCCGCATAAACCGGAAATCCCGGGAAAGCTCCGCGCACCTTTTCGATATGTCCGATCCCGTTTTGAAAGCATAAAATCCCGGTGGTTTCGCCAAGCAGCTTCCCCGTATGCCGCAAAAGCGGCCCTTCAATATGACGCTGTTTCGTCATCAAAAAGACCCAGTCCGCCGCCTCCCCAACTTCCCCCTTCACCGCAGCATCGATAGGGTAGGCCGTAAAACTCCCCGGCGCAAGCCGAACCGCGCCGCCCGGGTATTCTATACTAAACCCGCCGGAATTCAAGAACTGGGATTGCTCCGGGGTTCTTGTCCAAAAGCGGACCCGCTCTCCGGCATGAACCAGCATTCCCCCAAACAGCAGCCCGAGCGCCCCGGCGCCTATAATCTCGATTTTCATCAGAAATACATCTCCTTCTTCTGCCCCGCCTCCGGTTTTCACTAATTCTTTTATACCAACCTTTTCTTCTCCCGAAAAGACAAAATCCCGCCGGATCGGCAGGATTTTGTCTTTTTGTTATTCGATGCGCTCCAGATTCCCGTTCGCATCCATTTTAAAACGGGTTTTCGCTTCTTCGTCCTCTTCATTCAGGAAAGCCAACCGGCGCGCCCGGTCCATAATTTGAATTAAAGCTTTGTAGTCATCGTTCACAACCCGGTAATCGGTCTGTACTTCATTCACTTGCGCAGACAACTGCTCGTTCTCTTCTCTTAGTCTGGCAAGCTGCTCCTCTTTCTCGCGCAGCTCCTTCTCCAAATTTTTTACATGCCTGTTCGTATCCTGAATGGAATTCTTCCAACCGCGTAAAAAACGGATGACGGCATCGATCGAGATCGTTTCTTCCGTAGCCCCATCGCTCCGGTAAGTCCCTTCTTCCAACTCGGCCGGGGCCAGTGAAGAAATGGCGGGATTGCCCGCGAGCGTCCCCTGCTTTTTCATATAGTTGCGTTTTTGGCGTTGCGCTTTGGCGATGCCGATCGCGGCTTCATATTTCTTCCGGACACAACTGTTCCACCGGAAACCGCAGGCTGCCGCCGTTCTTCCGATTCGTTCCCCCACTTCCTCAAATGCCGTCAACTGGGTGCTGCCTTCCCGAATATGGCGCAGAGTCACTTCCGCCAAGATCAAATCATCCTCAGCGCTCCACGCGTCTTGTCTAACTGCTGTCATGCTATAAAAACCTCCTAACGACATCCTGATATACCGTCTTCCGGCCGGAATTCCGGCAGGCTTGCTGGTAAAATATTTCTTACTCCATTTCTATGCCTCTCATAGAGTTCATAGAATCTATTTGATACTAAAATGTATTTCCAAAACGGCCCTGGTCCATACCTCACGTCAAAATAAAAGATTTTTTATAAGGGTGTAACTCAAGTCAATAACGAATATCACAAGTCAAGGTCTTAAAAGGTAAATTTAGTGACTTTTCGTTTACACTTATATGACTTGCGGGTATAATGAGGTATAGAATTCAGTAGACGTGTATACATAGGAAAGGGGGATTTCTCTTGGCACGCATGTTCCGCGTCCTCGGCTTCTTCACACTCGCCATCGGACTTATGGCATTTGCCGGTGACCTGATTGAAATGGCTTTGCTTTTTTTCCTGCAAACGGCGTTTTTCGTGTTGTTCGGCTACCTGAAATTCACGGAAAGAACCTATATCCTGTTGTTCTGGGGATATATGATCGTTGCCTTTACCGGCTTCAGCTATTGGACCATTTTCCAAATGGGGCTTCCGTTGTAAGCAATCCCCTTGGCTTTATAACTCAAAGGCGACCCGGCCGCGGCCGGGTCGCCTTTTTTTCATTTGGACAAAACTAATAACCCACTGCTATTCGCCGAACTGGTATCATATATATGATGTAATTCAACGTAGGGAGAGAAAACCATTGAACAGACGAACCACGGCGCTGTACCTTTCGATATTGTTTGCGTCCGTCCTCCTGTTCCCGGTCCAGGTTTCCGCCGTCCCGATGTCCGACGAGGAACTGAAAGTGCTGCAGGAGAGCCTTTCCATCGTGGAGCTCGACCGGGAAATCACGAGAATTGAGGAAGAACAGCGTCAAACGGAGCAATCCATCGGGGAGCTTGAACAGCAACTGTCCAGTAAGAGTGAACAGATCGAAGGCAGCCGGGAACAGGCCGGAAAGAGGCTGGCCGCTTATTATATGGGGGAAAGGGAAAGCTTGCTGTCCGCCTTGTTGTCGGCCAACAGCCTGAAAGATTTTTTGTCGATGCTGGATTATTATCAGCTTATTGCCGAAAGAGATCACTACATCTTGAACAAATACAAGACCGAGTACGACGGTTTGGAAAAGACCAAACGCAAATTGAACCGCTTGTCCGCGGAGCTTGGGTCCATGAAAGAAAGCCTTGTGAAGCAGCGGACCCGGGTAGCCGCCCTGCAACAAAGTGTTGACGGATCGCTGGGCGCAAGCGCGGACCCCGAGAAACTTAAAGCGATGATCGAGGAGTTGACCGTTTACTGGCAAAATGTCGGTCTATATGAAATACGCCGGTACTTTAAAGAACTGTCCGCGGCCATGGCGGAATTTCCGGACTTTTTGCAGGAGCACCAGGAGAGCCTTTCCTCCGAAAAAGAAGGGTATGTACTTACCGTCAAGGAGAAAGATTTGAACGATTTTTTGCATTCCCGTAGTGACTTGTTGAAAAATATGGCCTTTGTGTTCGAAAATGAACGCATTATCGCCGAAGGGCGCAGAGACGGCCTGGAGCTGAAAGTGGAAGGAACATACACGGTTGAGCAGGAACCGCAAAATTCGATTGTCTTCCACGTAAGCCGGATTGTTTTTAACGGACTGGAGCTTCCGGATACGACCCGTACGGAGCTTGAAAATGATTTTGATCTCGGCTTTTATCCCAAAAAAATCGTCCCTTTTGTGGAAGCCACCGAGGCCTCCATCCAAAAAGGGACGCTGATTGTAAAGTTAAAGCTGGATTTATAATCCTAATGAAGACAGTTCATTCAAGTAAGCCTGCATTCCTAAGCCGCCTTTAAGAAAAGCCGCGGTAACAGAGGCATATTTCTCCATCCTTTCGGGAATTTCGGCGCCTGCGGGTACCGGAGTTCCCTTTCCTTTTACAAGGGACGGAGGTAGACCGGCGGGTATACCGCCGTGCTCCGCCTGTACATACAGCTCTTTGCGAACCGGCAAGTTCCCGGTCAGTTCAAACCATTGACGCTGTTGAATCTGGTTCGTCATCGCGGCGATCCACCGCCCCGCGGCTTCCCCGTTGTCCGATCCGGCCGTCACCGCATAGCTCCGTCCCGTGATCCACATTTCCCCGGAAATAGCCTGATCCGGGAAGACGATATGGAGGCCGCCGGAATTACGCCGGCGAGCCTCACTCCATTTGACCAGCCCAAATATCGCTTCCCCGCTGGATAGTTTATTCCAGACATTATCTTGGCCGGAAGCGCCGCTTCCGGAATGGAGCAAATACGGACGCAGCGCATCCAGCAGTTTGACCGCTTCCTCGGTTTCTTTGGACCGCTTGAACACGGAGTTGGCATCGCTTGATCCGGTATGACCCGAAAGCTGCAAGGTCAATGATATCCCCGCATAAGGATCTCCATAGTCAAAGGTTATAAGAGAAGGTGGATGAGTTTGGGTTTTGTATTTTGCCAACAGTTCTTTCCAATCTTCCGTTGTCAAAGGGAGTTTCAAATTTTCCGCCTGCAGCTTGTCGTCCCGGTAAACCCACACATAGGGATCGATGTCCAACGGGACAGCCCATGTATAACCGTTCCACTCGTTCTGCGCCAAGGAAGCGCTTAACACCTCCCCGGTTAAGGTTCCCGGATAATAGTTTTCGGTCGGCAGCAAATATCCGTCGGAGGCCAGTTGGCGTACCCACGCATTGTCAAGCAGCAGCACGTCCGGAGACTCCCCGAGCTCGAGCTTCTGCCGAATCGCCTCCAATTCGCTTCCCATCGTAAGATTGGTTAACTCGACCTTCATTCCGGTTTCGTCCATAACCTTTTGATTCAGTTGCTGAAGTTCGCCAAATTCGGCTCCGCTCGTTTGAACCGCAACCGCAATATGTCCCGGCTCCTTATCCGCCTCCCTGTTTTGGGGGGCGACCGGTTCGGATTCGCCGCGATCTTCCGAACTCGTCAGCGTCGATGTCTCGCTGGGCGACAAATTTATCAAGGCGAGCAACAGGATGGCAAAAAGCACCCAGTGGTTTCTACGCTTCACACCCGTTCTTCCTCTCCGCAAGTTCAAACTTAATCACCTGTATCCCTGGACATGAGCCTATATTCCTCCTTATTGTAGCAAATCTTCCTGGAACTTGTCCTTACAAATCATGACAAAAAGCCGGGACAACGCCCGGCATTAACCCTTATTTTGCTCCTCTTTGTTACAGAAGATCGGCAGCGGCCTGCGCGAGCTTGGAGCGTTCTCCTTTTTCCAGCGTAATATGCCCGCTGATGCCCTGTTCCTTAAAACGTTCCACCAGAAAAGTCAGACCGTTGCTGGCGGAATCCAGATAAGGATGGTCGATTTGTTCGGGATCACCCATCAGGATGATTTTGCTTCCCTCCCCTACCCGGGAGACAATGGTTTTCACCTCGTGTCTCGTCAGATTTTGCGCCTCATCCACGATGATAAACTGGCCGGGAATCGAGCGGCCGCGGATGTAGGTCAGCGCTTCAACTTGGATGCTTCCCAGGCCCATCAGGATTTTTTCGATATCCCCCGATTTCTTGGTGTCAAACAAATATTCCAGATTATCGTAAATCGGCTGCATCCAAGGTCTTAGCTTCTCTTCCTTTTCCCCCGGCAAGTATCCGATATCCTTGCCCATCGGTACGACGGGCCGGGCAATGAGCAGCTTCTTATATTTATGATCATCCTCCACTTTCATCAGACCGGCGGCCAGCGCCAGCAGCGTTTTTCCGGTACCGGCCTTTCCCGTTATCGTAACGAGCGGAATCTCGTCGTTCAGCAGCAACTCCAGAGCCATCCGTTGTTGGGCATTGCGAGCGCTGATTCCCCAAACGGGATCATTGCTCAGAAATAGCGGCTCCAATCGGGAAGCATCCGCATTCACCCGCAGCAGCGCCGATTTCCCCGTCCCCATTTCATCCTTCAAAATAACAAATTCATGCGGATATAACGGATAGGTCAAACCAAGCTGATCTACGGACAAATAACGATACGAGTAAAATTCATCGATTAGCGAGGGATGTACTTGAATGGTCAAATACCCGCTATATAAATCCGAAGGCCCTGCGGTACGGTCGGACAAATAATCCTGTGCCGTAACGCCCAGAACATCCGCCTTGATCCGGACCAGGACGTCTTTGCTGACCAGAACGACCGGGCGGGGCTGGGGTTCTTCCTGCTGTTCCAGATGGTAGTTTAACGCTACTGCCAAAATCCGGTTATCATTCGTAATCTCAACAAACATGTCCTGGACTTTGAGAAAGCTACGGTGATTGAGCTCTACCTTAATCCTGCCGCCGGAGTCCAAGAGCACGCCGTCGTGAAGATGCCCTTTTTCCCTCAAGCCGTCCAATAGCCTTGATACTCTGCGGGCATTGCGGCCGATCTCTTCGGCGTTTCTTTTTTTCGAATCGATCTCTTCGAGCACCACGGCAGGTATGATCACCTCATGTTCGTCAAAAGCAAAAATCGCCCCCGGATCATGCAGCAAAACGTTCGTATCCAGCACAAAGATCTTCTTCACGGATATCCCCTCCACCGGAAATCTTGCAGCTCTGATTCGCATACATACTTTTTCCCGTCCGGGAAATGTTATTGGATAGAGGTAGTCAGATCCCTACTTGAAAGGACGGTTCAGCTTTATGCGAATATGGCTGTGTTTGTTAACGACGATGTTTCTGCTTACCAGCTGCGCCATAGGTTCTAGAAACGCATCACCCTCTCCTCAGGATCAAACGCAAACGAACCAGGTTCGGATGCAAGGCGGCAACGAAGTGGGAAATGGAGTTAGGAAAAATAACGTAAACGGAACGATGTCGCAACAAGATCGTCAAGTTCATTTGGAAGAGCTCGTAAAACGTATCCCCGGCGTACGGGACGCCCATTGCGTCATTATGGGCAATACCGCGATCGTCGGCATCGATGTGGACGCCAAGCTGGAACGGGCCCGGGTCGGAAGCATTAAGTACGCGGCGGCGGAAGCGCTGCGCAAAGACCCGAACGGAGCCGGAGCGATCGTCACCGCCGATATCGATCTCAACCAGCGGATCACCGAGATTGGCAACAAAATCTCAAATGGTCAACCGCTTGCCGGATTTGCGACCGAGCTGGCGGACATTATCGGGCGAATCGTTCCGCAAATGCCCGGCGATACGCGCCCTCGGGAGGGCCAAAATCCCGGCGACACCGGGAATCCTGGCGATCGCACGAACCAAAACGTGCCGGGAAATAACCGGACCGCTCCACAAACTGGAACCCAGCGGCAAATGAACATGGCTCCCGGCAGATAACGACCGGAGATGTCCAAAAGAAAAAGCCCAGCGAAAAAAATCGCTAGGCTTTTTTCATAGCGGCAAAAACCTGGTTGTCCAGCATTTCCGCCGCACGCTGATCATAGACCTTGGCATAGGCCGGTGCGGACGCAAGCTGTGCTCCGTAAAACAGCGCATTGCGAACCGCATCGATTTTCAGATCGAAGCAGCACATTTTGAAGGGGACCCCTTCGAGCGGGTCCTGAACCACTTTCGTTTTGCCGTTAATCGCATAGATCGTTTCTTCCCCAAACACAGTAACCGTAATTCTCGGATGGGCCACGATGTTGCGAACCAGCCTGGATCGGTGATCCAGCGCAAAACGCAGGGTGGAGTAATCCAGGGCATAAATCCAGGAAATCGCGCTGGAGGTCGGACCGCCGGTTTCTTCATCCACCGTGCTTAATAGTACGAAGGTTTCAGATTGAAATGCGGTGTACAAGGCTTCAGACAATTGGGTAACGAGTTCGGACATAAGCGCCAGCCCTCCTGTAATACAAATTACTTATATCAATTGTATTATATCATTGCCGAAAACTTGCATTCAATCGTTACTCGCCCGCTTGTACATCTTCGGATTTCTCTTCCGCGGCCCCCGCCGGCTTCGTTCCGGCCAGCTCGTCCTTCAGCGCCAGTTTCGCCTTATCAAACTCTTCCTCGCTTAAATAAACATAGGGGCTCTTCCACCGTCCCGTGACCGGGACAAAATCCACGTTTTCTTTTGAAATATTCCAATAAGTGGCGATCAAGTTCTTCATTTGCTCGGATTCCAGATCGGTCTCCATATTCTTGCCGACGGATTCGATCACCTTGCCGGCTCCAAGCACGCCGTTCAGCGACTTGGCCTGGTCGATCAATGCGTGAAGCACTTCGTTTTGCCGCCGGTTCCGGTCGAAGTCATCGGAAGCTTTCGTTCTCGGCCTGCAATTCGATTTGCGGTACCGGACAAACCCAAGCGCATCTTCGCCGTTCAAGTGCTGCGGCCCTTCTTTCAAGTTAATGTCGGTGCCGTCGGCACTGTCACGGTAGCACATATTGGCGTCAACATTGACATCGACTCCCCCGAGCGCGTCAACCACATCGCGGAAACCCTGGAAATTCAGCACAGTCACATAATCAATCGGCAAATCGAAGTACTTGCCGATCATCGTCTGCATCTCCTGCTCCGCAGGGATGCCCGACTTCTTCTCAGCAGCCAGGAAATTCGGGTAATAGGCGTTCAACTTGTTCGGCCGGTAGCCGTCCAATTCAAGGAGTGTATCCCGCGGCAGCGAAACTACTGTGGCCGATTTCGTCTTCGGATTCATCGCCACCACCATCATGACATCGCTCAAATGCGTTCCTGTCTGTTTACGGTAGTCCGTACCGAGCAGCAGCATCGTAAGCGGCTTGACTTTGGCGGATCTTTCCGGGGCCACTTTGCCGGAGGTTCCGGTATCGTCTATAACTTTGTCTACGGTCAGATACAGATAACCGGCGTAAGCCCCCACCCCAACAACGGCAAAGATCATCAGGCTGAGCAGCACTTTCAAGAACGTTTTGCCGCCCGACTTTTTCTTTTTCCTCGGTTTTGTACTTTTGGATGTGCTCTTTTGGCTCTGCCCCCGTGGAGGCAACCCGCTGCGATCAGAACTCATGAATTATCACACCTGATTTCAAGTAAAATAGTCGTGTAAATAAGGACTTTTGCTCATTCAGCAAAAGTTACGTCTGTTTACGGCTACTCTTGTTTGTTCGCTGCCGTGCCTTGCGCCGACGCGGTGGCCGAGGCCGCTTCCTGCTTCCGTTTGCGGCGTCCTTCCACAAAGTAGCGGATCCGCACCATCAGCATCAGAACGACGGCGACAAGGAGACATTGAATAATCGGCAGTTTGTCGATCTGAAAAATCAGCAAAAGGAAAGACCCTATCGCCATCAGCACGTACAGAAAGATCTCCTTAAGTAGGGGAAGCTTCTGCCCCGTGCGAAACACTTTGTTGTACACGAAAATCACCAGGGCAAAAATTAACAGATACGAAATGACCGGATTTTGCGCAAACCAAGCTTGCAAGACGGGTCCCTCCTTCATGGTTACATTCATGAATTACCTATTAGGGAAGATCAAATATTGGCATCCGCATTTTTGCGGTGCTTCTCCGCACGCTCGCGTTCGCTCTTGTTCAGAATCTTCTTGCGAAGTCTGACCGATTTCGGCGTAACTTCGCAATATTCGTCATCGTTCAAATATTCCAGCGCCTGCTCCAGCGAGAAGAGCCGCGGGGTTTTCATTTTCACCGTTTCGTCTTTGGTCGCCGAGCGGACGTTGGTCAATTGCTTCTCTTTGCAAATATTGACGACGATGTCGTTATCGCGGTTATGCTCGCCGACGATCATCCCTTCATAAATCTCCGTCCCCGGTTCCACAAACAACGTGCCCCGGTCCTCAATCGAAAGAATGCCGTAGAGAGTGGAAACGCCGTTTTCGCTGGAAACCAGAACGCCTTCATGGCGTCCGCCGACCTGTCCGCCCACAAGCGGCCCATAGCTGTCGAACGCATGGTTCATCACGCCATAGCCGCGGGTCAAAGTCAGGAAATGCGTAGTGTATCCGATCAGACCGCGGGCCGGAATCAGGAACTCAAGCCGAACTTGTCCCGTCCCCGTGTTGATCATATTGACCATCTCCGCTTTTCGGGAGCCCAGGCTTTCCATGACGGCGCCCATGCTTTCCTCCGGCACATCGATCAGCAGGCGCTCAATCGGCTCCATTTTGACGCCGTCGATTTCCTTGACAATAACCTCCGGCTTGGAAACTTGGAGCTCATAGCCTTCCCGGCGCATATTCTCGATCAGAATGCCAAGATGCAGCTCGCCGCGGCCGGATACGATGAACGCGTCCGGGCTGTCCGTTTCGTCGACACGCAGCGAAACGTCAGTCTCCAGTTCTTTAAACAGACGCTCGCGCAGTTTCCGCGAGGTGACCCATTTGCCTTCGCGTCCCGCAAACGGACTGTTGTTCACGAGAAAGGTCATCTGCAGGGTAGGCTCATCGATTTTCAAAACCGGCAAGGCTTCCGGCTGATTCGGATCGGCGATCGTTTCCCCGATGTTGATGTCCTTGATTCCCGCGATCGCCACGATATCGCCGGCACCCGCTTCTTCGGTCTCCACCCGTTTCAAACCCTGGAAGCCGAACAGCTTTTCGATTCTCGCCGTCTTCTTGCCGCCATCGCGCGTCATTACCACCACGCTCTGACCTTGACGGATAATCCCGCGATTGACGCGGCCGATGGCGATCCGGCCCAAATATTCGTTGTAATCCATCAGCGTTACCAGGAACTGCAGCGGTTGGTCCACTTTCTCGGTCGGCGCCGGGATATGATCGACAATCGTCTCATATAAAGCAAGCATATTCTCGTCCTGCTTCTCCGGATCCAGACTGGAGGTTCCGTTGAGAGCGGACGCATAAACGACCGGGAATTCCAACTGCTCATCGTTAGCTTCGAGTTCGATGAACAAATCGAGAACTTCGTCGATGACTTCAGCCGGACGAGCGGCCGGACGGTCGATTTTGTTGACGACCACAATCGGTGTCAACTGATGCTCCAGCGCTTTGCGAAGCACGAACTTCGTTTGCGGCATACAGCCTTCGTAGGCATCGACTACGAGCAGAACGCCGTCGACCATTTTCATGATCCGTTCCACCTCGCCGCCGAAATCGGCGTGTCCCGGGGTGTCCACAATGTTGATCAAATAGTCTTTATACGTAATGGCGGTGTTCTTCGCCAGAATCGTAATCCCGCGTTCCCGTTCCAGATCATTCGAGTCCATCGCGCGTTCTTGAACGGCTTCGTTCTCCCGGTAAATTCCGGATTGCTGGAGGAGCTTGTCGACCAGAGTCGTTTTGCCGTGGTCGACGTGGGCAATAATCGCAATATTGCGAATGTTTTTTCTTTCATGCATGGGTTTTCTCCAAATCCTTTCATCTCTGTTTACTTATTTCCTAAAGCTTGGATCAGCTTGATTCACCACAAAACAAGCGTCGGATAATTCACATCACCGACGCTTGGACATATCCCCTATATTATACGCAAAATCGTGAAAATTTCAAGAACTTCTCTCCGCCATCACCAGTTGCGCCGGGTTTTGCCGCGGGCCGCAATCAACCAAATTCCGATCGCGATCAAGACGATGGCCACCACATATATTAGCGCCAGGGAAAACAACGTAAATCCGAAGCAGATAACCGAAACACCCGCTAAAATGACGGCCGCGAGCAGAACGCCGCTCTGGCGCATCTTCGAGAAATACTCATATTCATAAAGCCCCACCGCGATGCCGAGGATCAGCCCCGGCCAGGTATACTTAAACGTATGCCAGCCCCAGAAATTCGCTATGAAGAACAGAATACTGTAGACGACCAGAATGCCCCCCGGCAATAACAGCTCGGAAGGTCCTTTCCGCCAAAAATGCCAGAGGTGAAAAATAATCCCCGGAACCAGCAGAATCAAAGGCCAGAGCGCCTTGCCCAAAAAGCTGAATACCCCGAGCTTTCCCAGCAGGATGACGATACCTGCGGCCAAAATCAAAATTCCCGTCGTGAGCTTGTTGTTATCGGACATCCCATCACACACCTTCCAGATGACAATGAAGGACAGGCCGCAGCAAATTACGACATTTCCTTCTCATTCCAGTTTATCACGAACAAAGCAAAAAAAACCACTCTGCCGCCCTGGCGGAAGAATGATTTTTTGCAAGGATTTCCGTTTGTACAACGGGGTTGCAATTACCCGCGATTGGCATTATATTTATGAGCCCAGCCGAACATAATAACGAGCGCGGCCAGAACAAAAGGCAGCAGGTGGGACAGAGTCGGGACGATCGTCTCAAGAAGGCCTCCCAGCTTTGGATCATTGAGGAGCATTTCCCCTGCCGTGTATCCCAAAATTCCCGCTCCGGCATAGGTCAAAATCGGCAGTCGCTGCAGCCATTCCGCAATGAGATTGCTTCCCCATACCACGATCGGAATGCTGATGCCGATGCCGATCACTAGAATAGCCAGATCACCGTTGGCCAACGCCGCAATCGCAAGGACATTGTCCAGGCTCATTATAAAGTCGGCGGCCAGAATCGTTTGAACCGCCCTCCACAAGGTGCGCGCTTCTTTCACCCGGGTATCCTCCCCATGCGGCATAAGAAGCTTAAAGGCGATGCCGGCAAGCATCAGTCCTCCGGCCGCCTGGATGAAAGGTATTTGTAATATGATAACTGCAATCCAGGTCAACAGGCAGCGCAGCAGCACCGCGCCGAGGGCTCCCCACCAGACCGCCTGTTTGCGTTGGTTGTGGGGCAGGTCTTTGCTGGCCATGGCGATGACCAGGGCGTTGTCCCCGCTGAGCACCAGATTGATAATCAAAATCTCGGAAAGCAGAAGCAATTGTTCCACACGTATCCCCCCTTTAAAACATGTATGTCCCGAGGGGGCAAGCTATGCTTTTTCTTTTGTCGGTAATAAAAATCTGGACAAATGAATCCTTTTGGTTAAATAATTCGTATATACGTTTGTAGAGGAAGTGACCTTCAAGTGGAATTATTCAGTCCAGCATTTTTTCTCGCTCTGGTCAACATCATTTTTATCGATTTGATCCTGGCCGGGGACAACGCAATCGTCATCGGGATGGCGGCCCGAAAGCTTCCGCAAAGCGTTCAGAAGAAGGCGATTTTATACGGTACCGGCGGTGCCGTTTTACTTCGTATCCTGGCTACGCTGGTCGTGGTATGGCTCCTGCGCATTCCGTGGCTCTTGGCGGTGGGCGGCCTCATGCTCGTCTTCATCGCGTATAAAGTGCTCTCCGATGAAGGTGACCACGATTCCATCGAAGCCAAGGATTCGCTTTGGCCCGCTGTCCGCACGATCGTTATCGCCGACGCGGCGATGGGACTCGATAACGTAATTGCCGTCGCCGGGGCATCCGGGCAGCATATGATTCTCGTGGTGATCGGCCTGCTGATCAGCGTTCCGATTGTCATTTGGGGAAGCACCCTGTTTATCAAGCTGTTGACCTTATTTCCGTGGATCGCTTATGTTGGCGCCGGCGTTCTGGCTTACACCGCATCCCATATGATTACCGAAGAGCCGCATTTCCTGCACTTCTTTGAGGACAACCCTGTCATTCGCTACCTGTTCATTGCCCTGGTCGTGGCGGGGGTTCTATTGGCTGGCTATCTCAAGAAACAGAAACAGAAACAACGCAACGAAGAGAAGAAGGCCAAGTCGCACCCGGCAACCCGATAAAAAGCTGTGCAAAAAAAGAAAATCGCTCCCGAAAGCCAAATCAAGGTGGCCTTCGGGAGCGATTTTTTTAAAACCATTTTTCGGGAATAGCCGCCGTCTCTTCTTGGCCGGACTTCCGCTTGACCTCTTCATGCGGACGGATGACCAGCGTTTCCGTACCGTTTACGGCAGCTTCCACCTGCTCGGCGAGTTCCGTTAACCCGGCCTCAATCTTTTCCACAATCCGAAGGTTCGGATTCGTGGAGGGGGATTTCGGCACAAATAAAGTGCAGCAATCCTCATAGGGCAAAATCGACAGGTCGTACGTACCGATTTTTTTCGCTGTTTGAATAATCTCTTCCTTGTCATTCATAACGAGAGGACGAAGCAGCGGTAGATCGGTAGCCCGCCCGATGACATTCATGCTGGGCAATGTTTGGCTGGCCACTTGTCCCAGACTGTCGCCGGTCACAAGGGCAAGCGCACCACTTTGCTCGGCAAGCTTGGTGGCGATGCGGAGCATGGATCTCCGCATCAGCGTGATGATCAAATTCTCCTGCCCGGTTCGGGCCAGCGTCGTTTGAATCTCCGTGAACGGGACGAGATGCAGCCTGACCTGGCCGGCATAGCGGGACAGCACCTTGGCCAGCTCGATCACCTTCTCCTCGGCCCTCTTGCTCGTAAACGGGTAGCTGTGAAAATGCACGCACTCGATTTCAAGACCGCGGCGCATCGCGGACCACCCCGCGACCGGACTGTCAATTCCCCCGGAGAGCAGCAGCATCGCCTTGCCGTTCGTCCCCAACGGAAAGCCGCCCGCCCCTGGAATGACTTCGGAAAAGATATAAGCTCCCTGCTCCCGAACCTCCACGCGCAGCTCCACTTCCGGGTGGTGGACATCCACCTTGAGTTGCGGGGAGGACTGAAGCACCGGCCCTCCGATCAATCGGTTCATTTCCTGAGACCCGTAAGGGAACTCCTTCCAGACCCGCCGGGCATTCACCTTGAAGGGAATGGAACGGTCGGAAGGAAGTTCCTGTACAAAATCCTTGGCCACCGCAACGATCTCCTCCAGCCGGAGAGGTGCGATTTTAACCGGGCTGATGGAGTTCACGCCAAATACCTGTTTCAGCGCTTCGGCAATCTCCATCGCGGGCTCCCCGTTTAACCGGACATAAATCCGGCCGAACTCCCTTAAAATCTCCACCGCGGGATATGGGCGAAGCAAAGTTTTTATATGCATCAACGCCGCCTTTTCAAAGCGCGTGCGGTTTTTTCCCTTGAGTGTGATTTCTCCAAAACGGAGCAGCAGCATATCGTATGCGATCATGTTATGTTCTCTCCCTTTAAGTGTCGGACTCGGGCTACCGCTTTGTTCAGTGCGACAAGCAAGTCCTGAATATCCTGCTCGGTATGCTCATCGCCCAGACTGATGCGAATGCCCGAGTGGCAGATGTCCGGCGATTTCCCCATAGCCTGAAGAACGCGGCTGGGCTCGGCTTTCCTCGACGAGCATGCGGATTTGGTGGACACGAGAAAACCCTCCTCTTCCAGCATATGCAGCAAGGCCTCCGCTTTCATGCCGGGGTGGGAAAAATGCACGATGTGCGGCGCTCCTTCCGGAATCGAATTCATCTTAAGCTCGGGCAGCCGCGAAATTCCTTCCATTAGCATCGCCTTGAGCCGCTCCAACCTTTGCGAAACCGCCGGTTCCGCAGCCTTCGTCATTCGAATCGCCTTGGCCATCCCGACGATATAAGGGATGTTCTCCGTCCCCGGACGAAGCTCCCCTTCCTGCCCTCCCCCCGTCAATAGAGGAAAAAGCGTTACACCATCACGGACATAAAGAAGCCCGATTCCTTTCGGCCCTCTTATTTTATGCGCTGACAGACTATATAAATCAATGCCGCTCCCCTTGAGGGACAACGCGGCCTTTCCGAATCCCTGAACACCGTCCACATGAAACAGTACCCGGGGATACTTCTTTTTCAGCATGCTGCCGATTTCAGCCACCGGCTGCACGCACCCCGTTTCATTATTGACATGCATCACGGAAACCAGAACCGTGTCCGTCTTAACAGCTTTCGCCACTTGCTCCCCTGTGATTCTTCCCGCCGCGTCGACTTCCAGATAGGTTACCTCCCAGCCCTGGCGTTCCAGCTGTTTGAAGGATTCAAACACGGAAGGATGCTCCGTCTTTGTCGTGATCAAATGTTTCCCCCGGCTCATCCACTGCAGGGCGGCGCCTTTAATCGCCATGTTGTTGCTTTCGGTAGCCCCGGAGGTAAAAACGATCTCTCCGGCTTGGACTCCCAAAGCTTCCGCGCAAACCTCTCTCGCCTTCCGCAACAAGCGGGCGCTTTCTTCGCCGTAACGGTGCAAAGAGGATGGATTCCCGTAGTGGGCGGACATCACCTCGGTGATCGTTCGGACGACCTCCTCATAGGGAGGTGTCGTTGCCGCGTAATCGAAATATTTCATGTATATCCCCCCTGAAGAATGTCCCATGTTAAAAAGACCAAAAGGAAAAACGCGCTCTCCGTTCAGGCGTTCTTCCTTCTGATCTTCCTTAGAGAAACCCGCTAATAAAAAGCGGGTGCTGCGACTATCCAGTTTCCCCAATCAGCCTCTAACTTCGTACTTTGAGCGGGCGGCCGCGATTTTGCCGATATAGTTCTGCGTTTCCCGCGGCAGCAGGTGCAGCTTCTCCATCAACTCCGCGTCATTGGAAATCCCCAATCTTTGCAGTCTTCCCGGACCTGCGTTGTATGCGGCCAGCGCCGTATTCTCGTTCCCGCCAAAACGTTTGAGTTGGTTGGCCAGGTACCGCGTTCCCCCATCGATGTTCTGGGCCGGATCAAAAGGATTGCTGACCCCTAGCCCGGCGGCGGTTCCATCCATCAGCTGCATCAGCCCTTTGGCCCCCGCGGACGATACGGCTTCCGGATTAAAGGAGGATTCCGTTTCAATCACCGCTTTGATCAAGCTTTCGGACACGCCGTATTTCCGGCTGGCCATGGCGATCAATTCGTCCAAATCCCCGCCAAGCCGCGGGGGTTTACCCGTAAAGGATACCGGTGCCGACTCGGAAGGCTGCACGGTCGCCTCCACAGCCTGATCTCCGCCTGCCGGCAGCGTCTGCCACAGCATGCCATCGTAACTGTCCCCATAGGCCAAAGCGGTGGCGGTCAAGGAGTCAGCCGCATCATTCATTGACGAAGATTCTCCCTCTGCCATCATCATCTCTTTCAGCAATATATCAAACAAGGAGCCCTGGCTGTCCACCGTGTTTCCCTTTTCCGAATTCCCTTGTAAATCCAACTCGCTTCTCGTTTGAAGCTGAATTAACTGTCCCATGGTTCGCGGATCGATTTGCATGTAAATAAAACTCCTCTTCTACGCTCAAAAGGTATTATTCCTATATTTTACACGGGAACCGGAAACTTGACCACCCATTTTATCGGAATTTGCAAAAATAACTCGAATCGATAAAAGGCCGGCGTCTTTCGACGTCAGCCTGAAAACGGAGTTTTACGGAAATTAGCGGGTAAACGGAATAAGGACGAAATAGCTTAACGTGGCGACGATACCTAGGCCGATGGCCCAGGCGCCCGAGGTTTTATTTCCCTGGCTGTAAGCGTAAAAGCCCATCACGGCAGCCAGCGGCCCCAAAATAATGGACCACATGAAAAGGGATGCGATCCCGAGCCCAACGCCCACATATCCGACGGTTCTCCCGGCACCTGCCGTTTGGGCTTGGTTCCGGTCTGCGGCTCTAACGCCCCCCGCTTCCGTCCGCTCCGATAAAGTCTCTCGATTGGCGACGGTTCTTATGGGCGCGACTTCGGCGGCATACTCTTCCTTATGCGTTTTTCTGGGATAATCCACACGCTTTTTGGAAGACTCCGGGTATTTCGTTTTCCCCTTGATTCGATCAGTCATCACAGCACCTCCTGAAATTAGGTAGCCCTTAGGATGATTTTGGCTTAAACGTGTGACAGCAAGTCGCTGAGGACGATGCAGCTTCGTCCCGATGATCGGTGTCGAAGGACTCACCGGCAAACTCGGCATTGTAACGGGCATCGGCGTGCTTGTCGATATCGATCATAATTAAGTCCGCCTTACAAACGTTTTGTTCTCCCCAGTAAGAGCAATTGGACACACTACATTTAACAATGGGTTTATCCCCGTTTGGCATTTTGATCACCTCACAGATCATTGTCCCCGGTCCCCGGTTGGCCTATGCGCCTCCCGTTTTGTCAAATTCATGCAACAAAAAAAGATGCCTGACCGGCATCTTGGAAATGGCTTAACCGTTATTTGCTCCGCATCCGGAGCTGTGTCAGATAATCGCTTTCATAATAAGTTAATTCATCCCGCAGTTCCTCGTACACTTTGGAAATGTCCAAAATAATGTCCCGGGCCGCGCGCACCGGTTTCTTACGGAACCGAATCGCGTCTTTACCGGTATAGGCATATCGCCCGTCTTCGGAATAGCTTTCATTTTTCGGGTAAAAAAAGGCGTTTACGCAATCGTGATAAACATGATAAAGCGTTTTTTCGGCGGATTCCGCATCAAATGTTCCCCGCCGCAGTATAATTCCCAACTTTTCCTGCCACACCTCTGAGAAAACGAGTAAATGCCGCAGATCGGCCATGAATCCCCGATAAAAATGAGCGGTCTCTTCATCCTGGCCTTCCGCCAGCTGTGGCAACGTCGTATGGTTAAGGAAGGTTTCCATTTGGCCGATTGCCAATTTCAATCGTTCTTTCGCACTCGCACATAGTTGCTGGATACTGGTTTGTGACATGGTTCCCATACTCCCTCTCCCCTGAGCCGTCAGGTTTCGGCGCCTTATAGTTTGTCCCCGGGTCCATCGTACCATAAAATCGGTGAAAGCGGTATCCTCAGGTATGAACGAGGGAATAAAACGCCCGGTATTACCTCATTCTATGCATAACACGATAATGCCTGTAAGGAGGAACTTCTGATGAAATGGCAGAGATGGGCCGCACTGGCTCTGGCGGGAGTTGGGGCCGTTGCCCTGTACAACCTGGTTCCGGACACGGCCCCTCCTGTTCCCCCCAACCCCGGAAAGGGAGCTCGGGTCGAGGCGGCTCAGGAGCAAAAGCTGAAGAAAACGATGCTGCATCGGGATATGAAGGCAACGGAAAAACTGGCGAGACTGGATGCGAAACGGCATCTCAAAAGTATGGCGGGCCAATGGCCGGCCGCGTCACAGGCAGAGCGTTTGCGAACAGCCCGGAATCTGCAACAAGACCATTTGCAGTTCCTCTCTCTAAGGTGGCGGTCCGGGGAACAGGAACAAGAAATCCGCGGCAAATCCTTCCGTCCGGAACAACAAGATTTCAAGCAGTTGAACGGATATCTGGGCTTTGCCCGCAAAGCGCTGCAAAAAGGCCGGGCTTATGAATCCCCCGCCTTTCCAAGCGGTAACCCTAAGTATTTCGTCCTCGCCGAGCCTTCCGGACAAACCGGAGAAGGGATCATTGCAGTGATGGATACGGGGATTTTACGGCGCGTACAAGAACATCAGAACAAAAACCTGCGCCTGATCCCGTATCCGAAAGAAGGAAAGTACAAAATCGAATCTGCCCATGCGGACACCTTACGGGATATAACCGTAAAAACCGGCCATGACAACGAAAAAGCCAGTCATTATTATGAGAATGAAATTGTCGTGACATTCGGGCAGACGCCTTCCGCCCGGGAGCTTACGAAAATGCAATCCGATCTCCGGTGCAAACCGGCACGAACCATCGGACGGACCTATATCTTCCGGTCAGAGACGATGAATATGCAGCAGCTCCACGACTATTTTCAAAAGAATTGGAAGCCGAATTACATGGAACCTCATTACCTGTACCTCACCAATGAAAATGAGACCGGCCTTGCGGATGAGCAGCACCCCGAGATTCCCAACGATTTGCTGTTTTCGGAATATCAATGGAACCTTCCCATCATTGAAACCAATCGGGGATGGACGCTGTCCAAAGGCAGCGATGATGTGATCGTCGCGGTAGTCGATACCGGCGTGGACCTGGATCATCCCGACCTTCAAGGGCGATTGCTGCAAGGCTATAACGTCGTTGCACCGGAAGAAGCGCCTTCGGATGATGTCGGACATGGCACGCACGTGGCGGGAATCATCTCGGCCAACGTGAATAATAACGAAGGCATTGCCGGAATGATGTGGGGCGGTAAAATCCTCCCGGTCAAAGCTTTGGACAGCACGGGTTCCGGTACCACCTATTCCGTGGCGCAAGGGATTATTTGGGCCACGGATCACGGAGCCAAGGTGATCAATATGAGCCTGGGCAATTATGCCGACTCTCAGTTTCTGCACGAAGCGATCAAATATGCCTTTGACCGGGATGTCGTGCTGATCGCGGCCACGGGGAATGACAACACGGAGCGTCCGGGTTACCCGGCCGCCTATCCCGAAGTGCTGTCCGTCTCTGCGACCGATTTTCAACAGCAGCGCGCCTCCTTCTCCAACTACGGAGATTACGTGGATGTAATGGCCCCGGGCGAAAGCATTGCAAGCACGTATCCCGGCAACCAATACGCGGCTTTGTCCGGCACCTCCATGGCCAGTCCCCATGTTTCGGCACTGGCGGCTTTGATCCGTTCGATTAACCCGGATCTGAAGAACACCGAGGTGATGGATATTATCCGCAGCAATGTCATTGACCTTGGCGACGCCGGACACGATAAATACTTCGGTTACGGACAAATCGACGTGTTTGCGGCGTTGGAGGCTGCGGGAGGCGGAAACGACGCTCCCCTTCAGTTCTGGCCCCAGTCGATGCAGCGCAAGGTCGACAAGATTTTCAAGGAAGGCAAGTAACAAAAAAAAGAGGCTGTCCTGAGCATACGCGCTCGGGACAGCCTCTCTGTACAGTTATAGAAGTAAAAAACAAGGTTGCAGTGATGAAAGTTTGCCGTAAGCCGGGTTCTGTACTCTTTGCGGTAAAACGGGAACTACCCTCCCGCGTTGAGCGACAATCATCTATCTAGGCCGCACATTACTGGGCGGCTCCAGCGACCAACCCGGACGCGCCTCGGGCTAAGGCTGCTTCGCGAAGAAGCTGCGTCCCATTAGGTCTTGCTCCAGGTGGGGTTTACCAGGAACGAAGTCACCAGCGTTCCTCGGGGTCTCTTACACCTCGGTTCCATCCTTGCCTGTGCACGCTTTGCAGCGGCCATCGGCGGTCCGTTTCTGTGGCACTATCCTTCGGCTCGCGCCGACTGGACGTTATCCAGCACCCTGCCCTATGGAGCCCGGACTTTCCTCCCGCGGCTTAAAGCCGCCGGCGATTGTCTGTCAAACTTTCGAAGGCAACACTTGATAGTATACAGGGATTGAAGAGGAATCACAAGTATGAAACTGCAGGAATTACAGGAAAATAAACGGCTCCGTTTGGATTTCGGAGGCATGCACGGCCGTACTGTACTTTTGTTCCGCAAGTTTCTCCTTCAGCCAGGAGGCAACCTTGGACTTCATGATTTTCTCCGCATTGTGACCGGGGTCGATCAGCGTCATACCGGCCATCTCCGCATCCTGAGCCGTATGATAATCGATATCCCCCGTGACGAGCACATCCGCTCCCCGGAACATCGCCGCCTTCCAATAACGGCCCCCCGAGCCGCCAAGCACCGCCGCTTTTTTGATCTGACGGTTCAAATCGCCCACTACGCGAACCTTAGGAACATGCAGCCTCTCCTTCACCCGCTGTACAAATTGCTCCAAAGTAACGGTCGTATCCAGCGGGCCGACTCTCCCCAGTCCAAAGGTTCGGCCTTTGAGATCCATCGGGTACAAGTCGTAAGCCACCTCTTCATAGGGATGGCTTTTCAGCATGGCTTGGATGACTTTGTTCCGGATGCTTTGCGGCACTACGGTTTCAAGGCGGATCTCCTCCGCTCTCTCCATTTTCCCCTGCTGGCCGATAAACGGATCGGTCCCCTCGCCGGGAATGAACGTACCGTAACCTTCGATGTTGAAGCTGCAGTGGCTGTAATTGCCGATCGCTCCCGCTCCGGCGTTAAGTACGGCATCCAGTACCCGTTCATGGTGATCCTTCGGCACGAAAACGACGAGCTTGTACAGATGGTCGGTATGAATGTCCTCCAAAGGGCCGCTGCTTCGGATCCCTAGCGCTTCCGCCATCCAGTCGTTCATTCCGCCCTCGGTAACATCCAGATTGGTATGGGCTACGTAGACGGCGATGTCGTTCTTAATAAGCTTCTCGTAGACTTTCCCCATCGGTGTGTCGCTTTGCAGATTGGCGAGCGGACGGTAAATGATCGCATGATGGGCGATGATCAGATTGGCCCCTAGCCGAATCGCTTCATCCACCACCGCTTCATTCACGTCGAGCGCGGTAAGCACGCCGGTGATCTCCTTTTGCAGACTTCCGAGCTGCAGTCCGATTTTATCGCCCTCCATGGCGACATGTTTGGGAGCAAGCTGCTCCATGATCTGAATTACGGTTTGACCTTCGGCAAGCATGCCAACACCTCCTTAAGCTGATAAATCCGGCTTGTCAATTCCGCTTCCTTCCCGCGCGCAGTCTCTTGTGTGGAGGCGGCGACGGACTGGCGTATCCTATCCAGCTTCGCGATTTCCGAACGCCACTTGGCCACCCACACTTCCGTTGGAGCCATTGTCAACCGCGGGCCCATCAGCAGTTGAAGTTCCTGTGAGAGCGATACGGAGCAGCCGGGAATGCGTCGTTCCTGATACAAAGCCTTATTCAACTCGTCAGCATCCGCAGCGCGTTCCGCCGTAAGAATTTCATAGATCTTTCCGTCTTCCTCCAAAATGGCTTCATCAGTCAAGTACCAACCGTTCTCCACCAGCCACCGCCGAACGAGTTCCTCCCCCACGTTGGGCTGGAGCACCAAGCGCGTCACTCCGGTCAACTTTTCCCGTCCCTGCGTCAATATCGCAGCGATTAAGGCTCCGCCCATCCCGGCGATCGTAACGCAATCGACCTCGCCCGGCGCGATCACGGCCAAGCCGTCACCTTTCCTTACCGAGATGCGGCTGCTTTCCCCGGCCTCGGCAACCTGCCGCTTGGCCGCTTCCAGCGGACCCTCATTGACCTCCCCGGCTACGGCGAACGCAGCGATACCGTTTTGCACGGCGTAAACGGGCAGCAACGCATGATCCGAGCCGATATCCGCCATCCTGCAGCCTGCTGGGAGCCGGTCGGCGATTTGTTGTAGTCTGGCCGAAAGTTTCATGTAAAAGCCTTCACATCCTTTTTTACCCTATATTCTGATCCAGCAGCTCCGGTCCGCCGCCTTTCTTAATTTGCAATGGCACCGGAAAAGAGCTAAAATAAATAACAATAAATCATAAAGAAGGAAATAATTCCCGAAGTCCAAAACGCGCCCCGTCAGCGAAAAAAAAGACCTTGCTGCTTGCTGCAGAAGGTCGGTTCCACGCTTATTCGAGAAAATCCTTCAGCCGTTTGCTGCGGCTTGGATGGCGCAATTTGCGGAGCGCTTTGGCTTCGATTTGGCGAATTCTTTCCCGTGTAACGCCGAATACTTTGCCCACTTCCTCCAGCGTTCTCGTTCGTCCGTCGTCCAATCCGAAACGCAGGCGAAGTACGTTCTCTTCCCGTTCGGTCAGCGTGTCAAGAACATCCTCCAATTGCTCCTTCAGAAGCTCGTATGCGGCGGCATCCGCCGGCGCCAAGGCTTCCTGGTCTTCAATAAAGTCGCCCAAATGGGAATCGTCCTCTTCCCCGATCGGTGTTTCCAGCGAAACCGGCTCTTGGGCGATCTTCATGATTTCCCGTACTTTCTCTACGCTGAGTTCCATCTCGGCGGCGATTTCTTCCGGCGTCGGTTCCCGTCCGAGCTCCTGCAGCAGCTGTCTGGATACACGGATCAATTTGTTAATGGTCTCCACCATATGAACCGGAATACGTATCGTTCTTGCCTGGTCAGCGATAGCCCGGGTAATGGCCTGGCGTATCCACCAGGTAGCATAGGTACTGAACTTGAAGCCCTTTCTGTAGTCGAATTTCTCTACGGCTTTAATCAGACCCATGTTTCCTTCCTGAATCAGGTCGAGGAACAACATCCCCCGGCCCACATAGCGTTTGGCAATACTGACGACCAGACGCAGATTCGCCTCGGCCAGACGCCGCTTGGCCTCTTCATCGCCGTTCTCGATGCGCTTGGCCAATTCCAGTTCATCGTCCCCGGTAAGCAAGGGAACCCTGCCGATTTCCTTTAGATACATCCGGACCGGATCATTGATTTTTATGCCGGGAGGCAAGGTCAGGTCATCTTCAAAACCGAATTCGTCCCTGCCAGAATCCCGACCTTCCTCATCATGATTCCGGTTGGTTAACTCCTCGTCGCTGTCGCCGGTAATGTCGATGCCCAAGTCCGCCAAATGTTCAAAAAACTCGTCCATTTGCTCCGGATCCTGTTCGAAGGGTGAGAGCTTCTCCATGATTTCTTTGTACGTTAACGAAGACCTCTTTTTTCCTTGTTCGATCAGACGGTCTTTCACCTGGTCGAGAGTTAGTTCCGTTTCTAGTTCAGTATGTTGATCATTCGTCATTCCTGGCTCCCTCCTCCCTAGAAACATCGAAAGTCCTTCCTCTTACTGTCTCTCTAGGGCAATAATCTCACTTGCAATTTGGGCCGCACGCAAAAAATCGCCGGCTTTCTCGGCCGCAACCATTTCTTCTTTTTTGCGCTTGATTTGTTGCTGGAGAGGTACTTTTTGAATCTCTCTTATACAATCATCGAGCTCCTGGGTGCTCCATTCCCGGGGCGTCTCCATCATGGCGATGGAGATGACGGTCTGCTCCAGCCGTTCATCCTGCAGCGATGAAATGAACCTGCTCGCATCCGGGGCCTTCCCTTGCGCATAATAGGCGTATAGATAAGCAGCGATCGCCGCATGATCTTCGATGTTAAATTGGTCCCCGAGCCGTTCCCCGACGTAACGGGCAACCTCGTCATCCTGAAGCATAAAGGAAAGCAGCCTGCGTTCCGCAACATGATAAGCGGGCAATAAAACCGGCATTGATGCCTGCCCCTTTTTATGCCTACCATTATTCCACCTTTTGGTCTTATTATCCCCGGGCGGGTTCTTTTTTTGCATGGCTTGGCGCAATTCGTTGCATTCCTGCTTCAAACTGTCGAAGGAAACCTGGAGATCGGAGGATAACTCCTTTAAATAAATCTCCCGCTCCGTAGGCGACGGCAATGGCGCAATCACTTCGAGCGCTTCCTTGATGTAGGCTACCTTTCCGTCTTCCTCTAGCAGTATATGGTTTTTTTTCAGATATATAAGCTTAAATTTGACGGATGAAACAGCCCCGTCCAGGATCTGATGCCTAAAGCGCTCGCCCCCGTATTTCCGGATAAATTCGTCCGGATCCAGTCCTTCGGGAAGCAGGGCAATTTTTGTCACAAAGCCGATCGCTTCCAATATCGGGATGCTCTTCAAAGCCGCGGCTTGTCCCGCATTGTCACCGTCGTAGCAAACGATCACCTCGTCGGCAAGCCCCCTCATCATGGAGGCATGGCTTTCGGTTAACGCCGTTCCCATCGTGGCCACACCGTTATGAACTCCCGTTTCCCAGGCGCTGATCACATCGCCGTATCCCTCGAAAAGGACGAATTGCCGGCTCTTCCGAATTTCGGATTTGGCCTGGTGAAGATTGTACAGCGTCCTGCTTTTGCTAAACAGCTTGCTTTCCGGCGAATTCAAGTACTTGGGCTGACCTTCTCCCAGCACCCGTCCGGCGAAGCCGATGACTTTACCGTTCCTGTTATGCAGAGGAAAAATAATACGGTCCCGAAAACGGTCGACATATCCGCTTCCGTCCTGCTTGGCGGAGATCAGACCGCCCTTCTCCATCGTTCCCAGATCAAAAGAACGCTTCTCCAAAAATTGGACCAGCGTATCCCAACGCGCCGGCGCATAACCGATTTGGAACGTGTCGATGGCTTTGTCCGTAAAACCGCGATTCTTCAAGTAATCCATGGCGGGCTTCCCATGCTCGGTATTCATCAGCAGAAAATGGTACAGCTTGGAGCTCCACTCATTGGCTTGCAGCTGTTGTTCCAGTTCAAGATTTCTGGGTGCAGCTCCTTGGCCTCCGCCCCCGAAATCAAACGGAATATGGGCTTCCTCGGCCATCATCCGGACTGCCTCCGGGAAGGTTAGACCTTCGATCTCCATACGGAACTTAATCGCGTTGCCGCCCTTGCCGCAGCCGTAACAATGAAAAATTTGCCGATCGGGCGTCACCGTAAAAGAAGGGGTCTTCTCGGAGTGGAACGGACAGAGCCCCTTCATGTATTTGCCCTGTTTAGTCAGATGAACGTGCTTGCCGACCGTGTCGACGATATCGTGCTGCCGCAAGACCGCCTCGATGACTTCCTCCGGGATCGTGCCTCGTCCGGTATTCATCCAAACCACCTTCATCTTTCATAACACGTAAATAGTTATTCGATAAAATTACCCATTCTCCTGCAAATCTCGCAAAAGTTTTACCAATACCTCGGCAAAATGCGTCCTGTCTTCATCGGTAAAAGGCTTTGGGCCTTTTAAATAGCGGCCTCCGCGCCGCGCCTTGGCATGATGATGGCGGCGTTCGAGCAAATAATCAATATTCCCCGGGTGATAAATATCGCCCCGGGGAGACATGGTTTTGCAAGATTTGGCAATGGCCAGCGCCGCAAGACCATAGTCTTGCGTAATGACGATATCGCCTCTCGCAATATGGTTGGCAATGTACAGATCGGCGCTCTGCTGGCTTCGGTCCACCTGGACAACTTCCACGCCTTCGCTTTCGCGCAGCACATGGTCGTATGAAGAAACCATCAGAACCTTGATGCCAAAGCGCCGCGCCGCCTCCGCAATTTCGGTTTTGACGGGACAGGAGTCTCCGTCAACGACGATACGCGTATTCACAGACTCCCGCTCCTTCCTTCAGCCCTTCTATTATGCCCAAACCAGCTTGCCGAAGTCGGCAAACGCCTTGAGATCTTCATCGATCGCCGCCAGTAAGGCCAGCCGGTTGGTACGGATTTCCTCATTTTCCGCCATAACCATAACCGCATCAAAAAACACGGTGATGGCTTCCTTCAATTCACCCAGCTTCCGCAGCGCCGCCGCAGTGTTCCGGGCATCAAGCAGGGCCCGGTATTCGCCGCTCACGCCGCGCCATTTCTCATAGAGGGCTTTTTCCGCCGGATCTTCAAGCAGATCGGAGCGGACTTTTACGGCGGAGGCCTTGGCAGCCAGGTTGCTGACGCGTCCGAACGATTCCACCGTCGTCTTAAAGTCATCCTGACCGTTTACGGCATCCATCAGAGCGGCCCCGCGCGATACGACGGACACCACATCTTCATACCCCGCCGCCATAACGGCGTCCACCACATCGTAACGCAGAGTGTCGGACAGAGTTTTTCTGACGCGTAAGCCAAAGAACTCCATCAAGTCCTTCATAATCTCATCGCCGGAGCTCTTCAGCTCATGGAAGTGCTGATGCGTTTCCAGGGCGATGGCGAAGACATCCGTCAGCCGGAGCGAAAGCTTGTGCTCCAAAATAATCTGTACGATGCCGGCAGCCTGACGGCGCAGGCCGTAAGGGTCCTGCGAGCCGGTCGGAATAATGCCGATCGAGAAGCATCCGGCGATCGTATCGATCTTGTCGGCGATGCTCACGATGCTTCCCACAGACGAGGCCGGCACGGCATCTCCAGCGAAACGCGGCTGGTAGTGCTCGAAAATCCCTCGCGCCACCGCTTCCGATTCTCCGGCTTTGCAGGCGTAATCTTCACCCATGACCCCTTGCAATTCCGGGAACTCGTAGACCATTTGCGTGACAAGGTCGAATTTGCAAATTTCCGCCGTCCGGTTGACCGCTTCCGCCTCGCCCGTATCGATGCCGAGCAAAGCGGTGAGCTTCTCCGCATTGCGGCGGATGCGGCGGACCTTGTCGCCCACGGTGCCCAGCTCTTCGTGGAACACAATGCTCTCGAGCTTCGACAGCGCGTCCTTGATCGCCAGCTTTTGGTCCTCTTCATAGAAGAATTTCGCGTCGGACAATCTGGCGCGCAGCACCTTCTCGTTACCCCGGGCGATGATATCCAGGGAGCGGGCATCGCCGTTGCGAACCGTGACGAAGAAAGGCAGCAGCTCCCCTTGGCCGTTCAAGACAGGGAAATAGCGCTGATGCTCGCGCATGGAGGTAATCAACACCTCCTGCGGAATCTGGAGGAACGACTCCTCGAACTTGCCGAACAGTACGGTCGGCGTTTCCACGAGGAACAGCACCTCTTCCAGCAGGTCGTCCTTCACGGCGATATTCCAGCCCTTTTCTTCCGCCAAGGCCTCGATCTGGCGTTTGATCATGTCTTCCCGTTCATTAACGTCGGCGATGACGTGCTGCCCACGCAGTGTTTCCACATAAGCGGCCGGTTCCGCGATCACAGTCTCCTGTCCAAGGAAACGATGGCCGCGCGTTACGTTGCCGGCTTTAACCCCGGCGATCTCAAGCTCGATAACTTCATCGCCGAATAAAGCCACCATCCAGCGGATCGGACGGACGAATTTGAAATCGTGGCTTCCCCAACGCATATTTTTCGGAAAATTCATCGCCTGGAGAATTCCTTGCAGCCCCGCGGCCACAAGCGATTTCGTCTCCACCCCTGCCCGGCTCTTGCTAACGTAAATGTATTCCGTTCCGCCGAGTTCCTTGAACGTAAATTGCTCGGGATCTACGCCTTGACTGCGGGCAAATCCCAGCGCCGCTTTACTCCAGGCGCCGCTCTCGTCCAAAGCGATTTTACGGGAAGGCCCCTTGACTTCTTCATGGACATCTTCCTGTTTCTCCGCTACCCTTTTCACAAGCACCGCCAGACGGCGAGGTGTAGCGTAACTCTCGATCGAGCCGTAAGGAATCACAGATTCCTCCAGCCATTTCTCCATGCGTTCCTTCAGTTGCTCCATGGCCGCGCGAATAAAGCGGGCCGGCATTTCTTCCATGCCGATTTCGAACAAAAGATCTTTAGTCACGGACAACGCCCCCTTTCTGCAGCATCGGGAATCCGAGCTTTTCACGTTCCTCCAGGTAGGTTGCCGCTACCTGACGGGCGAGATTGCGCACCCGCGTAATATACCCGGTCCGTTCCGTTACGCTGATCGCCCCGCGGGCATCCAGAAGGTTGAAGGTATGCGAACATTTCAGGACATAATCGTAAGCCGGGAACACGAGATGCTGCTCCATCGCTTTGTTCGCTTCCTGTTCATACATATTGAACAAAGTGAACAGCATTTTTACATCGGAAATCTCAAACGTGTATTTCGAATGCTCAAATTCGGGCTGGTGAAATACGTCGCCATAGCTGGTGCCGTCCACCCATTCCAGATCGAAGACGTTCTCCTTGTCCTGGATATAAGAAGCCAGACGCTCCATACCGTACGTAATTTCCACGGCCACAGGATTCGTTTCGATCCCGCCAACCTGTTGGAAATACGTAAACTGCGTAATCTCCATACCGTCGAGCCAAACTTCCCAGCCAAGTCCCCAAGCCCCGAGGCCCGGATGCTCCCAGTTGTCCTCCACGAAGCGGATATCATGCTCCAGCGCGTTGATGCCCAACCGATTCAAGCTCTCCAGATAAATTTCTTGAATATTGTCCGGCGAAGGTTTCAGGATCACCTGAAACTGATGATGCTGATACAGCCGGTTCGGGTTTTCCCCATAGCGGCCGTCCGCCGGACGGCGGGAAGGCTCCACGTAGGCTACGTTCCATGGCTCCGGCCCGATGGAACGCAGAAAGGTCATCGGATTGAGCGTTCCCGCTCCTTTTTCCACATCATACGGTTGCACGATGATACAGTTTTGTTCCGACCAGAACTGCTGCAGGGTCAAGATCATTTGCTGAAAATTCATGAACCACAACTCCTTTACACTTGGTTATGCCGAATCAGCGGGGAGAACCGGGACGCCAAAAAAAGCCCCCGCCTCTACGCCTGCTGTCAGACGTAGGGACGAGAGCTTGCTCCCGCGGTTCCACCCTACTTGATTTGCGAAAGGCACAAGTTACCCGGCCTTACCTCAAATCCGCTTTTCACGTTCATTTTCCCATGCTCCCGGGGCGCCGTTTCATGAGTCCTTCCGTCCGGGCTTGCACTCTCCCCGGCTCGCTGCAGCGGTGTCGTTCCCATTACTCTTTCCCGTTCAACACATGAGTTCCCCATAAATCCGCTATTCAAAATCATGGAGAAAATTCTCATTTATAATATCTGATTTTGCGAGCTTCGTCAAATCTCGTATTTGTCCAATTGATCCAAAAATTGACGCGACTTAAGCCGAAGGCCGAGCTGCATGTCCATAAAATGGCGCATGACGGTTTTCAGCTCCTGTTTCGTTGCATCCTTTACTTCGATGTTACCGAGCCTTCTTAAATCCATTCTTTCGAACAGCGACAGCAGTTTAAAAGTGCCCGGCGAAATTTGCAGTGCCGCCGGGTCATGATGACGGCAGGACCGGCACAGTTTGCCTCCCAGCCGCGGACTGACGGTCAGTTGATCATCGGTACGGCCGCAGGAAATGCAGGCCTCAAACGACGGGCCGTAACCGGCTGCCTGCAATATTTTCATTTCGAACAAATGGATTACGATTTGCGGATCTTTACCGGCCGACAACCCTTCCAGACACGCCTTAAGCTGGGTAAACCAGAAGCTGCCCACCTCTTCGTCCTGCAAGGTTTTGTCCAATAGCTCGCAAGCATACGAGGCATAGGCCGCCAGAAACAAATCCTCGCGCAGCGTTGCATGAGCATCGATCAACTCCCCGGCGTTCAGCGTCCCAAGGCCGCTGTTTTGCCGGAAAAACACATATTCCCCATAGGTAAATAGCTGAGTCAACGCCCCATGCCGGCTCTTGATTTTTTTCGCCCCGCGTACCAATACCCCGATCTTTCCGTGGGTTTCCGTGCACAACGTGATGATTTTATTTCCCTCGCCGTAGTCCATGCTGCGGATGACAATGCCTTCCACCCTGTATAGCATGCCTCTTCCCCCAAGCTTGACCTGTTTCAATACAGAGCTGTTCTAGACATTCAGGAACATCTCTCAGAACTGTTCGACCGTCTCCTCCTCGGCAGACAGTTCTTCCGCCGCCGCAACTTCCTCATCGGAATTGCCGCTGGCTTCTTTATACAGCAAGTAAGCATCGACATCTCCAGTCATCGCAAAATACTTCCACGAAAAATCTCGCATTCGTATTCACCCTTTCTTCGGAAATGACGCGTGCATCTTCAAAGAATAGGATGTGCGAGCGCGAGCGAACTATGCGTTGCAATTACTCCCAGTATAAAGCACTCTCCGTCCAGAACTTACGCATCCCGGTGAAACCCGAGATCCTTCAGAATCCGCTCCTGGTTGCGCCAATCTTTCTTGACTTTTACCCACAACTCCAGGAAAATCTTCGATCCCAGCAAATTTTCGATGTCTTGTCTGGCCAGCTTGCCTACTTCTTTCAGCAGGGAACCTTGCTTTCCGATGATGATTCCCTTTTGCGAATCCCGCTCCACAAAGATGACCGCCGAAATGTAGACGACTCCATTGTCTTCCACTCTCATGTCTTCGATCGTCACAGCGATCGAGTGCGGTACCTCTTCCCGAGTGAGATGGAGAATTTTCTCCCGAATGAGCTCGGCGCAGACGAACTGCTCGGGGTGATCGGTTACCTGGTCTTCGGGGTAATATTGCGGACCTTCCGGCAAATACTTGCCGATCTGTTCAATCAAGGTATTCACGTTATTCCCGAGCTTGGCCGAAATCGGCACAATCTCCGCGAAATCATAAAGCTTCCGGTATTCTTCAATAATCGGGAGCAGTTCCTCCGGTTGAATGCGGTCTATTTTGTTCAGCACCAAAATTACCGGAGTGCGCACATCCTTCAGCCGTTCGATGATAAACCGGTCTCCGCCGCCCAATCCTTCCGCGGTATCGACCAGGAATAAAACGGCCTCGACTTCGCCGAGCGTGTTAAGCGCCGTAGTGTTCATATAATCGCCGAGCTTGGACTGTCGTTTATGGATCCCTGGGGTATCCAGAAAAACGACTTGCATTTCCTCGGACGTATATACGCCGTGTATTTTGTTTCGCGTCGTCTGCGGCTTGTCCGACATGATTGCGATCTTCTGACCGATAATCTGGTTCATCAGCGTGGACTTTCCGACATTCGGCCGGCCCACGATCGCGACAAATCCGGATTTGAATTTATTTTTCGCCATGATGTTAGTCCTTTCCGTTTATTCGCCAGAGTTACAGATCCGACGAGCTGAAGTAGAAGGGCAGCAGCTCCGCAACGGTCGTCTCGCGGATCTCTCCCTTAAGGTTTCCAAGGATGACCGGCATATCCGGCCCGCACAGCTCCAGCATCACCTGACGGCATACGCCGCAGGGCGCGATCGGTCCGTCGGTGTCTCCTACAATAGCCATCGCTTGAAACGTTCCCGGCTTTAGGCCGTCGGCAATGGCCCGGAACATCGCGGTCCGCTCCGCGCAATTGGTCGGCGAATAAGCGGCGTTCTCAATGTTGCAGCCATGATGAACATGTCCGTTTTGGTCCAACAGAGCGGCCCCGACCCCAAATCCCGAATACGGAATATAGGCTGTGGCGCGAGCTTTGATCGCTTCCTGAAGCAGTTGACTGTGATTCATTCTCTCATCTCCTTGTTTACAGGTCGTTCCGGCTTACGATCCCCACCCTAAGGCTGTGCTGACCGGTTCGTAGAACAATAAAATCCCGATGAAGACGGCAAAAGCCGCGGCGACCAAAACCGCTCCGGCCGCGGCATCCTTGGCCATTTTGGCCAAGCGGTGCCATTCCGGAGCCGCCAGATCCACTGCAGCTTCGATTGCGGTATTGATCAGTTCCGCCGTGATTACCAAGGCTATGACCAGGAGCAAAACCGCCACGTCCCTTGCCGGCAAGCGAAAATACAACGCGGCAAGCATAACGACGACCGCGGCCGCCGTATGGAACCGCAGGTTACGCTCCGTCTTCAGCGAGGCGGCGATCCCTTCCCAAGCGTTCCGGAAGGCGGTCCTGCATGTACGCCGCGGTTCCATTACCGAACGAGCCCAACCTGGGCCAATGCGGCTTCCTGTTTGTCCATCATGACCTTCTCGCTCGCCGTATCCTGGTGGTCGTATCCGAGCAGGTGAAGAAAACCGTGCACGACCAAAAAACCGATTTCCCGCTCCAGCGAGTGTCCATACTCCTCGCTCTGGGCTTTGGCGCGCTCTACCGAAACGACGATGTCGCCGAGCACGTCCGTAAGTTCGTCCAGCTCTTCCCCCTCTTCAAGCTCATAAACGATATCCAGCTCCTCGTCCAACGATTCGTTCATGGCAAAGGACAGGACATCCGTCGGACGATCAATACCGCGGTACTCGCGATTCAATTCATGAATGGCTTCATCAGTGACAAAGGTGAGTGCAACCTCGCCTTCCGTAATTTCTTCAGCTTCGCCGGCTTTTTGCAGCAACCGGTCCAGCAGTTCAATGAGATCGTCGCCGATCTCGAGTACGTCCTGCTCATTGTTCCAAACCAGATTGAGCGCCATTCGCTTCCATCCCCCTGTCCTTCTCGTCATTTCCTTTGGTCTTCTTGATTTGCTCCGGGTATTCGATCCGGGAATGGAAAATCCCCATGACCGTCTCCTTCAGTGTTTGGGCGATCAGATCCAGCTCACGCATCGTCAAGTCGCACTCATTAAACTGATGGTCATCGAGCCGGCTCTTGATGATTTTCTCGATCATCGTTTCCACCTGTTCCACCGTCGGCTTGCGCAGCGAGCGCACCGCAGCTTCCACGCTGTCCGCAATACCGACGACCGCAGCCTCCTTGGACTGCGCTTTCGGACCGGGATAGCGGAAATCATCTTCGGTGAAATCCGGTTCGATGCCCTGTTCTTCCGCCAAGGCCAGCGCCTTGTGATAGAAATAATGCAGGAATGTCGTTCCGTGATGCTGCTCCGCAATATCCCGGATCGGCTTCGGCAGCTTGTACTCTTTCTGCATCTCCACCCCGTCGCGGGCATGGGCGATGATGATCGATTTACTCAGCTTGGGATCGATAAAATCATGCGGGTTCTCCATATTGTTCTGGTTCTCGATAAAATAGCTGGGCCGCTTCGTCTTGCCGATATCGTGATAGTAGGACCCGACCCGACACAGCAGACCATCCGCCCCGATCGCTTCCGCGGCGGCTTCGGCCAAATTTCCGACCATGACGCTGTGGTGATAAGTCCCCGGCGTCTCCGTCAGCAGCTTGCGCAGCAGCGGGTGGTTCGGGTTGGACAGTTCTACCAGCTTCAAGGCGGACAGAATGCCGAAGGTCACCTCAAAGAACGGCATCAGGCCGATAACTAGAATCGTCGTGAGCAGGCCGCCGACGATCGCGAACCCGATCGCATATAGCGTGCTCGAATCCTTCCAGCCGTCATTGTTCAGCAAAATCATGGTGAAAACCGAAAGCGAGCCGAACAAGCAGATCATGATTCCGGCTTTAAGCAGCGTGGAGCGCTGGCTGGCCCGGTGAATCGCAAAGATCGACGCAAATGAAATAACGAGTGCGAAAAAGCCGAATTCAAAGTCAAAAATCTGCCCTTGATGCACATTGAGGATCACGCTGGCCAGAATGCTGAACAGAATCGAGCAGATATAGGCCAGGGACAGATCGATCAACAGCGTAATCAGCATGGCTCCCGTCGCCACCGGCGCGAGATAGCCGATATAGGCCCGCTGCTCGTTTTGAACGATCGCGGTGATATGCATGGAAACGATCGTAATCAAAACAATCATGAGCAGCATAACGAACTGCGAGTTGTTATATTTAAAGCGGCTGACACCTTCCGACTGCCGCATAAACATAATCAATCCGATCGTGATCAACGTGGACAGCATTACAAGTCCAATCTGGGGCGAATAATTGACCTCGTCCTTCAGCAGACCGTTTTTTTCAAGCAACGCGTACATTTCCTCGGTAATTTTCTCGCCTTTTCCAACCAGCACGTCGCCCTGCTTAATATAAACGGTCGGCGTGTTCTCGCGCGCTTCCACCTTGGCGGCCTTCGTCGCTTCCTCGTCATAGAACTTGTTGGCCGTGATGGACAGGCGTGCAAGCTCCTGTACAACCTCCCGGGAGATTCGTTTGCTGAGCGAACTGGTGGAGACCATCTCGGCAACTTTGGCCCGGGCCGTTTGCGCATCCACGATTTGATCCGTCATCAGACGGGCTACGATATCGGCGGCAACCGGCTTCATTTCATTAATATCTTCGGGAGTCAACCGGGGGATCTTGATAAACGTCTCCTCGGAAATCTGGTACTGCTGTTCATCGACCTTCTGCGTCACTTCCTGAAACAGCGTCGGCGAATAATTTTCCGAATTTCGGTTGTTCATGATGAAGTTTTGGATATGATCCTTCACCCGCTGCGGCAGTTCTTCCCGGTAAATATCGATTTTGTCCGCCGTCGCCACCTGATCGTCCTGGTTCAAGCGAAAAATCCGGTCCAGGAGATTGGCAACCAGCGCCTCGTTGCGAAGCGGAAGAATCGTGTATACCTGCCCGACCTTTTCGGCAGCTTCCTCCTGGGCTTTCAACGTGGCTTTTGTATCCGGAATCTCCATGGGCGCCAGGATTTCCTTGTCGCTTGGCATGCCCACGGCGATATCATAAGTTTCCGGCAAAAGTTTGGGAGCCATGCTTATATAAAGCATGGCTACTAGCAGCACATACAGCACGTATCGGACCGATGCGCTGGTCTTCCACCCCGCTGTTGTAGGATTAAATTTGTTTTTTCCTTGATCGCTCTTTGAGGTCATAAAGGCAGCCCTCCTGAAAAATTTAAAGGCTTTGGTCTCCGGATTTCGGCTGCCGCCGGGGACCTCCAACAAACAGGTGCCCATGCGACTAAATGCCACCCGGAAGGTTCGGAGGCCGGCTTAACCCTGATTTTCAGCAGCACGGTCGTAAGCTACAATAATCTTTTGGACAAGCGAATGCCGGACCACGTCCGAATCCGCGAAATAGACAAATCCGATTTCCTCCACGGTTTCCAGAATCCTTCTGGCTTCCACCAGACCCGATTTTTTTCCTTTCGGCAAATCGATTTGCGTAACGTCACCGGTAATCACCATCTTTGAACCGAACCCGAGCCGGGTAAGAAACATCTTCATTTGCTCGGGCGTCGTATTCTGAGCCTCATCCAGGATAATGAAAGAATCGTCCAGCGTCCGTCCGCGCATATAGGCGAGCGGAGCGATTTCAATCAATCCCCGCTCAAGCGCCTTCGCCGTTTGCTCCGGTCCCATTACGTCGTAAAGGGCATCGTACAGCGGACGCAGGTACGGATCCACCTTCTCCTGCAAATCGCCCGGAAGAAAGCCCAGGCTTTCTCCCGCTTCCACGGCTGGGCGGGTCAAGACGATCCGTTTTACCGCCCCTTCCTTCAACGCCGTGATCGCCATAACGACGGCCAGATAGGTTTTCCCCGTTCCGGCAGGGCCGACACCGAACACGATGTCGCGTTTACGGATCGTGGTGACGTAATGCTTCTGGCCGATCGTCTTGACTCTTAGCGGCTTGCCGCGATAGGTCACCGCAATTTCGCCTTTATATAAATCCAGCAGTTGATCGGCGCGAAGCTCCTTCGCGAGATCAATCGCATAAAGAACATCTCTTTCCGTCAAGATATACCCGTTGCGAACCAGTTGCAACAGCACCTCGAACAATTGCTGGGCGCGCTCGGCTTCATAAGCCTCGCCCCTTATCGTGATCTCCGACTCTCTCAGGACAATGCCCGCCTTAAAATGCTCTTCCACCAATTTCAAAAAGGCGTCCTGGGGGCCGAACAAGGCCAGTCCCTCACCGGCATTTTGAAGCGATATTTTTATGCTCTGTTGTTGTTCCGACAAATAGCCTCATTCTCCTTGGTCATGTACTATGGGAAGTTCTTCCCCTATGTTTTGCTCCACTTCAAAAAGCACTTTCATATAAACTTTACCATTGTCTGTCTTCTCATGCAAAATTTTTTGACTCAAAACAACGCTATCCGCCCCGTTTTTTGCGGCAATATCCCGTTTCGCCCGCTCGATTCCGTCACGAATCGCCTTGTCCTTCGAGAGTTGGATCTCAAGTTCGGTAGTTTCAAGCACTTTTTCGCTCATCCAGCCGATCGGCAGTTTAAAGCTTCTCCAGGTCAGCGGATTGAATTCCGTCATCACCTGGGACTTCTCGAAGGGAGTCTTCCCATAGCCGGAAAGCTGGATCGCCGTTTTTCCGAAGTAGAGATATCCTCTTTCTTTCTTTTCACCGGTGTATACCTGCTGCTTGCGGACCAGTGGAACTTCAATCACATACTCGTGCCAGACATTCCCCTTGACTTCCCCTTTGGAAACGACCTTTTCTCCGCCCTGAATCCCCGAAATCAGGATCTGCCCCTTTTTGACGCGATCGTTTTTCTTCACTTCGGGTTGCCCTTTTTCCGCGTAAATATAGGTGACCACCGCGTCGGCCTTGCTGATCAAATGCCGCGGGCTCATCAAATTTTTGTCCTTCGGCTGCGTCGCTTCGACAATTTGGATCGATACCCGTGTCCCGGTTCGGGACACTCCAACCCACGACGTCCCCGGCAGCTTGCGGTTCAGGTTCGCGGAGAGCTTGTCCTGCCGCGGCAAGGCGAAAATCCATTGGAACGGGTAAAGCCCCTCTTCCCGGGCTATATTGAGCACATCTTCTTCCGGAATCTCGACATTGCCTTTCACTTCGATATCCCATACCAACTGCGACAAACTGAATACGACGGCGATAAACAGAGCAAACCCGGAGACAAACCATTTGCGCCCCCATAAACGGATTAGAGCAAAGGGGAGTCCGAAGCGGCGCTGTACGTGAACCCGGCAGCCTGTCCGCCGCAACAGCGGACGCAAACGAAAAAAGTCCGCCACATGCATTCTCATTTTCATGCGTCCATCCGGCAAGCGCTCCACATCCCAAATTTCGATGCCGTGTCCCGCCAGCTCATTAATAAGCCGTTCCACTGATCCGCCGCGGATCAGCACGCTCACGGACCCCCGCAATTGGGAAAATATCGGTGTTTTCACTGGGATTCCTCCATTCCGCGATATTTAATGCCGTGGATTCGCCCTTCGACAACGACTTCCTGCGGCATAATCTCCCTGATGATGAGTCCGCTGCCTTCGACCTCCAGCGTCCCTTGGCTAAGCTCCAGATGCAAGGATTCGGGGGAAAAGTGCACCACGCCCCGGTGATTCTCTATGTATAACTGCTTACCTCCGATCAAGGTGAGCCTGGGCAAATCGAATACAAGATCACTCGGCAGGTCGAGCGCATCGACCGTCCATTTGCGGATTTTGCGGACAAACCGGCTCATATGAGGCAATCCTCCTTCCCCTACTTTACACCCTATGCAGAAGGTCACGGATTTATGAGAAACAGAAAAAACACCCTCTACAAAAGTAGAGAGTGTTTACTTTGGTTTAAACTATGACAAAAGCTGTTGCACTGCCTGATTTACAAGCTTGCCTTCCGCCCGGCCTTTGACCTTGGGCAAAAGCGCGCTCATCACTTTCCCGATTTCAGCTTTCGAAGTAGCACCGGTTTCCTGGATGGTCTGCTGTACAATAACTTTAATTTCTTCTTCGCTCAGCTGTTCGGGAAGGTACTCGGCAATAATTTCGGCTTCTGCTCTGACACCTGCGGCAAGATCGTCTCGACCCGCTTTTTCAAATTCTTGGAGGGCATCTTTGCGCTGTTTGATTTCACGACTTAGGATATCAAGCACTTCATTATCGTTCAAAGGTCTTTTCAAATCTATTTCAAGATTCTTAATCGTAGCACGAACCATTCGAATGGTGGAGAGTTTGAACTTGTCTTGACTCTTCATCGCTTGCTTCATATCTTCGTTCAATCGCTCGCTAAGACTCATGGTAGCCAAATCCTCCTAAAACTTTCTTTTACGAGCAGCCTCAGACTTTTTCTTGCGCTTTACGCTTGGCTTTTCATAATGCTTGCGTTTCTTCACCTCAGCCAATACGCCATCTTTAGCGATGGAACGTTTAAAGCGACGAAGTGCAGCATCAATTGTCTCGTTTTTGCGAACTTTAGTTTCAGACACCAGTTTTCCCTCCCTCCGACCAGACCGTCCAAGAGCATAACACGGTTCATCAAATTTCATTATAGGGGAAAAATAAATAGGGTGTCAACCTGCAGACCCTAATTTTAATATATGGAAGAAAAAACACGCTTTCAGGCGTGTGAATCCGAATTCGCCACCAACGCGCCGAGCCGCGCTCCGCCGAGCAAGTGGTAATGAATATGATAGACGGCTTGTCCGCTATCCTGACCGCAATTGTTGATCAGACGGTAACCGCTCTCCGCCACCCCAAGCTTCTTGGCTGCCTCCTGGGCAACCCGGTGCATTTCTCCAATCAGCGCGAAGTCCTCTCCTTCCACATCGTTCATCGTAGCGATATGCTTCTTGGGAATGATCAGCACATGCGTCGGCGCAGCCGGTTGAATGTCATGGAACACCAGGAACCGCTCGTCTTCGTACACTTTATTCGAAGGAATGGAGCCCTCCGCAATTTTGCAAAACAAACAGTCATCCATCTGAAACCCTCCTGAATTTTTAACTTGAACTATACACTTCGCAACATTATCATACCGGAAAATGGCAAAAAAAAGAAGCACCCTGCTCACTCAGCGAGTTCGCGTTTCGCACGGACGTATTGGACCGAAATAAGAAATCTCCCATCTCTGTCACCAATACGTCCGCCGGGGTGCTTCAAAAAATTGATGTCGGCTAACTGTAGTATAACAGCAGGGTGATACTGTATCTGTGATTCACATCACTCTCGAATTTTTTTTACATTTGCTCCAACACGATCTTGGAGCCCGAACCGCCGCTTTCCGCCGGGATAACAACCAGCTTGCGGGCCAGACGGGAGCGGAGCTCGGTGACGTGGGTAATAATTCCCACGGCCAGATGATCGTGATGCAGATGCTCTAGCGAGCTGATGACCGTATCCAGAAGCTCGGGATCGAGGGTTCCGAAGCCTTCGTCCAAGAAGAAGAACTGCAGCGGATACTGTCCACGCAGCTGAATTTGCGCCGATAGCGCCAGGGCCAGGGCCAGCGAGGTCAGAAAGGTCTCGCCGCCCGAGAGCGTGGATACCGGACGCTTGACGCCCCCGTTTGCATCGTCGCAAATGACGAAGCCGCCGCCCGAGTCCGTTTCCAAGGCGTAGCGCTGTTTGGTCAAGGAACGCAGCCGCCCGGATGCCGCACGGCTGACGCTCATCAGCTGTTCCTCCGCCACATATTCGACGAAGGCGTTGCCGCGCAGGGAAGACTGAAGTTTGCCTAGCAGCCCGAAACGGTGCTCCAATTGAAGCCTCTTGTCTTCCAAATCCCTCCAACGGAGATGTCTGCGCTCCAGGTCCTCCAAATCGCGCTCGGCCCGGGCTTTGGCCTGCAGTGCCGCTTCATCCTGCGTTCTGGCGACCTCCAGCGCTTGGCTGCATTCCTCCCACTCCGCCTCGGTAACGATCCTGCCGCCGAGCTTGGCATCCAGTTCTTTTAGACCGATTTCATGCTCGCGTTCCTGTTCCCGGTGAATGCGGATCATCTCGGCCATGTCCGCGGCCTGGGCCGGATCCAGAAACGCCCCGCGTACTTCTTCCTCCGCCTGAAAAGGAGAGGAGGACAGCTCGCTAAGCCACCGCTCTTCCCGCTCTTTCTCTTGGTCCACCCCGGCGGCCAGCGCCTGGCGGGCCAGGGCGTCGGCCTGGGCGGAGTCCCGATGCACGGCTTCGGCGTCCGCTTGTTTTCTGCGGCTCTGCTCCGCCGCCGTACGAAGCCCCTCCAGCCTCTGCTTGGCTTCGGCCAGCGCCGTTTCAAGCGGAACCTCCCCGATCCAGGAGATGAGCCTTTCGCGTTTCTCCCGGTATAGCGAGGCTTTCCCTTGCTCCTGGATCTCCCACTGAAGCAGGAGTTTGTCCTGTTCGTTCAAATCCTTGCCGAGTGCGGTAAGTTTGGCCGATTTTTCCTCGATAAACGGAATGCTGACGGCTAGCCGCTGCTTGATATCCTCGCTCTTGCGATCCTTCTCCTCCAGATCCAGGCGGAGTCTCTCCGCTTCCTCCAGAGCCGTCTCCCCGAACTCCCGGGCCCACTCCTCCCGCTTGCTTTCCAGTTCCGCACGAGTGGCCGCGCTTTTTAACACCGTTTGTTCCAGCAGTTCCCGGGCCGCCGCGGTCTCCGCACTGGCAGCGGCCACGCCGGCCCGGATCTCGCCCTGCCGCCCTTTGGCCTCCCGCACTTCCCGCTGGAGCCGCTCCAGCGTGGGCTGAAGCTGTGCCCGTCGCTCGCGCAGCTCCTGCGCCTGTACTAATACAGCCGCGAGATCCGACGCGCCGACAGGAGCGGAGTTACCCGGCTGCTCCGCGGCGACCGCCGCCTCCCGCTGCACGGCCTCCGCCAAGCGGGTTATGCTCTCGGAAGAGTCCAGCAATTCCAGTTGGGTTCGGCACAAATCCGCGTCCCTGGATACGGCGTGCCGCCAGTCGCGAATGCCGGACAAAACGGCGGATAACTCATTCAACTGCGCGTCGCCGACGCTGGGCTCGCCGGTTACGCCCTCGGCTGCCAAACCCGGGTGATGCACGGAACCGCAAACCGGACAAGGCTCTCCATCGCGCAGTTGCTCCGCAAGCCGGCGGGACCACGCCTCTTCCTCCCTCTGCTTCAGCAGAAGGCGCATCGCCGCTTCCATCCGCTGGGATTGCGCTTCCAAAGCGGCGCCTTCCGCTTCCAGAGTCTGCAGCCCGCCAAGGCATTCCGCCGCCGTTTCGGCCAGCTTCCCGCCGCGGTCATGCGCGTCCCGTTCGCGGGCCAGTATCTGCTGGAGCGCCTGCTCCGCCCGCTCCGCTTTGTCGCGCTGGCGGTTCTCCTCCAACGCCGCCCGTTCCGCCTCCTGCAGACATCTCTCGAGATGCTGCTTAAGCAGGACGGCGGTCTGAATCCGCTGCCGCTCCGCCGGCTTGACCTCGCATTCCTTGAGCTGCGCCTCCAGCTCCTGCTGGCGCTGCTTCGCTTTCGCCAGGAGCTGCTCTTCCTTGAGCAGTTCCTCCGCCGTCGCCTCGCGCTGGCGTCCCCCCTGCTCGCGGGAGGCCTCAAGCTCCCGCAGCTCCGCGGCCAGCGCGTCGCACTCCCGCTGGAGCAGCCGCGCCTGCTCCAGCTGATCCAGGCGCAGCAGCAGGGCCGGCTCGTCCCTGCCGAGCGCCCCCGCGGCCGCCTCCGCTTCCGCGGCGGCCCGGGCAGCGGCGGCCTGCGCGGCAGCGGCCGCCTCCGCGGCGCGGGCGGCGGCGGCCCCACGCTCCTCCGCCTGCTGCCGCGCCGATTTCCAGGCCGTGAGCACCGGCCTGAGCGTTTCCGCGGCCTGCGCCCGCGCCAGGCGCGTCTCCTGCTCGCGGACCGCCGCGTCCCGCTCGCGCAGCGCCGCCAAAAGAGCGGCCCGCTCGGCCCGCTCCCGGCTGAGCTCACGCACCTTGGCGAGCGCATCCGCCCGCCGCTGGGCATCGCCGAGCTCGCGCCGCCGCACCTCCGCCTGCGCCGCGGCCGCCTGGAGCGCGGCTTGCGCTCCATTCAGCGCCTCCTCCGAGGCATCGCCCAGCCCCTGCTGCTCCGCGGCCAACTGCTTCAGCTTCTGCTCCGTCTCCTTGACCTGCTTACTGAGTTTTTGGGCCAGCAGGTCCCCATACTTTTCCAGGTGAAAGAGCCGCTGCAGCATCTGCCTGCGGTCCACGCCTTTCAGCGACAGGAACTCCGCGAATTTCCCCTGCGGCAGTACGACCGCCCGGGTAAAGTCGTCCATCTTCAACCCGATCTTCTCTTCTACCTGTCGGGTGACCTCAGCCAGCTTGTCCGCCAGCACCTTTTCCCCTTCCGGGGTAATCTCGATGAAACGGCTGATCGTATTGCTGACGGAAAGCTCGCCCTGGCGTTTAAAGCGCCGCTCTACCCGGTAGCGTTCCGCCCCTTTGGCGCTCATCAGTTCGAACGTAAAAGCGACGAACAAGGCGTCCTCGGAATGGTTCATGATCCCTTGAGTTCCGCCGGACGCCCGGCCCACCTTGCCGTACATCGCGAGGGTAATGGCATCCAGCAGGGTGGATTTTCCGCTGCCCGTCGGTCCGAAGATCCCGAATAACCCGGTATCGCAGAGGGCGGTAAAATCGATCTCCTGCATTTCTCTGTAGCTTTGCAATCCCGACAACTTCAGACTGATCGGCTTCATTCGCCAGCCTCCCCTTCACGCGCTTCTTCCTCCTCGTCGAGCAAGGACATAAACAGTTCCACCAGTTCGTCCTCCGGTTCCGCACCGCCGCTCTGGCGCTGATAAAACTTCCGGAACAGCTCGTGGACCGGCATTTGGGAGCGCGAAGCCGCCTCCTCTTCCCATTCCCGTCCCGGATAGATCGGGCGGATATGAACGATCCCTTCATGCGCCTTGCGCAGTTTCTGGATCTCGCCCATGGACATCGCCTCGGTCAGGTGAATCTCCAGATCGATGAACGCATTGCGATCCCTTCCTTCCTCCAGGAGGCGCCAGGCTTCCTCCAGCCCGCCCCGGCAGCTCCAATGAACCAGCGGCTTTCCGCTGGTCAGAAACAGCTCCTCCAGCAGCGGCGACCCGCCCGGGGCCAGATCAAGCTGCATCACCGATTTGGCTTGCCCCGCTTCCGAAAAGCTGTAGGAGAGCGGGGAACCGCTGTAGCGGATCAGGCCGCTTCCTTTAACCGCCTGCGGCCGATGCAGGTGACCCAGGGCCGTATACTGCGCGCCGGTATCCAAAGCGGAAGGATCGACGGTATAAGCGCCGCCGACCTGAATCGGCCGCTCCGAGTCGCACTCCACGCCGCCCAGCACATAAATGTGGCTCATCGCCAGATTGACCGTATCTTTGCGGAAAGCTCCCGAGAGCTGGCGCATCAGTTTGCCGACTTTGGCGCTGTATGCCAGCCGCAGTTCGGTCTCGTCCCCGTCGCCGGCGAGCAGCTCGGCCAGCCGGGACTCCGACGGATAGGGCAGCGCGGCGATCACGGCGGTTTCTCCGGTCCGGGGCACAGGGGTCCGTACCGCTTCCGCCGTCGGCAGACCAATGAGCGAAATGCCCCGCCCCGTGACGAGCGGGGCGGCCGCCGATACCCGTTCCGGCTGGTCGTGGTTGCCGGAAATGACCACAAGCTGCCGGCCTTTCTCAGTCAATCTGGCCGCCGCTTCATAAAACAGCCGCTCGGCCGCGGCGGGCGGGTTCACACTGTCATAGACGTCGCCGGCCATCAGGATGAGATCCGCCTGCTGGTTGTCCGCCATAAGCACCAGCTCGTCCAGGAATTGTTCCTGCTCGGCCAGCCGGCTCCGCCCCTCCAAGGTACGGCCAAGATGCCAGTCCCCCGTATGCAAAATGCGCATGTCTTCCTCCCCCTCAGTCTGATCTGCAAAAAACAACATTTAAACTTACTTGATATCTCCGATGCCGCATCTCAAAAGCCCGCCAAATTAACGGCCTTTCGAGCCACTATTTCGGCCCGATTCGACTTCGCGGGAATAATAGGTATCGTCGGTACCACTGCTTGCAGTTTTGAGATCCATCGACTGCGCAAGCAGGACGGACCGAACTCCCCACACCGGTTTTTCCGAAAAATTACAGTTAATAGTGGTGCTGTACAACCCGCCAAACCTAAAGCTTCACCGTTTCTCCGGTATCGAAGAAATACAGCCACTTCTCATCGACAGGCACACCGGTGATCTCCTCCACGGCGGAAGCATACAGTTCCAACTGAAAACGGTAGGCTTCCGTCAGCGCCTGAATCCCACCGCGGTGCGGCAGTACCCGGTCGCTTTTGTAATCGACCAGAATCTGCCGGCCCTCCGCGAAAAAGAGGCAATCGACGATCCCTTGAATCAGCACGGTTTCCTGATCCAGCATTCCCGTGGCTGTCAGTTCGGGCTTACCGCTGTCCCCAAGCGGCCCCTCAATCAGGGGGGCAAGTCTCGGATAAGCCTCCGCGGCCGAGAGACCATAGCTGAACGGCATTTCGCGTCGAACCCAATCCGCTTTGGCTAGCAGCGCCCCCAGCGGGCTGGCGAGAAAGTCGCCGATGCGCCGGACGTCCAGAGCCCCGGCCTGTTCATTCGTCAGGATCTGCCGTTCCACCAACCAAGCCAGCGTTTCGTGAACCGTCTTCTCCCCGGGTTCCCGATCAAAAGGCAAATGCTGCATGATCGTATGATAGGCGGTTCCCCGTTCGGTCGGCGTCATCCCGGCCTGTTCCATGAAACGGGGACGATGCAGATGCAGCGTAAAATCGATCTCCTCCTCCGGCTTCTCCAGCTCTCTGCGCAGTTCATGCCCGGCAAAGACATCGCTCGGAGGCTCCTCTTGGTCCGCCAGCATTCTTTTCATCTCGGTGACCGAGGTTTTGGCGGAAATGCGCGTAGCGGCTTCAAAAGGATAGGACCAGTCGAGGCGAGCGTCCACTTCGTCCTTGATTCCGGCTTCTTCCTCTCGTACCGTCACGGGTGCCGGTCCTCCCGACAGCAGCAACTGAAGCATGGAGGGGCTCCAACCCGACTCTTGATCCGAACCGGATCCGGCATCGTCCACCTCGACAGAAACAGCCGCCTCCGCTTGCGATTGGAACATCTCCCTTGCCGGGAAAAAGCCGATCACCCACTCCGCGGCGGTCAGGTCCGGCATAGAGGCCGCGGGCTCCGGCAAGCCGGCAAAACGGCGAAGTTCGGCCGCGGCCGGATGCCTGATCAGCGAAGGGCCGATCCAGTCCAGATAAGATCGGCTCCGGGCCAGCAAATAGTCCGGCAGCTGTTCTTCGCCGACCTCCAGCGCGCTGCCCCAAACCTCCGCCGCCTTCGCCAAATCCTTGACCGACGAAACGAGGATCAGCTTATCCTTGGGACGGGTCAGCGCCACATAAAGCACCCGCATCTCTTCCGCAAGCAGCTCCATTTGCGCCCGCCGGCGGATCGCCAGATTCGGCAGCGTCGGGTAACTGACCCGGAGTGCCGGATCCACGAATCTTGGGCCGAAGCCCATCTCTTTATGCATCAGGAAGCTGGCGTTCAAATCCTGACGATTAAACATTTTGGACAATCCCGCCACAAACACGACCGGGAACTCCAGCCCCTTACTCTTGTGGATGGTCATGATTTGCACGGCATCTTCCTGGCCTCCGGCGGATGCCGCCGCGCCCAGATCGCCGCCGTTTTCCCGCAGGCGGCCCACATAGCGCAAAAATCGGAACAAGCCTCTCGAGGAGGTCGTCATCTCGAACTGTCTCGCCCGGTCATAGAGCGACCTCAAATTGCCCTGCCGCAATGGTCCGCCCGGCAGCCCTCCGACCCAGTCCAGGTACCCGGTCTCCCGGTAGATCCCCCAGATCAGGCGGCTGAGCTCGCCTTCCCGGGCTTCGGCTCTCCAGCGTTCCAACTGGCTTAAAAAGCCGCGCAGTTTAAGGGCCAGCGGCGCGGCCGGATCATCGGGGTTCCCCTCCGCCGCCTCCAGAACCGCCTCGTAATAACCGCCCGATCCCGAAGCCAGACGGATTTCCGCCAGTTCCTCCTCTGTCAGCCCATAGATCGGCGAGCGAAGGACCGCCGCCAGGGGGATATCCTGGCGCGGGTTGTCGATGACTTGCAGCAGCGACAGCATCGTCTCCACTTCCGAGGCCTGGAAGTAGCCTTGGCTAAGCTCGCCATAGGCCGGGATCCCCTCCATTCGCAGCTCTTCGATCATAACCGGCGCCCAGGAAAGCGTTGAACGCAGCAGGATGACCATATCCCCGTAGGAGACGGGCCGCATCTGCTTCAATTGCTTGTCGTAAATGAGCAGCGGCGGTTTGCCGCCATCCCCCGTCAATTCCCGGATCCGGGCCGCCACCGCCCGCGCTTCCAAGCGCACCGCTTCGATTTCGGCGGCGGCCTCTTCGTCCGCCCCTTCCTTGCTCTCTTCGGAAGCGGCTTCCCTCGGGTCGGCGGCTCCCACTTCCCCGTTCCGGTCGATTAGCAGCAGCTCCGGCCGATAATCCGTACCTTCGCCCGCTTCCGCCACTTCGGGAAAGCCTTCGCCGTAAACCAGCTCGGCCCGGGCGTCATAGGCGATTTCCGCCACGCCTTCGTTCATGATTTGTCTGAACAGCATGTTTACCGCGTTAACGACCTGCTTGCGGCTGCGGAAATTTTTCGCCAAATCGATCCGGAGCCCCGCTCCGTCGAAGCTGTCGCCATAGTTCCGGTACTTCTCCAAAAACAAGCCCGGCTCGGCCAACCGGAAACGATAGATGCTCTGCTTCACGTCCCCGACCATAAACCGGTTGCCCGGCGCCGGACGGGAGATAAGCCGGACGATATCCTCCTGCACCGTGTTGGTGTCCTGATACTCGTCCAGCAGGACCTCGTCGAATTGGTCCCGATACTCCATGGCGGCGTCCGAGGGGATCGTCTCCAGCGGCGTCGAATCCGGGTGACGGAGAATTTGCAGGCAGTAATGCTCCAGGTCGGAGAAATCAAGCCATCCGTGCGTCGTCTTCTCTTGCCGATACCGTTCGCCGAATTCGGTGATCAGATCGGCCAGCTCCTCCATAACCGGAGCCGCCTGATAGAGCTCGTTCAGGAACGCCTCCGCGCTGCGCCCGAACAGTTGGCTCCGCAAATCGCCGACCCGTTTCTTGGCTTCTTCGCGCAGACCCTTGACTCTTTCCTGGATCACCGGATCGGTTTGATCTTTTTTGCACGGCTTTAATTTTCCGAACGAAACGGATTGGAACCTATCGTACAATCCCTGCCACGCCCCCGCCAAGACGGCGGATTTCAAGGACAACACGGTGTTCAGGTCCTCTTCCACGGTCGCCGCGTACGGCGCCGGTCCGCCCGGAGAAAGGGCCAGCTTCTTGGCCTGCGTCAACAGGTCCGCCGCTCCGCTTAACGCCATGTCCGTGTCGGCAAGCAGGCTTGCGATCCACGGGCTGCCCTCCAATGCCGACGGATCAGCGGGGCGGAAAGCGGCCGCGGCCTGCCGCAGCCAGTGCTCCGGCCAGGAATGGCTGCGGGAGAAATCGTACAGCTTCTGGACGAGGGCAAAGACCGCATCATCCGTACGCTCTCCGCTAAACCAGTCGACCAGCGCCAAAAAGCGGCTGCCTTCCTGCTCCACCGCGTATTTCTCCTCAAACAGCTCCTCCAGCACTTCCTGGCGGAGCAGCGCCGTCTCGCTTTCGGACGCGATCCGAAACCCGGGATCGAGCGGGATCAAGGTGTAATACCGCTGAATGACCTCCATGCAAAAGGAATGGAGCGTCGTAATCGAGGCCCGGCCGAGCATCGCCAGCTGTCGTGTGAGATGCTCGTTTCCGGGATTGCGCTCCAGTTCCTTCTCCAAAGCTTCCCGAATCCGCTGCCGCATCTCCGAAGCGGCGGCCTTCGTGAAGGTCGCCACCAGCAGACGGTCGACGCTGAGCGGTTCATCCGCCGCCGACAGCTTGCGGATAATCCGCTCGACCAGCACGGCGGTCTTCCCCGAACCCGCCGCGGCGGCGACGAGGATGTCTCCACCGGACAACGTGATCGCCTTCCACTGATCATCGCTCCAAAAAACGCCCGGCGGCTTCGGTATCGTCATCATGGCTGTTCCTTCTTTCATTCTGTCGCTCCTTCCGCTGCGCCCAGCAGGCTCCATATCTGATCTTTGGCCGGTTTGTTCAGCAGGTGATAACCGCCGCCCTCCATCGTCTCTTCAAACCGGCAGACCGGCTTGTACACGCAATGGGTGCAGGCGCTCTCCGTTCCTAGACGGTACGGGGAAATCTCCACGTCCCCGTCCGTGATCCGGGTGCCGATATCGATGATCGTCCGGCGTACCGAACCGAGCAGCACTTCCCATTGTTCCGGGGTCGCCACGGGAGCGCTGCTGTAAAAACTGCCGTCCGTTTTCACCGCCACCGGCAAAATCTCCGAATGCCCTTTTTCCAGCAGCCCGTCCATTTTGGCGATCACGTCCCGGTCCGCAAGCAGCAGGCCTTTCATTTTAAACCGTTTCAGCAGCTCGCTCCGGGCCTCCTCTTCACTCAAGCCATTGCTGCTTTGCAGCAGCGGATTATGGACGTGAAAATAGAGCGCTCCCGCCGGCAAGGCCGGCTCGCCGAGCCAAGCTTCCGCCGACTGCAGCAGCACATCGAGATAGGTCAGCATCTGCAGCGCCAGACCGTAATACACTTCATGCAGCTTGAGATCGGTTTGGCTTGATTTATAGTCGATCACCCGCAGCAGCAAGCCGTCCTCGCCTTCCGCGACATCGACCCGGTCGATCCGTCCGACAATCTCCATTACGCAGCCGTTCGGCAGCTCGAACGTCAGGGGCGGTAGCGGCCGGTCGGGCCCGAAATCCAGCTCGAGGCCGATCGGCTCGAAGCTGCCCCGCCGGGATTGCTCGCCCAAAATGACCGATGCCCGGCCGACGATATTTTTGAGCTTCCGCGAAATATATCCGTACCGCTTCGAGCTGAGCAAAATTTCGCCCTGCAGCTTCGGAGCCAACCGGTCGACCGCGGCGTTCGCTTCTCTCAGGCACTCTTCCTCCGTCAGGCTTCCCCAGCTCCGGTTCTGCTCTCTGAAGGTAATCGCCATTTGGCTGAGCGCCGCATGAAACAGCTGGCCGATATCCGGCGCCTTCAGCCTGTACAGCTGTCTTTCCTTCAGCTTGAGACCGTGAGAAGCGAAGTGGGAGAAAGGGCAGGCCGAAAACTTCTCCATCCGCGAAACGCTGGTGCGCAGCCTTTTACCGTATAGCTTGCGGCTCGTCGCCGGCGTTAGCCCGCTGACGCGGTTGCGGTAATCCAGCGAGCCGAGCAGCCGGGAGACGTCCCCCTCCCATTCGGGTCTCGATTTGAACCAGCGGAGCGCCTCCCACCAAACGGGTGAGATAGACAGCCCCGTTTTCCAGGCCCGCAGCTGTCCGAGCAGAGCCGGCAGGGTCGGAGCGGGACGGCTCACGAACTCCAGCTGCCGCTCCTGCGGATCCTCCGCGGACGGAGCTTCGCCAATAAATTTCTCCTGCAGCATTCCCGCCGGAAAAATCGTCTTCGCATGCCGGATGACCTCGGAAGGGAGCAATGTCTTTCCTTCTTCATCCGCCATGGGATAGCTCAGCCAGAGCGAACGGCTTGCCGCGGACAAGGCCCCGTAGATCAGAAACCGCTCATCCAGCAGGCGGCGCGTCATGCCGGGTGCCAGCTCTAGACCGGTCTCGCCTAGAAGCAGGCGCTCCTGTTCGCTAAGCACCCCTTCCTCCTGGAGATTGGCCGGCATGATCCCCTCGTTGATGCCCAGCAAAAAGGCATGGCGCACATGCCGGGTTCGGGTCCGGTCGGTGCTCCCGACGACCACCTGATCGATCGCCGGAGGAACCAAACCCAGCTTCAGTTCCTTCAGTCCGGTTTCCAGTACCCCCGCAAACAATTCGGCGGTCAAGTTCTCTTCCCCCATCATCTCCACGATTTGATCGAGCTGATCCAAGACCGCGCCCCACAGCTGTCGATGCTCCATCGCCTGCTGCGGCCGACCTGCCGTCAACGCCTTGTGGGCCAGCAAGTCCAATCGCCTCGGAGCCTCGATCTCCTCCAGAAGGCGGTAAACCGCCGCGCACATGTCCCGGACGGTCTTGGCCCGCTTCAGCCGTTTTTCGAAGGCGGACAGCGGCGCCACAACCGCTTCGCGACATTGTTCAAGGAGCTGCATCCGCTCGTTCTCCGCCCCCCGGCGTGCGGTCTCGTCGCCTTCCAAAGAAAGGCTCGGCACCCCTTTCCACGGTCGTCCGTCATGCCAACGGTAACCTTGAATCCCGCTCGCCAGCGCATAATTCTCCAACAGATCCATATCGTTACGCGTCAGGCTCCCGTCCAGCGGAAGCAGAAACTCGCTCTTAACGCACCGGAATACATCCTCGTACTTCCAATATTTAAGCGCCACGTCCAGCGAGCCGCGAATCATTTCGATCAGGGGATGATGCAGGAGGCTTTTCTTCCGGTCCATGAAAAAAGGAATCCCGAAGTCCTCCAAAACCGGAGTAACGATATGCTCATAATCATCCAGATTCCGGACGAACATCGCCATGTCCCGCCAACGCGCTCCCTCTTCCCTGGCCAAACGGACCATTTCCCTGGCCGCACCTTCGACCTCGGTTCTCCGGCAGCTTGCCGCGTGCAGGGACAGCGAATCTGCCAGATCCGCCGGTGGAGTTTCCCCGCTCCAGGGAGTCCGCCGTTCATAGGCCGACTCCAGATAAGACAGCGTTTCGCTGCCTTGATAGCGCGGAAAAGGGCGCGACGTTAGCCGGACGTTCGGCTTCACCTCGATGCCGAGCGATTCCGCGAGAGACCGAAGCTTGATGTAGGTCGTCGCCGTCGAATGAAAAAGATTGAGCTCATGCGGCGGCACGCCGTCGTCATACGGACGGTCCAGCGTCAGGGCAACCGTAACGGTTGAGGCCGTTTGCATCAACTCACCGATTGCCCGGTACTCCCGCGGTGTAAAGGTGTGAAAACCGTCGATCCAGATATCCGCTCCGCGCAAATAGGCCGAATTCTTCGCTCCCTCGGCCAGCTTGAGGACATGGTCTTCCCCGTCGATATATAAGCGCGAAAGCTCAGCGTCGAATTCCCGGTAAAGAATATTCAAATCATGGAGCTTGTCCCGGAGCAGACGGGACTGACCCGCGGCGGATTCCGGCATTTGCAGATGATCTTCCAGACGGGTAAAATCCGCATTGTATTTCTTGAGCTCCGTATAAAGCGAGTTGATCCGGTCGATCAGCCCCAGCTGTTCCCCGCCGTGGCTGTACAGCTTTAACTCGTCCTTATGGCGTCTGAGAATTTTGTAGAGTAGCATTTTTTTGCCTTCTTCGCTGATCGGAATCAGGGCGGAACCGCCGCACTCCTGCATTACGCGCAAGGCAAGGCGGCGAAATCCCAACACCTGGACGCGGACTGTCCCGCGCAGCCCGGGCGCCCGGACAAGCGCCTGCTCGATCTGGAAGGTCCCCTGTTCGGGCGCCAGCAGAATCATGGGCGGTCCGGTCGGATCTTCCCGCAGCCGGGTTGTAACCTGCTCAAGCACCAGGCTGCTCTTGCCGCTTCCCGCGCGGCCGATAATGAATTGTAATGACATGAAGGTGCCTCCCACCTGCGAAGGCCTGAATCCCCCGCCAAAAATTGTCTGAATCTTGCGACAACGTGTTTAAGTTACAAACAAGTATACCACACTGTATAAAAATAGGAATGTACGTTCCCCGAGCAAAAAAAGGGTTTATTCCCTCAGGACCTTGTCCTGGGAATAAACCCTTTTGCCGGGATTCGGCTATTTAGATCCGCTGCCGGCCTGCATTTCCATGATGTTCCTCTCAATTTCAGCGGGCGCGGGATACCGGTCTTCTTTTTTGGAAACGACGATGCTCGCGAGCATATTCCCGTATCTCAATGCTTCCTCCATCGGTTTGCCTTCCAGCACGCTGTGGATAAACCCGGCATTGAAGCTGTCTCCGGCCCCCGTCGTATCGTAAGCCTTTACAGGAAATCCGGCGTGATGCACGGCTCCCGACCGGGTATAAGCGCTTGCCCCCCGGCTTCCCCGCTTGACGATAATCGTGTTGGCCCCTAGAGAAATTAACTGCTTCGCGGCTTGATCCACGTCGCTCGCTCCGGTCAAATGCAAGATCTCTTCGTCGTTCGGCATAAAATAATCGATGTAGGGCAGGAAGGAGATGATCTCCTGCCTGCTCTTTAAACTCCAACCGTCAATGGCCGAATTCGCATCGAAGAAGGTGATTTGACCGGCGGCCTTAGCCCGTTTCAAGCAGGTAAGGGCCGCATCCGGGCCGAAGCCCGGAGCCAGGAAATAACCGTACAAAAGCGTGGCGCGCGCCGCTTCGAAATCCGTTTCCCCTTCGACCGAAGCCGCGGTTAAGTCGTCGGCATTTCCTTTATAGGTCACGAAATAGCGATCTCCGCCTTCTTTTACGATCGATACGGACAAAACGGTTCCCTTTTCGCTTCGCGCAAGCTCATTTTCGATCAACGGAGCTATCTCATCGTAAATTTTGTTACCGTAATCGTCTTCGCCCAAAAGGGAGATGACCCGTTGTTTGACGCCGAGCTTGGCCAGCGGAAAAATCGTGTTGGCCAGGCCGCCGGGCCGTAAAATCATTGTGTCGACCATATGCTCTTCGCCGAAGTCCGGCCGCTCTTTCACTTGCGCTAGGATCAAATCCGCGGTGATCACACCTACCAAATTTATCATCGGGGTTATTCCTTCCCTGTAACTTTCGTGATGATTTCGGCTTCCCCCGCGACCAGGCCCCGCTTCGCCGAGAGCTCGATGGCGGCTAACTGGATGACCAGCGAGTAAGGAATGGGGCTTACGTATTCGTGAACCGACGGAATTTCGAGCGACATGACGCGCTCGTGCCGCAGCCCTTCATCGGAGACATAGAGCACCTTCGCGCCCAATTCGGCCATTTCCAGCACATACTTTTTATTAATATCGTAAGTTGTTCCTTTAGGATTGAAGAAGATAGCTTGCAAGTTTTCTTTAATCAATTCGAATGGGCCATGCCGGAACTGCGGGGCCGAAGCTGCTTCGGCAAACATGCGCGAAGTTTCCTTCAGCGTCAAGGAACCCTGCCGCGCCGTGTAAACCGAAGGCCCCCGGCCCAGGAGAACGAGCGGCTTCTCCGGATTAATAAAATCGACAAGCAGCTTCCGGTACTCATCTTCTCTCTTCAAATGTTCTTCGATGACGTCGGCGGCCTGATAAAGCGAATCCGTCAAATCGTTCCCCGCCATCTTCGCTCCCATTAACAGCATCAAAGACGCCGTCGTCGTAAAAGATTTCGAGGAAGCGATGGCCTTTTCTTTTCCGGCATGCGTGAGGAGGACCTCCCGGGCCAAACCGGCTAAAGAGCCGTCAGGAGAGTTGGTGATGGCCGATGCCGAGGGATAGCGTCTGGCCAATTCCTTGGCCTCAAAGCTCTCCCCACTCTGCGAAACGATGTAAAGCTGATACTTGTCCAGGAAAGAATCGGGATAATAGTATAAAATTTCGGAATTGTCGATAGCCGAAGCTTGGATGCCGTGCAGGTTCAGATAAGAGACAAGCAGCTCGGAGGCGGCCAGGGAACTGCCCATGCCGGTCAACAGCAACGGTTTTTCCCCCGCCGCGCTGAAAGAAGCGTTGTTTCGAATCGTCTCCCGGATCGCCTCCGGTTGTTGTTTAACCTCGTTGAAAAATTGACTCATAATCCTCATCCCTTCTCAGAGCCTTCCGACAGGCCGCTGATGATATATTTTTGTAAGAATAATGCCAAGGCAATCGGCGGCAAAGATGCCAGGAAACCGCCGGTAATCTGCATGCCGAAATCGATCATGCCCCGTTTTGAAAACTCGGAGATCGCCACCGTAATGGTCTTGGCGTCATAAGTCGAAGTGAATATGCTGGCGAACATAAACTCATCCCAGGCGATCAGCAAAACGAATATTCCGGTTGCCACCAACCCCGGAAGCGACAGCGGCAGCAAAAACTTGAACAATATGCCGAGCGGCGACACGCCGTCGATTTGCGCCGATTCTTCCATGGATCTTGGAATTGAGCGGAAGTACGTTTGCATCATCCAAATGACATACGGCAGGTTAAACGCCGTGTAGATCAGGATCAGCGCCGGCTTATGGTTGATCATCCCCATCCGGGCGAATATCACGTACAGAGGGATAAGCAGCACCACTTCCGGCACCATGCGGAAACCAAGAATCGAAACGAGCAGGGTATCCCTGCCGCGGAATCGGAATCTGGCGCAGGCATACGCCGCAAACATCCCGATGAGCAGGGTCAGCAAGGTGGAGCTGAGCGCGACGATCACACTATTTTTCATCGCCGTTAAAAATGGGGGCAGGCTGCCGTCGCTCGCTTCACCCGAGAACACCCTCGTATAATTGCCAAGCGTCCACTCCGATGGCCACAAGTGCAGGGTTTTCGCGTTCAGATCCCCGCTGGAAGAGAAGGTGGCGGTCACCAGCAGGAGCAGAGGCAGCGCCGTGAACAGCATGACAAGACAAACGCCGACATATATCCAAAACTTCTGAGCTCTTGTTCTCTCCATAGGTCACTCCGCTTTTTTGTATAGAATTTTGATGTAAATAAAGGCGAATATCAGAATGAAGATCGACATCACGAACGCCAAGGACGAGCCGTAACTGAACTTGCCGAACATCATGGAGGTTTGATAGGTCAGGAAGGAGAGCACTTGCGTTCCCCCGGCCGGACCGCCTCCGGTCATGATATAGATGATGTCGAATACCTTGAAGGCTTCCATCGTCCGCATGATGAGCGCGACCAATATGGCCGGGCTTAACAACGGAAGCGTGATGCTGAAAAATCTTCGGAACGCCGAGGCTCCATCGATTTTACCCGCTTCATAGGCCTCCATGGGGAGGGACTGCATCGCCGCCAATAAAATGAGCGTCACGAAAGCCGTATTTTTCCACACATCGGCGATAACGATGGCATTCATTGCCGAGAAGGAGGAACCCAGAATATTAAAGTAACCATCCGTAATACCGAGGGCGGACAGCAGCACGGTGACCGTTCCATGGTCCGGATCGTAAAGCCATTTCCATAAGACCGCATTAACAATGGTCGGCAAAGCCCAAGGGATAAGCATAAATCCTCTTACAAAGCCTCTTCCCGCGAATTTCTCATTCAGAATCAAGGCAAAGGCCATGCCGAGAACGAATTCCAAACCTACCGAAGTTACCGTAAAATACATCGTTCGACCGACGGCCTGCCAAAAGGACGAGTCCGAAAGAACTTTGGCGAAATTCTCAAAGCCTACGTAATCCCAAAGCTTGGGATTGTCCAGCTTATGCACATTTTTGGTCAAGTTAATGAAGCTGATAAAGATCGCATAGAGCAATGGAAGCAGGGTCACGCTCAGGATGACAAGAAAACTGGGCAGCAAATATCCGAATGGTCTAAGTTTTTTGATCATACATACCTCCACATCCAAATGAGACTCCGCAGGCCCGGCGGGATATCCCGCCGAAGCGGGACCCGGTTAATTGCCGTTCGCCTGAAGTTCTTCCGTCGTTGCCGCCAGCTCATCCAGCGCGGTCTTTGCATCCTTTTGACCGGTCAAGACCGACTGAAGAGCAATTTGCATATTTTTGGAAAACTCATTGTAAGCATCCAGCGAAGGGCGGGAAATCACCTGTTCCAGCTGTTTCTCCATATCCTTCAAGGCGGTAAAGTTCTTATTCAGATCCTCGTCGCTGTAGAGGTCCTTCCAAATCGGAAGAGAGCCGGCATCCAGCGATTGCTGCTTTTGGACTTCCTTGCTGCCCAGATATTCGATAAACTTCCAAGCGGCGTCTTCATGTTCCGATTGCGGAGTGATCGCCAGGTACATGGATCCGGTAGCCGCCGTATGCGGAGCTCCCTCGGCCGCAGGTACCAGCCCCACCTTCACCTTGTCTTTGACCTTGGAATCGCTGCCGTTCAGTTCTCCCCAGTAAAAGGACCAGCCGGCAACAAACGCCGTTTTTCCGTTTTTAAATGCGTCCAGCACCTGACGGTCATTGTAGTTGATCGACGCCTTGTCGATTACTCCGTTCTTCATGGAATCCGCCATGAACGTGAGTGCCTGAACTCCCTTCTCGTCATTGAACACCGGCTTGCCCGTTTCATCCATGAATTTTCCTCCGAACGAACCGAGGAATTCGGCAAAGTAAGCAACGAGACCTTCATTGGCGCTCCATCCCCAAGCGCTGGCCGAACCGGGGGTTATTCCTTTCTCCTGAAGAGCCTGCGACATCGTGGTGAACTCGTCCCAAGTCACCGGCGGATGATCAAAACCGGCTTTCTTCAGCAGTTCCTCATTGTAGTAAAAGAATACGACGTCGTTAAACATCGGTACGCCGTAGATCTCTTCGTCCAGGCTTGCGATTTGCAGGCTCGCCGGCAGGATGCCTTGCTTCATCTCATCGGTGTAACGATCCGTCACCGGCAGGATGAATCCGGCATTGGCATACTCCGAGGTCCAGATTTCATCGACGTCCACAATGTCGTAAGCCGCTTCACCGCTGGCGTTGAAGGAGGCCAGTTCTTTGTCGTGCAGTTGATCGTAGGCTACATGATCCAGAACCACCTTAATGTCCGGGTTTTTCGCATTGAACTCCTCCACCGCTTTTTCCCGGAAGCCTGCAAAGTCATCGCTCGACAAAATGCGGATCGTTTGAACGCCGCCGTCATCGGCCGGATTTGCCGATTTTCCGCCGGAACATCCGGCAAGCAGGGACGGAATGAGCACAAGGGACATGATACCGAGTAACGACTTTTTCATGAAATAACCCCCATTGATTTATGTTAGTTTGTTCTAAGTACAAACAAATTAAATACGGTGTGGCTCTCCATTCAGAGCCTCTTGTTGACTGAACTTGAACTTTTCTATTTTTATAGGTCTTCCGCATCCTGCAACTGCTGGAACACGTAAGCGACAGCCCCCAGTCCCCCGGCATCCCTGCCCAGACGGGCCAACTTAATCTCCGTCGGGATCGGCGTAAGATCGGATACCTGCTTGCGGATATCCTCAATGACGGTAGACATGGAGCCGGATACGCCCCCGCCGATAATGACTCGCTGCGGATTCAACAAGCTTACGATATTGGCAATGGTGATCGACAGGTATTGCACGAATCCGTCAATAATGCGAACCGCCTCAGGCTCTGCGCGTGTATAGCGAGCAAAAAGCTCTTCGGGAGATATCCCGCTCCTCTCCAAAGCGAAAGCCGAGATTTGCTGTTCGAAAGCACCCATCTCTCCGGGACCGTTCCTTCTGTTCCGGGCCAGGTCCTCCCGGTCGATAAAGCGGTTGATTTCCCCCGCGGAGTACCGATAGCCTTCTATTAATTCACCGTTGGCGATAATAGCGCCACCTACCCCGGTTCCGATGGCGATGAAGAACATATTGTCTGTCATTCCCTCGCTGCCCAGCCACCTTTCACCCAGCGCGGCAAAATTGACATCGTTGTTTACATAAACTGGGAACGCAAAATAGTTTTTCGCCTTCTCAACCAGATTGATGTTTCCCCAGTTCAATGCGGGCACGTCGAGGATAACGCCTTCCCTGCTGTCCACAATCCCCGGAAGCCCGATCCCCATCCCGAGGATACGATCTTTTTCGATCCCGGATTTTTGAATAAACGCTTGAATCAGTTCCAGTGTCTCTTCCACGGTTGCCGTCGTTTTACATTCTTCTTTATACTCGATTTCACCGTCGAGGTCGGTCAGTACGATCAGGGTTCGGGTCCGCCCGATATCGACGCCGATGCCGTACCCCGATTTCGGGTTAAAGCCCAGCTCGATCCCCCTGCGGCCCCCCTCCTTGGTAGAGTCGCCAAATCCCGTTTCCACGACAAACTTTTTCTTGATCAGTTCGTTGACGATGGAGGTGACTGTGGACCGGCTTAAACCCAATTTCTTGGCTACTAACGCTCTGCTGATTTTTTTCTCGCTGCGGATCATGTCCAGAACCAAATTCCGGTTGATCTTCTTGATAAGATCCAAACTTCCGGTTCGATTATACAACCTCTCCCCTCCTTATTTCAGTTTCGTCGGAGAACAAACAAACTAAATTTTAAAGTAATTATACCATGTCGAAACTGCCTGTCAATAGTGAAAGCGGTGCCATTTTAAAATTATGTCATGAAAGCTTACGTGTAAATTATGAACGCTTTGAAAAATCACCGAAAACTTGATGTTTACTTTGTTTTATATGACACAAACCTAACATAATAGGATTATCTAAAAAAAGACCATTCGATTTTGCCATCGAACGGTCTTCTCTTAATCAGTTCCCGGTTCTTCAATTGCGAGTCTACACACTAACGGGAAAACCTCCCGTTAATGTACCCCTCTTGGCTCTTGGATCGGACTTAGCTGGAAAAGCTCCAGCTATTTCGCGGCACAATAGCCGATATACAGAGTTTCAGGCGAATTAGCGGGAGGTCTTCCAGCTAAATCACCTCTCCAGCCGCGCACGCCCCAAATTAACGGGAAGAATTCCCTTTATTTTGACCCAAACCATTAAAAATGCACTCCACCACAATTCCAAAGGCACTGATAGCGGCTTTTTGGTCCGTTATTTCGATCCGACCTAGGCTCCGTCGAGAAAATAACGATCAAAAAAGGCCTTATTTCCTGCCGCGGGGTACAAAAATCAGGTTTCGGCCCGCTTTTCCCAAAAATAAGGCCCCAAAGGACCTCTATTTCACACGGAAAGGACGATTTCGACAAATTAGCGCCGCAAATGGCCCTTACTCTACCCGCCCGGTTTCAAAGGGAGGCTGTTACAGCCGTTAGTCCCTCGGGTTAATGCAACGCTAGTGTCAAAAAGGGACTTTTTTACCTTGTGCGGGCCCCAAATCAAGGATTGGATCTCTCTATCCCAAAAATAAACGCCTAAAAAAGCCGCTATTTGCTTCCGATGAGCCGAATTCGACAAAATCGTGGCGTAAAAAGCTTTTATCACGATTCGCCAGCCCTGCTTTCAAAGGGAAAACGGGCATTGCCGAATAGGATAAATTCGACCTACTTTAGAAATTTTTGCTACGAACTTCAAAAATTGCAAATTTCAAATAGCGCCCCTCGTCCACGCCCAATATTTGCGGATGGTCCTTTCCGGCAGCCCGCCATTCTACGAGGCGGAGGATCTTGCCGGCATCGGCCGCCGCTTCCTGGATGGTCTCCAGGAACAGATCCGGCCGCATATGGTAAGAGCAGCTGGCGGTCACCAAATAGCCGCCCTCGTTGACGAGCTTCATGCCGTGCAGGTTGATGTCCTTGTATCCCCTGCAGGCGCCTTTCACCGCGCTGCGCGTTTTGGCGAAGGCCGGCGGATCCAGGATCACGACGTCCCAGGTACGCCCGCCGCCCGCAGTCATCGGCACCGACGTGTCGGCCTTGCCGTCTGCCGCCGCCCGGCTGCTCCGCTCGGCAAGCCCCTTAACCTGGCCGCGGAGATAATCGAACGCGTCGGCCACGACGAACTCGACGCGGTCGCCGAACCCGTTCAGCTCCACGTTCGCCTTGGCGCTTTCGATCGCATGCTCGGAAATGTCCAGGCAGGTGACTTTTTTGGCGCCGTACCGGCAGGCATGAAGCGTAAAACTTCCCGTATGCGAGAAGCATTCCAGCACCGTGGCCCCGTCCCAATACGGGAAGGTGACTTCCTTGCCGTTCCGGTTGACGGGAACCCGGCGGATTCCCCCGGCTTCGTCCGGCACATCCTGCAGCGCGATCCCGCTCCGCTCTCCCCAGCCGGTCATCAGCGGCCGGATGGAAGCGCGGTTCTCGCGCTGGTCGAAGAAATAGCCGGTCTTCTGGCCCTCTTCAATATCGACGCGAATCTTCAGCCCGTTCTCCGTCACGGTCACATGCCGCGGCGGAGTGCCGTAAAGCGGGCCTTTCACTTGCTCCAGCCCTTCCATCTCACGAATCGGTACATCGCTTCGCTCGTAAATTCCCGCGGGCTGAAGCACGGCGACCAGCGCCTCAACGATCGCCTCCCGGCATAGGTCCATGCCGAGCGTCAACAGCTGGATGACGAGCACGTCGCCGAAGCGGTCCACGATCAAACCGGGGAGAAAATCCGCTTCCCCGTAAACGAACCGGTACGCGTTCTCGTCACGGACAAAACGCTCCCGATGCTTGAGACATTCCCGAAACCGGCGCTCGAAAAAGCCGGTGTCCATCGCTGCAAGCGGCGTGAAAGACACCGCGCGTACCGTAATTTGCGATGCGGCGTTATAATACCCCGTTGCCAGAAAACGCCCCCGGTGGTCAAGAATCTCCACGAGACTCCCCGGAGCCGGCTCCCCCTCCACACGCTCAATCTCACTTTTATAAACCCATGGATGACCTTGTTCCAGCCGCTTTTTGCGGCTGCGCTGCAAAATAACCGATGCCACGCTATTCAACCCCCATAAAGATGATAGAACCCAAGCTCCGCTTGCGGTCCTGAAGCCACAAACCAACGATGCAAAATTACGCAGCATGGACCGCTGCGGCCAAGCATATATGTAACTTGTACACTTTGGTAGGACAGGAGGCGTCACGATTGTTCCATGAGCTCATTTTCCCCGTAACCTTCGGACTGGCCCTGTTCCTGTTCGGCATGAAGCTGATGGAAGCCTCGCTTCACGCCTGGGCGGGCCCCGGGTTGATCCGGGCCCTGCAAGCCACAACGCGGACGCCCTGGACCGGCATGGTCTCCAGCACGTTCGTGACGGCGGCGCTCCAAAGCAGCACGGCGGTTACGGTCATGACCATCGGTCTGGTCAACGCCGGGCTCCTGTCCTACGCGCGGACGCTCGGCATTATCCTCGGCGGGAACATCGGCACCTGCCTGACGACGGAACTGATCGCCTTGAATATTTCCAGTATCGGCGTCCCGCTGCTGATTCTATCCGTGCTTCTTTGGGCCGCGGCCGTCACCGCCCAGGAGATGCTTCCCGGCGGCTACCGGGCATCCAAGTGGTTCCGGCTGCTGACGCCGCTGCAATTCGGCTCCCTGGCTGCCGCCGGCTTCAGCCTGATCATGATCGCGATCCGCTGGATGCAGTCGGCCGGGCCCGCGCTGGAAGCCTACGGCGTCATCGGCTGGCTGCTTGATCACGCTGGCGACAGCCTGCTTTGGGGCGCGGCCGCCGGAGCGGCGCTGACAGCGCTCGTTCACAGCAGCGCCGCCACCATCGCGATGACCATGGGCCTGGTCGCCGCCGGGACGCTGCCGCTCCCGCTCGGCATCGCCATGGTGATCGGCTCCAACGTCGGCACCTGCGTCACCGCCGTGATCGCCTCGCTCGGCGGCTCGCGTTCCGGCAGCTTTGTCGCTTGGTCGCACGTTGCGCTCAACGTGCTCGGCGCGGCGTTGTTTCTCCCGCTCACGGAGCCTTTGGGCGCCGCCTCGGCCTGGATATCCGGAGACCCGGCCGCCCAAATCGCCCATTCCCAAACGATATTCAACGTCGTTTGCTCCTTGCTCGCCCTGCCTTTTTGCTATTTGCCGATTTGGAGCCGCCTGGAGCATCCGAAGGAAGCGTAACCGGACCGGCGATCGGCAGCCCTCCGTTAAAACTCCAGATTCAGCATTTTCAGAGCTTTTTCCAGAATAAAATCATTATTGTCGTATCCCGATTTCAGCTGTTTCTCCCAGGCCTCTTTCGGATCGTACCAGGCCACGCCCCGAATTTCTTCCACTTGGGGACGAAGCTGTCCGCCCCGGCTTTCGACGAGGTAGTAATGCACTTCCTTGTCCACGGCCCCGTGAACAGGATGGCGGTAGGTATAAGCGATAATATCGATCAGTCCGTCAATTTGCCCGATCAAGCCGGTCTCTTCCCGTATTTCCCTTAGTGCGGTTTGCTCGACCGTCTCCCCGGGCTCTCTTTTCCCCTTGGCAAAAGAAAACCTGCCGTACCGGTCCGTGATGAGCTGTATCTGCAACCGCCCGGCGGTCCTGCGGTACACAACGCCTCCGGCGGATATTTCCTTGTCCGGCATTTTCCTCGCCCCCTTACTGTCGTATTACCCCAATCGGCAACAAGGACTTCAACCCTGACGGGTGAAATCCCTGTTGAATCGGCTCTATGCAATTGCAGGTCCAACACACGAGGGCTGGCCGGTCAGGCCAACGCTTTGGCGCTTTCCGCCCCGTCCAGGACACGGACCAATTGTCCCTCGCTCGTATTGGCGTCCGCCTTGGTCAGCTTGACCCGGCACATCTTGCCGGCAAGATCGGGCGTTCCGTCAAACCGGATTTGCAGGTAGTTGTCGCTGAACCCGGTTACGAAGCCTTCTCCCCAAACGCCTTTTTCGTCGCGCTCGGGAATAACGTCCAGTACTTGCCCGACGAACTTCTCGGCATAAGCCAGTTGCATCTGCTCGGACAGATCGATCAGTTCCTGTACACGGGCATGCTTGATTTCTTCGTCCACTTGATCTTCCATCCGGGCCGCAGGCGTGCCTGTCCGTTTGGAATAAGGGAACACGTGCATTTCCGAGAAGCCGATCCGCTTGATCGCCTCGTAGCCCTCGCGGTACAATTCCTCGGTTTCTCCGGGGAAGCCGACGATGATGTCGGTCGTAATCGCCACATCCGGCATGAAGTTGCGGATCTTCTTGATCTTCTCTTCGAATTCCTCGATCGTATATTTACGTCTCATCCGCTTGAGCACTTCATTGCTTCCGGCTTGCAGCGGTATATGGAAGTGACGGCACATTTTGGAGGAACCTTTCAGCACCTCCAGCATGCGGTCGTCGATCTGGCTCGCTTCGATGGAACTGATGCGGATGCGGCCCAGCCCCTCCACCTTGTCAAGATCCCACAGCAGATCGGATAACCGGTAATTCTCCAGATCGTCTCCGTACCCGCCGGTATGGATACCCGTCAATACGATTTCGTTATATCCCGCGGCCACAAGCTGCCGGGCCTGGGCGACCACGCTCTGCGGATCCCGGCTGCGGGACAGCCCGCGCGACCAAGGAATGATGCAGAACGTGCAGAAGTTGTTGCAACCCTCTTGGATTTTCAAAAAAGCGCGCGTATGATCCGCGAAATCGGGAACATCAAGCTCCTCGAACTCCCGCGTCTTCATAATGTTCCGTACCGCGTTGATCGGTCGGCGCTGCGCCTGGATTTCTTTCACATACGGCATAATCTTGTCGCGGTCCTGCGTCCCGATAACGAGATCCACGCCGGGAATATCCAGGATTTCCGCCGGCGACGTTTGTGCGTAGCAGCCGGTTACGGCTACAATCGCGTCGGGGTTGCGCCGTACGGCCCGGCGGATAATTTGCCGGCTCTTCTTGTCCCCCGTATTGGTTACGGTGCAGGTATTGATCAGATAGACATCGGCCGTCTGTTCGAAATCCACCTGTTCGTAGCCTTCATTTTTAAACAGCTGCCAAATCGCTTCAGTGTCATAAAAATTCACTTTACAGCCCAGCGTGTAAAAAGCAACGGATGGCATACTAAATTCCCCCCATTTCTCCGGATTCATACATGATGCAGGTCAGGGCGGCCATGGCGGCCGTCTCCGTGCGTAAGATGCGTCGTCCCAAACCGGCGGAAAGCGCCCCGGCCTTCTCGGCCTCCGCCACCTCCCGCTCGGAGAATCCGCCTTCGGGACCGACAATAACCGCTACGCGACAGTTATGTCCGGATGCGAGGCGCGTCGAGAAAGGCTTCAGCACATCGCGCAGTTGCTGACCGTGCTCCTTCTCGTAGCAAATGCATACCAGATCGAAGCCGGACAGCTCGGCTAACATATCGCGCCAGGAAACCGGCGCCTCGATCGCCGGAATTCGGCTGCGATGCGCCTGTTCGGCCGCTTCCTTCGCAATTTTGCGCCAGCGTGCGGTCCGCTTCTCTTCTTTTTTTCCGTCGTACTGCACGACCGTCCGCTCGGAAATAAACGGCAAAAACGCGGAAGCGCCGATCTCCGTGCATTTCTGGATCACGGTTTCCATCTTGTCGCCCTTCGGCAAACTCTGCGCCACGGTAACCTCAACCGACGGCTCTCCGGCCGGTTCCAAAACCTCTATAATCTCCGCTGTCACTTCCTGCGGATCCAATGTCACGATCTCGGCCAGCGCCACGCGGTTTACGCCGTCGCTGACGATCAGCTTATCGCCCGGTTTCGATCGCATAACTTTGCCGATATGGCGGGCGTCATCGCCCGTAATCTCCACCGACGTGTCGTGGAACTGCCCGGGATCTATAAAATAACGCTGCATCTCATCATTCCTTGCCTTCAAAATCGCCAAAATACATCATACAACTTTTGTTTTCAGCTTTCCAGTGCTAGTTCGCGGTAAAGTCTTACCTAGCCGCCGAATATCGTATGGAAAAAGACCAAGAAGTGCTTTGAAAGGAAATAAGACGCACCATAAAGCGGCATTATCGTATACTGACGGAGTACCGGGACCATCAGTATAATCAGAAAAATAAGCACTGACCATTGTTCATATTGCTGAAGCTTGCCCGAAATCCGCCGCGGCGCAACGTCCTCCAAAATCCGGTATCCGTCCAGCGGCGGCAAAGGAATCAGGTTAAACAGGAACAAGAAAAAGTTCATAAGAACGAACAGATTTAAAAAAGTATCCAGGGCCAATGACAATTTGTCCTGCGGTCCGAACGGGGAAACCACGCCAAACCGGATAAGCGCCGCGTAGATCGCCGCACCGGCGATAGCCAGAAGCAGGTTGCTCAGCGGGCCGGCGATGGATACGATGGCTCCCATGACCCGAGGTTTGGAAAAGTTATCCCGGTTGACGGGGACCGGCCGTGCCCAGCCGAAGCCCGCGATCACGAGCAGGATAGTCCCCAACAAATCGAAATGCACCGCCGGATTTAGCGTCACCCGGCCCAGCAGCTTGGCGGTAGGATCGCCGAATTTATTGGCAACGTAAGCGTGGGAAAATTCATGTACTGAAAAAGCGATCACGATGGTAAGTAAATAAAAAGGTAACTCGCTAAACTGACCGCGCAATATTTGATCCAGAAGCCCCATCTTTACCTCTTTCTCGCCACAAAAGCGACCCAATCTTCTTCGCGGGCCGTTTGTTCAATCACGAAGCCCGCGGCCGTCAAGGCCTCCTCAACGACCCGTTCCTTATTCTTATAGATGCCGGAGGCAATATAATAGCCGCCCTGCTGCAACGCTTCATACACATCCTCAATAAAGAGCAGAATGATCTCGGCCAAAATATTGGCGACCACTACCCGGACCGGAAGCTGTACGTTTACCGTGGCCTCGTTGCCTTTTTTCAAGACGGACAACAGATCGCTCTCCACCACCTGAATCCGGCTCTCCAGTTGGTTCAGTCTCGTGTTCTCCAGAGCGCTCGACACCGCTACGGGATCCAGATCCAGCGCAAGCACGCGGGAAGCGCCCAAACGGCAAGCGCCAATCGCCAGAATGCCGGAGCCGGTGCCGACATCGATGACTTCGTCCCCTTCCCGAATAATGCCTTCCAGTGTCCGCAAACAGAGCGAGGTCGTCGGGTGCGTCCCCGTTCCGAAAGCCATCCCCGGATCTAGTTCAATGATTCTCTCATCGGCGGACGCCGGTTCGTACGCCTCCCAGGTCGGCTTGATCGTCAGCCGGTCTGACACGCGAAGCGGCTTGAAATACTGCTTCCAGTTGTTGGCCCAGTCGTCTTCACTGACCTCCCGGATCGTAAGCTCCGGCGTCCCCGGGTCAATGTCGTAAGTCCGTAGCTCTTCAATCCGTTCACGCACCTCGCGGATCACTTCCTCGATATCGACGCCTTCGGGGAAATAGCCGCTGATCTTGGCTTCTCCCTCAGGAATATCGTTCGGCGGAATTTCGAACCATTGGCCCAGGGATGTATCGCGCGGTTTATCGTTATCGACATATTCCTCAATCGTAACGCCGCCGGCCCCCGCTTCATGCAGGAAGTTGGAAATCATCTCCACCGCTTCCTCGGTTGTATGTATAGTCAGCTCTTTCCAGATCATCGTAAGATTTCCTCCTTGAAATTCGTGCATGAAATCTATTGTACTATAGATTGAAAAGAGTGACAAAATCGCATTTTCTATTCGCAATCAATCGGCATGCCGAAGAAACCGCCGAAGCTGCTCCGGCGGTTTCTCCATCCTTTATCTAAGTCCAGTCGTGCTGCCCTTTCTGCCGGTTGTCCGCCCGCTCACTGCGTTCGATCGCTTCCCAATCTTCCTGGTCCGCAAGTTCCTCGGAAAACTCGATATCCCGGTTATATCCGATCTCCAACTGCTTTCCGCTGGCCGGAACTCTTCTAGTTATCCGGTCCGGGTTCGATTTGTTCATGGCATAACCCTCCTTCTATATATCGAAAATTAGTTACATCTGCCCGCCGGCTTCTTCTATAATCCGCAGTGCCTGATGATGTACCGACTCATCGACGACCGCCGTAAGCAAAATATCCCGTCCGGTCGGCCCGCCTTGGCCACCATGGCTCAACCCGCTGGCGGCGGGGTCCGCCGCACTCAAAATGCCTGCGGATTGATTGGTAATCGCGGCATCCTGGGTGATGGCGGATAAACTGCTCACCTTGCCGGTGATGGGGTTAAAAGGATCGTAACCCTCGCCGGGGTAACGGCTGAACCGGTCGATGGATAGGTCAATTACGCGCAAGGCGCTCAGTTTTCTGACCACGCCTTCCGCTTCCTCGGGGCTTTTGAAATAGGCTAGAATATTCTTCTCCGCCATGTGCAGGACCTGCCTTTCTCGTTGCTGCTGTAAGGAACCGGGAATCCCCGTTCCTTGGGATATTAGGATGCGGTGTTTCGGAGGGGTTTATGCGATTTTTTTATTGTAAAAAATATTGATTAAAAATTGAAACGTCCTCTCTTCTTGCCCGTATTACAGGTATAGCATTAGAACATACTAAATTAAATTTATTAGGAGGGTTATTACTTTAATGCTAAAGAAAATGATGATGATTATGATGGCGTTTACTTTGATTTTCGCCGTCACTTCGCCCGGCCTCGTTGATGCCAAACGCGGCGGCGGATTTAAATCCGGCCCTCGTTCCTATACGCCGGCACCGAAAAAATCGACGGACAACTATCAAAGATCCGGCGATACTGCCGGAACCAACAAATCCGGTACGACGGCCGGCACCACAGCAAAACGCGGATTTTTTAGCGGCGGCAGTTTCATGAAAGGCTTGATGATCGGCGGTCTCGCCGGTATGCTGTTCGGCGGATTGTTCGGGGGCATGGGCTTCCTGGGCAACCTGCTCGGCCTTGCGGTAAACCTTCTGGCCATCTATGTTATTATCGCCATCGGGGTCGCGCTCTACCGCCGGTTTAAGAGACGGCCGCAGCCTAGTGACGACCATTACCGTGGAGGAAGATATTAAAGTATGGTTTTAAGCATGGATGAAATTATTAATGCGATTTGCCTTCACACCGCGCACCGAACCGGCACAAGACCGACGGACGTCCAGGTGGAACTGAGCTGGGACGAGGACACCGGGTATACCGGCGAAGTCTGGGCGAACGGCAGAAGCTGGTACATTGTGGAAGCGAACATCATGGAAGCGATTATGCAGTATGTATATAAAGAATACGGTGTCAGGGCGTTCCGTGAAGATATCACCCTGGATTTGGACGAGGAGATTATCGCTCATATCCGGTCATAAATTTCGACTAACAAAGAACGGTACAAGGCAAGCTGCCTTGTACCGTTTTTTCACCTGTCCGGCCCCGGAAATCCGCTATGATCCTCAGAGTAAAACCGTTGGTTGTTAAAAAAGAAGCCCCATGTCACAAAAAAAAGGAGTGTCCTTAAAACCATCGGCCGATGATTCTAAAGACACCCCCGCTTTCTTGCTATCGTCCTGCCGATGTCGAAGGTTTAGTCTCCGCGAAACGCCCGTTTCATGCGATCAAAAAACGATTGCTCATGCTCATGGGTGTGCTCTCCGTCCAATGCCGCGAACTGGCGCAGCAGCTCCTTCTGCTCATCGCTCAGTTGGCTTGGGGTAACGACCACCACTTTGATATGCTGGTCGCCATTCCCGATGCCGCGCAGCTTCGGCACCCCTTGGCCTTTCAAGCGGAAGTACCTGCCTGTCTGGGTACCGGCCGGAATTTTCACTTTGACTTTACCGGTCAGCGTCGGCACTTCGATTTCATCGCCAAGAGCCGCTTGCGCGAACGTTAAAGGAAACTCGCAGTAGATGTCGTCGCCTTCGCGATCGAAAAACTCATCCGGCTTGACGCGGATGACGATATACAGGTCGCCCGCCGGTCCCCCGCGCAAGCCGCCTTCGCCCTCTCCGGACATCCGCAGTTGAGCGCCATCGTCGACCCCCGCAGGGATGCGGACGTGGATTTTCCGCTGCTTCTTCACCTTGCCGCTGCCGGCGCACGTCGGACACTTCTCCCGGATAATTTGCCCCCGTCCGCCGCAGTTGCTGCAGGAACGGCGATTGACCATCCGGCCGAACGGCGTGTTCTGCACGACTTCCTGCTGTCCCGATCCGTGACAGACCGAACAGGTTTCGGGCTTCGTGCCCGGTTTCGCTCCGGAGCCAAAGCAGGTGTCGCAATTTTCCGTCCGCGGAATGGTGATATCCGTCTCTTTGCCGAACACCGCTTCTTTAAATTCGATGGTCATCGCATACTGGAGGTCATTTCCGCGCTGCGGGGCATTCGGATCGCGGCGTCCGCCGCCTCCGAAGAACATGTCGAAGATATCGCCGAAGCCGCCGAAATCAGCGCCGCCGCCAAAGCCGCCGCCCATTCCCTGGTTCGGATCGATATGACCGTACTGGTCATACCGGGCGCGTTTGCCGGAATCGCTCAGTACATCATAGGCTTCCTTGACTTCCTTGAATTTGGCCTCCGCATCCGGCGCCTTGTTGACGTCAGGGTGATATTGACGCGCCAGTTTGCGGTAAGCTTTCTTGATCTCTTCGTCCGAAGCGTTCTTGCCGAGGCCCAGGACCTCGTAGTAATCTCGTTTCTCAGCCATCCTTCCACCCCTTTATGACTTGATTGGTGCGCCGGGTACATTTCTCCCCAATCCGGCAAAAGGAAAGTCAAAGCACGGAAACAGCCCGCACTTTGACCTTCCCAGTTCACCTAAGTCTATGCACCGTTATATCAGCCTGTGATTTTGTTAGCCTTGCTTCTTGTCTTCGTCCACGACTTCGTAATCGGCGTCGACGACATTCTCCTTGCCGCCGCCAGCCGATGCGCCTTCCGCGCCGCCGGCTTGCTGTTGTTGAGCGGCTTGCTCATACAACTTCACGGACAACTGCTGAGCGATCTCGGTCAATTTCTCGGTAGCCGCTTTGATCGTTTCCACATTGTCGCTTTCCAGCGCCTTCTTCAGCTCGTCTTTGGCCGCGTTCGCTTTCTCCGCCTCAGCCGCATCGACTTTATCGCCAAGATCCTTCAGCGTCTTGTCAACGCTATAGATCAGTTGGTCGCCGGTGTTTTTCACTTCAACCAGCTCTTTGCGCTTCTTGTCTTCCTCAGCGTGAAGCTCGGCGTCTTTCATCATGCGATCCACTTCTTCATCGCTCAGACCGCTGGAGGAAGTGATCGTGATATTTTGGCTCTTCCCGGTGCCTTTATCGGTCGCCGAAACGTTAACGATCCCGTTCGCATCGATGTCAAACGTAACCTCGATTTGCGGCACGCCGCGCGGTGCCGGCGGAATGTCGCCAAGCATGAATTTGCCGAGCGTCTTGTTGCCGGCCGCCATTTCGCGTTCCCCTTGAAGAACGTGAATTTCCACGCTAGGCTGGTTATCGGCATAAGTCGAGAAGACCTGCGACTTGCTTGTCGGGATCGTCGTGTTCCGCTCGATCATTTTGGTGAACACGCCTCCGGCGGTTTCAATACCGAGCGAAAGCGGAGTAACGTCGAGCAGAACGACGTCTTTCACGTCGCCGGTCAGCACGCCCGCTTGAACGGCTGCCCCAAGCGCCACCACTTCGTCCGGGTTCACGCCCTTGTGCGGCTCCTTGCCGGTCAATTTCTTGATCGCTTCCTGCACGGCCGGAATCCGGGTGGAACCGCCGACCAGAACGACTTTGTCAATGTCGGCCGGCGTCATGCCCGCATCGCTGAGCGCGCGGCGAGTCGGTCCCAAAGTGCGTTCTACGAGATCCGCGGACAATTCCTCGAATTTCGCACGGGTCAGGTTAACTTCCAAGTGCTGAGGCACGCCGTCCACCACGGTGATAAATGGAAGGGAGATCGTCGTCGTCAGGACGCCGGACAATTCCTTCTTCGCTTTTTCCGCAGCATCTTTCAAACGCTGTACAGCCGCTTTGTCTTTGCCCAAGTCAATGCCTTGATCTTTCTTGAATTCGGCTACGAGGTAATCGATGATCACTTGGTCAAAATCGTCACCGCCGAGATGGTTGTCCCCGCTGGTCGCTTTAACTTCGAAGAAGCCGTCGCCCAGCTCCAGGATCGAAACGTCGAATGTACCGCCGCCAAGGTCATAAACGAGAATCGTTTGGTCCTCGGCTTTCTCCAAACCGTAAGCCAAAGCGGCCGCGGTAGGCTCGTTGACGATCCGCAATACTTCGAGACCGGCGATTTTGCCCGCATCCTTGGTCGCTTGACGCTGGCTGTCGTTAAAGTAGGCAGGTACCGTGATAACGGCCTGTGTAACCGGCTGGCCGAGATATGCTTCGGCGTCCGATTTCAATTTTTGCAAAATAATCGCGGAAATTTCTTGCGGCGTAAAATCTTTACCGTCAATCGATTCCTTGTGGTTCGTACCCATATGTCTCTTAATCGAAATAATTGTGCGGTCCGGATTGGTAATAGCCTGGCGTTTTGCCGTTTCACCGACGATCCGTTCGCCGTCCTTCTTGAAGCCTACAACCGAGGGGGTTGTACGAGCGCCTTCCGGGTTAGGAATAACGACGGCTTCGCCGCCTTCCATAACCGCAACGCAAGAGTTGGTGGTTCCAAGGTCAATACCGATAACTTTGCTCATAGGAAAATATCCTCCTTAAATAGTCGCTCTGACAGATCTGTTAGCCGCTTACTTTGACCATAGCCGGGCGAAGCACCTTATCCTTCAGAAGATAGCCCTTCTGAACGACTTCCACGACGGTGCCTTCCTCATACTCATCGCTTTCCACCTGCATGATCGCCTGGTGGAATTCCGGATTGAACGGTGTTCCGACGGGTTCCATCGCCGTCAATCCCTCCGTTTTCAAAATGCCCTCCAGTTGGCGGAAAATCATATCCACCCCTTTGGCATAAGAGGAAAGATCCGCATTCTCGGCCGTCGTGCTCAAAGCGCGTTCGAAGTTGTCGATTACCGGCAGCAGTTCGGTGATCAGCTTGGCTGAGGCGTATTTCCCCAGCTCCTCCTTTTCCTTCAGCGTACGCCGACGGAAATTATCGAAATCAGCCTGAGTACGGAACAGACGCTGTTTGTGCTCCTCCGCTTCAGCCCGCAACTTTTCAAGCTCGGCTCGCTCTTCCTCCGAGTTCCCCCGTGCCGTTTCCTCTTGAACCTCCGGCTCTTCAACCGGAGCAGGCTCCTGGTTGTTCCCGGCGTTCTCCTTCAATTCCTCTTCCACACCCGTCTGGATGTTGTCTTGAATCGGTTCTTGTTCCTTCAAGATGTCACCTCCTTAACAGTAACTAAAGCCATGTTCCCTAGTGTTTCCGTTGATACGTCATCCTAATGGATCAGTGCATCCGGGACAAAAACCGGGACAGGTCCTTGGACAAAATATCAAGAATGCCGATAACCCGGGCATACTCCATCCGGGTAGGTCCCAAAATGCCGATCGTGCCGACCGCTTCGCCTTCGATGGCATAAGTCGCCGTAATCAGACTGCAATTGGCGAAAGCCTCATGATCGTTCTCGGTTCCGATCCGGACTTGAATGCCGGAGCCCGCCGATGTCATCATTTTCAACAAAGTCGGCGTCTCTTCAAACAGGTCGAGAATACTTTTCACTTTGTCCACATCGCGAAATTCGGGCTGGTTCAGCATATTGGTCGTACCGCTGAGGAACAGACGCTGCCCGTCTTGATCCTTGTCCAGCGCTTCTTCCAATACGCTCATCAACTCCTCGAAATGCTCCACATGCCGCTGCATTTCCCGTCCGATTTCATTGTACAAAGCCGTCTTCAATTTATAGATCGGCACGCCCGTCAGCTTGCGGTTCAGCAGGTTCACGACTTTCTCCATCTCCGACACGGAAAGCCCGGCAGGGATCGTAACCGTTTTGTTCTCGACCTGTCCCGTGCTCGTCACGATGATCGCCACCGCCGTATTCTCATTTAGGGGCAGCAGTTGAAAATGCCGTAAAGACGTGTGAAAAACTTCCGGCCCAAGCAGGATGGAAGTGTAGTTCGTCATATGGGACAGGATCGTCGCGGCATGCTGGATGACCTGTTCAATCGCATTCAATTTTTCCGCAAAAAAAGCTCTCATAATTTTGAATTCATCGGGCGAAATCAGATTTAAAGGTGCCAGATGATCCACATAGTACCGGTAGCCTTTATGAGAAGGGATACGGCCAGCCGATGTATGGGGCTGCTCCAGAAAACCCAGGTCCTCCAGATCGGCCATCTCGTTGCGAATGGTCGCCGGACTGTACCCGACGTCGCCGCGCTTGGAGATGCTTCGGGATCCCACCGGTTCCGCCGAGCGAATGTAATCATCCACTATAGCCGTTAAAATCATTCTTTGGCGTTCCGTCAACATGGAAATCCCTCCTGGTAACAAATTTGAGACTTGCTCGTTAGCACTCTAGATCGTCGAGTGCTAAACTATATTACAAAAATACCAAACCGACCCGACGATTGTCAAGTCAGTCCAGTATCTTGAGTACGGCGATCTCGTCGCAGCAATGCTGCTTGGCGCAATTCACGCAATCCGTCCAAACTTTCTCGGGAAAAATCTCTTTCTCCACCACGGTAAATCCGTTTTTCAAAAAGAAGGATACCTCATAGGTCAGAGCCATGACCTTGGGAATACCGAGGCTTTTCGCTTGCGAGACGAGCTCTTCTACAAGCATGGAGCCTAATCCCCGGCCTTTGTAACCTTCGGCGATGCCCAGTGAGCGAATCTCCACCAGCTCTTCTCCTAGTCTGCACAGCGATCCGCAGCCGACGATCCGCCCATCCATCTCGGCGACGACAAAATCGGAAATTTGCCGCTCCAATACGGCTCGGGAACGGGGGAGCATAATCCCTTGGCGGGCATAGCCTTCAATCATCGTAAATAACGGCTCCACATCTTCAAGTCTCGCTTGTCTGCATACGGCTACGGCCTGCATCCTCTTTCCCCCTTAAACTGTGCACTTATAATATGAATAAATATACAGTATGTCGCATAAAAGTTCAAGAGAGAAAGTGAGCTTTTCAAGAAGCCGTTTTCGGGCGAAATTCTGGAGAGCCGAAACCCGCCTCGTTTAAGAAGTCAGAGCCCCGATAAACTCGGCGAACACTTCGTTGCCGAAGAGCACTCCTTTTTCACTGAGACGATAACCGCCATGATCCTCATGCATTTCAAGCAAACCTGCCGAGGTCATTTTATGCAGCGGAGCGTGAAACGTTTCCTCCAGAGAAGCCCCGAACTGTTCGGCAAAATCGGAGAACCGGATTCCGTCCAGCATCCGAAGGCCGACCATGACGAAATCCTCCATGGCCTCCGCTTTCGTCACCTCGAACTGCTCCAAGCGCGGCAGCCCTTGCTTGCAAGCCTCGACATAGGGATTGACCCCCTTGATGTTGATGTGGCGGCGGCGTTTTGCGTAACCGTGGGCCCCGGCTCCCAGGCCATAATAATCTTCATTCCGCCAGTAGGTAATGTTATGGCGGCTTTCGTGGCCCGGTTTGGCGAAGTTGCTGATTTCATACTGCTTGAATCCGGCCGCCTTCATGCGGTCCATCAACAGGAGGTACATGTTCAGCTCATCCTCTTCCCCCGGCAATGGGAGCTGATTTTTTTGATACAGGGTATGGAACAACGTATTCTCCTCAACCTTAAGACTGTAGATCGAATAATGCGGCAGCCCCAGTTCCAGCGCCCGGCTAACGCTGTAATCCAGCATCTCGACCGTCTGATTCGGCAAGCCGAACATCAGGTCGATCGATAAATTATGCAGTCCCGCGCTGCGCGCGTTCTCCAGACTACGGTACACATCATCCGTATTATGGATGCGCCCAATGCCGGAGAGCAGCTCGTTTTGGAAGGCTTGCACGCCGAAGCTCACGCGGTTGACACCGCCGGCTTTCATGACGGCCAGCTTCTCGGCATCCGTCGTCCCCGGATTGGCCTCCATCGTGAATTCGATATCCTCCGCCCAGTTCGGAAAGTGGCGGCGGACGGAATTCAGGAAATATTCCATTTCCTGCGGATTCAGCACGGTCGGCGTCCCTCCGCCCACAAAGATCGTCTTGATCTCCTCCGCCGGAGTCGCCTGCACGGTCAGCTCCATTTCGCGGTCGAGCGCTCGAAGGTAATCCATCACCGGCTGATCTTTCAGCACATAGGAATTGAAATCGCAGTAAAAGCACTTGTTCGTGCAAAACGGGATGTGTATATAAACCGCCTTCGGGGCGCTGGCGTGATGATTCGCGGTCTCAGGCATTCCCTGATGATGCGGATTGGTCATTTCGTTCATGGGCGATGCCTCCAATTCTTACTTGTAATTCATTCATCGGTTCAAGCTTTATGACTAACGGGAATTCTTCCTGTTATTTTAGGTCCTGTGCGGCTGCGGGCGACAATTACCTGGAAAACCTCCCGCTAATTTACCTGAATTCGCTTGAAACAGCGGCTGAATCGAGAAATAACTGGAGATTTTCCAGTTAAATCAGGAGGCAGGCGCCTGGAGCGAAATTTAGCGGGAAGTTTTCCCGTTAAATCATTCTTTTGGCGTAACAATTAAAGGAAAGCCCGCGGGCTTTCCTTTAATTAGGCTCTTATCATCATAATTAGCGGACTTGGTGCCCCTTCAGCGGGAATAACGACCGTCAGCGCTCCTATTTCGGCCCGATTCATATTCGGTAGCAATATAGCGGCCCAAAAGAAGAGGCTTATTCCCCTGTTGCCGGTTCCCAAGCGGGGATTTGGGCCGCTTTCTCCCCCGAATAAGGTCCAAAAGTCCGCTATCCCCCGCCTTCTGGCAGTTTCGACAAATAAAACACCGTTTTAGGAATGGACTGACAAATTTGTTAGTCAACGTTGTCTGATGGGCACTGGATTATTTATCGTCAATCTTCAGAACCGCCATAAACGCTTCCTGCGGCACTTCCACATTACCGACTTGCTTCATCCGCTTCTTGCCTTCCTTCTGCTTCTCCAGCAGCTTCCGCTTCCGCGAAATGTCACCGCCGTAGCACTTGGCAAGCACGTTCTTGCGCATCGCCTTGACCGTTTCGCGGGCGATGACCTTCGTGCCGATGGAAGCCTGAATCGGCACCTCGAACATCTGGCGCGGAATCAGCTCGCGCAGCTTCTCGCAGATGATCCGGCCGCGGTGATAGGCCCGCTCCCGGTGCACGATAAAGGACAGCGCATCGACCTGTTCCCCGTTAAGCAGGATGTCCATTTTCACCAGATTGGACTGGCGGTAGCCGGACAGTTCGTAATCGAAGGAGGCGTAGCCCTTCGTGCTCGATTTCAGCTGATCGAAGAAATCGTAGACGATTTCCGACAGCGGAATCTGGTACGTAATCGTGACGCGCGTCGTATCGAGATACTCCATGTTCACGAATTCGCCGCGCTTGCTCTGGCAAAGTTCCATTACGGTCCCGACATAATCGTTCGGAACGATAATCGCGGCCTTCACGTACGGCTCCTCCACGTACTCGATCTTCCCGACTTCCGGATAGTTGGAAGGGTTGTCGATCGAGATCGTCTCGCCGTTCGTCAGCGTTACATGGTAAATTACGCTCGGCGCCGTCGTGATGAGCGGAATGTTAAATTCGCGCTCAATCCGCTCTTGAATGACATCCATATGCAGCAGGCCAAGGAAGCCGCAGCGGAAACCGAAGCCGAGCGCGCTCGACGTCTCCGGCTCGAAGCTGAGCGAAGCGTCGTTGAGCTGCAGCTTCTCCAGCGCTTCCCTAAGGTCGTTGTAATCCGATGTTTCGATCGGATAAAGTCCGCAGTAAACCATCGGGTTAATTTTGCGGTAGCCTGGAAGCGGTTCGGCGGTCGGTTTCTTGGCATCCGTCACCGTATCCCCGACCCGGGTGTCGCCGACGTTCTTGATCCCGGCCACGATAAAGCCGACATCGCCGACATTCAGCTCGTCCACAATCGTCATTCTCGGCTTGAAAGCTCCGACCTCGATGACCTCGAACGTCTTCTCCGTGGCCATCATTTTGATCTTCGAGCCCGCCTTGATATGGCCGTCAATAACCCGGACATAAACGATTACACCTTTATAGGGATCATAGTGCGAATCGAAAATAAGCGCCTTCAGCGGTTGATCGGGATCTCCGGTCGGAGCCGGCACCTTCTGCACGACCTGCTCCAAAATCTCTTTGATGCCGATGCCCGCTTTGGCCGAAGCCAGCACGGCCTCGCTGGCGTCAAGTCCGATCACATCCTCGACCTCCTGCTTTACGCGATCGGGATCGGCGCTCGGCAGATCGATTTTGTTGATCACCGGCAAAATTTCAAGGTTATTGTCCAGCGCCAGATAAACATTGGCCAGGGTTTGCGCTTCGATCCCCTGCGCGGCGTCCACGACAAGCAGAGCCCCTTCGCACGCGGCAAGGCTGCGGGAAACCTCATAGGTAAAGTCGACGTGCCCCGGCGTGTCGATCAAATTCAACAGGTACTCTTCCCCGTCATCGGCACGATAGGACAAGCGGACCGCCTGCAGTTTGATCGTGATTCCGCGTTCCCGTTCCAGTTCCATCTGGTCCAGCACTTGCTCCTGCATTTCGCGGGAGGTCAGCGCCCCGGTATATTCGAGAATCCGGTCGGCCAGCGTCGATTTGCCATGGTCTATATGAGCGATAATACTGAAATTACGTATCTTTTCTTGTCTTGCCCGAATATCTGTCATCCTTACCCCCACCACAAATCCTTGAAGTACAATCAATTTATTATATCAGTTGCAAAGGGCGGCATCAATCCGGGTGCCGGCAAAAGACGACGATTTTACAGTTTCAGTACCTCCTGCAGCACCCGGTCGCTCAAATTCGGCAAATATTCGTGCCCGTATTCGTGGTAAACCACGAGTTCTTTGTCCGCTCTGATCTTATTATACACGGCAAACTGCGTAATCGGAGGGCAAATCGGATCGGCCAGGGCCGTCACGAAGATCACCCGGGCCCGGATGCGGTCCGCCAAATTCTGAATATCGATGTACCCCAGTTTGTCGAACACTTCGGCTTCCCGCGTATGCAGCGGGTCCATGAAGCGGAAGTAATAGGCGATTTCCTCATAAGCCGAGGACATCACTTCCAGTTCCCAGGCTTTTTTGTAATCGCTCAGGAACGGATAGACCGGGATCGCAAGCTTGACCGAAGGTTCCAGGGCGGCGCAAGCCACCGTCAGGGCCCCGCCCTGGGAGCAGCCGTGAACGGCGATTTTGTCCGCATCGACCTGCTCCATCGATTTCAGGATACGGACCGTTTGCGCGAGGTCCAGAAAACAGTTGCGGTAATACAGCTTGTCGGGGTCCGCTTCATCGATCCCCCGGATAATATGGCCTTTTAAGGTCGTCCCTTCAACGACGGAACGATCTTCGGAAAGCCCGCCTTGGCCGCGGCAGTCCAGCGCGATGACGGTGACGCCGTGAGCCGCGTAAGCCGCCTTGTCAAACCAATCCCCGCTGCCGCCGTGATAGCCGTGAAACAGGGCCAATCCCGGCCCCTTCCCCTTCTGGTGTCTGGGTTTCACATATTTCGCATGGACCCTGGCTCCTCCTACCCCGGTAAAATATAAATGGTAGCATTCCGCATGCGGAGTTTGAAAATCCGCCGGAACCAGTTGAAACTTTAGCGGCTGGGCGTCCAGTTCCGCTACCGCTCTCTCCCAATACGCATCAAAGTCCCGGGGTTTCGGACTGATCCCATTGTACTGTAACAGGTCCTCTATTTTATCGTTGGCCATTCGGTTTACCTCCCTATTCCCATAAACGGATAATCCCATCCGCAAGGATGGGATTATCCGTTTTCTTCATTAATTACATCACGCCGATTTCCGCGTCGTCGCCCACTGCTTCATGGGTCGCTTTCACATAATCCACAATCTCCTGAACGGTTGTATAAGCGACGCCGACATAAGTATCGGCCGCGCCGTAATAAATCGTGATTCTGCCCGTTTCCGCATCGGTCAGCGTAGCGCACGGGAACACAACGTTCGGAACGAACCCGCGTTCCTCATACCATTCCTCGGGTGTCAGCACATAGGTACTGGACCGGTATTTCACTTTGGACGGTTCATCCCGATCCAAAATCACCGCTCCCATGCTGTATACGAGACCATTGCAGGTTCCCGTTACGCCATGGTAGAACATTAGCCAGCCTTCGCTCGTCTCGATCGGAGCAGGTCCGCCCCCGATTTTAACGGATTGCCACCAGCCTTGGCCGCCCTTGCTCATGACGTGACGGTGCTTGCCCCAGTATACGAAATCCGGGCTTTCGCTCAGGAATACGTCGCCGAACGGGGTGTGGCCGCTGTCGCTGGGACGGGAAAGCATCATGAAATTGCCGTTGATTTTTCTCGGGAACAACACCCCGTTGCGGTTGAAAGGAAGGAACGGATTCTCCAGACGAATGAAAGACTTGAAGTCCTTCGTCTTCGCCACCCCGATGGAAGCGCCGTAAAAATCGGTGCACCAAATAATGTAGTACGTGTCCTCTACCTTCACCAGCCGGGGATCGTAGGCATAATTCGGCTGAAACGGCTCCCCCGCCTCATTGACGAACGGAATGCGCTCCTCGTCGATCTTCCAGTTTAGTCCATCCTCACTATGCCCCAAGTGCAAATGCGGGCGTCCGTTGATCGTTTCCGCACGGAATACGCCGACATACTTTCCTTCGTAAGGGACTACGGCGCTGTTGAAGATTCGGGCAATGCCCTTTGCCGGGTTTCTCTGAATTACCGGGTTTTCGCTATGTCTCCAAACCGGGCCCACGGCCCCTTCAGGTTTGTCCTGCCAAGGCAGGTTGGACAGATTTTCTCCGATAATTTGAACTTTAGTCATTAGAAGTTCTCCTCTCTAACTTTACGAAATTAATTTTATTTAACGGAACCTTGGGCAAAACCGTTATAAATATATTTTTGCAGCGACAAAAATACGATCAAAATCGGCACAATGGTAATCATGATTCCCGCACAAATGACTTCCCATTGAGAACCGTAAGGCCCTTTGAACTTGAAGAGCGCCGTGGACAGCACCTGCAAATCTTCACTCGGCATGTACAGAAAAGGCGTATAGAAATCGTTATAGATATTTACACCCTTAACGATAATGACGGTGACGATAGCCGGAGCGAGAAGCGGCAAAATGATCTTCCAGTAAATCGTAAAATAGGAAGCTCCGTCAAGCATCGCCGATTCGTCGAGCGATTCCGAGATCGAGTCCAAAAATTGCATAAAGATATAAACGGCAATGATGTCCGTTCCCAGATACAACAGGATCGGCGCAAAACGGGTATCCACCAGATGCAAGGAGTTAATGATCCGGAACGTGGCGACCTGGGTCGTTACGCTCGGAATCAGGGTAGCCAACAAAAAAGCCCCCATAAGTAACTTGCTGCCGCGGAACTTGAAACGATTCAGTACATAGGCGATCATCGAACCGATCAAGGTAGCGCCAATGATTGAAATCACCAGAATAATGACGGTATTCCCGAAACCGAGCAGCATTTTTCCGTTGGTAAAAGCTTTGGTGTAGTTCGCAAAATTCAGCCAGTTGTCCGGAGGTGTCAATGGACTGCTTGTGCCGTACTCCTTATTTGTTTTAAATGAAGCAAAGAAAACGACGAAAATCGGTATGAGTGCGGCTAACGTGCCTAACAGCAAACTGGCATACTTGATCAAATTGGCGGTGGCATACTTGACTCTGTACATAGTCACTTCTCCTCCTTAATCAGCAAACGTTGCAGTAAAGTCACAATGATCACGATAAAGAGCAGAACGACCGCCATGGCGGAGGCCAGGCCCAGCTTGTTGTATTTGAACGCCGTCGTCACGGTTTGAATGACAAAGGTGTTACTTCCGTTGGAACCGCCGGTCATAATGTACGGGATATCAAACGCGCTGATCGCCCCGCTGATCGCCAGAATCAGATTGAGCTGCACGATACTTTTGATGCTCGGCAAAATGATATGACGAAACTGATGCCAGCGGTTGGCCCCGTCAATGTCCGCAGCTTCATAGACATCTCGTCCGATGGAGGAAATCGCTCCCAGAAATATAATGAAGTTAAAGCCCATGTATCTCCAAAGAGAGGCTCCGGCAAGCGAAATGTTAATGATATTGGGGTTCAGGAGCCAACCTTGCGTATAAGCTCCAAGGCCCAAGGCTTGCATAATCGTGTCCAGCGTGCCGTCCGGTCTAAAGAAGAACAGAAAAATGAAGCCGATGGCGACGCCATTCAATAGGTACGGAAAAAACAAAACCCCTTTAAAAAAATTTTTAAAGCGGACGTTAAAACTAAGAATCGTGGCAAAGTACAAAGCCAGCCCCATTTGTACAAAGGTAGCCACAAAGTAATACAAGCTGACTTTAAAGACGCTGAAATATTTGGAATCCGTAAAAATCGTTTTGTAGTTCTCAAATCCGACGAAGTCATAATGTTTACTGTATCCGTTCCAGTCCGTAAAGCTGTATTTAAACATATTGAAGACCGGCAAATACGCAAAAGTAAACAATAACACCACCGGAATCAGCGAAAAGGCGAAGATGATAATTTTCCGCTGAGTTTTGTAGCTTAGGTTCTTAAACACCACTCGCACCTCCAAAGGTCCTGCTGTATTGCTCTCTCTTTTTATCTATCTGTGAAAGTTAAGCGGGGAAGCGTGCGAAGGCAAGCCTCCCCTTTTTCCGGTGCAAAAAAACTGCGTACCCGTCCTCGCCGATTATTTCATCACTTTCGCACGGGATTTCACCCATGCTTCATTGAGGTCTTTCATAATGTCGTCAAAAGACTCATTCAGGTTACCGATGCCTGCTTCGATAATCCGTTTTTTGAATTCAGGCTGCCACAAGCCGATTTCGGCATCCTTGTCGATTTTGTCGACGAGGCCCTCTTGACCTTGCTTGGCCGGGGATTGCAATTCGAATTTCACCGCGGTTCCTTCGAATGCCTTTAACGTTTCAGGAAGCGGAGCACCCACAACGGGGCTCATCCCGCCAGCCTGTACTGTGGCGTAATCGGATTTGTTAAGAAACCAATCGATCCACGCCCGGGCCGCTTCTTTGTTTTTGCTGTACTTGTTGATTCCGATGTTGTAGTCGCCGGCCAACGGCATGATAACTTCGCTGGCATTGGTTGGGAATGGCATGTAGGCGATATCCTCCTTATTCGGAGCCAAAGCCTGTACTTGTCCGATCGCCCAGGAACCTACGACCATCGCGCCGATTTTGCCGTTGGCCAAATCCGCTTTGGAAGCTTCCCAGTTCGTGGTCGTAGGATCCGGTTCGATGAGACCTTCTTTCGCCGCATCGTAGAGCACTTTGTACAGCTCATAGTGAGGTTTGCCGGGAACGAAATTCTCATCCGTGTTCGGCTGATCCACATTGACGTAATCCACGCTGCCGGCTACGGTCGTCAATACTGATTCCCATTGCGTCAGCGGCCAGCCGTCGGCATAGTTCGTGTAGAGCGGAATAGCGTCACCCTTGGCTTTAATCGCTTTCAAGGCGGCGATAAATTCCTCCGGCGTTTTCGGAGCGGTTGTCACGCCGGCATCCGCAAACACCTTTTTGTTGTAAATCAACCCGGAGAAGTTAACCGCGACCGGAATTCCGTAAGCCTTTCCGTCAATCGCTCGCTCATCCAGCCCGATGTATTGTTTTTTCAATTCGGCCAAATCGCCTAGGGGTTCAAAGAACTCCGGCGTGTCGACAAGCGGAATGCTGGTAGGTATCAACAGCACATCACCGTAATCATCGGAGTTCATACGTACGGTAATCTGGCCTTCATAGTCGGACAACGCCTGGAAATTTACTTTAATGTCGGGATGCTCTTTGTTGAATTCGGCGGCGTATTCTTTAAATACCGTATCCACGATATCGGTTCTTTGCGTAATAACCGTAATTTCTCCGGAGGACCCGCCCCCCTTATTGCCTGAAGTATCCCCTGCACCTTCGTTTGCATTACCGCTTTTGGAGCAGCCGGCCAGCGTCGTTAACACTAGCAGCAGTGCCAGAAACCCCATAAGCGCTTTGTTTTTACTCACGAACATTAACCCCTTTCAAGTTTATAAATTAAGTTATCGATAAACTAATTTCATATTCTATATTTAAAGCGTTTACTAGTCAATCCATTAATTTATATTAAGTAATTATCAAGTTAACAATTTGTTAACTTTACCTCACTTCATAAACATCTTTATATTTATAAGCTATAAAGGTATACTAACTTTGATGTTTACGCTGATTCCGGTGAAGTTTTTATAGGACGGTGAATTTAAATTTATGAAAAGCAACATAACCATGAAAGATATCGCTGATAAATTGGGAGTCAGCAGTGTAACCGTATCCAAAGCGCTTAATAACAAAGAAGGGGTCAGCGAAAGCCTGAAGCAGAAAATCAGAATGGTGGCCAGCGAGATGGGATACCGTTTTAATTCTGCGGCCAAGTCGATCAAACACGGCTACTCCTATAACATCGGCGTCATGGTCCCTCAGCGGTTTACGGGAATGAATGATTCTTTTTACTTGAGAGTGTATCAACAAATCGCCATCCATCTGGATCAATACGGATACTTCGGAATTCTGAATATATTAAGCAGCGAAGATGAGGAGCAGTTGAACTTTCCGAGGGTTTATAGCGAGAACAAGGTAGACGGGATTATAATTCTCGGGCAAATCAGCAAGCCGTATATAGAAATTGTGCAAAATATGGACCTGCCCAAGCTTTTCCTTGATTTCTACGATGAGCACGCCGATATTGATTCCATTGTTACGGACAATTTTTACGGGGCCTATGAAATCACAAATTACCTGATTCGCATGGGACACCGGGAAATAGCCTACGTCGGCAACATCTATTCCACCAGCAGCATTCAGGATCGTTTCCTCGGATACTACAAGTCCCTTCTTGAGCATGGTCTTGTTTTTGAGGATCGGCTGCTCCTGAACGATCGCGATGAAAAGGGGGTGTATCTGGATATCGAGCTGCCAAACAAGATGCCTACCGCCTTCGTCTGCAACTGCGATCAGGTCGCTTATAATCTATACGAGCGTCTTACGGCCAACGGTTATAAAGTACCGGCCGATTGCTCTGTGGTTGGATTCGATAACGATGTCTACGCTACATTGACCAATCCCCCGCTTACTACCGTGGAAGTGGACATCACCCAAATGGCCCGGACCGCCGTAGAGGCGATCATGGAGCAAATCTCAAGCCCGAACCGCCGCAACGGCAGGGTCTTGGTCCAAGGAAAAATCATTTACAGAGACTCGGTCAAAGAGATCGCGAACTAAATTTAAAGCTCAAACCGCCTGACGACAAGGGCGGTTTTTTGTTATATCCGTTAAAACTTCAACAAATCGCAAAAATAAAGTATTGAAAGCGGTAATGTTTCGCCTTATATTAAACGTAGGTAGCGTTTTTGTTATATTATTTAATAACAAAATAATAACAAATCCACATTTTACCAATCAACGAGGTGAATCATTTGAATCAAGGTAAAGCGTATGCTGCCGGAATGACATGGGGCTTTATGGGAGAAAGAGGTACCTGGGGCAATGAGGCGGCCGGTTACTCCATGGAAACGATGGTCGAAACGACCGGAGTCAATTGGGCGACACTCGCCGTCTCCGCGTTTCAGGCAACCGCCTTTTCCACGGAAATCCCTTACTGGGAAGAGCCTACCGTAACCGATGAGGAAGTGCGCTGGGCGATCCGGAAAGCCAAGTCCCTGGGCCTTCAAGTTTGCCTGAAGCCGATCGTGAACTGTGCGGACGGGACATGGCGCGCACATATCAATTTCTTCGACAAGGATGTTCCCTGTGAGCCCAAATGGTCGGATTGGTTTGCTTCTTACGGGGAGTTCATTCTGCACTATGCAAAAATCGCCGAGGACACCGGCTGCGAAATGTTTTGCATCGGCTGCGAAATGGTCCAGACCGATCGGCGGGAGAGCGAATGGCGGAAACTGATTTCCGACGTCAGAAAGATTTACGGCGGGCTGGTTACCTACAACTGCGACAAATACCAGGAAGACAACGTGACATGGTGGGACGATTTGGATCTTATCAGCTCCAGCGGATATTACCCGATCGATGACTGGGATCGTCAACTGGATCGCATTGAAAGCGTTGTAAAGCGCTTCGGAAAACCCTTCTTGTTTATGGAGGCCGGCTGTCCGAACCGCACGGGTTCCGCCGCGATGCCAAACGACTGGATGCATCAGGGCGATATCAATCATAGCGAACAAGCGGAATATTACCGCACGATGTTCCAAAAATGCGGAGAACGCGACTGGGTGGGCGGCTTCATGCTGTGGGATTGGCCCGCCAAGCTGTACGCCCGCGAAGAAGCGGCGGTCCATGACGGTTATTGCGTTTACGGCAAAGAGGCCGCCGAGGTGATTAAGGCCGCTTTTTCCGCCAAGCTGGCGGTAACCAAAGCATAGGAGGAAATTCCATTATGGATGCTAAAATTTGGAAAGAGCAGCTCCGGCGTGAGCTGCAGGACAACATTTTGCAATACTGGATCGATCACACGATCGACACCGAACACGGCGGGTTTATCGGAGAGATCGACCATCAACTCCGGGTGAACCGCCAAGCCGACAAAGGTCTGGTGCTGAACGCCCGGATTTTGTGGACGTATTCCTCCGCCTATCGTCTGTACCCCGATCCGGCTTATCTTGAAATGGCCGGGCGGGCATATGATTACCTACGAGATCATTTTGTGGACCGGGAATACGGCGGGCTTTACTGGATGGTCGATTACTTGGGACGGCCGTCACAGGATAAAAAGCAGGTTTACGGCCAGGCCTTCGCCATCTACGCGTTAGCCGAATACTACCGGGCGAACGGCCGGCAGGAAGCGCTCGATTGGGCCATCGACTTGTACCGTTTGCTCGAAAAACACAGCTATGACCACGAGTATAAGGGGTATTTCGAGGCTCTCTCCCGCGACTGGCAGCCTACCGGGGAACTCAGCCTCAGCGACAAGGATTTAAACGAGAAAAAGTCCATGAACACCCATCTCCATGTCCTTGAGGCATACACCAACCTGTATCGGGTCTGGAAGGACCCTGAGCTGGAGAGCAGCTTGCGCGGGTTGATCGATGTGACCCTTGATCACATCATTAATCCCGACAGCGCCCACTTTTGGCTGTTCTTCGATGAGACCTGGCAGGTCAAAAGCGATCATATCTCCTATGGTCACGACATCGAGGGGAGCTGGCTGCTTGTCGAAGCGGCGGAGGTGCTGGGCAATCCGGAAGTGTTGGGCAGAGTCAAAGACGTGGCTTCCGCCATGGCGGAAGCCGTACATGCCAAAGGCATCGACAAGGACGGCGGAATTTGGAACGAGGCGGATGCCGGTGGGTTGACCGATGCGAACAAAGACTGGTGGCCGCAAGCCGAAGCGATGGTCGGTTTCTACAATGCCTATCAAATGACAAAGGACGATAAGTTCCAAAGGGCCGCTCTTACGTCCTGGGATTTTATTCAGAACTACATCGTGGATCGCGAGGGCGGCGAATGGCACTGGGGCGTCGACCGGAATGGTCAACCGCTGCCGCATGAACCGAAAGTAAGTCCATGGAAATGCCCTTACCACAATGGCCGGGCTTGTATGGAAATGCTGGAGCGTCTGCCTTAAAGCAAATGTTGTTCAAATAAGAAATCAAAATCATTGGAGGGAATTATTATGAACTTATTCGAAGAAAGAAAAAAACAGCTCACCGAACGCTACGAAACGCTGATTCAACGGCCAAACGAGGTTGTCCCGTACGGAAACGGAGTTTATGACCGTCATAAATATCCGGTGCTTACGGCCGAGCATGCTCCGCTGGTCTGGAAATACGATTTCAACCCGGAGACGAACCCTTATTTCTCCGAACGGCTCGGCGTGAACGGTGTGTTTAATCCCGGGGCGATTCAACTGAACGGCAAGTTCTATCTGGTGGCCCGGGTCGAGGGGGTTGACCGGAAGTCCTTCTTCGCCGTAGCGGAGAGCGATAACGGCGTGGACGGCTTCCGCTTCTGGAATCGGCCGGTTGTGCTGCCGGAGACGGATGAGCCGGATACGAACGTGTATGATATGCGCCTCGTCCAGCATGAAGACGGCTGGATTTACGGCCTCTTCTGCACCGAACGCAAGGATCCCGACGCTCCGCGCGGCGATCTTTCCAGCGCCATCGCCCAGTGCGGGATCGCCCGCACCAAAGACCTTGTTACCTGGGAACGGTTGGCCGATCTGAGAACCGGCTCGGCACAGCAACGCAACGTCGTTCTGCATCCCGAGTTTGTCGACGGCAAATATGCGTTCTATACGCGTCCGCAGGACGGCTTCATCGATACCGGCTCCGGCGGCGGCATCGGCTGGGGGTTGTCCGAATCGATCGAGAACGCGGTGATCGATAAGGAGATTATTATCGATGAGCGCTATTACCATACGATTAAGGAAGTCAAGAACGGCCAGGGCCCCGCTCCGATCAAAACCGACCGGGGATGGCTCCACATCGCCCACGGAGTACGCAACACGGCGGCCGGGCTCAGATATGTACTCTATGCTTTCCTTTCGGACCTGGAGAAGCCTTACGAAGTCACACACCGTCCTGGCGGACATCTGATTGCACCGGAAGGCGAAGAACGGGTCGGAGACGTATCCAACGTCGTGTTCTGCAACGGCGTCATCGCGACGGACAGCGGCGACGTGTTTATCTACTACGCTTCCTCCGATACGCGCGTCCATGTCGCTACTTCTACGGTGGACCGCCTGCTGGACTATGTCATAAACACGCCGGAAGACGCCATGCGCTCTTACGCTTGCGTCGAGCAAAGAATCGAACTGATCAACCGTAACTTGTCCCTGAAGTAAGCTTATCTATTTGGTTGAATCTATTAAAAACACCTTCAAGCGGATTCTGCTTGAAGGTGTTTTTTAGTAAGACTTGCTCCGCCTATTTCTTCGGTACAGCCGTAGAACCGCGATGCACCAGCTCTGCTGTTACCAGAACTTTCTCAATCTTAAAATCCGGATGTTCGATCCGCTCCATCAGCTTCTTTACCGCTCTTCGCCCGATCGCTTCCTTGGGGACATTAACTGTCGTAAGCGCCGGATTGCTGTGATAGGCATCATCAATATTGTCGAACCCCGTTACGGAGATTTGCTCTGGCACGGACACCCCAAGTTCCTGCAGAATGGAAATCGTCTGAACCGCAATAGAATCGTTGGCGCAAACCAGAGCCGTAGGCAGCATTTGCTCCCTCTTCTTCATCTCCAACCACCCCGCCAATTCCTCTCGATATCCTCCAGTATCAATGCCTTCCAACCACAGCAAAGGATCATTTGCCGGCTGCGTCTTCAGACCGTTAAGCTCCATCGCTTCGCGGAAACCTGTCCACCTGTCCCGGAAACTGCGTGAAAAGGACAAATTGCTAAGAAAATAAAGCTCTTTATGTCCAAGCCCGATCAAATGATTGCACAGTCTCATCATGCTGTCTCCATTATTGGCGAAAATGGTATCCGTCGGAATCAGTGCGTCCTCATGGTCGACCAGCACCATCGATATGCCGAGCCGATGCACCTCAAGCAACAAAGCGGAATCGATCTGGCCGACTCCGATCATTCCCAGTATGCCGTCCGGATTGAGCACATGAATAAACTGGTCCATCCTGGAATCCGACACGATGACCATGCCGAATCCCCGGCTTTCCAGCTCTGTGGAAATGCCTTCCAGGATCTTCCCCCAATAGAGTGAGTCCTTCGTCTGAAAACGAATATTCGGCATCAGGACGATGACCGATTGCTTCCCCGGCGTAGGAGCGGTTTGCTGGGGAAGCGCCTGGTTTTTGATATAGGCGTTCTTCTGCGCGAAATAACCAAGCTGGGACGCTGCCTGGATGACCCGGTTTCTGGTAACTTCGTTCACCCCGCCTTTTCCCGACAATGCTTTGGAAACGACAAATTTGGATACGCCCAAATGATCGGCGATTTGCTGCATCGTAATTTTCTTCAACTTCAAAATACCCCCGGATACCATAACTGTTTGAAGATTTATCTCATAACATTATAACAAAGGAGGTGCCAGGGATAAATGAAATTCGACAGAATTCCCGAACTTATTCCGGGGAAGGCCCGAACCAGGAGGCAAACCAGTGAATGCTTTTGCGCGAAACCTGCTGAAGCAGGTGGGCCGCTTTATCCGCAAAGCGGTCCACCGCCGGGGCTTCAGGAGCGGGAAGCAGCAAATCGGCCGGCGTCTCAAGAACGCGATCCCCCGCTTGCGTTCCCTGAATCCCTCCGGCTGCTGGCATGGACGAACCTGTCCCCCCGGGCAACGTCCCCGCCCCTGCCCCATAATTTCCGCCGCTGCCGGCGCTTGTATTTCCGTAACCGGGGACTTGAGTATTCCCGTTATAACCGGAGCTTTGGGGCCATGTCCCCTGTGGCCAGCCTGCGGCACCAGGCTGCCCCCCCCCGCCCCCGGCAGTCATCCCCCCGTTTTGGACCCATCCGTTCACCTCGGACCCCGGCTCCGCCATCTGCATGCCAAAAGTAACTCCAGCGATCAGCAATAAGCCGTACAGCATTCCTTTTTTTAACGGTTTAGCCATGAAACCCATCCTTCCGCCGCTTAGGATTTCTTATTCGCCTGAGGGGCCGCGTTATTCGCCCTTTCCGATTTCTTCGGATACTCCGCTTTGGCCACGGCGCCGGCTTTTTTGACTTCCTGGCCTTCCCAATAAAGATCGGCAATGATGCCGGCCAGCAATTTGGACGTGCGCTCCAGTTCCTCGGCCGAGTTGTCGATCCCGCCAACCTCGATCAGGATACTCTGCGGGGACAGGGACTGATTGTACTCTCCGTTGCCTTGAGAGCTCGTCTTCCCCCAGATTCCCCGGGAGATGCCGGGATAATTTTGCTCCAGCCGGTCATGGATCATACTGGCAAACGCCTCGTTCTTTCTCCAATTCGCGTTGGCGTGTCCGATGATGAAATAGACCTGGGCGTACTTTTTGCCGTCAATCGTCGTCGTTGTCTTGGCGTGCCGCTGCGAGTCCCGGTGAATATCGATGAAATACTGGAGTTGGCCGTTTTCCGCCATGGCCGTTTTGACGGTCTCCCTGGAGTATTTATAGGAATAATTGTAATTGTAATTGCTGACGGTAGCGGCGTAGTTCTCAAAAGAGTGCAGCGTAGCCACGCCTTTTCGCTCCAGCTCCTTGGCCAAAAAGGTCCCGACCAGCCCGACGTTTTTGTTCTTATCGGTCGAGCTCGGATTGGTTCCGTTCGCTCCGAGGAGCGGGTTATAGGCTTCTTGCGGATGGGAATGATAGATCATCACAATGTTTTTGTACCCCGGCTTGACCGGCTCCCCGGCTTCCTGACCGGGCCCGTGGTTGCCGGACGCCATGCCTTTGGAGCCGGATGCATCCTTACCGGGGTTCTCCGCCGGCGGTTGCTGCCCCGGCGTCGAATCCTTACCGCCATTGTTCGCTGAGCTTCCCTCGGTACCCGGCCGGTAATCCTCCGGCGCCTGCACCGTCGTGTTGCCGGAACCGGTGCGAAGCAGGATTGGACTGTCCTTCCCCAGCCCCGGCACCTCGCGGGCGACCAGGCTTTTCGGATCCGCCGGATTTACGTCCGTCAGCAACTGGAACACAAACTCTGACATTTGCCTGCCGGAAAAGGCGGGCGGCTGATCCTTGTTGACCGAATGCGGCAACTCCATTCCGACCATATCGATGAAGAAGCGGCTCGACAGCGAGGCGGCCAGCCCTTTCATGGATGAAACGGGCGAAGTGTTCAAGTTCTTTTCGGCAATTCCCAACGTTCCCAGCAAAATAAAAAATACGACCGACAGTACCGACAGCAACAAAAAGGTTTGGCCCATCGCCAGCACATGCAGCAGGTTTCTTTTCATTTTCCCGATATTCCAGGCTCTGAATTTCATTTAGTCTTTCCTCCTCCAGCCGGTCTTCCCGTGGCTCGATCTTGTATACTCCAAATCTATGAACCTAGCGGAGGGGTTAGAACCTGGAATTCTCACAAAAAAAAGAAGTCCGCTAGATTGCGAACTTCATAGAAGGGTAGGAACTAATGCGTGTAAGCGGCGACGTTGTCGGGATTCACCGCTTCATGCAGAGCTATATTAAGCCCGCTGGCGATCACGTTGGCGATATCCTCAATGAACTCATCGATTTCCTTCGGCGTTACGATCAGATCATGGCCGAGCGGCTGCAGCACCTCTTTCACCAGACCAAGCCGTTCGTTTTCGCTCAGCTCCGAGAGCAGTCCCATGATTTGCCGGGTCTGCCCTTGCCGGCCCGTTGCGCCTCCGCTCTCCTGGCTAAAATGCGTTTTCATCAGGTCGAACGCATTGTTGACGATCGTTGAGGCATAGCACACCGTCGGCACGCCGATCGCGATGCACGGCACGCCGAGGACTTCCCGGGTGATGCCCCGCCGCTTATTGCCGATCCCCGACCCCGGATGAATGCCGATATCCGCGATTTGAATCGTCGTATTGACCCGCTCGAGCGACCGGGAAGCCAGGGCGTCGATGGCGATGATCAGATCCGGCTTGGTCCGGTCGACGATTCCCTGCACGATTTCACTCGACTCGATTCCGGTAATTCCCAACACGCCGGGAGCGACGGCGCTCACGTCCCGATATCCCGGAGCCACCTGATCCGGCGTCAGCTCAAAAAAGTGGCGCGTTACCAGCACGTTTTCCACGACCAAAGGGCCGAGCGCGTCCGGCGTAACATTCCAGTTGCCAAGTCCGACAATCAGCACCTTGGCATTTTTTCCGATATGGATTTTGGATAGAAAATGGGTAAATTCCTGGGCAAACGCAGCGGCTACCCGCTCCTGCAGCTCGGTATCCTGACTGCGCAGCTCCGGGACTTCCAACGTGATATAATGGCCGATCATTTTTCCGATATGCCGGGACGCCGTTTCATTCGCAATATCCAGTCGGGTTATTCGGATGCCGTCCTGTTCCTCGGTCTGCTCGTTCAGGCCCGGCACCGGACCGCCGTAAGCCGTTTCCGCCATTTCTTTCGATTCCAGGGCCAGATCGGTGCGAACGGAGTAATCCCGCAGATCCAAATTCATAAAATGAAGACCTCCTTTTCCTCAGTTACCTGTAGTTTGCGGGAATAAGAATGCGATTATGCACGGGGAGCTTTTGTTTTAAGGAATAGATTGCATTTTAACGAGGTGCATGATAAAATATTTTAAGTTGTGAATCATCTGGGTTTATATATGCTTTACAGGAGGTGAATGCAATGCCAAACATTAAATCCGCAATCAAACGTGTGAAAACTAGTGACAAGCGCCGCGCGCTGAACGCTTCGCAAAAGTCCGCTTTGCGTACGGTTGTTAAAACAGCCGACACCGCTCTGGCGAACAACGAAGTGGAAGTAGCTAAAGCCGCTTTCGCCGCTGCAACCAAAAAATTGGACAAAGCCGTTACTAAAGGTTTGATCCACAAAAATGCAGCTGCCCGTAAGAAATCCCGCTTGGCTAAAAAATTGAACGCCCTTACGTCCCAAGCGTAAGCGTCGCTATTTATAAACTTAAGCTCAAAGAGACCTGAACGATACCGTTCAGGTCTCTTTGATTAACGCCGGACCGAAACTTTCCGTTTGATAACAGCGTCTACTTTACATAAGGTAAATTTTGGGCTTTAGCGAGAGGGGATTTTTTATGAGAAAGCAATTTATCGCCTTGCTTCTGGTCATGTGCCTGTTTGCGGGAGCCGAAGGCTTGCCGGCCTATGCCGAAGGAGAAAACAGCAGTAAACCTTTGGAAGACATCTTTTATCAAAGCGTGATCCTCCCCTACGACTATCAAGGGAAGGTGTTTATTCAAGGGGACAAGACCGACCTGTACGAAGATTATAAAGTGGAGCAAAGGAACGGCAGGGTGTTGGTTCCCATTCGCCTGATGGGATATCTGGCCGGGCAATCCGGCAAGCGGGGTGAGGGAACGTGGGATGTGATCTGGAATCAGAAAACGCCGGACGTCGTGCTCATTAACAACAGCGCAAAGGCTAAATCCATCAAGTTTACAGTGAACAGCAAAACGATGCTGGTCAACAAAAAACCGGTGGAATTGGAGGTTCCGCCGCAAAAAATAAACGGCCGGGTCGTTCTTCCACTGCGTGATGCCGCCGTGGCGCTTGAGAAGCGGATCAGTTGGCTGGACGGCTTGATTGTGATCGGTGACACCCCCGTGGATGTGAAGCATGCCCGGACGCTGTCCGTTAAGGACGCGGTCAAAGCGGAACTGGCCGATTCCCGGAAGCCTGTAAACCTTTATACAAAACACCTCACGCCGATCACGAAACACGGAAACTATATTTATTATTACAAAAGTATCTATGGCGATGTCAAAATTACGGATGTGCTTTACAGAAAAGCGGACGGTCAGAAAGAAACGAAGGTTCAACTCCCCGGAAAGCCTTCTTTAAATACGACGAGGATCATCGGAGACGAACTCTATTACGTTTCAACGGTAAAGGATTCGGCGGAACTCCATGCTTATCATTTTGCCAAGAACCAATCCCGGAAAGTCTGCTCGCTTGGCTCGTGGCGTCCGTCGGATGGTTGGCTAAGTGACATCCGGCTGTTCGATGGCGAACTATACGTAAACCTGCATTCCGGTGATAACACGATGGGTTCCGATACCTTATATAGGGTGGAAAAAGGTTCGCTAAAGGAAGTGCTCGGCGCCAAGAGCCTCATTCAGTTCGTGAAATCGGGCAAAGAACTTTATTACACTGACTTTATGTCCATAGGCGACCCGCTGAATAACCTCTACCGCATGGACATGATGACAGGCAAAGAAGTTACCTTGGGCGAGCCCGGTTTTGCTTACGGAATTCACCGGGATATCAGCGACGGTGGAATCGGTTATTCGTCCGATGAAACACTGCACCTCAAAGACGGATACCTGTATGCGTTAGGTTACAAGGATGAGGATCCCACGGACCAAAGCGCCGTATATAAAATTTCCCTGGCGGACCAAACCCAGGTCAAACTGACCTCCCCCGCCAGAAACTTTTGGGTGAAGAATGACCGGATTTATTATATCGATGCACAGACAGGGTTCCTGTATCGAAGCGATCTGAACGGAGAAAACCCTCAGGCCGTGGCGAAAAAAGCTGTCTTTCAAGTATCGTTCCATGACGGGTTTATTTATTACCTGGCGAACGAAGGTAATGCCCCTGTGGGAATGGGCGTTCTTTACCGATACGATATAAAGCTCGGAAAGGAAGTCAAGCTTAGCGATCAAATCACCGCTTCCTATATTGTGAACGGCGGTTCCGATGTTTATTATGTGGCCAAAGGTTATAAACCGGGGATCTACAAGGTGGATCGGAACGGCCGGAATGTTCCCCTGGTTCGGGATGACGTGTATGAGACTGTGCAGGCCGATAAAGATAAAGGAATCGTATATAGCTTGGTGTACAAGGAAGGGATCTATGCGGTGAAGTAAGGAGCGAAAGACCGGGCTGAAGAAGTTATCGTAACTTCTTCAGCCCGGTCTTTCTGTTGGAATTTGAGAGTGCGGCTAGCCGGTGCGTCAAATCCCGCAACTCGATTCGTAACTGTGCAACACTGCATTTCGCATCGAAACCAGCACATCTGCTAAGCCGCGCCCAGCTTCAAAAGAAACAGCTCCAGCCCCAGCACCTTGTCAATGCCGCCGCTTTTCATCTGATAGTCGAGCTGCGCCAAATCGGCAAGGATTTGCTTTAAACGGGCCTGCTCGAACTTTCGCGCCTGCTCTCCGGCAATTTTAACCGCATACGGGTGCAGTCCCAATTGGGAAGCAATCTGTTGCTGGGAATAGCTCTGGCGCGCCAGATCCTTCACCTGCAGCATGATCCGGAACTGCCTGGCGATCAGCGCCGCAATTTTGATCGGTTCCTCGCGCTGCTTGAGCAGTTCATAGAAAATGCCCAGCGCCCGTTCCAGTTTAAGTCCGGCGATGTGCTCCACCATCGCGAATACGTTTTGCTCGGTGGTGCGGGCTACGAGTTGGTCGACGGCGGCAGTATCGATCATACCGTTCGCTCCGGCATACAAGCAAAGCTTGTCCACCTCGACCGATAGCGCCGACATCTGCACGCCGCAGGCCGCGATCAACGCCTCGGCGGCATCCCGGCCGATGCGGCAGCCGCGCTTCTCCACCTCGCGCACAACCCAAAGGGTCAGCTCGTTCCCGCCCAGCGGCATAAAGGAAAGGACGGTCCCCGCCGACTTTATCGCTTTGACGATTTTTTTCCGCTCATCCAATTTCTCATGATGAGCCACGAAGACGATGACGCTATGCTCCGCCGGGTTGTCCATGTAGTCCAGCAAAGCTTCCACTTTATGTTCAACTTTCCCGCCCTCCTTGGCCGCCGCGGTAAAAAGCGCGGAGTCGCGGACGACGATCAGCTTGCGCTCTGCCAGGAAAGGCAAGGTTTCCGCTTCTTCAATCACCGCTTCAATGGGGGTTTCCGCCAGATCAAACGCAGCGAGCGAAAAATCACGCTGCTCACGGTCCACCACTTGCTCTTCCAGAAGAGCGACGAACTCTTGAATCTGGTATTTCTCCGTGCCATAGCATAAGTATAAAGGGGAGACCTGCCCCTGCTTCAATTGCTTGACTGCGGCTTTAATATCCATTCGGCAACTCCCTTACTTCGACATATGATTATCCATGTTCTCCTTCTTATGATACTGTGAAAATCCCGATTCGTCCAAGAGGCCGATAAGGCAACAAAGGGACCTCTGCACGTGGCGAAAGGTCCCTTTGTCCCGGAGCATCTATATAAACGCGGGCGGAAAAGCTCTAGAAACTTTCCCGCCGGCGGTCATACGACGATCAGGGGCACTTCATCTTGCTCTCTATTATCTATATAACCTATTCCATATCTCCCGAAAAGGTGACTATCCGTTAAAAAAAGCATGTTGCGGATTTTGTCAAATTTTATCTCTCTTGATTCCGGCGATTAGGGCTCGCTTCCGTTTGAACCGCTGTCCGGTGTTGGCTCCTGCGGAGACGGCTCAATCTGATGCGAGGACGAAGCACCATCTTTTTCCGTTTCGAAAGTAAATGTCTTGCCGTCATCTGACCATTCTCCGCTCAACCATTTGCCGTCCACAGACTGCTCGGTGAGAAGCTGACGTTCTCCTTCTACATTCTGGTAAACATACAAGCGGTTATCGCGGAGCTCTGCCGTATACTTGCCGTCCGAAGAGGTCCATTCCGACGCCGGCGGAGCCTGTGTAATCCCGTACATCTTGCCCTGATCTAAATCGGATTGCGGGGGAAGAAGCTCCTGGGCCATCATGGAATCGGCCACGCCCTCATCCGGATTAGCCGCTCCGCCGTTGCCATCCGTTGCTCCCCGCTGGTCCGAGGGCTGGCTATTCCCGGATTGGCCTGACTTCGTGCCGTCCGCAGTGCCTTCGCCTTTACTCCGTGCCGGAGGGATAAGGGCCTTCTGCTTAGGAGCATCCGCATTCCCCGTTTCCCGAGGAGGAGCGGCGTCTTTGTCCCCTCGCTGCGAATCGGCCTCTTTGGATTTCCCGGAAGAAGGAACCGGAGTTTCCGAGGATGGGGGTGCTAATTGAGCTGACGGCGCGGAACCGTCTCCTTGCGGCCCCGTACCGGACTCGGAACCGCGACCGGCTTGCTCCGAAGGAGCGCTTTCCCCAGCGTCGTTCGCTTTATCGCCGGAATCATTCATGGACGAAGCGGTACCATTCGCGCTGTTATCCTGCGCGGTCTGGGAAGTAATTTCAGCTTCAGGCACGCTCTGGGGCTCGTATTGATAAATGAATATGCCCAAAATGGCCGCAGCCGCCACGCCAAGAGCACCCGCCCGGTAAATTCGCCCGCGCCGCTGGCCGGATTCCCGGCGCCGTTCATTCCGGCTAAGCTCGCTCACCGTCTCTTCGGCGACCATGGAAGCAGGAAGAACCTCAAACGCGGCTCCGCCTTCCCGGCGTGCTCTGTCGATCTCATCCAACTGAGGCAGAATCGCATCGACAAGACTAAAGGGAGGGGTCACTTTGGGGAGATCTTCCAGCTTGGCCGACAGCTCCTGCAGCAGAGCAAATTTCTCCGCGCATTCCGGGCAGCCCTCCATATGTTCAAACAGAACTGAACTTTGTTCTTCGTCCAGATCATGATCGATATAACGATGCATCCATTCCACCGCCTCCGAGCAATTCATCCCGATACACCACCTTTCTGATAATCTTGGAGTAAGTGTTGAAGCTGCTGCCTCGCCCTGAATAAATAGGATTTCACCGTATTCAGCGGCAAATTCAGGCTATCCGCAATTTCGTTATAAGAAAAATCCTGCAAATATCTCAAAACTACAACCGTCCGGTGATGTTCAGGCAACTGGTCGATCGCTTCGCGGATATCCTGCGCCAAATATCCGCTCATGACCTCACGTTCCACGCTTTCCTTTCCCTGGAAAACCAGTTCATGCTCTTCAATGGAAACGGTGGGCTTCTTCCTGCGGAATTTATCGATGCAGATGTTGGTAACAATCCGTTGCACCCAGGTTTTGAACTGGGCTTTTTCCTCATAAGAATCGATTTTGGTATAAATCCGAATCAATGCTTCTTGCGCCGCATCCAACGCATCCTGCTCATTATTCAAAATATAATAGGCTGTCCTGTAAACGTGTGTCTCTATTTCTCGCAATAGGGTGATTAGAGCGTCGCGATCGCCCGTTTGAGCGGCTCTGATGAGTCCCTGCTCTACCACTAAGGCTCCCCCTTCCTTGCAACATTACAGACGTGATCGCCCTTCAAGATGTTGCAATTATGTTACTATTTTTTAATTACATATAGGAAATAAGTACGATAGCTAGGTTTCTTCATTAACCTCACCTAAGAATACCAAAAAAAAGGGGACGCGTCATCCGCGCCATTCTTAACTGCTCTCTATAATTTATGCTAGGGGGCGGGAGCGACGATCTTTGTTCTTACAAAAATCTCACCCTTGTTGATGACCATCTGAACCTCCCCCATCCGATCCGTCCGGTAAACCGCGCTCCCGCCTTCCGTAAGGCGCTTCAGCACATCCCCATTGGGATGTCCGTATGTATTGGCGGCCCCGACTGAAATGACGGATGCTCCGGGGCGGATCGCCTGAAGCCACTCGGCCGAGGTGGAGGTTTTGCTGCCGTGATGCGCCACTTTCAGCACATCGGTGGTTTCTTTTCCCGTCGCCAGTTCCTTGATTTCCAGCACTTCCCGCTCGGCCGCCTCATCCATATCACCGGTAAACATAAAAGTTCTGCCATCCATCTTCAACCGAAACACCACCGATCTCCGGTTCTGGTCTTTTACGTAAGGAATACCCGCTCCCGGCGAAACGCGCTCCGGGGAGGGCGATAAAAACTCGAGGGTCGTGCGCGCGTCGGGGGTAAGCCTCATGCCTCTATATGCGGCATATATGGGAATTTCCTTGGACAGCGCCGTCTTCATCAGCTTGTTCATGGTGGCGGATTCCGCAAGCGATCCGTTCGTGATAAGAGCTTCAACCGGGAATTGGTCAACGACCGCTTGCAGGCCGCCGATATGATCCTGGTCCCCATGCGTTAGAATTATGGCGTCCAGCCGGTGGATCCCCCGCTTCTTCAACAAAGGAACTACCGTCTTGGCGCCGACCTCAAACGGAACCCTCCGGTCCCGCCACGCCTCCTTCGGTCTGCGAAAAGATACGGTGCCCCCGCCGTCGACCAGGAGGTGCAAACCGCCGGGTGTCGTGATTAAAGCGCAATCTCCTTGCCCCACATCGATGAATTGAATATAGCCGATCCCCCGCTTGAAATCCGGCTGGTACCCCAGGATAAGAAGAGCGAGCAAGCAGAGCGCAAGGCAGCCGTTGAAAGCCGCCCTTTTCCAGACGCGGTCGCGGGGATGGTTGGACAAAAACGGGACGGCCGGATGCGCTGCCTCCGGCTTTGTCGGAAGGGGAGCGGTATCCTGCAGGTACGATGCTACCGCAAACGGACCGCCCCGCCGGATGTCCGGGAGGCTTCTTTTTAAGAGCCAATATGTCACTGTATAGAAGAAAGCGATCCATAGCAAGGATGGCGATTTCCAGAAAGTCATAAATCCGCTTCGCGCATCCAGCCATTCCGCGGCTACAAAGGTCAGCGCATTAACGCAACGCACCGGATAGGCCAGCCATTGCCCCAAACGGAGCCATACCCCGCTCAGCAGCAGGGCAAAGGTGCCGAGCGGCAGGGCCACCAGACTTACCAGCGGGACGATCAGCAGATTGGCCGCTAATGAGAGCAAGGAAAACTGATTAAAGTAAAAAATGGTGAGCGGAAAAGAAACGAGCTGGGCCGCCACCGTTATAGCGACAGCCCCCCGGATCCGCTCGGGAAGCCAATGGAGATGAGGGGTCAAAAGCGGTACATAAAGCATCAGCCCGGCCGTGACGGCAAAGGACAACTGGAAGCTGACGTTCAATAAAAAATACGGCTCCCACACCAGCATCAGCAGCGCCGCGGCCGACAGCACGTTCATGCCGTCCTTGATCAGCCGCTTTCGCAGCAGATATAGACCCAGCAGGGTCATTACTCCCGATCGGATGACGGATGGAGAGAAGCCGGTTAACAGCACATAGGCCGGAACAAAGGCCATCACGATCAACAGTGAGGTTTCACGGCTGACGCGGCATAAGCGGAGCAAGCCAAAAATAAGTCCCACGTTAATCGCGACATGGCTCCCGGAAATCGCCAAAATGTGTGTGAGACCCAGATTGGTAAATTGAGCATACTTCTCGGGCTCGAGCTCATCTTCCAGACCGATGATCAGCCCTTGCATGTAGCCGGCCTGCCACCCCGGAAACAGCTCTTGCACCCGCCTGCCGAGCGCTTCCCGAAGGCCGTCGACCTTTCCTAGCCAAACGGGGATATCGAAATTGTCCGGCGGAAGGAAGTTGATCCCGGATGCCCCCTTCACCTTGAATAGCCAATGAATCCGCTGGTTGTGCAAATAGTTGCAGTAATCAAAACCTCCGTAGTTCCGGGCGTTCCCCGGACGTTCGAACGTACCGTGCATCGCGATCCGCTGTCCCCGCTTCCAGGCGGATGCCTCCTTGGCTTCCTCCTTCGAGGACAAGCGGACCTGAACGGCCACCTTTTCCCGGGGGCTGTTAACCCATGGCGACCGTTTTTGCCCTGCATTCGGACTACTGTCCGGTTTATCCGACCAGGAATACCGGCTAAGGCGCAGAATGAAATCGGCCCGATCCCCGTCCACTTTGACCGCGGACACAATGGTTCCCTCCACGCTGCCCACCGCTTCTTCCGCCAGGAGATCATTCCCCGGCTGTGTCGGCCTCTTTTCTATATGACTGACGTTTCCGGCATCATTGTAAATCCAATAGGCCGCACCGAGTGAAAAGGCCACCCACATTAACACCACCCGCTTCCAAGGCACCCGCCCCAGTGCCGCCGGCAGCGGAACGATCAAAGTCAATCCGCCCCATAACAGCAAAAATGTATAGCCTCCAAAGCAGTAAAGCAAGCCGCTGCCGGCAATCCAACAGCAGGCGATTGCCGCTAGAGGTCTGCGCTCCATCGTCCTCGCTCCTGTCCGTCAAAAAAGTTTGCCACAAAAAAAGAACCCCCTCTGCTCCCAAGCAGATGAGGTTCTTCCTGCATCCATTGACCGAAATCCGAAGTGATTCAGTTTTCAATTTGAGTCGCGGTTTCGCGCGGCGGCTCATACGATTCGAGGCGCCGGAACGTGATGCCCTTCTGTCCCATCATTGCCGTGACTTTCCCCGTATCCTTCGGGTAAGGCCGATGGAACACCACTTCCGTGATCCCGCTGTTGGCCAGCATGTTGGCGCAGGTCCAACAAGGCTCGTCCGTCACGTAGACGCTCGATCCTTCGCGGTCGATCCGATCCGTAAACAACAGCAGATTCTGTTCCGCATGAATTGTACGGACACAGCGCTGCTTCTTGATCATGGTCTCCTTGCCGTCCACCACGGAAAGTTCATATTCCTCGGCAATCATGCAGCCGGCCTCGGAGCAATCGGGGACGCCCGACGGAGCTCCGTTATAGGCGGTGCCCAGCAGCTTTTTACCCTGGACCAGCACAGCGCCGACATGGCGGCGGCTGCACTGGGAACGCGTCGACACCATATAAGCGATATCCATGAAATACGTATCCCAATCTTTACGATGATCCGGTATCATCCCTGCCATAACCCCTGTTCTTACAGCCCGATATGAGGCTTCATTTTTTCCAGCATCTTCTCGCCGATTCCCTTGACATTCGTCAACTCATTCACCGATTTAAACGGCCCGTGTTCGTTCCTGTAGTCCACGATTGCCTTCGCCTTCTTCTCGCCGATACCGGGAATTTCCTGCAATTGGTCCGTTCCGGCGGTATTGATGCTGATCAAGCCGCTTTGCCCAAGCGTGCTTGGTTCGGTATCGGATTTGTTCCCGAGGGCCTGCCCTCCTGCTGCAACCGGAGCATCCTGACTTGAAGCGGCGGCATTCTTTTGTAGGGAGCCCGCATTCGTCTCAGGTTTGTCCGCACTCAGACCGCCGGAAGGCGCCTTCCCGGCAGGCCCCTCGCCGTCGATTCCCGCTCTTGCCACCGCATCGGCGACGCTCTCGTTTAACGGCGTCCATCCTTCGATCCCGGATGGTTGGCCCGCGCCAAGCGCCAAGAGCATCAGACCCGCTCCGATCACCGCCGATACGATCGCCGTCATCACATATCCCCTCTTCAACCTGTACACACCTTTCTGCTTCTTATATGGTTCACATTCACACCGAAGTCATGGTCATGAAAATCCCATCAAGATGCATATATATAAATAGGTTGTGCATAAAAACAGGTTGCGCACGGAAGGGGGAACCGGGATGAAAGTAGCTTTCATCGGAACAGGATCAATGGGAAGCTTGCTGATCGAAGCTTTCCTGCGTTCCGGTGCACTGCACCCGCATCATATTTGCGCCAGCAACCGTTCCATGCCGAAAGCGGAACTGCTGGCGAATCGGCATCCCGGACTTCGCATTACCGACTGTAATGCGGACGCCGTAAACGGGAGCCATATCGTCTTTTTATGCGTGAAGCCGCTCGATTATCCGTCCGTCGTCTCAGAGCTGACGGGCGTATTAAACGAAGGGCAAATCGTCGTATCCATTACCAGCCCTGTGGGGATTGCCGTGCTGGAGGGACGCATTCCCTCCAAGGTCGCCAAGATCATCCCCAGCATTACGCACTCTGCCCTGGCCGGAGCATCGCTCTGCGTTTACGGCAGCCGTATCCTGCCCGAGGACCGGCTGCTGCTGGAGCAGCTCATGTCCTCGGTCAGCCTGCCGGTAGCCATCCGGGAGAGCGAGACGAGAATCGCCTCGGACATCGCCAGCTGCGGTCCGGCCTTCATCGCTTTTATTCTTCAGCAATGGGCGCAAGAGGCCGCAAGACTCACGGGAATCACCCTCCCCGAGGCGGTCAGGCTGGGGGCAGAAATGCTGCACGGCACGGGCAAACTGTTGACCGAGGGCGGCTTCACACCGCAGGAACTGCAACGGCGGGTCGCGGTCCCGGGCGGCGTGACCGCGGAAGGCATCGCCGTGCTGGAAAACGGGCTTCAGGATGTTTTTCAGCGGCTCATTCAAACGACCCACCGGAAGTACGACGAGGATCTGGGCCGGCTCGATGTTCTGTTCGGCACGGAACCGGGAATCGCCCCGGACAAGGAAGCTTAGCCGACGACGATGTTTACAAGCTTGCCGGGCACGGCGATCACTTTCCGGACCGTCTTGCCTTCCACCGCCTGCTTCACGTTCGGAAGGGCAAACGCATGCTCCTGCATGGCCGCTTGGTCCAGGTCCTTGGAAATCTTCGTCCGGTCGACGATTTTGCCGTTGACCTGGACGACGATTTCCACTTCGGCGTCCACCGTCCAAGCCTCGTCATAAGTCGGCCATGGTTCATAGGTCACCGTCTCTTTGTGGCCCAGGCTCTCCCACAATTCTTCCGCCAGATGCGGCGCCAACGGGGACAGCATTTGCACGAAGTTCTCCGCCGCCGCTTTCGGAACAACATCAGTCTTATAGGCTTCGTTGACAAAAATCATCAGTTGGCTGATCGCCGTGTTGAAACGCAATGCTTCGAAATCTTCCGTTACCTTTTTGACCGTCTTATGCCAGGTCCGCTTGAATTCGTCGCTGCCTTCGCCGTCCACAATCTTCGCGTTCAGACCACCGTCCTCGGCCACAAACAAGCGCCAAACGCGGGACAAGAAGCGGTGAGTCCCTTCAACGCCGTTGGCGTTCCAAGGCTTGGTCGCTTCCAGCGGCCCCATGAACATTTCGTAAACCCGCAGCGTATCCGCCCCGTACTCGTTCACAATTTCGTCCGGATTGATGACATTCCCGCGCGACTTGCTCATCTTCTCATTGTTCGTACCGAGAATCATCCCTTGGTTGACCAGCTTGTGGAACGGTTCCTTCGTCGACACGACGCCGAGATCGTAGAGGACTTTATGCCAGAACCGCGCATACAGCAGGTGAAGAACCGCGTGTTCGGCTCCGCCGATGTACAAATCGACCGGCAGCCATTCCTGCTGCTTCTCCATGGAGCAAAGCTCCTTGTCATTGTGCGGATCAATATACCGCAAGTAGTACCAGCAGCTTCCCGCCCACTGCGGCATCGTATTCGTTTCCCGGCGGGCCGGCATCCCGGTTTCCGGATCGGTCGTGTTCACCCACTCGGTTACATTGGCCAGCGGGGATTCTCCCGTACCGGACGGCTTGATCGCTTCCACATCCGGCAGAACGAGCGGAAGCTGATCTTCCGGCACCGGCTTCATCGTGCCGTCTTCCAGATGGAGAATCGGAATCGGCTCGCCCCAGTACCGCTGCCGGCTGAACAGCCAATCGCGCAGACGGTAGGTTATTTTGCCTTTCCCCTTACCGTTCTCTTCGAGCCAGGCTATCATTTTCTTGATCGCCTCTTCATTGCGCAATCCGTTGAGGAAGTCGGAATTCACATGCGGTCCGTCCCCGGCATATGCCTCTTTGGACAAATCGCCGCCTTCCACCACTTCGATAATCGGCAGATCGAACTGCTTGGCGAATTCGTAGTCGCGCTCATCATGACCCGGCACGGCCATTATCGCTCCGGTCCCGTATCCGGCAAGCACGTAATCCGCAATCCAGATCGGCAGCTTGGCCCCGTTCACCGGGTTTACGGCATAAGCGCCGGTGAATACACCGGTCTTCTCCTTCGCCAAATCGGTCCGCTCCAGATCGCTCTTGCGCGCCGCCTGCTCCTGGTAAGCCTTTACGGCTTCGCGCTGCGCTTCGGTCGTGATCTTCTCCACCAATTCATGCTCGGGAGCCAGCACCGCGTAGCTTGCGCCAAACAAGGTGTCGGGGCGGGTCGTAAACACGGTGAGCGAGTCCTCATTCCCCTCAATCGAGAATACCACTTCCGCGCCTTCGGATTTGCCGATCCAGTTGCGCTGCATATCCTTGATGCTTTCGGACCAATCAAGCTCTTCCAGATCCTCGAGCAAACGCTCGGCATACTCCGTAATTTTCAACACCCACTGGCGCATCGGCTTCCGGATGACCGGATGTCCGCCGCGTTCGCTCTTGCCGTCGATGACTTCCTCGTTGGCCAACACTGTTCCGAGGGCAGGGCACCAGTTCACCGGCACTTCGGCCACGTAAGCCAAGCCCTTCTTGTAAAGCTGGATGAAAATCCACTGCGTCCATTTATAGTACTCCGGATCGGTCGTACTGATCTCCCGGTCCCAATCGTACGAGAAACCGAGCGATTTGATCTGGCGCCGGAAGTTGTTGATATTCTTGACCGTGATATCCCGCGGGTGCTCGCCGGTATCCAGGGCGTGCTGCTCCGCCGGCAGACCGAAGGCATCCCAGCCCATCGGATGAAGCACATTATAGCCGCGCATCCGCTTGAAGCGGGATACGATATCCGTAGCCGTATAGCCTTCCGGATGGCCTACATGCAGCCCCGCGCCGGAAGGGTAAGGGAACATATCCAACGCGTAAAACTTCGGTTTCCCCTCATCTTCTTTCGTTTTAAACGTTTTATTGTTCTCCCAGTAAGCTTGCCATTTCGGTTCGATGTTTTGGGCTTGGTAAACGTCGTGTGGCACGTTTTTGTCCGCCATAATGTAATCCTCCCTAAAATCATTCATTGTCAAATATATCCTGTGCAGAATATAAAAAAACCTCCCGATCCATAGCGTATCATCGCTAGGGACGAGAGGAAATTTCCCGTGGTACCACCCTAGTTAGCGTCGGACATGCTTTGTCGTTCGCTCCCTTTACACCCTTAACGCGGGTAAGACGATGATGTTTTGCATCATAACTCCGAGGCGAGTTCATCTCCATTCTCCAACCGGCTTGCACCAAACACCGGCTCTCTGGGTGGCAGAATCGAAAACTAATATTCCTCTTCAAAGTTTAATCAATTTGCAATTAAATCACCATCCATTATATAAAACCAAACAGCCGCCGTCAATGGGGCCGGACTGAATCGCAAGCCCACAAAAAACATGAAAAACCCCCTTTACAGTTCGAGGGAAAGGAGTATAATTTATTAATGTTTCCACCATTTATTTTTGCGTGCCGAGACGTGGCTCAGCTTGGTAGAGCGCTTGCTTCGGGAGCAAGAGGTCGCAGGTTCAAATCCTGTCGTCTCGACCATTATAAAATCAACGGTTGCGGGGCTTTTGACCGCAACTTTTTTATGCTCAAAAACGCTGAATGTACCAACCGTGTACCAACGGATTTAAAAAAACGGAGAAGAGGAGCTTTCGTTAGTTCGAGCAAGCTCCTCTTCGCTTATCTTACTTGAAATCCTGAAAGCAACTCGCTTCGTTTACGAGCCGCTTCCTTCTTTATTTTTGGAGATCGTTATATTCCATCTCAATCCCTCTGCTCACGATATCTTAACATGTCATATTCAGCTTCTCAGCGGAAGCATCGAGCTTGCTCATCATTTCTTGATCGACACGTACTTCAATCTTTTCACTTTTGGGATTGTCAGATGGAGGACGCCCCATCTTTTTGAACGACATGGCTTCACCCCGCTATTCGCCCAACACCCGGTTCACCGCGTCAAGCATCGCCTGGATGGAATCCTGGTCCAACAAAATACTGACTCCCTTCGGAACCCGTTACGCCACTCATGATCGAAATCCGCAAACCTCTCATTTTCGGCAAGTTGGAAGAACTCGCATTTTTTCAAATCCTGCCAGAAACGAACCGAAGCCTGTCCGGCCAAATAAGTCACCTGAACCAAACCTCCGCCAAGTTCAAAATACAAGCAGTTTTTTGGGGCTGCGCGGTGCTGATAAATTGACCTCCGTTAACTGAACGGGGTGCCTGATCTCTTCCCTGGACAACTCCAGCGATAGTATCTGATAGGTGTCCCCATCAACGATTAGCTTAATAAACGCGCATCTCTTCGTCTTCCGCCGGAAGGATAATCACGGTGTCCGTTCCCAACCAAAGGCTCGCGCCGTAAAAAAATTGACCCAATGCCGTCATAGTTTGCGAAAATCTGGTTAAGGTCCGCTTTTTCCATGCGGAAATCCGGGTGGTCGAAAACCAATCTCGCCTCCCCGACATATTCAATTAAACCGCTGCCCCTAGTCCAATCCATCACGGCTCCTCCAAATTGATATTTCGGTTATATCTATAAATTCTGTTTATTTTCAGATATTCCCCTCAAAGTTCAGGAAAGCTTAAAATCGTTCTCCATTTGGAAATTAGCAATCATTTTCTCCTATTATATAACATTTGTTCCTTTATTTGCAGAAACATTCAGAAAAATTCAGAAAAATCCAGGAAATATAAGCAATAATGAGATATATTGGATTATTTGGCATTATATATATTGTTTTTAAATTTTATGTTTATATTTAAACATTGAGCAAATTGGGCATTAGAACTAAGATTAAAACCGCTACAAAATTCCAATTAAAGGAAGAAGTGAAGACTGTCAAAAAATGATGGATAACGCAAGGTCGTCATGCTCAGTGTTTCATTCGCTGTAATTTCCGATGCCATGGATCTCAAAGCTGGTGTGGTTCTTAAATCTGAGGAAAACACGAAATAAAATGCAGTCACGGATTTTTTTGTCTTAAACACAACGAAAGGATTGTGAGTGTTTATGAAAAAAGTTGCACTAGTAAGCCCATTGAGAACGGCGGTCGGCTCCTTTAACAAAACCCTTGCGCCTTTAAGCGCTCCCGAACTGGGGGCCAACGTGATGACAGCATGCCTTCAGCAAAGCAAACTAGAGCCGGCTAAGATTGATCAAGTCTTTCTGGGAAATGTCCTTCAGGCGGGCGTTGGCCAGAACCCCGCCAGACAGGCGGCGCTCAAAGCCGACATCCCCATCGATGTGCCCGCATCAACGATCAACACGGTTTGCGGTTCAGGACTTCATGCCATTGCATTAGCTTACGAATCCATATTGGCGGAGCAAAGCAGCATCGTCATGGCCGGAGGCATGGAGAGCATGTCCAACGCCCCTTATCTGCTAAGCGATGCCCGAAACGGCTACAGACTGGGCAACGGCGAACTGGTCGACTCCTTGGTGAACGACGGCCTTACGTGCCCAATCAACAAATACCATATGGGAATTACCGCAGAAAATGTTGCCGAAAAATATGAAATTTCTAGACTTGAACAGGATGAATTTTCCTACCAAAGCCAGATAAAGGCCGCGGAAGCCAGAAACAAAAAGGTTTTTGCGGAACAGATCGTTCCGGTCACGATCAAAACCAAAAAAGAAACGATCAGTTTCGCGGAAGACGAACACGTAAGAGGAGATACCACCAAGGAAAAACTCTCCAGTTTAAAGCCCGCGTTTAAGAGGGACGGAACGGTTACCGCAGGAAATGCTTCGGGAATCAATGATGGTGCGGCGGCCGCACTCGTCGTATCGGAAGACAAATGTAAAGGGCTTGCGTTAAAACCGCTGGCATATATCAAGGGTTACTCGTTGGTCGGCGTCGATCCCGCCTATATGGGAATGGGACCGGTGAAAGCCATTTCGTCGCTTCTTAAACGCCAGGGAATGTCCATCGATGACATCGATCTTTTTGAAATTAATGAAGCCTTCGCCGCGCAAGCAGTTGCGGTATTGAAGGAGCTTGGGATCCGTCCGGACAAGGTCAATGTTAATGGCGGCGCAATCGCAATCGGGCATCCTGTCGGGGCAAGCGGCGCTAGAATATTGGTTACGCTGGTTCACGAAATGATACGAAGATCTTCACGTTACGGCATAGCCTCGTTATGCATCGGAACGGGCATGGGAATCGCGATGCTGGTTGAGAATGCACTCATTTAACTAAAAAAGGGAGAGCGAGATCGTTATGAATCAAAAAGAGGTACTTTCACTGCAATCGATGCCTGCGGCCAGCGCCAGTTACGGACGGCCGCCATGCCGTTTCATTAACCGGGAATTTTTTATCATTACTTATGAATCCGATCCCGCCACGATTAGACAGGCGGTCCCAGAACCGCTTGAGCCGGACGGAAGCAACACCGTTTCGTATGAGTGGATCAAGATGCCCGATTCGTCCGGTTTGGGAAGCTATGAGGAAAGCGGGATTGTTATTCCGTGTACTTTTCAAGGAAAGCCGTGCAATTTTGTCGCGCAAATGTATTTGGACAACGCGCCCGCTATTCTCGGGGGACGGGAAATCTGGGGATTTCCGAAAAAATGGGCGAAACCTCGCTTGAGAGTCGAAGAAACCGAGACGCTGACGGGCACATTGCACTATAATAACGTCCTGGTGGCCATGGGAACGATGCCTTTCAAATATCACTTTCTCGATGAAGCGGAAACGGCTAAATCGATCGCCAAAACCCAGGTTAATTTAAAATTAATCCCCGATGTTGACGGCACTCCGAAAATCGCTCAGTTAGTGGCGTATAATCTGGAAAACATCACGGTAAAAGGCGCCTGGTCAGGGCCCTCCAGATTATTCCTGGTCCCCCACGTCAATGCCCCTGTGGCCGACTTGCCAGTGAAAGCTTATGTTGGCGGAAAACATTTTATCGCCGATTTAACGCTGCCCTATGCGAGAGTCATCCACGATTATCTCCAAGAAAGTTAGTTTCCCTAAAAATCAGATAAGGGTGGGAGAAACATGATGAACAAAATCATCTCTGCGGAAGAAGCGGTTAAGAAGGTGAAAGATGGGGATACGGTGATGGTCGGCGGTTTTCTCGCCGGAGGTTATCCGGAAGAGCTGGTGCGCGCGCTGGTCGACACTAATTCCGCCGGCAATATAACCGTAATTTCCAACGACACGGGCACATCGGAACTATCGATCTATGAGCTTGTGAAAAGCGGCCGAGTAAAGCGGATTTTTGCTTCCTACATCGGCGCCAATCCGGAAACGGGGAGACTCCTGATGACGAAAGAAGCGGATGTGCAGCTCTTCCCGCAAGGCACGCTCGCGGAAAAAATCCGCGCGGGAGGAGCGGGCTTGGGCGGTGTTTTAACCCCTGTAGGCGTAGGCACCGTTGTCGAGGCAGGTAAACAAAAGCTGGAGATAGACGGACGGGAATATTTGCTGGAGCTACCGCTCAAAGCGGACGTGGCGTTAATTCGCGCCCATAAGGGGGATGAAGCGGGGAACCTGGTCATCAACGGCTCTTCACGCAACTTCAATATTGTTATGGCAACGGCTGCCGAGTATGTCATTGCACAGACGGACGAATACGTAAAGGCAGGGGACATTGATCCCAATCATGTCAACGTCCCCGGAATCTTTGTCGATGCGATCGTAAAGGTGGGAGATTAAGTATGAATAACCGAGAATTAATCGTTAGAAGAATAGCCCGGGAATTTAAAGACGGCGATATCGTCAACCTTGGAATCGGCCTGCCTACCATGGCGGTGGACTATATCCCTGAAAACGTGCATATTACGCTGCAGGCTGAGAATGGAATTGTCGGCGTAGGTCCCAAAGCGGCTCAGGGAAAGGAAAGACTCGATTGTATCGATGCTGGCGGAAACTACGTAACTACCGTAAAAGGAGCTTGTTTTATCGACAGTACGCTATCTTTTTCCATTATTCGCGGAGGGCATGTAGACATCACCGTTCTGGGCGCCCTGGAGGTCGATGAGCAAGGCAACCTGGCAAGCTGGATGATTCCCGGGAAAAAAGTGCCGGGTATGGGCGGGGCCATGGATTTGGTGGTTGGAGCCAAGCGGGTGATCGTAGCCATGGAGCATCTGACCAAAGACGGAGCGCCGAAAATCCTGAAAACCTGCAAGCTCCCCCTGACCGCCGTAAATGTTGTAAAGACCATCGTTACCGAAATGGCCGTCATCGATGTGATTCCAGGCAAAGGGCTGCTACTGAAGGAAATCGCTTCGGGTTTGTCGGTGGAAGACGTTCAGAAGGCAACCGAGGCTAAGCTGATGGTTTCACCGGATTTGAAGGCTATTGCAGTGTAAATCATAGAAGTGGACCAAGCCCTCAAGGAAATCAGCTTCCCGAGGGGGCTTGGTCTTTTTCGTATTAGTTTGTCGTCACCTTTACCTTGTAAGGATCCGTAATGCCTATCCGTTCATTTGAAGGAAATAGAAGGAATTTATATCGCTATGTTCTTCCTACAGATTGATACGAAAGGAAACCCGTGAGGCGCACTGTAGATGGTTTACGAGGTAGCTTTTTGCTCTGGCAGTACATCTATAGATTCAATGAAAATATTGATCTCATGCTCCCCTACCTTTATAGATTCTACTAGCGCATCATGAAAGTATAATAAATTAAAGTAAGTAGGCTCTATAATTGTCAACTTTATAGCCTTGAATAGGAAGAAGACAACTACTTACTGGATTTCTAATCCTGAGGAGTTGTCTTTTTTTGTTGAGTTGCATTTTGTGTAGAACTGTATACATCCAGGATTTATTACTACTCGTTTATTTCAAATTGGATTAAGCTATATCGTATCTGAAAAATGTTTAATTAACAAAGAGAAATACACTTCTCTTATTACAGTGACATAATAAAATCTTTCTTTAGTATTTTTAATTTCTCAATTCTTTCTGCTATAAAATATCTGTAACTTTCCTGTGTATACCCCTCTGGCCATGAGTTGCAGAATTCTATACAGGAAATTGTTTCAATTATTATTCTTATAATTTCCATGCAATAGAACACAAATGCTTTGTGATAGTAAGGACTATCAGAATAGTCTCCAATCACCTTCCTAATTAGCTTCATCATTTTTATAAATGACTCTTCATTCCAATCTGCGTTTATTCTAATATAATTTGCTAACTCCTCATCAGAATCAGAATATTCCAGAAACTGTTTCAAACTATCCTTCATAACGTTTAACCATGACAGTCTATAATAGCACTGCCAGGTATTCCTCCTTCCACTAAAACTTCACTTGCTCCTTTTGCCCATTTATTCGCTGTACAAATAGATGACCTTGCAGTGCGGTCAAATCAAACTCAGGTTTTTCCAACTCGCCTGAACATTCTTTAAAATCAAGGTAACGTGCTGTATACAAACAATCATGCAAAATCTCCTACTATGATCAAATTCGTAACATCGCATTATGTTGTTGTTTAGCTTACTAATCGAAATTTGGATTGAATACTCTCCGCCCTTTACAAATTTGCATATCCAATAAATTAGTTTGAGTATTTTGTTCTATAAATTTTATAGCTTCACGCAGATTGGTAAATTCCTTCATTTCCTCTCTTAAGTACTTTTCCGCGACCATATTTTCTTCATCAATTTCGTCCACGTAAACTTTATATATTCCTTGCCATTTTTGTATACCGACAGACGACCAAATGGTTTTCCCATTTATATCAAATGAAAAAACATTTCCTAATTGCTTTCCATTCTCGATCCATTGAATCAATTTTTCAGTATTCGCCATTATTTAAAGTTGCCTACTTTCCGACAATATTTATTAATACTTTTATCTGTTCCATGGTTTCGAGTTGTTTTAAGGATCCCTATTTACTTGTGACTCTAATCCAGGATAATCATCATATCCCCCTATTTCCGGATCAAAAATTTTAAAATTATTTTTTCTCCAACAGATGACCCTTTAATAATCCTACTTGGCGATCAGGAAACGCAAAGTTCCTTGTTTTTCCTGTGCATATCTGCACTATTCACCCTTATTAATGAGATTCCATTCGGGTTCAATCTTCCTTTCGAGACTTCTTCAATTTCATATTGATTTAGTAAGAAAGCTTTGATTTCTCATTTATATGTCAGATCAGTACCTAATCTTTTTTCGAGAAAATTCTGCATTGCTTGGAGATATGTTTGTTCCATTTCAAGTATTTCTTTTTTTAAAGCACTTGTTAATTCCTGAAATTTACAATCGACATAATCCATATCTCCAAACTCTGAAACAATATCTCTAGTAAATGTGATATTGTCCAAACCATTAAGGTGAATTAAAAATCCCAATACAACATCATTTGGACGCTGACCAAATTCATCTTCTATATTTTCAAAAAAAGTATAACTCAAAGAGTATGATAGAAGGCTTACCTCCTTTATAAGGTTTATAGTTCGAATGGGTAAATACTCGATAACCCTTTTTTTATTTTTTCAATTTCAGTAAGCAACTCCTGTCTATACACGGCTTTAAGGTTCAAATTTTCATCAAAATAAACGTCGGCTTGTGTATCTATAAGTCCCTCCATTTGTGATATTAGGTCAGCCAGTATAAACCATTCTTTTAGGTTTATATTTAAACTTAATGCATGTTTAGATGAAAAATCCCCTAGGTCATGATCATAAAAGTAAATTAAACTATTTAAATTATTGTTTGAATTAATTAACCATAAATCCCCCTGTCCGCTTTCTCCAAATATCCATAGTTCTCCTTCAAATTCAGTAAAATCTTTACGGTAATCCTTATTATACTGTTTTGCTTTTTCATACGAAAGGAGAACGCAGTCTTCGGATATTTTATTATCCGCCAAATTTTCACAAACCCATAAGTACTCCTTTGGAAATAATTCGCTAACAGCAACTGAGTTTTTTCTCCTTTGCAAACCATCTACTACGTCCTCAAAGCTTCTCTTTTTAAACAAAGTCTCACCTCTTATACGAATAATTTTTAATTGACGTAGAACTTCTAGAATTTATTTTGCTTTTCTTTGCCATACTGTCTAATACCATCTCAAAATAAGTTTTCATCTCTTGTTTTGAAGAATTTGAAAATTTAATTTTAGATTCATTCAAAATATTCTTCCAAATAATATTCCAGTTCTTACCCAACTTACTACTATTAGTGTGAATTCCAGGCTTTTTAGTGTGTTGTTTTTTGCTTAAATCGAAAAAATATTTAGGATCATTGACATCAATGTCTGCCATTTGTTTAAAAATATCTTTAAATTGTTCCGGAAAACCATGATGTTAGGGTTTCCTTCCTGCTCTCCTGGTTTGCTCTCCGCTGCCTACTCATGCAAAATTTGGTTCCCGTCCCATATATAGCAGTATACTACGCCATTGAAGCGCTTCTCAATCCGGCGGCCCAAGCTGTCGTACGTGAACACCACTTCCTGGCCGTCTGGCCGCATGACTTTGCTCATCATGCCGTTGTCGTAATACTCGTAACGCCAGCGCGGCAATTCATATCCAACTACATTCTTTATGACAAAAAAGACCTCGAAAGGCTAGTGGCCAATCAAGGTCTATCAAGTTTCCAACATATTAGCTTGCTACTCGCAACCGTCCCTACTCTATATGGCTATTAACCAATTATACTTACACAAAAGTGTCTTTAATGCTGAAACCTGCTTCTGCAGCCAGTTGCTTGATATCAGCCAAATCTACCAAAAGAATAGTAACAAGAATGTAGGAGTCACTATCTATATTTAAATAAGCTAGTCCCATTCCGTGCTCGTTAAGTTTTTTAGATACTTCCGATTTAAACTGATTCGGAGAGTAACCACCATAGCTCTCATCCTCAAACTCTACCCAATCCGGAACTGGTATCCCCTTCCTATTCAGCAGTTCATCGACCACATCGTATACGTATATTCCCGAATCCTTCCAATCGATTTCAAATGCCAGTTCCCGCTCAATCAAGGCATCAACCAATGCAATCCAGGCTAAATCCTCAACCGTCTCATCTATCCCTCTCTCCTCAAGACGCTGCTCATATGTTGCAAAATAAACCTCCGGTTATTCGAGAGCCAATGCAACTTCTCCCAGTACACTTGCCGCTTCATCATAGGCCAGCTTCTCACTAAGCTGTATCAATGCGGAATTATGCATGTCCTTATTCTCCTCCGGAATTAGCGCATCACTCGTTGCCAGTCTGGCACTTTCTCATTCTGAAGTACATATTGCAAAACCTCGTCTTCATCTGGATTATAGCCCGGCTTATCCTTTGGAATTTCCGCTAATTTGGTTTGAAGTAATGGATGCTCTATTATCGGTGTGCTTAATCCTTCTTTTTCTCTAAGTATTTTAATGGAAAAATAATCGTACGGAATACAACTAAATAATAGAATTTCCACACTTTTTTGAGGAGTGTCATTCAGACTATAGATACGATACTCACATACTTCATAGAGAAGTTCATTAATCATCTCACAATCATGCCAATACCTCATGGACTTTGGTACACATGATCACTGGGTAAAATATCAAACAGTTCTGGCATTTCTCCCTGTTTTCCACTTATGATACAAACAGGCCATAAATACACACTGGGTTTTATTTTCAGTGTAGCAATTCGCTCTCTTAGAGAACATATTACTTGCAAACCAATAAGCCCGCCTAGCACCCAATTAATAGAGAAATTCATACTTGTTTATTTCTTTATTAAAGGTAACAACAATTGGAGGTACTTCAAAACCGAATGCTATAGAAGCCCATTCAATTATAGCAGCTACTAAACCCTCTTCCTGAAAATCACACGGAGCTATGTTTATTGAGTGGATAACTATTATCGTATCTTTATTATAAATTGATTTACCTAAAATTTGGTCGCTTACTTTTTTCAAACCTTCAATTAAATAAATAATATCTCCTTCAACAAGAGTATCTTCATCTACTACTTGATGCTTGGCAAAAGCCAATTTTAACCCATCGCATACTTCTATCATATCATCTTGAGCATTGTAATTTGATATTGAAGTATACTCTGCAATTATTTTAACGTAGATCCCCCATGTGGACTTAAAAACTCTGTAGGTATGTTCAACTAGATTCAAAAAAACTACCACCCATCCTTATCAAAATTTTAAATATTTCATTATGGACTTGTCAAAAAAGTTCTCTTTTCCAAAATTAGTTCCCCTAGTAATATACTCATAACCATGGTCAGGAGTACCGTCCAATAATTTACTAAAACGACTTAACCAACTATTAAAGCTGTTTCTTCTGAGCTTAATCCATCCACATCAAAAGATTTAAATTTAGCTAGATCACTTTTTGCAACACTGAATTCAATAATTTTCAAATCAGCACTTGGATTTCTCTTGAGCTTTAAATCCAAGTAATCAAGAGCACTAACTTTATTATCCCAAGCGTAGACTCCCTCACCCAGATGAGCCTTATGCGGTGCAGTAGGCCAAGGTTCTCCACCTTTTAATAACCTAGTTTCATCGATAGAATTTTGTACGGTGTAAAAGGTTCTACTTCCAGCTTCACCCTTCCCCCCAGGAATACACCCATTCTTACTCAGCCCAAATACGTCCACTTCCGTATTCGGATCATACACATACCCATACAACGTCGGGTTATTCCCCGCCAGCCCTATAGGGTCCTGCTGCGTATACATCCCTTCATGCGGCGAGTAATAGCGGAAGCGGTTTGTAGTATAGCCCCGTTTCCACGTCCTCGTATTGACCCGGGTATCGGAACGGGCAATCGGCTCTCTTGCCACGGAGGTAAATTCCGCGGATATCCCCGTAAATATCCAATTCGGCGGCCCAAACGCGTTCCCCGTGTGCATCATACATTTCTACCGGGGTGCCCAGATGGTCGGTGATGATGCTGTACGTACCATTGGCCGTGATTTTGGCAGCCGGCCGGAAGGTTCCGTCCTCAAACACCCAGGTCGTCAGGCTCGCGGGGTCGGGTTCTTGTGCAGCAGCAGGTTGAGATATCAGGTACTTAAACTTTTCTGCCGCTCCTTGAGGTGCAACTGAATCAAACTCCGGTTTTTCCTCATACTTGTCCTGCGTGCTCTCCGCTGCCCACTCATGCAGAATTTGGTTCCCGTCCCATATATAGCAGTATACTACGCCGTTGAAGCGTTTCTCAATCCGGCGGCCCAAGCTGTCGTACGTGAACATCACTTCCTGGCCGTCCGGCCGCATGACTTTGCTCATCATGCCGTTGTCGTAATACTCGTAACGCCAGCGTGTTTTGTCCGGGTCCACCTTTTCGATCAGTCGGCCTTCCTCGTCATAGCTGTACTTCGTTCCTTCGGACTCCAGCAAGCGCCCGCCCGCGCCATATTTCCGGTCCGTGCACAGGCCGCAGCTGTACAGGTTCCCGACATCATCCGCCATGCGGAAGATTTTATCGAACTCGTTACTGGCCCCGTTGTTGTAAGACATTTGTGCCGTCCATGGCATGGCCGTTCCCGTCGAGGCCGTACCGGGGCCAGTCGGCTCTTGCCCCTGCCCTTTTTGCTCGGCCTGCAACTGGCTAATCTGACCCAGCATATCCCGTTCCATCTTGATGTGTGCGCCCAGGCTGCTGCTTACCTCCGTCCGGTTGCCGAGTTCATCATACTTGTTGGCGATCCAATATTTATCCCGCCATTCCTGGATCAGACGGCCGGTTGCATCATACTCCATCTATTTATCGATGTAAAAAATAAAACCTTGAAAAGGCTAGAAGCCAATCAAGGTCAAGAAATTCATAAAATTTATCTAAACTACAAAGTTACTTAAAAAGCCCCCGTTAAGATAGTTAAAAAACGTTAAACCTCTCCCACTATCTTGTATTTACCATTACTCCCTATAAGATAAATACTCGAACATATTTTTGGTGTATTCTGGACCAATAACTTCTTCAAGTAAGGGCTCCAACGTCTCGACATAATCACTCTTAACCTCTAGTGTCTCTTCATCAATAACATCCCCGTCAAATTTATTGACTGTTTCAAGAATGATAGCTAATGCGTCAAAAAACGTGGCTAGAGAATCACATAATGGAAATTCATCTCCGCCTTCATAGCTGGCATATACTGGAGACCCTTTTTTAGCTGTATCAACAATGATTGGATCATCGTTCTTATCTGCAATGACTACCCATGACGGGTTCCATTTAGGATTTTCTTTGAAAGGTTCTTGTCTGCCAATCCATCTGAATCCATTTTGTCTTGCTGCTAATAAATCTAGTGGATAGAGATAAACAGGTGCTCCTCCAATCTCAATATTCAATACATCAAGTTGATGTCCACGTTTATAAACTGTACCCACCATCTCATAGGTTTCGTAAAAAAACTTGAGTTCTGACGAGAGTGGGATTCGGCTATCTACATTCACACTTTGGGCCTCAGACCTATGAAGTAATTTGCCCTCTTGCGAAGCTCCATAGGTGTAATTGTATTTGTTAAACGCTTCGGCAAAATTGGATAAAGAAGTTTCTAGCGTTTGCATTTTATTGGATTCCTACCTTTCTCTGCTTGATCAAGCATTGCCTGACGATCAATTAACCTGCCTCGTGTTGCATTTTGTGTAGATCCCCTATGTCCTTGGTCTGAATACACGTGCTCATTATCGGTCCTATGATTAGATAAAAATACTATATTTCTCGGATCCCCCTTCCACTTACGACCTAAAGAACCATTACCCTCTACGCTGTTAATATGATGGCCAGTGTAACCTTGAGCTGACATTTCACTAAGTAACCTTGAATTAGGGGTACTTTTAATGAGTTCAATTTCTTCTGCTGACCAATTTCTAGTACCCCTGTCTGTAGCTAATATTAATTTTTTTTCAAGTGCCCACGCTCGATGGATAGCAGTTTCCCTAGCTCCTGGTTTAGCACTAAGCGAAACATGAGGTCTATATCTTATTAAGCCAAACAACCCAAATGGATCCACCCAAGCATTCGGGTCACTTACATACCCGTAAAGCACTATCCCACCCTTAAGCCCCAGCGGATCCTGCTGCGTATACATCCCCTCATACGGCGAGTAATAACGGAAGCGGTTATAGTACAGCCCCGTTTCCTCATCTTCATACTGCCCTTGGTAACGGAAGGGGCAATCCAGTCGATTGCCTTTCAGGCCAGTCCACTGAACATTTCCGTAGATATCCAGTTCAGCAGCCCAGACACGTTCACCTTGTTCATCGTACATTTCCACCGGTGTTCCCAAGTGGTCATTTACGATACTAAAACGCCCTTCCGGCGTCAGTTTTGCTGCCGGTTGGAAGGTGCCGTCATCGAATACCCACGTTGTTGCGGTTTGCGGTTCGTCCTTCCACTCGTGAAGGATCGTATTTCCGTCCCACACATAGGTTGTTTTAATGCCATCATACTCTTTTTCAATTCGCCTTCCAAGAGGATCATACGTGAAGGTAACTTCTCTACCGTCTGGCCGTACGACTTTGCTCATCATGCCATTACCATAATAATCGTAACGCCAGTGTGTTCCGTCGGCCTCTATCTTCTCAATCAGATTGCCTTCTTCATCGTAGCTGTACCGTATGCCGTCAAACTCCAACAGTTGACCGCCTACGCCGTACTTACGGTCGGTCTTGTGACCGCTGCTATACAGGTTGCCTACGTTGTCGCTCATTCGGAACAAACGGTCAAAGCCTGCGGAACCGATCAGGGTGCCGAAATCGTCGTAAAGGAAGCTGGTTTGCTTGTTCGTCAGGTTGTCCGTGATCGACTTTAGACGGTTATTGATATCCCAATTGTAGCTGCGTCTGCGGCTCTGCCAGTTTGCTTCTGAATGATATCGGTCTGGCTCATGACCTTTTTCGCGGCCGTGAGCACCTTGTCCATCTGGCTTTTGCCTAACTTCATTACTTTCTCGCCTCCAACCTTGATCACCGCTTTGCCGATCTTGCTGGCGGCTTTTCCCCCGGGAATCATACAGACGAGCGATAACCCTGCGCCGACAAAGTCGCCGCGTGCCAGACTAACCCCCGCATTAATCACATCAAATACGGCGCCGACGCCCGGCAGCATGCCAAGCACGTCCACAGCCCCATTTGAACCTTATTTGAGAATTGCTTAAAGGTCGATTGAATGATTCAACATCCCTATATTCGACTAACGTCGAGTGCACCTTTAGAGCGGTTTCTTTTTGTGTATTCCAGTAATTCGCCTTACCAACAAATGATCTTTCGTGCGCGTTCTTTTCGTTGGTCCAAACGTATTACCAATACCATTATTCCCATATGATTGTAAGGCGAGTGAATCGGCTTTAGTAGAACATTTCAACAACAAATTGAAAAAACCAGTTGCCGATCATTACCCGACAACTGGTTGCTTACTTGTAAGCTATCTTAATCCCTGTGTCAAATTAAAGTCCTCCCACTGGTTGAGTTTTTGTTCAAAAGATCAGGTACATTGCCAGAAACCAGGGACTGGGTTTGTCATCTCATTTTCCTTGATATCAGCAAAAAAATATAGTGCTCCGAAACAAAAAGGATAATCTCCCTCAAGAAGAGTATCTAGGTAGGCATCTTCATCTAGTTATTTAATTCTTTTAGCAATTCCTTCGCTCGATTTATCTCATAACTAAGTACATCTGTATTAGAGTTATCAGATATCACTCGCAAAAGGTGAGATTTTGCTTCTTCTTTTCTTCCCATCAAAAATAGAAAGTCGCCATAACAACAACTTGCCTGTAATAATGTGATAGTATCCCCTTCTTTTTTTGCAGTTTCAATGGCATTTTTTAAACAAATTTCCCCTGTTTTATTATTACCAAAGTCTAAGTAACGTAGCGCCTTATTGAATTCATTTTTAGCAACCAGAAGAATTCCTCCCATACATTTTTACATTCCTACTACTTCTAGGTACATTGTATTTATACATCATTTCCTTAATATTTTTGTCAAAATCCTTAATAGTAAAATCCGGGTTTTCATCAAGCCATTTTAACCAATCTTTATTCCATCCATTCTCATGTAATCTAGCATGTTCAGCGTGGGGTATTCTGGAAATTCTTTTATCTAAGAATCTTTGTGCATCTTTCACACCATTGTTTTCCAATTGAGTTACAAACTTCTCCTGATTTAATAATGCTTGTGGTCCTAGATGATGATCTCTCATTGATGCAGGGCCGTACCTATTTCGCCATTGAGAAGTTGATCGATTCATTCCACCTGTAGTCTGTCCTGTTCCTATTCTTGAACTGCCTGATTTTTTTAAGCCAAATTCATCTGCTTCCACATTCGGATCATACACATACCCATACAACGTCGGGTTATTCCCCGCCAGCCCGATCGGGTCCTGCTGCGTATACATCCCTTCATGCGGCGAGTAATAGCGGAAGCGGTTGTAGTATAGCCCCGTTTCCACGTCCTCATATTGACCCGGGTAACGGAACGGGCAATCGGCTCTCTTGCCACGGAGGTAAATTCCGCGGATATCCCCGTAAATATCCAATTCGGCGGCCCAAACGCGTTCCCCGTGTGCATCATACATTTCTACCGGGGTGCCCAGATGGTCGGTGATGATGCTGTACGTACCATTGGCCGTGATTTTGGCAGCCGGCCGGAAGGTTCCGTCCTCAAACACCCAGGTCGTCAGGCTCGCGGGGTCGGGTTCTTGTGCAGCAGCAGGTTGAGATATCAGGTACTTAAACTTTTCTGCCGCTCCTTGAGGTGCAACTGAATCAAACTCCGGTTTTTCCTCATACTTGTCCTGCGTGCTCTCCGCTGCCCACTCATGCAGAATTTGGTTCCCGTCCCATATATAGCAGTATACTACGCCGTTGAAGCGTTTCTCAATCCGGCGGCCCAAGCTGTCGTACGTGAACATCACTTCCTGGCCGTCCGGCCGCATGACTTTGCTCATCATGCCGTTGTCGTAATACTCGTAACGCCAGCG